>NZ_NRDF01000010.1 GCF_003130205.1 Aggregatibacter actinomycetemcomitans
CTCAGTGTCTGGCACTTGGGACAGGTTCAATTTCTTACCCTGATTTTATGATTTAACTTTATCGGTTGAGATACAAGGGGCGGGTCCCGTGCCCGCCCGATATAATGTATATCAATTCCCCTCCCCTACTTGCGGGGGAGGGTGGAGAAAATCCGAAGGATTTTCGGAGGGAGAGGGGAAATAGCGTCCACCTTCCCCTCTCTCCGGCTTCAAGTGCTAAACGCACTTTTCGCCTGTCTCTCTCCCGCTTGCGGGCGAGAGAGAAAAACACTGCAAAAAACCACCGCACTTTTGTTCATCAGGAGGCGTTCCATGCAAAGATCCCTACTCTATTTTTCCCTGTTCTGCGCCACCAATGCCTTTGCCGCGTGGCAACACCCACAGTTTAACGAACTGAACGATAACGCCGAAAAGCAACTCTTCCAAGGACAGGTAACGCTGGATAAAGGCAATTATCCGTTACAATTCCACAGCGACGGCAAATGCTTCCAGCCGCAAACCGCCGTGAAACTCAACCAAACCGCGTCCCTCGAACCTTGCCACGGCGACGCACCGCAATTACGCATTTTCCGTCACGGCAATTATCTCGCCCGAATCGACACCCGCAGTGGCACGCCGACTTTACGTATCAGCATTGAACAACAGCCGGAGCCGGAAGCCGTGGCGAAAACCTGCCCGAAGTGGAATCAGAAACCGTTGGAAATTGATGTGAGCCAAACCTTCGCCGATGGCGATAGCGTGCGCGATGCTTATTCGGGCAAAAGTGCGGTGGTAAAAAACAGTAAAGTAACCTTAACTCCGGATCCGCTGGCGGGTGGCTTGCTGTTATTGGAAAAAAGTGCGGTTAAAAATCCAAGTGTTTTTCACTGGAAGAATGCCACCGTCTATTTCGTGTTGACTGATCGCTTTCGTAACGGCAACCCGCACAACGATCATAGCTACGGACGACAAAAAGACGGTATGCAGGAAATCGGCACATTCCACGGCGGCGATTTAAAAGGCTTAACGGAAAAACTGGATTACCTGCAACAGCTCGGTGTAAACGTCATTTGGATTTCCTCGCCGTTGGAACAAATGCACGGCTGGGTCGGCGGCGGGGATAAGGGCGATTTTCCACATTACGCTTACCACGGTTATTATCATCAGGACTGGACGAAAATTGACGCCAACATGGGGACGGAACAGGATCTCAGCCATTTCATTGAGCAAGCCCATAAACGCGGCATGAAAGTGATTTTCGACGTGGTGATGAACCATACCGGCTACGCCACCCTAGCGGATATGCAGGAATTCGGTTTCGGTTCGTTTTACCTGAAACCGGAGGAAATGCAATCTGTGCTGGGTGAAAAATGGACGAATTGGAAACCGAAACGCGGTCAGAATTGGCATAGTTTTAACGATTACATTAATTTCGGCGATAGCGCAGGCTGGGCGAAATGGTGGGGCAAGGATTGGGTGCGCTCCGACATCGGCGACTATGACAGCCCGAAATTCGACGATCTGAAAATGTCCCTCGCCTCACTGCCCGATCTCAAAACCGAAAGCGACAACGCGGTGGGTTTGCCACCGTTTTATCAACATAAACAAACCCACGCCAAAGCCCTGCCGAATGCCAAAGTGCGTGATTATCTCATCGGTTGGCTGTCCGACTGGGTGCGTAACTACGGCGTGGACGGCTTCCGCGTGGATACCGCCAAACACGTTGAAAAATCCACTTGGCTGGCATTAAAACAATCGGCAGACGCAGCATTGCGCCAATGGCAACAAAAACATCCGTCCGAGAGCAACGGAGAACCGTTTTGGATGACGGGCGAAGCCTGGGGACACGGCGTGCTGAAAAGCGATTACTACCAAAACGGTTTTGACGCCATGATCAATTTCGACTTTCAGGATCAGGCGAAAAACGCCTTGGATTGCTTTGCCTACATTGACCCCGTATATCAGGACATGAGCGACAAACTGAAAGAGTTCAATGTGTTGAGTTATCTTTCCTCCCACGATACCCGCTTGTTCTATCACACCGACAGCCAAGGCAACAACGCGAAACAAAAAATCGCCGCCAACCTGTTATTACTGGCGCCGGGCGCCGTGCAAATCTATTACGGCGATGAAAGTGGTCGTGAATTCGGACCGACAGGATCAGACCCGATGCAAGGCACACGCTCCGACATGAACTGGCAGGAACTCGGCACGAACGCCGACAAACAAGCCCTGCTCACCCACTGGCAAACACTCGCCCGCTTCCGCCAGGCACATCCGGCAATCGGCGCGGGTAAACAAACCACCGCCAAAACGGATAAATACTACGCCTTCAGCCGTGAATTAGACGGCGATAAAGTGATGGTCGTTTGGGCGGGGGAATAAGATTGTTGCAAAAGTGCGGTCATTTCAAAAAACGTTTTTTAAATTTACCGCGCTTTACCCTTCTGCCGGCAGCAAAAACCAACCGATGGGGCGTAGTTGCACGAAATAATGCGGTTGGTTCGGTATGTAATCGTTCGGGTTAAGATGAATCAATAGCGGCAAGCTCTGCCACAAGGCGTGAATTTCCCAATAATTTCCCATGAATACTGCCGACCGAATCGTACATTGTGCAGCTGACTCACCTTGCAAACCAAGCAACACCCCTTCCGGGCGAATGCCCAGCTGATAATTGCCGTCCGCCAAGCCTGTTTGAGGGGCTAATGCCAACGGATTTTTCTCCATAAATAATTTACCGTTTTTTGACTGCACGGGAAAAAATGAGGCGTCGCCCATGAAGGTGGCGGTGAAGCGGGAAGCCGGCGCGCGGTAGAGTTCGCTCGAGGTGCCGATTTGCTCAATCTTGCCCTGATTCATCACCACCACTTCATCGGAAATAGCAAAGGCTTCGCTTTGATCGTGGGTGACATATAAGGTGGTGATATTCAGCTGTTGCTGTAAATGACGAATCATTTCGCGCAACGTGCGGCGTAAATTGGTATCCAGATTACTCAAAGGTTCATCAAACAATAAAATCTGCGGCGCGATAACCAAGGCGCGGGCAAGCGCCACCCGCTGTTGTTGCCCGCCGGAAAGCTGCTCGATACGACGTGTTTCAAAGCCCTCCAACTCCACCATTTTCAACGCATTTTTCACTTTAGCGGCAATGTTCGTCGCATTTTCATCCTGCATTTTTAAGCCGAACGCCACATTTTCGCCCACCGTTAAATGGGGAAATAAGGCGTAAGACTGAAACACAAAGCCCACGCCACGTTGTTGCGGAGCAAGCCGACTGAGGTCCCGTCCGTCGCACAAAATCTGCCCTTTATCCAGCTCCTCTAGCCCCGCAATCAGGCGCAAAATGGTGGTTTTCCCACAACCGGACGCGCCAAGCAAGGTGGTGAATTTATGCTTTTGGAAAGATAAATTGAAATCCTGCAACACCTTGGTTTGCCCGAAGGATTTATAGACGTGTTTTAATTCAATATGTTCTGTCATGTTGTTTGCTCTGCAAATTGAGATCGCCGACCCAACGCCCGAATAATCCGATAACCAGCATCATCACCACAATGAGGGTTGAGCCATACGCCACCGCAAGCCCGTAATCGCCGTCTTCCACGCGATTTAAAATATACGACGTGGCAACGCGGGTGCTTGGCGTGACTAAGAAAATAATGGCGCTGATGGTAGTCATGGCGCGCACGAAGCCGGTCACCAAGGCGGATAATAACGCCGGTTTTAATAAGGGCAGAAGAATAAAGCGCAGCACCTGAAAACTGCTCGCTTTTAGCGTATAGCCCGCTTCATCCAAGGTCGGATCCAACTGTTTGAAATTCACCAATGCCGCACGCAACCCGATGGGCATATTGCGTGTAATCATGGAAAGCACAATAATGGCGCCGGTGCCGGTTAAATACAGCGGCACATGATTAAATGCCAGAATATAAGAGACGCCCGCCACTGTGCCGGGCACGGCAAAACTTAATAAGGTGAAAAATTCCGCGTATTTTTTACCGAAAAAATGTCGGCGGGCGAAAAAATAGGCCAACAGAAAACCGCTGATGGCGGTAAAGGGCGCGGCAATTAAGGCGAATAACACGGTTTGCACTAAAGACGGAATGGCGCCGCTGTTCCAGCCCTGCCCGAATAAGGTGATGTAATGCTGAAAAGTAAATTGGTTATTAATGCCCCAACTTTGCATAAAACTGCCGTAAAAAATACTGCCGTATAAGATACCGTTAAAGCCCACCCAAAGAATAAAAACCGTCGTCACCAGCACGTTCAAGCCGGTAGCCAACGGCGTTATCCGTCCTTCAAAAGATTTGCCTGATACCGTGACATAGTTTTGGCTGCCGATAAAACGGTATTGCAACCAGAATATGCTCAACGAAATAGCAAGCAAAATCACCCCCAGGCTACTGGCGGCTAAATAATCGTTTTGTGCGCCGACAATATAAAAATAAATCTGCGTTGCCAACACATCAAAATTGCCACCCAACACGAAAGGCGTACTGAAATCCGCCAGCGACTGCACCATCACGATCAAAAACGCATTGGCTAACGCCGGTTTAAGCAGCGGCAACACAATAAAACGAAAACTTTGCCAACGGCTTGCCCCTAACATTACTCCGGCTTCTTCCAATTTGGGCGATAAGGCTTTTAGCGTCCCTTCAATGAGCATAAATGCCATAGGCGTGAGCGCCAGCGTGTGGGAAATCAAAATGCCGTTGAAACCGTATAACCAATTTGCCGACACACCGAAATGCTGCGTTAAAAACGGTGTGACGGCACCGTTGCGTCCGAACATGAGCATGACGCCAAGACTCACCACAAAAGGCGGTGTGACCATGGGTAAAATCGAAAAAATCTTACTAACCCATAAACTGCGTTTGGCGATACGGGTGGTATAAAGGGCGAAAATCAAGCCAAAGACGACGGAAACAACGCCCACGGAAGCGGACACCGCCAAAGAATTTCCGACCACCTGCCATAAACCGGTATTCGCCATTAAAGCGGAAATATTCTGCCAATCCCCCGGTTCTGTGCTAAAAAAGGCGGCGAACAATTTGCCGATAGGATAGAAAATAAAACCAATGACTAAACAGGACAGCCCCAAGGCGACACTTAATAAAAAACGATCGCCCTGCATAAACCGCAGGCGTGCCAAGGCATCCACCAAAATGGCGCCCAGTGCCAACGCCAGAAAAATAATGGCGTAGCCAAAACGAAATCGGAAAAATTCAGCGGAACACCAAATAAAGATGCCGAGAAAAATGGCTAAAAATAAGGTGATTTTAGGTCGCCCGAGAGCGCTACGGGAAAGAAAAGGGAAAAACAATAACGCCGCAAACCACAGCCAGCTGATATTCGGTTGCACCCACCCCAGCGCCGCGAAATATTCGCTGCCGGTGGCGCCGAAAATGCCGTAATCCAGAGCGCGCACGGGCAATAATGCAAATGCCGTGAATGCAAGCAGAATCCAGATGAGGTTGTGACGAAATTGTTTTTTTAGCATTATTTCGCCAATTTAATTTCCGCCAGCCATTTATTAATCAGGCGCTTGCCTTCTTCGCTGGAACCGAATTTCACAAAATCAAAATCCAGTAATTGTAAAGTTTTCGGATTAACGGATTTCGGTGAGGCTTCAGCGTTCACGTTTGTCGGAATTTGATACAAACCGAATTCACGCCACGGAATTTCTTCCACCTCTTTGGAAAGCACATAATCCATGAACAGTTTGGCGTTATCCAAATTACGCGCACCTTTAATAATACTTGCGCCCCCTAAGGCGTAACCCGTTTTGCCTTGCGGCATCACCGCCTCCACCGCCGCACCTTTTTCTTTTTCCGTGGCGTAAGAATGCACAAATCCAATACTGATCGCCGTTTCGCCGCGCGATAAATTCGCCGTCACCAAATTACTTTTCACATATTGCGACACATTTTCATTGAGTTTTTTCAGGTAATCAAAGGCTTTTTCTTCACCCCAAAGCTGAATTAAAGTCGCCATAATCGTGTAAGTGGTGCCGGAAGCACGTGGATCGGGCAGCTGAATTTCGCCTTTGTATTCCGGCTTTAACAAATCTTCCCAGGTTTGCGGCGTTGGCAAACCGAGTTGGGCTAATTTTTGCGTATTTACGCCGAAACCTAACACCAGCATATACGCCACGGACGTAAACTCGCCCTTTTCTGCCATCAATGTTTTAAACTGCGGTAGGATTTCCGCCTGTTTCGGCGAACGGTAGGCTTCCAGCAAGCCTAACTCCCCAGCCTGAAAATGCGGTTCGATAGTTCCGCCATACCAAAAATCCGCCTGCGGATTGTCTTTTTCCGCTTTAATCTTGCCAAAAATGGTTTCCGTGCCGCCGTGTACGAATTGGGTTTCCACGTTATATTTCGCACCGAAATCCCTCGTCACTTTTTCACACACTTTATTTTGCACCGTACAATACACGGTTAAGCGCCCTTCCGCCTGCGCCTGCTGGGCGAAGAAGAAAGGCGAAAGACAAACCAAACCTAAACTGCGTTTAAACCATTTTTGCATATTCAATCCCTCATAAGTTAAGTATCATCATTGATTGCGCAGGATTATATGCCATTGAATGCAAAATACTAAATAAATCACGTTTATTTTTGCGCTGATGAAAAACAGGTACAACCAATCACCGGCTAAAAACACGGAAAAAACTGACCGCACTTTAAGAGAGTTAGAATGTAACCCGGTGAAATTATCAGTGTTCATTTTATCTGTTATTGCAGTGTGCAACTTATTGTGCAAAAAAGTTTTCCTCTTCATCTATAACATCCAATACAACAAATCATTGCCGATCATACCTTCATCAAGATTTATTGGTAAATATAGTAATTCGTACAATAAGTTGCTCGCTACAATACCTATAAAATCCCCATAAAAATAAAGTCGTGGGGATTTTTATGATAGGAATCCGGTGATTGATATTTATAAATGAACAGGTGAAAGGTAGAATAACGGCTTCAATTAAACTTAAGATACTCAATTCCCTAAAGGAGCTTTTTTATGGCAGCAGCAATTCAACAACGCGCCGAACTTCAACGCCGTATCTGGCAAATTGCCAATGACGTACGTGGTTCGGTGGATGGCTGGGATTTTAAACAATATGTGCTGGGTGCATTGTTTTATCGTTTTATCAGTGAAAATTTTACTAACTATATTGAAGCCGGTGATGAAAACGTTAATTATGCTGCCTTACCTGATGAAGTGATTACACCGGAAATTAGAGACGATGCCGTAAGAACCAAAGGCTACTTTATTTATCCAAGCCAGCTGTTCAAAAACGTGGTTGCTGAGGCTAATACCAATTGTAAAACCTCTATCAAAATGAGGAACGGATAAAGTTAGGGATTAAGTTAAATTAAACGGGAACAAACGGAACAAAAAGAAAGACAAAGTCAATAAAAGCAAGGGCGCAAGAAAAAACGGCGTCCTTTTTTATTGGGTTGAAGTCCAAAATCTCAAAATGAGGACAAAAAACAAAAAAGGCCGAAAAATACAAAAAAAACGGCTATCAAAATGAGGATCGCAAAAAGCGTTTAAAAATCGTTTAAAAGCCGTTTAAAGCAGCTTTTTGTTTTTGCTCTTTAAAAGGCGGATAAGGGCGTAAACCTAACGTTTGTCAGCACAGGTGAGGTTTCATTGTCCGCTAATCCGCAGGTATTGTTTAAGATGCGGTTGCTGTTATGTTTAGATCTAAGAAAATGATTAACTACACAGTAAAAGATTTTTACTGTGTAGTTTTTCTGTGAACTTAAAGCGTCGATTAACTTATTGAAACATAAGAATTTAATTTTTTATCGTTTTTTTGTTTCCGTGTCGCTAAGTAAGCGTTTTTCTGTGTGTTCATTTAGCCTCATATTTGCGATTGATAAATCACAACTCATTTTTGCTGTATCAAAAATGAGACTCTTGCCTTTGCTATCGCTGCGTCTATACCAACTAAGCATTAATATCTCTTCAAGGTTTAATAAAACATACGATTCAGCATCTTTAGGGGTTATAAATACTTCTTCAATGTTAAAGTCATCTTCAGATAAATGGCTGCTAATTATTCTTTTGGAATTTTGAACTAAAAATTCCCGAGTAGCGTTCCTTTGCCCGCTCAATATATATTCCACATCCAGTTTAAGTTCAGGATGACCCAAATCAGCCAATCTTAACGCTTCTTCAGGAAATACTCCTCGGCGCTTTCTTTCTGCGAAAGCGCTTTTAGACATGCCCAAAAACTCCGCAACATCCTTGTCCATGGATATGGATAGTTCAGTTTTTAATCTGTTAACAATGTTTGTGAAATTTTTCATAAGAAACCTCTTGCAATTCATAAAATTCATATTTAATATGAACTCAGTAAACAATATTGAACTATATGATTCAATATTAAAACAAGGTAAGCAGTTTAGTTCATAAACTGTTTTTAGTCCATAAAAAGGTAGTTTTATGCAGAAAAAAACACGAGAAGAAGCCAAGGCTTGGTTTAAAGAGATAAATATGACTCAAGCTGAATGGGGGCGTAGAAATGGCTATAGTTCAAATGAAATCAGTCGAGTTTTAAGTGGGAAATCTAAACTTAACTACGGAAGAGAACGAGAAATAGCTATCAAATTGAATATTCAATTAGATTTATAGGAGTTCATATGAATGAACTTAAATCACATTTCAGTGCTCAGGAATTGGCCGATCTTGAGTTAGATAGCTTGCCTAAAACCAAGAAAGCAATCCTAGATAAAGCTAAGAGAGAAAATTGGACTAGCAAGCCAAGACAAGGCAAGGGAGGCGGATATGAATAACCGCTCGGACTGGTTAGCGGTGTTAGTTGGCAAAAACGGCGGCCAACGCGAAGAACGGTTTGCCGAATTTAACGAGGCGGCTTGGGAGTTTTTTAAGGCCGATTATCTCCGCCCCGAAAGACCACAATTTGCGCCGGCGGGCGTGCTTGCCCCAAAATCGAAAGCCGATTTTGCCTTTATTTTGCACGCATTAAGTTATCTTTCGGCAAAAGGCAGAGCGGCTATCGTTTCCTTCCCGGGAATTTTTTATCGTGGCGGCGCCGAGCAAAAAATTCGTCAATACTTAGTCGACAACAATTTTGTGGAAACCGTTATTGCCCTAGCACCGAATTTATTTTTCGGCACCAGCATTGCGGTGAATATTTTGGTGCTTTCCAAACACAAAGCAGACACTCAAACACAATTTATTGATGCCAGTGGTTTGTTTAAATCCGCCACCAATAACAACATTCTAGAAGACGAACATATTGAACAAATCCTAAAACTGTTCGTTGATAAAGAAGACGTTCCCCATTTGGCAAAATCTGTTAGCAATGATGAAATCGCCAATGATGAAAATAATTACAATCTTTCAGTAAGTTCTTATGTAGAACCAGAAGACACCCGGGAACTCATTGATATTGACCAATTAAACGAAGATATTCGTAAAACCGTTGCCAATATTGACCGCTTACGTGCCGAGATTGATAAAATTGTGGCGGAGATTGAGGCATAAAAGCAGCATAAATGTAGAGCGGGCTTCAGTCCGCTGAAAAATTTTCAATATCACAACGGCGGACTGAAGTCCGCCCTACGAGAAATACGATGAAAACTGACCGCACTTTAAACCACTCACTCGTGATTTTTAAGACTGATGATGGCAAAGTTTCCGTTGATGTGCAGTTTGATCAAGAAACGGCTTGGCTGTCGCTTGAGCAAATGGCAACGTTATTTGATCGAAATAAATCAACCATTTCTCGCCATATAAAAAATATTTTTAGCGAAGGCGAATTAATACCTGATTCAGTTGTTGCAAATTTTGCAACAACTGAATCAGGCAAAAAGAGAAAACATCATGAAAAATGACCGCACTTTTTTAGATAAATTATTGAATGGGGCTGAGGTTAAGTGGAAAACCGTAAAATCCCTTTGTAACGATAATTTTTGGCTAATGCCAGCTACTCCAGAATTTGATGATAATGGAAACATTCCATATATCACTTCCAAAAATATTAAAGGTGGAAAAATAGATTTCCAAAATACAAAGTATATCAATGAGTATGTTTATCAAGAATTATCAAAAACCAGATGCATTGTAGAAAATGATATTCTAATAAGTATGATTGGAACTATTGGTGAAGCTACAATTGTAAAACAAGAAGATTTGAATTTCTATGGGCAAAATATGTATGTTTTACGATTAAACCGTGAATTAGTTAATCATAAATTCTTTTTATATTATTTTACTGCGCCGTTTATTTTAAATAGTTTACTATCTAAGAAAAATTCATCTAATCAAGGTTATTTAAAAGCAGGGCAAATTGAGAATCTTGAAATTCCCATCCCTCCACTCTCCGTCCAAACCGAAATCGTACGAATTTTGGACGCATTGACAGCGCTTACCAGCGAGCTTACCAGCGAGCTTACCAGCGAGCTTATACTACGTCGAAAACAGTATCAATACTATCGTGATAAATTATTGAGCGAAGAAGAACTTGGGAAAGTTGGGTTTGAGTGGAGAACGTTGGGAGAACTTGTTGAAAAGACACAAAATATAAGATGGAAAAATAACACTAAAACATATCGTTATATAGATTTAACATCTGTAGACAGGGAAAATAATAATATTACAGAAACTATTGAGATTAATGCTCTAAACGCACCTAGCAGAGCACAAAAAATAGTCAAAGAAAATGATATTATCTTTGCAACAACTAGACCAACACAGCAACGTATTGCATCAATTACCAAAGAATTTTCAGGTGAAATAGCAAGTACAGGATATTGTGTATTACGAGCTAATACTGATATTGTTTTACCAAAATGGTTATTTTATTTTTTATCTACAATTAACTTTAAAAATTATGTAGAAGAAAATCAAAGTGGATCAGCATATCCCTCCATTTCTGATCAAAAAGTAAAAGAATTTAGAATTTTGGTTCCTAACATAGAAACCCAACAAGCTATTATTGAAAAATTAGATAAATTTTATACTTTAACAAACTCACTTAGTTATGGATTACCAAAGGAAATTATCAAAAGAAAAAAACAATATCTATATTATCAAAAAGAATTACTAAATTTCGAGAAGTAAAATTTATGAGTAAAACACTGTTAGAGTTATCTCAATTCTTAATGAATGATGAAGCAAGAGTGCATTTAATTTATGCCTTTAATGGAACAGGGAAAACAAGACTCTCAAATGAATTTAAAAAATTGATTCAATCTAAGTATAGTAAAACAGATGATAGAAAAATCATATACTATAATTCATACACTGAAGATATGTTTTACTGGGATAATGAAAGTATAAATCCAAAATTAAACATTTATAGAAATAATTTTCTAAAATGGATAAATGAAAAATTAGATGAAGATGAGAAAGAAGAAATAACTTCAAACTTCCAACGATATATAAATAATGATAAGTTAACCCCTAACTTTGGCAAAGAATTCTCTAGCGTTAATTTCTATTATGCTAGCGGAGATTCATTGGCTGAAGAAAGTATAAAAATATCAAAAGGAGAAGAAAGTAACTTTATATGGAGTATATTCTATACTGTTATAGATAAAATAAAAATAAGTATTGATGAAGGTAGTAATAATAGATTTAAAAGTATTGAATATATTTTTATTGATGACCCTGTTAGCTCTTTAGATGATAATTACCTAATAGAACTTGCTATAGATCTAGCTAAAATAATAAAAGTTATACAATCTAAAGTAAAAGTAATTATATCAACTCACAATCCATTATTTTATAATGTGTTACATAATGAGCTAAGAAAAAAAGATAAGTATAAAAAATATTATTTAGAGAAGTATGAAGATGGTAAGTATAATTTAACTAAACAAGATAATGATCATCCCTTTTCGTATCATATCTTTCTTAAAAAAGAACTTCAGAAAGCTATATCTAACGATTCACTACAAAAATATCATTTTAATTTTCTCCGAAATCTTATGGAAAAAACATCTACTTATCTTGGCTATAGTGGATGGAAAGAATTATTAGACGCTATTAATAAAAAAACAGGCAATAATTTTAAGCCAAGACTAATTGATCTTAATAGCCACTCCGCGCATTCAAGCGAAGAAATATCAAATTTACGCAATTCTGATAAAGATGAAGTAAAGAATTTGGTAAATGCTATCAATGAATTCTGCAATTTTATGGAGTAACTAATGAATGACTTAATCATCTACAACACCGATGACGGCAAATCTCACGTTGCTTTATTAGTTGTCGAAAATGAGGCTTGGTTAACCCAAAATCAGCTTGCCGAACTTTTTGACACCTCTGTACAAAATATAGCCTTTCGTATAAAAAAATATATTAGAAGACAATGAATTAGACAAAAATTCAGTTATCAAGGATTACTTGATAACTGCCCAAGATGGTAAACAATATCAAGTAAAATATTACTGCTAGCAAAAGAATCAATAATAAAGGAAAACTCATGACCCAATACAAAACCATCGCCGAATCCAATAATTTTATCGTTCTGGATCAATATATTAAATGCGTGGAAGAGCTACGGGCTGGCTATCAGACGGAAGATAGTTTAGAACGTGAATTTATCCGCGATTTACAAGGTCAGGGTTATCAGTATTTACCTGAAATCAATAACCACGAAAATACTGATAAATCTGCGTAATCAGTTGCAAGCGCTTAACAATGTTACCTTTTCAGATGCCGAATGGACGCGCTTTTTAGAAGAATATTTGGATAAACCTGCTGATAATCTCATTGAGAAAACACGCAAGATTCATGATGACTATATTTATGATTTTGTATTTGATAACGGGCGAATTCAAAATATTTATTTGCTGGATAAGAAAAATATTGCCAATAACAAATTACAAGTGATTAATCAATTTGAGCAAACCGGCAATTATGATAATCGCTATGATGTAACTGTCTTAGTGAATGGTTTGCCGCTTGTGCATATTGAATTAAAAAAACGCGGTGTGGCAATTCGGGAAGCCTTTAACCAAATTCACCGCTATAGCAAAGAAAGTTTTAATAAAGACAATTCTCTTTTTAAATATATTCAAATTTTTGTGATTTCCAACGGCACGGATACCCGCTATTTTGCCAATACCACCAAACGCGATAAAAATAGCTATGATTTCACAATGAATTGGGCAACGGCAAAAAATACCGCCATTCGTGATTTAAAGGATTTTACGGCAACATTTTTCCAAAAAAATACCTTATTAAAAATCTTGGTGGATTATTGTGTGTTTGATACGTCTGATACGTTACTGATTATGCGTCCTTATCAAATCGCCGCAACCGAACGGATTTTGTGGAAAATTAATAGTTCTTATCAATCGAAAAACTGGCGTAATCAAGAAAGTGGCGGTTATATTTGGCACACCACAGGTTCAGGCAAAACCTTAACCAGTTTTAAAGCAGCCCGCCTTGCAACGGGGCTCGACTTTATTGATAAAGTGTTTTTTGTGGTGGACCGTAAAGATCTGGATTATCAAACTATGAAAGAATATCAGCGCTTTTCACCTGACAGCGTTAATGGCTCGGAAAGTACGGCGGGGCTAAAACGCAACATTGAAAAAGAAGATAACAAAATTATTGTTACCACCATTCAAAAACTCAATAACCTAATGAAATCAGAAGATAAGTTACCGGTTTATGATAAACAGGTGGTCTTTATTTTTGATGAATGCCATCGTTCGCAATTCGGTGAAGCGCAAAAAAACTTAAAGAAAAAATTTAAAAAATTCTACCAATTTGGTTTTACCGGCACGCCAATTTTTGGCGACGATATTGTTGATGGAAAACTTATCCGTAAAGGCAACGCATTAGGTGCTGAAACTACAGAAAATGTTTTTGGTATTCAGCTACATTCCTACATTATCACCGACGCCATTCGTGATGAAAAAGTACTCAAGTTTAAAGTAGATTACAATGATGTTCGTCCGCAATTTAAAACCATCGAAACGGAAAAAAATCTTGAAAAACTGACCGCACTTGAGCAAAAAGCGGCTTTTTTACAGCCCAAACGCATTGAAGAAATCACACAATACATCTTGAACAATTTCAAACAAAAGACACATCGTTTCAACGCCAGTGATCAAGGCTTTAATGCGATGTTTGCGGTGAGTAGTGTGGACGCAGCCAAATGCTATTATGAAACCTTTAAACGACTACAAAGTGCGGTGGAAAATCCGCTTAAAATTGCCACCATCTTTTCTTTTGCCGCCAATGAAGAACAAGACGCGGTAGGTGATATTGCCGATGAAAGTTTTGAAGTGGAAGCCATGAATTCGAGCGCCAAAGAATTCTTAAAATCAGCTATTAATGACTACAACAAGTATTTTGCAACCAACTATGATATGGATGGAAAATCCTTCCAAAACTATTATCGAGATTTGGCAAAACGGGTGAAAAATAAAGAAGTTGACCTGCTTATTGTTGTCGGTATGTTTTTAACCGGTTTTGATGCGCCAACGCTAAACACCTTATTTGTCGATAAAAACCTACGTTATCACGGGTTAATTCAAGCCTTTTCCCGTACCAATCGAATTTATAACGCCACCAAAACCTTTGGCAATATCGTTACTTTCCGAGATTTGGAACAAAACACCATTGATGCCATTACGCTTTTTGGAAACGCCAATACACGTAATGTAGTACTGGAAAAAAGCTATCAAGAATATATGGAAGGCTATACCGACGCGGGCATCGATCGCCGTGGGTATTTAGACGTTATTACCGAACTCAGCAATCGTTTTCCTGATCCGACTGAAATTGAAACTGAAAAAGACAAAAAAGCCTTTGTTAAATTATTCGGTGAATATTTACGCGTTGAAAATATTTTACAAAATTATGATGAATTTGCCGCTTTACAAGCATTTCAATCCGTTAATAAAACCGATGAAAAAGCAATGCAAGCATTTAAAGAAAAATATTATCTTAGTGATGAAGCCCTTGCTGAAATACAAAAAATTAATATACCAAGCGAACGCGCTATTCAACAAAATTATCGTTCTACTTATAATGACATTCGTGATTGGCTTCGTCGGCAAAAAGATGGCGAAGAAAAGGGAAAATCAACCATTGATTGGGATGATGTAGTTTTTGAGGTAGATTTATTAAAATCCCAAGAAATCAATCTGGATTATATTTTAGAGCTGATTTTTGAACACAATAAAAAAATCAAAGACAAAGAGACATTGGTTGAAGAAATTCGTTCAATTATCCGCTCAAGTTTGGGAAACCGTGCCAAAGAAAGTTTAATTATCGATTTTATTCATCAAACAGATTTAGATGCTATTGTCGATAAGGCAAGTATCATTGAAGCGTTCTTTAAATTTGCTCAAACAGAGCAACAAAAGGAAGCTGATGAACTCATTGCTTCGGAAGATTTAAACATAGAAGCGGCTAAACGTTATATTAATGTCTCGCTAAAACGTGAATACGCCAGTGAAAACGGTACGGACTTAAATGAAGCGCTACCTAAAATGAGTCCTCTCAATCCGGCGTATCTGACGAAAAAGAGAAGTATTTTCCAAAAAATTGCGGACTTTGTTGAGAAGTTCAAGGGCATCGGTGGAAGTATCTGATCACCTTTTCCCTAAAAAGTGCGGTGGAAATTTAAAGTGTTTTTTCACCGCACTTTTCTCTTTCAAAACACCCCAACCTCATCATTTCGCACAAAATTTATCCCTTTGCACAAATTTTAATAATACGATTTTTACCACGCAAAAAATTCTTCTTGGTTTATAAGCAGTTATTTTATGTCAATAATTCAAGTAAAAAATTTAGTACTTGAATTTTCACATCTAACACATTATCTTGTGCAAAATTTTTATAACGCAACTATATGTTGTGTTTTTCATATATTTTAGAGAAATAGGTATCTTCCATGAACAAGGCATTGATGGTCACCAAACGTGACGGAAAACCGGAACCGATTAATCTTGATAAAATTCACCGCGTCATCACTTGGGCGGCGGAAGGGCTGGACAATGTGTCCGTGTCTCAAGTGGAATTGCGTTCCCACATTCAGTTTTACGAAGGAATTCGCACCTCCGATATTCACGAAACCATTATCAAAGCGGCGGCGGATCTGATCAGCAAAGATTCCCCGGATTATCAATACCTTGCCGCCCGTCTTGCAGTGTTCCATTTGCGCAAAAAAGCATACGGACACTTTGATCCGCCGCGTTTATACGATCACGTGAAAAAACTGGTGCGTATGAGCAAATACGATCCGTCTTTATTGGACGATTACACCCGCGAAGAATGGGATGAAATGGACGGTTTTATCGACCATTGGCGCGATATGACCTTCTCTTACGCGGCGGTGAAGCAATTAGAAGGCAAATATTTAGTCCAAAACCGTGTGACCGGTGAGATCTACGAATCCGCCCAATTCCTCTATTTATTGGTAGCGGCCAGCCTGTTCTCCAAATACCCGCAAGAAACCCGTTTGGATTATGTGCGCCGTTTCTACGATGCCACCTCCACCTTCAAAATTTCCCTACCGACCCCAATCATGGCAGGCGTGCGCACCCCAACCCGTCAATTCAGCTCCTGTGTATTGATCGAATGCGGCGACAGCTTAGATTCTATTAACGCCACCGCCTCCGCCATTGTGAAATACGTTTCCCAACGTGCCGGTATCGGTATCAACGCGGGGGCTATTCGTGCTCTTGGCAGCCCGATTCGTGGCGGCGAAGCCTTCCATACCGGTTGTATTCCGTTCTATAAACATTTCCAAACCGCCGTCAAATCCTGCTCACAGGGTGGCGTACGCGGCGGTGCAGCAACGGTGTATTACCCGATTTGGCACTTGGAAGTGGAAAGCCTGTTGGTGTTAAAAAACAACCGTGGCGTGGAAGACAACCGCGTGCGTCACATGGATTACGGCGTACAGCTCAACAAATTAATGTATCAACGCTTAATTAAAGGCGGCGATATTACCCTATTCAGCCCGTCCGACGTGCCGGGGCTTTACGAAGCGTTCTTTGCCGATCAAGATAAATTCGAGCAACTTTATGCGCAATACGAGCAGGATCCAAGCATTCGTAAACGCACCGTGAAAGCCGTGGAATTGTTCTCCTTATTAATGCAGGAACGTGCTTCCACCGGTCGTATTTATATTCACAACGTGGACCACTGTAACACCCATTCGCCGTTTGATCCGAAAGTGGCGCCGGTGCGTCAATCCAATCTTTGTTTGGAAATCGCCCTGCCGACCAAACCGTTAGAACATTTCCACGATGAAAACGGCGAAATCGCCCTTTGTACCCTTTCCGCCTTTAACTTAGGCAAATTGGAAAACTTGGACGAGTTAGACAATCTGGCAGAGCTTGCGGTACGCGCGTTAGATGCCTTATTGGATTACCAGGATTATCCGGTGATTGCGGCAAAACGCAGTTCCCTTGCCCGCCGTTCTTTGGGTATCGGCGTGATTAACTATGCGTATTACTTGGCAAAACACGGCGTGCGTTATTCCGACGGCAGCGCCAACGATTTAACCCACCGCACTTTTGAAGCCATTCAATATTATTTATTGAAAGCCTCCATGAATTTGGCGAAAGAACAAGGCGCGTGCGAATACTTCAACGAAACTACTTATGCCCAAGGCATTTTGCCGATCGATACTTACAAAAAAGACATCGACAGCTTAACCGCCGAACCGTTGCATTATGACTGGGAAAGCCTGCGCCGCGACATCAAAGAATTCGGTCTGCGCAACTCCACCCTCACCGCCTTAATGCCGTCGGAAACCTCTTCCCAGATTTCTAACGCCACCAACGGCATCGAACCACCACGCGGTCATGTGAGTGTGAAAGCCTCCAAAGACGGCATTTTGAAACAAGTGGTACCGGATTATGAAAACCTCGGCGAGAACTACGAATTGCTTTGGGATATTCCAAGCAACGACGGCTACTTACACTTAGTGGGCATCATGCAAAAATTCGTGGACCAAGCTATCTCCGCCAATACCAATTACGATCCGAAACGCTTTGAAGACGGCAAAGTGCCGATGAAAGTGTTGTTAAAAGATCTCTTAACCGCTTACAAATACGGCTTAAAAACCCTCTACTACCAAAACACCCGCGACGGCGCCGAAGACAGCCAGGAAGATTTGGATGATGGTTGTGCCGGTGGGGCGTGTAAAATTTAATAAAGAAAAGTGCGGTCAAATTTTTTTGAGCATTTAAAAATACTTTAAAAATTAATCGCACTTTGTACTTTTTGTTTTAAGAACATTTATTACAGGAGATTATTATGGCAATTCAATATTGGCATATGCAAATGCACCCAGATGAAATGGATTTTTCAGGTGTCGAATATATTCTTGAACATAAAAAAATTATTGGCTTAGGGCATTGGGAAGAAAAATCAAATCAGATTTCTCAATTTATTGATGATATGAAAGTTAATGATATTGTTGCGATTAAACAGGGTGCTCGTCTTATTGCATTAGTCCAAGTTATTGGTGGAAATTATGATGTAAATAACGATTCAGACTTAGATACGGAATGGATTATTCATAGAAGACCAATTAGAGTTTTAGACTGGGCTTTAACAGAACGTACTATTCCACAACCTCGTGGTGCATTAAGTCGTTGCACAGATCCAAACGTTGAAACAACTAAAATTATTCAAGAGTGGCATAAACAAGTCGAAGAATCATTCACGAAAAGAAAATTAGCTCTAACCGTTTAAAAATAGCGTAAGCGTAGTAAGCCCTCCGATAGCGCAAGCATGAAGTAAAAACACTTAAAAAAATGACCGCACTTTACTCATAAGATTAAAGGATAAACAAAAATGGCATACACCACCTTCTCACAAAACAAAAACGACCAGCTCAAAGAACCGATGTTCTTTGGTCAAAACGTCAACGTGGCGCGTTACGATCAACAAAAATATGAGACTTTTGAAAAGCTCATTGAAAAACAACTTTCTTTCTTCTGGCGTCCGGAAGAAGTGGATGTGTCGCAAGACCGTATAGACTACGCGGCGTTACCTGAACATGAAAAACACATTTTTATCAGCAATTTAAAATACCAAACTCTGTTGGATTCCATTCAAGGCAGAAGCCCGAATGTGGCGTTATTGCCGTTGGTGTCCATTCCGGAACTGGAAACCTGGATCGAAACCTGGACGTTCTCCGAAACTATCCATTCCCGTTCTTACACCCACATTATTCGTAACATCGTGAACGATCCGTCCATCGTGTTTGATGACATCGTGACCAACGAAGAAATCATCAAACGCGCACGCGATATTTCCTCTTACTACGACGATTTAATCCGCGACAGCCAGCTTTACAGCCTCTACGGCGAAGGCACTTACACCGTGGACGGCAAAGAATGCGTGGTGAGCCTGCGTAACCTGAAAAAACAACTTTACCTGTGCTTAATGAGCGTCAACGCCTTGGAAGCCATTCGCTTCTATGTGTCTTTCGCCTGCTCCTTCGCCTTTGCGGAACGCCAATTAATGGAAGGAAACGCGAAAATCATTAAATTCATCGCCCGCGACGAAGCCCTGCACTTAACCGGTACGCAACACATTTTGAACATTATGGCGGCAGGTCAGGACGATCCTAAAATGGCGGAAATTGCCGAAGAATGCAAACAGGAAGCCTACGATTTGTTCTTAGCCGCAGCGGAACAGGAAAAAGACTGGGCGGATTACTTGTTCAAAGACGGTTCCATGATCGGTTTGAACAAAGAAATTTTGGTGCAATATGTGGAATACATCACCAATATCCGTATGCAGGCGGTAGGCTTGCCGTTGCCGTTCCAAGCGCGCTCCAACCCGATTCCTTGGATCAACGCCTGGTTGGTTTCCGACAACGTACAGGTGGCGCCGCAAGAAGTGGAAGTGAGTTCTTATCTTGTGGGTCAAATCGATTCCAAAGTAGATACCAAAGATTTTGATGATTTTGATTTGTAGTCATCCTTTATGAGGCGGGTCATGTACCCGCCTTTTTTATATTCCATTTTTGAACAGGTACATCCAAAAAAACGCCGCCAAAAACCACCGCACTTTCTCTCACCACCCTCCAACCGCCTAACATTCGTCACAAACTTGAACCTATTACCAAACCGAAACAACTTTTTTCTCAATATAACAGCCTGATTATGCTTATTTAAATTTCATTTTCGTATTGGTGTTAATTGACACCAGCCTTTCTCTCTACAGGAAATCATGAACCGGCGTATTCCGCGTCGATCTAATTTCTATTACAATAGAACTAATGCTATTTAGCACAGTCTCCTAGCTGCTCTTTTTTTATTTTAACGATCATGAAAATCCATTTATTACTTCGCCGACAAACCATCGAACACGATAACCGAATCCCACTCCTCAACCGCCTGGAACAACACGGCATTCATCACGAATACCAATGTCGCAGCGGCTATTGCGGGTCCTGTCGGGTAAAAATCAAAAAAGGCAAGGTGTCCTACGCAGAAACACCGTTAGCCTTTTTACAAAAAGATGAGATTTTATTGTGTTGTTGTCGGGTGGAAGAAGATTTGGAGATTGAATTGTAAAATTTGGAAATTGAGGTGTAAAAACAGAGGAAAAAACGACCGCACTTTATAAGGTGCAACTTGTTGCACCACTCACACAAACGAAAAAGGTGCGTTGACACGCACCCGAGCTTATAAATTATTCAAATCCAACACATCCGTCATGTCGAACAAGCCGTTGTTTTTACCTTCAAGCCATTTGGCGGCACGTACGGCGCCATTGGCGAAGGTCATGCGGCTGGAGGCTTTGTGGGCGATTTCCACCCGTTCACCGATGTCGGCAAACCAGACGCTGTGCTCGCCCACCACATCGGAGGCGCGAATGGTAGAGAAGCCGATTTCATCACGTTTGCGTTCGCCAATAATGCCGTCGCGGCAAAATACGCCGTGGGTTTTCAGATCCCGACCGAGGGTTTTCGCGATATGTTCCCCCATGGAAAGCGCGGTACCGGACGGCGCATCGACTTTGTGGCGGTGGTGCGCTTCGATGATTTCGATGTCGCAATAATCGCCCATCACCTTAGCGGCTTTTTCCAATAATTTAAAGACCAAATTTACGCCTACGCTGAAATTTGAAGCAAATACGATAGCGGTTTTCTCGGCAGCCGATTTAATCGCCGCTTTGCCGGCGTCGCCAAAGCCCGTGGTGCCGATGACGATTTTTTTATGGTTGGCGACACAAAATGCCAAGTATTCCAATGTGCCTTCAGGGCGGGTGAAATCAATTAATAAATCAAATTGATCTTTTGCTGCATTTAAATCATCGCCCACGCGAATGCCTAAGTGACCGATACCCGCCAATTCGCCGGCATCGGCGCCAACTAATGAGGATCCTTTGCGCTCAAACGCCGCGCCCAACGCCACACCTTCCGCGTTATGTACCGCTTGAATTAATTGGCGCCCCATGCGTCCGCCTGCGCCCACAACGGCAATTTTTAATGTCATGTTATTTCTCCCGAAAATGAATTAGCCTAACACTTTCACCGCACCACTATAAATTAAGTAGGTGCCGAATAAAATAAAAATCACGCCCGACACATTATCAATATAGCGGCTGTATCGGCTGTAAAACCGTTTGGCGAAAGGGCGTGAAAATAAAATAGAAATGACGTAAAAATACAAAAAAGTTTCCACCGTGATAATCAAAAGTGCGGTCAAAATTTGCTGCGTTTCGGTGATGTTGACTAACACAAAAGACATCACGCTGCTGAAATAAATCACCACTTTGGCATTGGATAAATTCACCAATAACCCTTTCAGCAATTCACTTTTAGAACCTACGCTTTTTTGCCCTTCCGCCGAATCATTAAACACCGCATTGGTTTTTACACGCGCCATTTTCACGCCGAGATAAAACAAATAACTGCCCCCCAACGCCATCACCACGCCTTGCAATGCCGGCGAGGTTTTAAAGACGATGGCAAGCCCCAACACGGCAGCGGTTGCCCAGATGAACACACCAAGCGTAATACCGATGACGCCGTAAAGCGCGGTGCGACGTGAACGGATTGCTGCGACACGGCTCACGTAGAAAAAATCCGGTCCGGGGGAAAGTAATCCCATTAAATGGACGAACATTAAATTTAACATCATGTTACCTGAATAAACTGCGCTAAGACGAGAATGACAACGACACTGTAGCCTGCCGCCAGAATATCATCTGCCATAATGCCAAAACCGTTGGTGAGTTTTTCGTCGAAATAGCGAATTGGATAAGGTTTTAAAATATCAAACAGGCGGAAAGTGACGAAAGCGATAGCGCACCATAATAGCGAAATTTGCGGCACGGCTAACAACACAAGGAAAACTGCGACAATTTCATCCCACACAATGCTGCCGTGATCGTGTACACCCATGTCGTGACTGGTGCGCTCGCATAACCAAATACCAATGACGAAGCAAAGTGCGGTCAAAATAAAAAATATTTTTGCGCCGAGTGCCGGCAGCAATAACGCGCCTAAAATCACGCCTGCCAAGCTGCCCCAAGTGCCGGGCGCGGGACGCAATAAACCGGAGCCGAACCCCAGCGCGAAAAAATGAATAGGATTGCGCAAATTCACCCGTTCGAGCGGATGTTGTAATGACGTCATAAATTAAACCTATTTGAAATGATCAAAACCGCGTGGCAATTTAAGCTCTACCGCTTGTCCGTTGCGTTGGAATTGAATGCGTTTTTTGCCCGCGTGACGAATTTGCCCGATGCAGGTATAAGGCACGCCGAGGTGTGCCAGGGCTTTTTCTAATTTGGCAATATTGCTGTCGGACACGGTGAAACAGAGCTCGTAATCCTCGCCGCCCGATAAAGCAAACTGCTCCGCTTGCGCCAAACCGACTTCGGCGACCAACTCGGCGGAAAGGGGCAATTTATCCAATTCAATCACTGCTCCGCATTGGCTGCGTTCTAAAATATGGCCTAAATCGGCAACCAGCCCGTCAGAAATGTCAATTGCCGCATTTGCCAAGCCGGAAACGGACAGCTCTAATCCGAGCAGCACCCTTGGTGTCGGGCGCAAATGGCGTTGGATTAAAAATTCTTGCGCAGAATTCACCGCACTTTTGCCCTGTAAAATAAAAGATAAGCCTGCCGCGCTGTCGCCCAAGGTGCCGGAAACATAAATCCAATCCCCCACTTTCGCCTGATGGCGACATAAGCCCTTATTTTTCACAATGATGCCGTGCGCGGTGATGGTTAAACCTAACGGGCCTTTCGTGGTGTCGCCACCGATTAAATCGACGTTGTAATGATCGAGAATGGCAAAAAAACTTTCGCTGAATTCTGCCAACCAATCATGATCGATTTTCGGTAAGGTTAAAGCGAGAGAAATCCAAGCGGGTTCGGCCCCCATAGAGGCAAGATCACTTAAATTGCTGGCGACCGCTTTATAAGCCAAATCGGCGGGGCGAATGGTCGGTAAGAAATGAATGTTTTCCACCATGGTGTCGGTGGTGATAGCTAAGTGCTGATTGGTGTTCAATTCGGTGATGGCGCAATCATCGCCCACCGAAAGCACTACATCTTTGCGCGGGGAACGCTTGGAAGCAGTAAAATAACGTTGAATGATGTCAAATTCACCTTCTCTCATACTGCCCCCCTGCACTATTTAAGCATGTACAACCAGTGCGATTTTATCTAATACGCCGTTAATATATTTGTGACTTTCGTCTGCGCCGAACACTTTCGCCACTTCAATGGCTTCGTTAATCACCACTTTGTAAGGCACATCCGCTTCAAATTGCAGCTCATACACCGCCAAGCGCAAAATGGCTTTTTCGATAGGATCCAATTCTTCTAACGTACGATCCAAATAGCCTTGCATGGTGGCATCCACTGCTTCCACATTTTCCACCGTTTGGCGGAATAATTTGCGGAAATACGGTTTATCAACGCCTTTCATGTCCTGTTCGGTAATGAAATTCAATTCCACGATTTCCGGAGAATTTTGCGAAATCGCCCAAGAATATAACGCCTGAACGGCACATTCGCGGGCGCGGCGACGGGGAGAGATTTTTTTAGTTTGTTCAGCCATTGTGATTTACGCAGCCTGAATTTGATTTAACAGATTCACCATTTCTAACGCAACCAAGGCGGCTTCCGCTCCTTTGTTACCAGCTTTGGTGCCTGCACGTTCAATGGCTTGTTCGATGTTTTCGGTGGTTAATACACCGAATGCCACAGGAATTTCGGATTCCATCGCCACTTTGCCTAAACCGCTGCTGGCTTCGCCCGCCACATATTCAAAGTGGGCGGTACCGCCACGGATTACCGTCCCCAAGGCAACAATGGCGTCGAATTTTTTACTTTCCGCCAAACGACGTGCCACTAACGGCAGTTCATACGCACCAGGTACGCGCACTAATGTGATGTTTTCATCTTTCACCTGACCGACGCGTTTTAACGCATCCAAGGCGCCTTCAAGCAGGCTTTCGTTGATAAAACTGTTAAAACGGCTGATAACCACAGCGACTTTAGCTTCCGGCGTTGCGATATGGCCTTCTAAAACTTTCATGTTCTTTCCTATTGATGTGTTAATGAAAAATAGCGCGCGAATTCTAGCATAAAATTCCTTTGCTGGCAGTAAGAAAGGAAAAAGTGCGGTTAAAAAAATAGTATTTCTCTAAAATGAATATCCATCATACAGAGATCTTTGGTAGTTTTTATCGAAAAAATTATATTAAGCTTGACAAGGTTATTTTTTTTGAAAAATACGACTTATCATATTGATAAGTAAAATTTAAACAAAAGGAATACACAATGAAAAAATTATTCTGGCTTATACCTGTTGGCTTGTGTTTAAACTTGTCAGCCTGTTCTGAAAAAGATGCAGCCTATTATTTATCTCATATTGACGAAGCCAAAACTAAATGGACGCAATGTGAAAATGATATGGAAACAGCCATGCGTACAAAAGATGAAACGGCTTTAGAGAAAATTATGGCTAAAGGGTCTGAGTGTGATCTCGTCAGAAACGCTATCAAGGAAGACAGACGCTTACAATTTGAAAAAGAAGAAAATGAGCGCAAAGCCCAAAAAGCGGCTGAAATAGCAAAAGCCAAAGAACTTATAGAACAACAGTATGGTTCCCAGTCTTGGCAAGAGTTTGTTAAAACATTTGTCAATTCAAAATGCACCAATATTTTGGGAAAAACGCCCGAATGTGAAGCAATGGAATCTTTGTATCAAGAGAAAACACAACCCATAATTAAGGAGCTTAAAGCAAAAGGTTTAAATAGCCTGCTTAATGAAGAACAAAATTATTGCAAACAGGATAAACGTCGATACTCTGCGTGTGATGTATGGCAAACCGCGGTAAAAGAGCAAGCAACTGAAGAGTTTCAAGCAATGTCTTTAGAACAATTAAATGCCTTAAAAGCGTACGATGAAGACTACAAAAAAGAACAACCTAGACAAGCATGGCGTAGCGTGTTTCAAGAGAAAGAAGATACTTACATTAAGCAACTCACAGAGAATTATGATCACCTAAAAGAGATTTATAACACTTGTGTTGATCAGGTGCAATCCGCTAAAAATTGGAGTGAGAAACATAGAATAAGCAGTGACTATCCTTGCAGACAAGCTTCTAGCGCGAGAATAAGACTACAATTACCTTCAGACGATTTTCAAACTAAAATGGAATAACAGGAGAACATAATGAGACTTATCATTGCATTAATTTTACCATGGCTAACCTTCTTTACCATTGGTCGCCCATTTTCCGGCATTATTTGTTTAATTTTACAGATTACTTTAATTGGGTGGATCCCAGCGACTCTTTGGGCTGTATATGCGTTATCTCAATATAAAACAGATAAAAAAATTGAAAACGCCCTGAACCAACAAGTTAAATAAATCTTAGCCTAAATAAAACGGCGGTTAGATTTGATGAAACTCTCAAAAATCTAACCGCTCTTTTATTCCTTAAAAAATCCCGCTTAATTCAGTTTAAAGCTGAGATAATACTTAACGCCAGGCTTTGAATTGATTAATCAAGCCGTTGGTTGAACTGTCGTGGCTTTCGATTTTATCGTTATTCACCAATTCCGGCAGGATTCGGTTGGCTAGTTGTTTACCTAATTCCACACCCCATTGGTCGAAGCTGTAAATATTGAACAGCACGCCTTGCACGAAAATTTTGTGTTCATACATGGCGATAAGGGCGCCAAGGCTGAACGGGGTAATTTTTTGTAACAAGATGGAGTTGGTCGGTTTGTTGCCGGTGAACACTTTGAACGGCACGATGTCTTCCACTTCCGCCAGGGTTTTACCCGCTTTCAGGAATTCCGCTTCCACTTGTTCTTTGGTTTTACCGAAAGCCAAGGCTTCGGTTTGCGCAAAGAAGTTGGAGAGCAATTTGTTGTGATGATCGGACAACGGATTGTGGGTTTGCGCCGGTGCGATGAAATCACAAGGGATTAATGTGGTGCCTTGGTGAATCAATTGATAGAACGCATGCTGACCGTTGGTGCCCGGTTCACCCCAGATAATCGGACCGGTTTGGTAGTTGTCGATGACTTTGCCGTCACGTCCGACATATTTACCGTTGGATTCCATGTTGCCTTGTTGGAAATAGGCGGCAAAACGGTGTAAATATTGGTCGTAAGGCAAAATGGCTTCCGTTTGCGCGCCAAGGAAATTGGTGTTCCATAAGCCCACTAACGCTAACGTGGTCGGGATATTTTGCTCCAACGGTGCATTGCGGAAATGTTTATCCATTTCGTGCGCACCGCTTAGGAGCGCTTCAAAGTTTTCAAAGCCGATGGAAAGGGCGATAGATAAACCGATGGCTGACCATAAGGAATAACGTCCGCCGACCCAATCCCAGAAGCCGAACATATTGTCGGTATCGATACCGAATTTTTCCACTTCTTTGGCATTGGTAGAAAGCGCCGCAAAGTGTTTGGCAACGTGTTTTTCCTCTTTCGCCGTCGCCAAGAACCAATCACGGGCGGAATTGGCGTTGGTCATGGTTTCCTGGGTGGTGAAGGTTTTGGAGGCAACCAACACAAGGGTGGTTTCCGGATTGACTTTCTGCAGGGTTTCCGCAATGTGCGTGCCGTCCACGTTGGACACAAAGTGCATGGTTAAATGGTTTTTATACGGGCGCAAAGCTTCGGTGACCATGTAAGGACCAAGATCCGAACCGCCGATACCGATATTGATCACGTCGGTAATGGCTTTGCCGGTGTAACCTTTCCATTCACCGGAAATCACGCGTTCGCAGAAGGACTTCATTTTCGAAAGTACCGCATTCACTTCCGGCATCACGTCTTTGCCGTCCACCAAAACAGGCGTATTGGCGCGGTTACGCAGTGCGGTGTGTAAAACGGCACGATTTTCCGTACGGTTGATTTTTTCCCCGTTGAACATGGCTTCTTTCGCTTGCGCCAGACCGCATTCTTCGGTGAGTTGACGCAATAAACCAAGGGTTTCTTGGGTCAGATTATTTTTGGAAAAATCAACTAAGATTTCATTATTGAAAGTTAAAGAATAATGCGCAAAGCGATCTTTTTCTTGCGCAAATAATTGCTGAATCGTGGCGTTTTTGCGTTGTGCATGGTGTTGCGTTAGTGCTTTCCATGCGTTAGTTTGGGTTGGATTAATTTTTTGCATAAGCTCTCCTTAAACTTAATCTATGTATTCGGTTAAAACACGCGGGGTTAATTTGGTGATTAATTCATAGCTGATAATACCGGTAATTGCTGCAATTTCTTCGATAGGCAATGCTTTGCCCCACAGGATCACTTCATCACCGACCTTTTCCTGACTGTCTGCACCCAGATCCACGGTGAGCATATCCATGGAAACCTTTCCGACGATAGGCACACGGCGGCCATTCAGATAAACCGGCGTACCTTCCGGCACATCACGCGGATAGCCGTCGCCGTAGCCGATTGCTACCACGCCGATTTTGGTATCTTTGTCACTCACCCAAACGCCGCCGTAACCCACCGGTTCGCCTTTTTTATGTTCGCGTACGGCGATTAAGGAAGAAGTGAGATTCATCACCGGAATTAAACCGTATTCTTTGCCGGCGATATTATTCGGTGAAATGCCGTACATAATAATGCCCGGGCGAATCCAATCCAAATGCGCGTCATGCCAGAATAAAACGCCGCCGGATGCGGAAATGCTGCGCTCGCCGCCTTTGCCTTCCGTCGCCCATAAAAAACGCGCCAATTGTTTTTCGGTATAACCGCATTCCAATTCATCGGCACGACTAAAATGGCTGACAAAACCGATATTCGGATCAACGCAAGGTAACGATTTTAATTTTTGATAAAAGGCGTCCACTTCGTCTAAATGTACCCCTAAACGGTGCATACCGGTATCAATTTTTAACCAGACTTTGATCGGATTCGGGGTTTTCGCCTGCTCCAGCGCATCCAGCTGTTCTTGGCTGTGTACCACGGTTTGAATGTTGTTCACCGCCAGAACGGGTAAGTCTTTGGAAGAGAAAAAACCTTCCAACAATAAAATCGGCTTGGTAATGCCGTTGGAACGCAATTTTAACGCTTCTTCCAAACGCGCCACACCGAAACAATCCACCAGATTTTCTACGGCGGAAGACACGAACACGACGCCGTGTCCGTAGGCGTTGGCTTTGACCACCGCAATAATTTTGCTTTCCGGGGCTTTTTGTTTAATAGTTTGAATATTGTGCTTCAAGGCAACAGAACTGATTTTGGCTGTTGCGGGTTTCATGTGCATTTTTCAATCTCTTCGCTGATTCTTTAATATTCATCATCGTAATAGTGATGTTCCGCCAAATTATCAAACCGGGAAAATTGCCCTTGGAACACCAGTTTTACGCGCCCGATAGGACCGTTACGCTGTTTACCGATAATAATTTCCGCAATGCCTTTTTCTTCCGACTCACGGTTATACACTTCATCACGATAAATAAACATGATCAAATCCGCATCCTGCTCAATGGAGCCCGATTCCCGCAAATCCGAGTTTACCGGACGTTTGTCCTGGCGGTTTTCCAACATACGGTTTAATTGTGACAGGGCGATTACCGGCACTTCCAATTCTTTTGCCAGGGCTTTTAAAGAACGGGAAATTTCCGCGATTTCCAACGTTCGATTATCGGAAAATGCCGGCGCGCGCATTAATTGAAGATAGTCCACCATGATTAAACTTAACCCGCCGTTTTCCCGATAAACCCTTCTGGCGCGGGAACGCAGCTCAGTTGGCGTTAAACCTGAGGAGTCATCAATAAATAAATTCGGTTTTTTGGCAAGCACGCCCATGGTGCTGGAAATTTTCGCCCAGTCGTTATCGTCCAAGCCCTGACCGGTACGAATTTTGGTTTGATCCACTCGGGAAAGTGACGCAAGGCTACGCATCATAATTTGTTCTGCCGGCATCTCCAAACTGAATACCAGCACCGGTTTTTCACTGCCTAACGCCGCATTTTCACACAGGTTCATGGCAAACGTGGTTTTCCCCATGGAAGGACGCGCCGCCACAATAATCAAATCGGATTTTTGCAAGCCTGCGGTTTTTTTATCCAAATCTTTAAAGCCGGTAGAAACGCCGGTGACGCCGGAATGATCTTTGGTTTGACTGAGTTGTTCGATTTTACTGATGGTGTTTTCCAGAATGGCGATAATATTTTTGGGACCTTCATTGCCCGAGGTACGTTTTTCCGCGATGGCAAACACTTCCCGTTCCGCTTCGTCCAGCAAATGTTTCACATCCTGCCCTTTCGGCGAATAGCTGTTCTGCGCGATTTTATTCCCCACGGAAATCAATTCGCGCATGATGGCTTTTTCCCGCACGACGTTTGCATACGCCACCACGTTGGCGGCACTCGGCGTGTTATTGGAAAGTTCCGCCAAATAAGCAAACCCGCCCACCTGTTCAATCACTTCACGGCTTTTGAGGGCTTGTTCCAAAGTGATTAAATCCACCGGTGCCTGCCGGGCAATAAGCTTTTCCATCTCCTCAAAAATCAAGCGATGTTCAAAGCGATAAAAATCCTCTTTCACCACATTTTCCGCTACATCATCCCAATAAAAATTGTTCAATAAAATACTGCCTAACACCGCTTGTTCGGCTTCAATGGAATGAGGGGGAATATTTAAATTGGTGGTATTTTTTTCTTTTGCAGGAGGTGAATTCTTAGACGCCATCGTTGCCTCGGTTAATGGAAAAAAGTCGCTATATGATATACCAAATCCGAGGCCGGTTTAACTTAAAAATACAAAAAAGTGCGGTGGAAATTCTTCGTAAAAATCCACCGCACTTTTCTTTTCTTTAGAAGGGAGCAATTAAGATATGAATTAGCCGTTTAATTTACGTCTTGCCACCACGGCATCGGATAATTCCTGCAAGACTTTTTCACTATCGTCCCAGCCGATACAACTGTCGGTGATACTTTGCCCGTACATCAATTCTTTGCCTTCCACCAAATCCTGACGACCTTCCACCAAATGGCTTTCAATCATGACGCCGAAAATTTGTTTTGAGCCATTGGCAATTTGGCGTGCTACTTCATGACTAACGTCTAATTGCTTTTTGAACTGTTTGCTGCTGTTAGCATGGCTGAAATCTACCATAACATGCGGTATGTAGCCGGCTTTGGCAAGTTCCGCACATACCTCGGAAACGTCTTTTTCGCTGTAATTCGGACCATTGTCACCACCGCGTAAAATAATGTGGCAGTCTTCGTTACCTTTGGTGGAAACAATGGCGGAATGGCCGAATTTGGTTACGGATAAGAAATGGTGCGGTGCTTCTGCAGCGCCGATAGCATCTAAAGCAATTTTCACGCAACCGTTAGTGGCATTTTTAAAACCTACCGCACAGGATAAACCGGAGGCCAGCTCACGGTGTACCTGGGATTCGGTGGTTCTTGCACCAATGGCACCCCAGCTCATAAAATCCGCTAAATACTGCGGTGTGATCATATCCAAAAACTCACCGGCGGAAGGCACGCTCAAATTGTTAATGTCGGATAATAACTTACGCGCCATGCGCAAACCATCATTCAGGGCATAGGTATTATTTAAGTGCGGGTCATTAATTAAGCCTTTCCATCCTACCGTGGTACGCGGTTTTTCAAAATATACGCGCATGATGATTTGTAAGGTATATTTAAATTTTTCACGCATCAATTTGATGCGTTGCGCGTACTCCAATGCCGCTTTCGGATCGTGAATGGAGCAAGGCCCGATCACCACCAACAGGCGATCATCTTTGCCATGAATAATATCGTGTGCTTCTTTGCGGGCTTGTTCTACGGTTTTTACCGCAATGTCGCTGGCGGGGAATTTTTCTAATAACGCGATGGGCGGTAATACCTGTTCAATCTTACCGATTCGGGTATCATCGTTTTTAATATTAATATCTTTTTTCTTCATTTTTCACTCTTGATTACACAACAACAAAACTAAATTTAAAAAAGCGACTCTACTCTACCACCATCTCTTGTACTAGCAAACGAGTTTATTGAATTTCTTGTTAATGACCGCTTAACACCTGTGCCGGTTGTAATTTTGCCGCGCGGTTTGCCGGATAAAGACTGGCGAATAAACTTAAAATTAACGCGGACAACAACACCAAAAGCACATCCTGCCAATGTAATTCCGTCGGTAGGAAATCCACGAAATAAATGCCATCGGACAATAACTTTTTGCCTATCGCCTTTTCCAGCAACTGAATCAACTGGGTCAGATTCAAGGCTAAAATCACGCCAAGCACAATGCCAATCAGGCAGCCTTTCATGCCCGCCTGCAAGCCGTACCAAATAAAAATCCGTTTAATGAAACGATTATTTGCGCCGAGGGTGCGCATAATGGCAATATCGCCGGCTTTGTCTTTCACCGCCATAATTAAGGTAGAAACAATATTAAAACAGGCGACCCCGATAACCAACACCATGGCGATATACATGACCATGCGGATCAGCTGAATATCGCGGTACATATAGCCGAATTTGCTGATCCAGTTTTGCAGATACAACATCTGCGGATAATCCTGCAACATGGAATAGTCCATGGCTTGCACACTAAATGGATCGGCGGTTTTCAGTTCCACGCCGGTCACTTGATCTGCCCGGTAACTCATCAATTGCTGCGCCTGTGCCAACGGCATCAAGGCATAACTGTGATCCAGCTGACCATCCAAACGCAGAATACCGGTCACTTGAATACGTTCACGTAACGGTTGGGTGAGATTTTCCGAACCTTTTTGCCAGGAAATCAACAAAGACACCCAATCCCCTTCCTGCACGTCCAAATCTCGCGCAATACCGGAGCCGAGAACCAATCCACCGTTTTGCGCAAAATTCTGCCACCCGGCATTTAACACGAAATGCCCGAGAGAACTCACTTGATCCTGCAATGTCGTTTCCACGCCTTTAATTTGCACGACTTTTAATTTTGCGCCGTTTTCCACCAACGCGGTAAAACTCACGAAAGGCGAAATACCGCAAATTTGCGAATTTTGTTTGAGCCTCACCGCCAGATTCTGCCAATGATCGATAGGCGCATCCCCCTGCCCCGGGGCGGAAATAATTTCCACATGCGGCACCACCGCCAAAATGCGCTGATTCAGCTCGCGCTCAAAACCGTTCATGGCACTTAAGCCGATAATGAGTACCGCCACGCCTAAGGCAATGCCCATACTGGAAAAAAAGGCAATCAGCGACACCAAGCGGTTTTTATGCTTACTGCGCTGATAACGCCAGCTAATAAAAAATGGCGTATTCATCAGGCATTTTCCTCACGTAGCACGCCGTCTTGCATAATCAGGCGCCGATTGAGTTTTTCCGCCAAGCTTAAATCATGCGTCACCAACAAAAAGGCGATATGCTTTTCCCGGTTTAGCTGTTGAATCAGCTCAAAAATGCTCTCTGTGGTTTTATGATCCAAATTTCCTGTGGGTTCATCCGCCAGCACCAGCGCGGGGTTATTCACCAGCGCGCGGGCAATCGCCACACGTTGACGCTCACCGCCGGACAAGGCGGACGGACGATGTGAAATTCTGTGCTGTAAACCGACCGCACTTAACATCTGCTCGGCGCGTGCCTGCGATTCGCTTTTATTTTGTCGCCCGATTAACATCGGCATCATGACATTTTCAAGTGCGGTGAAATCCGCCATCAAATGATGAAACTGATACACGAAACCCAAATACTGATTACGCAGTTTCGCCAAAGCGTTAGGTGTCATTTGTTGCAGCGACTGCCCTTTAATGAAAACCTCTCCGCCACTCGGTTGATCCAAACCGCCCAAAGCGTGTAACAAGGTGCTTTTGCCCGAACCTGAACTGCCCACAATGGCAACCAGTTCGCCCGGTTGCATGGCGAAAGAAACCTGTTTCAACACTTCCGTTTGTTGCGTGCCTTCTTGGTAAAATTTACTGATATTTTGGCAGGATAATAATGCTTTAGTCATGTTTTCATCTCTTGTTTATTCGTAGCGCAAGGCTTCCGCCGGCTCAACTTTCGCCGCCCGATATGCCGGATAAATGGTGGATAATAAAGACAATAATAGGGAAAAGGCGATAATCGTCAGAATTTGCCAAGGCTCAAGTGCGGTAGGTAAATACATCGTTTGTGCGCCGAATAAATTCACAATGCCGTCTAAATTTAACGTCACCAGCACACCTAAAATCGAGCCCGGCAAGGTTCCCATCAAGCCCACCAATAAACCTTGATAAATAAAGATGGAACGCACTTGTCCTTTGGTCAGCCCTTGGGTTTGCAAAATGGCGATTTCGCCCTGTTTGTCCACCACCATCAGACTTAAAGACGTAATGATATTGGAAATCGCCACGACGATAATCAGGCTCACCAACAAGCCCATCATATTTTTTTCCATACGCACCGCTTGGAAAAATTCGCCTTTTTGGGTGCGCCAATCGCTGATTTGATAGTCCGCCGGAAACGCAGTCGGCAAAGCGGTAATCTGGAAAGGATCCGCTAAGAATAAGCGAAAGCCCTGCGCCTCGCCCGGCTGAATACGCATTAAGCGCCCGATGTCCGTTAAATTGGCAAAGGCTTCATAGCCGGACACTTCACCACTATCAAAATAGATTTCGCTCACAGTAAATAAGCGCTGTAAGGACACGCGTCCGAAAGGCGTATATTGGCTATTCTCGGTGATCATTAAGCGCACTTTATCGCCCACATGCAGATTTAGTTTCTGCGCCAGTTGATCACCGATAATGATTTTAAACTCGCCCGCCGGCAACATTTTATCGAATTCCTGCTCGGGAAAATCAAATAAAATCGGATCATCGGAAAACTGCCGAATCCCAATCACCTGCCCCGCGCTAACACCGCCCGCCGTCTGGAAAATCACGTTAGTCATGTTAATCGGCACGGCTTTTTGTACGAAATTCGGTATCGGCAGCTGTGCTTCGTCAATTTTGGCATTGCCGTTCAGACTGACAATGGCGTGCGGAATAGTGGACAGCACCTGTTGCTTTTGGTAGCCCTCCAAGCCGTTCATCACGGACAGCACGATGATCAACGCCATCACGCCGAGCACAATCCCGAAGCCGGCTAAGTTCGTCACCAAACGCCCGAAACGATCGGCACTTTTCGCCCGCCAATAGCGTAACGCGATAAAAAGAGGTGTAGATAAAGTCATAACTGATTAAAAATAGTCAAAAATACGGAAAAAATTGTGCGCTAGTTTAGCATAGAAGGAAAGAAAAAGCAGAACAGCAAGAAGTCTCTCATGCCACACATGAAAAATACGCCAAACCAGTGCGGAAATACGACGCAGCTGTAGTCGTATAATAGCATTCGAAGAAATGTGACAAGTAGACACCAAATAATGTAAAACTCTGCTCAAGTGGTGCCAAACGAGCTTAAATAAAATCAAAAAATCAAGCCGAGCGGTATTATGAGTATGTCCCTAACTAAACGTGTGGGCAATAACACTGTGGTATTAAAAGATAAAAACTGTCAAAAAATCGCAGACAGAATGTATCACCTCTGTCAACAAACATTTCATTGGGCGTCACTAATGGCTACCCATATGTGAAAGGGTATTTAAAATTATCACGCCGGCGAGAATAAGTCCTAACCCGATAATGCCCCAAAGATCTACTTTCTGTCCAAAAATAGAAACGCTAATCAAAGCAGTTAGTACCAAACCTACGCCAGCCCAAATGGCATATGCAGTGCCGAGCGAAATGCTTTTTAGCGCAATAGACAGAAAATAAAAGGCACAGCCAAAACCGATTATGACACCAACCGATGGCAATAATTTGCTAAAACCGTTACTTATTTTTAACATTGATGAACCGAAAACTTCGCCCACTATAGCTAATGCCAGGAATAGCCAGTGCATAGATAATCCTCTTTATCGTAAATGTAAGAATATTTTACTTAAAAATAGCTTTAAATTGCAGTTGTAATCGGTTTTTTATGTTGCCTTCAAGTTTCACAGTAAGATATAAAAATATGGCGCCCGTTTCAGGCGCCGTATATAGCACAGGACACGGAAATTACTTACCGTTCGCCACAAAATCTTCAATATTTTGCGCTACTTTATTCACCAGCGTGGTGACGGCGGAATCGCTCGCCCAGGCAACATGCGGGGTCAGCAAAAGATTCGGTAAGCGTTTTGCCGCCTGAATAAGCGGATTGTCTTTTTCCGGCGGTTCTTTCACCAACACGTCCAACGCCGCCCCGGCGATTTTGCCGCTTTCCAGGGCAGCCAATAAGGCGCTTTCGTCCACCAACGGACCACGCCCGGTATTAATTAAATACGCCGTCGGTTTCATTAATGCCAAGGTGTCGGCATTGATAAGATTTTTGGTGGTGTCGGTGAGTGGGCAATGCAGCGTCACAATATCCGCCTGTTTCAGTACGGTTTCAAAATCGGTATAACCGTCACGAATTCGGTCGGCGCCTTTGTGTTCCGCATACAATACCTTCATGCCCAACAACTGCGCCAAACGTCCGATTTCTGTGCCGATGTTACCTTTGCCGAATACGCCTAAGGTTGCGCCGCGCACATCGGTAATCGGGTAATCGGTGTAGCAAAATTGTCCGCAGGTCGCCCAGCGATCGGAAGTGACTTGATCGCGATAATAGCTCATCAAGCTATGTTTCAGCGCAAAAATCATGCCCAAAACGTGTTCCGGCACGGTGACGCCGGAATAACCGGTGACGTTCTTCACGGCGATCCCGAGCGCTTTCGCCGCCGCTAAATCAATGTTATTGGTGCCGGTGGCGGTAATGGCGATGAGTTTTAATTTCGGCAAGCGGCTGAGGAGATCGCGATCGAACACCACTTTGCTAGTCACCACAATGTCGGCATCTTTGGCGCGTTCAAAGGTTTCTTGTGGTAACGTGCGGTCATATTCCGTCCAGGTATGCGGGAAGCTCGGGCGCGGGATGTCGTGGCTGGCGGGAATGCCGGTGCGATCTAAAAAAACAATATTCATCAAAAACTCCTTTTGTGCGTAATACATTCTGAATGCGGTTCATAACTTTAAAGAGGCCTTTAAGGAAAAACAAGAGGATGGCGGGATTTTTGTGATTTGTGTGATCCCGATCTAAAAAACGCTGAGAAAAACCACCGCACTTTTTGCTCAAGAATTTATGATGCCTGTAACCAGTTTCGTAAAATCCGCTCGCCGTGTTCGGAAATGTAGGATTCGGGGTGAAACTGCACGCCGTAAATAGGCAGGGTTTTGTGCTGCATTGCCATGATGATGTTATCGCTACAACGGGCGGTAATCTGTAATTGTGCGGGGAAATGCGCCTCGCTCACCGCCCAGGAATGATATAAACCGATTTGAAAGGTTAGTGGCAAATTTTTGAATAACGGGGAATCCGACACAAAGTGCAACGACGTTGCCTGCCCGTGGCGGGGCGACGGCAGGTTATATAACGTCGCGCCGAAAAATTCGCATAACATTTGATGCCCCAAACACACGCCGAAAATGGATTTGCGTTGATGATAGCGTTCCAACAAGGCAAATAATTGCGGATACGCACGCGGCACATCGGGACCGGGCGAAATGAGCAAATGAGAGAAATTGTCCACCGCGTCCAAATCCAAGTCTTCCACATTCACCACCTGAAACGGCACATCCAAACGGCGGATTAAATCCACTAAATTGAAAGTAAAAGAATCGTGGTTGTTAATGATTAATAAAGACATAAATTCTCTCTCGTCAGACAGGCGCGTCACATAGGCGCGAAAGTATATAATTTTACGCCGATTTAGGCTAAAATTTTTGCCGTTTTTTCACGAGATAAAGTTATGTGGCAAGATTTTATTCAACAAGCGAACCAATTTGGCAAAACAAAAACGCCTTTCTTCTTTCTAATCGATTTTGAACAACAAAAACCGATACTCTGCTCATTAAATGAAACGGCAGAACAAGGCATTTTCGTGCAATTTCCGGGCTATACCAACGTAAATTGGCAGGAAGCCCTGTCCGAAGCCTTTTGCTTACACAAGAAACCCATGGATTTTGCGGCGTATCAACCGGGATTTGAGTTAGTGCAGCGGGAATTGCATTTCGGCAATTCGTATTTGCTGAATCTCACCTACCCGACACCCATTGAAACCAATTATTCTCTGCGCCAGCTGTTTTGGCAAAGTCAGGCGAAATATAAATTGTTATTCAAGGATCAGTTCGTTTGCTTCTCGCCCGAATGTTTTGTCAATTTACGCGACAACCGTATTTTTACGTACCCTATGAAAGGCACCATTGACGCTACCCTGCCCGACGCGCAAGCCCTCTTGCTCAATAATCCAAAAGAACAGCGGGAGCATTACACCATCGTAGATTTAATGCGCAACGACTTAGCCACGGTGGCGAAAAATATTCAGGTGACACATTTTCGTTATGTGGAAGAAATCCAAACGGAACAAGGTGCGATTTTACAAACCAGCTCGGAAATCTGCGGCGAATTGGCAAAAAATTGGCAGGGGCAGATTGGATCTATCCTCGCCAACTTACTGCCGGCGGGTTCCATCAGCGGCGCGCCGAAAGAAAAAACCGTGCAAATCATTCAACGGGCGGAACAGCAACCGCGCGGCTATTACACAGGCATTTTCGGCATTTTTGACGGAGAATCGCTACAAAGTGCGGTGGCAATTCGCTTTATCGAACAGACGGGAAAAGGGTTATTCTTCCGCAGCGGTGGCGGCATTACCATTCAAAGTGATGCGCAGGAAGAATATCGTGAGCTGATTCAAAAAGTGTATGTGCCGCTAAAACGAGGTTAATCATGGAATTTCCCCTATTTGAAACCCTTGCCATAGCAAAAGGCAAAGTTCGCAACATCGAACATCATCAACAACGCTACGAGCGCAGTTTGCAGGCGTTTTACGGCAAAAGTGCGGTCGTTTTTCCAAACGTTTTTCAACTTGCCGAACAGATTCAGGTGCCGACAGCATTGCGCGCCGAACCGCTGATTCGCTGCCGAATCGATTACAACGCCGAGCAAATCCTTTGCCGTTATTTTCCCTACACACGCAAAACCTACCGCACTTTTAAGCCGATCGTCTGCGACCACATTGACTACGGATTAAAATACACCGACCGCACCTTATTAAACGACCTGCTCGCTCAAAAAGGCGACTGCGACGAAATCATGATCATCAAAAACGGCTACGTCACCGATTGTTCCATCGGCAACCTCATCTTCCGCAAAAACACCCAATGGTTCACTCCCGACACTCCCCTACTCGAAGGCACCCAACGGGCGGCATTACTCGCCCAAGGTCGCATAAAAGTGCGGTCGATTTTAGCAACGGATTTGCACTTGTTTGATGAGGTGAGATTGATTAATGCGTTGAATGGGTTGGATAATTAGTGTAACGATTCAAAATTCTTCAATATCACAAAGATAAATTTATTGTGTTAGACACATTTGTTTCACTTCAGACATCATTGGTATAAAACTACCTAAGGCTGAGTGAAGCCGTTTCGGATTATAAAAATTCTCAATACTCCGCAATAACGGGGACAGTCTCTGCTCAGGCGACATCGTTTTGACAATAAATTCTCTGCCTTCAAACTATAAAAAAGCCTTCCGTTTCCGTATTATCCGTACATTTTCCACCCGGCTTTAGCTTTGTTTTATTTTATACTAAGAAGATTATTCAGTTAAATGATGCGTCAAGTATGGAATAATGAATGCCATCCGGCTAAAAAAGCCTGTTGATCGACCTCAATTTTGAGTATTTACTAAGGCATGTAGTTAAATTTTATCAGTACATTATCTAACCTTACGAAATAAATCCTTACTATAAATCACTTCCGTCGGGTTGGCGGGGTCGTAGCCGTTTAGTGTGGGGTTGAGATAGACGGGAACGGTGGATTGATATAACGGCAGAACCACATTTTCCTCTTGCAGGATTTGCTCTATTCGTCCGTAAAGTGCGGTGCGTTCCGCCTGTGAAATGACTTTCAGGCTTTGCTCAAATAAACTGTCCAGTTCATCGTTACGATAGCCGCTTTTGTTATCCGGGCTACGGCTGTAGAACAGGCTTAAAAATGCGGAGGGTTCGTTATAATCGGCACACCAACCGGCGCGGGCGATTTGAAACTCGCCTTTAGCAATATTCTCCAGCAGTTGTTGTTTCGGCATCCCTTCGCCGATAATCTGAATCATGTCCGATTGTGACCACATGCGAATCAACCCCTGCACCAGTTGACTTTGTAGTTCCGATTGATCGTAACTTAAAGTCAGTTTGAGCGGTGCCTTCTCACTAATTCGCGCTTGACTTAATAATTGTTCAACCGGCGTTTGCTCCCATTGGCTTTCGATGGTTTGCATGGAAATCGGTAAAAAATTATCTGTTAAGGGAATCCTGTTTTTGCTTTCCGGCAACAAATTGCGGGCGGATGTCATCATCGCCAATGCCTTACGCACCGGGCTTTGCGCCAGTTGCGGCGTGTTAAAATTAAAGGCGTAAAAATAGGTGCAAAGTTGCGGAAAATATTGCGTTTGATCCGTTTGCTGCTGCGGCTGCCATACCACATCTAAGGCGCTGACATCCTGTTGCGGTGCGATTTTCTGATAATCCACATTTTTAAACGCCACTTTTTCTTTCGCCCAATATTGCGGGCTTTTTTCCAAATGAATGAGATTGCCTTGCTGCCCCATCACTTGATACGCCCCGTTGGTCACGCCTTCATGTGGCGATAAATATTGCGGCAACAGGCTGATATGCGCCAGCATTTGCGGCAAGTAAGGGGTTGCTTTATCTAACGTTAAACGTAAAGTGCGGTCATTTTCCACAACGATTCCCAACTGCTCAGGCGACAGGGTTTGTTGTAACACGTTCTCCGCGTTGGCTAAGTTAAGGTAGCGTAAATAGTGCTTTAAAGGAGAATTCGATTGCGCCAGCCGTTGCCAACTCGCAACAAATTGCTGCGCAGTCACCGGCTCGCCGTTAGACCATTTTGCCTCTTTTCGTAAAGTGAAGTGCCAGATTTTGTTGTCTTTAGTTTGCCAGCTTTCCGCCACTGCCGGCACCACATTGCCTTGCGGATCATAAATCACTAAACCTTCAAAAATATCGCGCAAAAAGGCGATTTGTTCAATATTTGAAGCTTGCAACGGATCCAAGGATAAGTCGGAATAAGCGCCACGCACCAATAATTGGCGGCTCGCTTGAGGTGAGGGTTGTTCGGTTGGTACGTCAACCGTTGAAACAGGTTCGGCGGGCTTTTGGGGTTGGTCGTCACATCCGTTCAGCCAAAAAACACTGAAAAAAAGCACCACACTTTTAAAGTGGAAAATACGCATTTAAATGAATTCAATGAAATAAATGCGCATATTATACACCAGTCTGTTTGATTGTTTATTCTTCTTTCAGGGTTTTGATCCAGAAAAAGAAGCACCAATATTTAATCAGGAGGACAGCAATAATAATACTTTTACCAATGATACTCGGCGTAAAATAAAAGCCTAGCAATAGCATAGAAGTGGAAAAGCTCAAAATATAGATTTTCGCTTTCTTGGTTAGTGCGCGTTGTTGCTGGAAATCTTTCAGATGATTTTGATAGATTTTTGTGCCGATGAACCAGTTATGCAAACGATCAGAGCCCTTGGCAAAACAAAATAAGGTCAGCAGCAAAAACGGCGTGGTAGGCAAAAGAGGAAGGACAATACCGACAATACCTAATGCCAAAAAGATAAAGCCAAGTCCGATGTAAAAATACTTCATTGAGAACCTCAAAATAAAAATTATTCGCAATTATCCTTGAATTGGTGGATTTTTCAAGCTTGAAATCATAAAATCGAACCCAATTTAATTAATCAGTTTTTTCTATAATAAAAGGACATTTGAATGACAAATCCATTACTCACACCCACCGCCTTACCCGCATTTTCTAAAATCGAACCGCAATATATCGAACCTGCAATCAAGCAATTAATTCAAGAAAATCGTAAAACCATCGAACGCGTGGTAAAACAACCGCACTTTACCTGGGAAAATTTCATCCTGCCGTTAACGGAAGCCGGCGATCGTTTAAGCAAAGTTTGGTCGCCGATTTCCCATTTGAATTCGGTAAAAAACAACCCCGAATTACGCGAAGCCTACCAAACCTGTCTGCCGCTATTGGCGGAATACAGCACGTGGGTCGGGCAACACCAGGGATTATATGAGGCCTATTTGCAATTAAAAAACAGCCCTGAATTTGCCGGTTATAGCCAAGCACAGAAAAAAGCCATTGAAAACAGTCTGCGTGATTTCAAATTATCGGGCATCTCTTTGCCGCAGGAAAAACAACAACGTTATGGCGAAATTGCCGCGCGTTTATCGGAGCTCACCTCCCAATTCAGCAATAACGTGCTGGATGCCACCATGGGGTGGGAAAAAGTCATTGAAGACGAAAACCTCCTTAAAGGCTTGCCGGAATCCGCTTTGGAAGCGGCAAAACAATCGGCGGAAAGCAAAGGTTTAAGCGGCTATCGTTTTACTTTAGAATTTCCAAGCTACATTCCGGTGATGACGTATTGTGAAAACCGTGAATTGCGCGAAGAAATGTATCGTGCTTTCGCCACCCGCGCCTCCGATCAAGGTCCAAATGCAGGCAAATGGGATAATTCTGCTATTATGCAGGAAATTTTGAGCCTGCGTGTTGAATTGGCAAAATTGCTGGATTTCAACACCTATACCGAATTATCCCTTGCCACCAAAATGGCGGAAAGCCCACAGCAGGTGTTGGACTTCTTAGAAAATCTCGCCACCCGCTCCAAAGCACAAGGCGAGCGTGAATTACAGGAATTAAAAGATTTCTGCAAAACACACTATAATTTAACCGCACTTGAGCTTTGGGATTTGTCCTTTTACAGCGAGAAACAAAAGCAACATTTATATGCCATTAACGATGAAGAATTGCGCCCTTATTTCCCGGAAGATCGCGTCCTTAGCGGCTTATTTGAACTGATTAAACGTATTTTCAACATTCATGCCGTAGAACGTCATGATGTGGAAACCTGGCATAAAGATGTGCGCTTCTTTGATTTAATCGACGAAAACAGTGAAGTCCGCGGCAGTTTCTATTTGGATTTGTATGCCCGTGAACATAAACGCGGCGGCGCATGGATGGACGATTGTATTGGTCGTCGCAAAACCATCGACGGTAGTCTACAAAAACCGGTCGCCTATTTAACCTGTAACTTTAATCGCCCGCTCGGTGATCAACCGGCGTTGTTTACGCACGATGAAGTCACTACCCTGTTCCATGAGTTCGGGCATGGGTTACATCATATGCTCACGAAAATTGATGTGGCAGATGTCGCCGGCATTAACGGTGTGCCTTGGGATGCCGTGGAATTGCCAAGTCAATTTATGGAAAACTGGTGCTGGGAAGAAGAAGCGTTGCAGTTTATTTCCGGTCATTACCAAACAGGTGAACCGTTGCCAAAAGAGAAACTGACCCAATTACTCAAAGCGAAAAATTTCCAAGCGGCGATGTTTGTTTTACGCCAGCTGGAATTCGCGTTGTTTGATTTCCGTTTGCATCATACTTTTAATCCGAACAAACAAAATCAAGTGTTGGATATGTTACACGCCGTGAAGCGCCAAGTTGCGGTAATTCCGGGCGCAGAATGGGGAAGAATGCCACACAGCTTCAGCCACATTTTTGCCGGCGGTTATGCGGCGGGCTATTACAGCTATTTATGGGCGGAAGTGCTATCGGCAGATGCTTATTCTCGCTTTGAGGAAGAAGGCATTTTCAATGCGAAAACCGGTCAATCTTTCTTAGATGAAATCCTCACCAAAGGCGGTTCCGAAGAACCGATGACGTTATTCAAAAGCTTCCGTGGTCGTGAACCGCAATTAGATGCGCTACTCCGCCACAAAGGCATTGCAAATTAAAAAACGCCGTTGAAAACGACCGCACTTTTTCCTTCAGACGATAAAGTGCGGTCACTATTTTGGGTGTTTTTTACTATGAAAAAAGGCTTACTCATTACAAGTAAGCCTTCTTATTTAAAATCGAGTTATTTTTTCAGAACCAATACAACAGAATCACCGGCAACCACTTCACCGGATTTTTTCTCCATATTACTGATTTCGTCCATATTAGAGATCACCACCGGCGTTAATACGGATTTGGCTTTTGCTTCTAATAACGGAAGATCCAATTCAATAATGGTATCACCACGTTTTACGGTTTGACCTTCTTTTGCAATACGGGTAAATCCTTCGCCTTTCAATTCAACGGTATCAATGCCGAAGTGTACAAACAATTCAACGCCTTCTTTTGATTCCATTGAAAAGGCATGGTTAGTTTCAAAGATTTTACCGACTACACCATCCACCGGTGCAACCAGTTTGTTACCGGTCGGGCGAATTGCAACACCGTCACCAACGATTTTTTCAGAGAATACGACATCCGGAACATCTTCAATGTTCACGATTTCTCCGGAAAGTGGCGCATAGATTTCCACATCCATCGCTTTCTTGTCTTTTGAACCAAATAATTTGTCAAATAAACCCATTTTACTCTCCTGACGTTAAAAAATGCGGTCGTATTTTAGCTTAAAATCTGAAAGTTGTATCTAATTTAATGCTTTTTCAGACAAAAAATCAGAGACTAAACTTTCAATTTCGGCAGCCGTCGGTTGTTGCAACGCTTTTTCAGCTAAGGCTTTTGCATCTTGGAAATTCACATTACGGATTAATTTTTTAATGCGCGGTACAGAAATAGCACTCATGCTGAATTCATCCAAGCCCATACCCAACAATAGAATCGTCGCGCGCTCATCACCTGCCAACTCACCGCACATACCGGTCCATTTGCCTTCCGCGTGAGAGGCATCAATCACCTGTTTAATTAAATTCAGCACCGATGGGCTCATTGGATTATAGAGGTGGGAAATTAACTCGTTACCACGGTCAACCGCCAAAGTGTATTGCGTTAAATCATTGGTACCGATACTAAAGAAGTCCACTTCTTTTGCTAAGAATCCGGCATTGACTGCCGCCGCCGGAGTTTCAACCATTACGCCGATTTGAATATCTTCATCAAAGGCTTTGCCTTCGTTACGCAATTCAACTTTTAATTTTTCAACCACCGATTTTAATTCACGAATTTCCTCCACGGAAATAATCATCGGGAACATCACCGCTAATTTCCCGTAAGCAGAAGCACGCAACACGGCTCTTAATTGCGCATGTAGAATCTCACGACGATCCAACGCAATGCGAATTGCACGCCAGCCAAGGAACGGGTTCATTTCTTTCGGCAGATTCAAATATGGTAACTCTTTATCGCCACCGATATCCATGGTACGCAACACCACGAGATTACCATTCATGGCTTCGACCACTTCTTTATACGCAATAAACTGTTCTTCTTCGGTTGGCAGCTGGTCGCGGTCCATGAACAAAAATTCGGTACGGTATAAGCCGACACCTTCCGCGCCGTTACGTTCAGCGCCTTCCACGTCACGGATCGTACCGATATTCGCCACTACATCTACGCGGTGACCATCTAACGTGAGCGCCGGTAAATCTTTTAATTTTGCCAATTCGGCTTTTTCTTCCGCCAATTTCGCTTGTAATGCTTTCAAGCGTTGAATCTCTTCTTGAGAAGGATTGACATAAACTACGTTATTTAGCGCATCCAGGATCAGGTAATCCCCGGTGTTTACTTTGTGGGTAACGTTATTGGTTCCCACGATTGCCGGCAATTCCAAAGAGCGCGCCATAATTGAAGTATGGGAGGTGCGACCGCCAATGTCGGTCACAAAGCCTAACACTTTATCCAAATTTAACTGTGCGGTTTCAGAAGGGGTTAAATCATAGGCAACCAAAATCGCTTCTTCATTAATTTCACCTAAATCGACGATATGCATACCTAAAATATTTTTAATTAAACGATTACCAATATCACGAATATCGCCGGCGCGTTCTTTCAAATATTCGTCATCAATTTCCGATAACATCGCTACTTGCTGATCGATAATTACATTCGCAGCAACTGCAGCATTGACATGATTTGAACGAAGATAATCAATGATTTCTTCTTCCAGTTCCTCATCTTCCAAAATCATTAAATGACCTTCAAAGATAGCCGCCTTCTCTTCCCCTAAAGATTGATAAGCCCGATCTTTAATGGAATTTAACTGTTCAACTGCGGCATCGCGTCCCGCATAAAAGCGTGCCACTTCATCTTCAATTTGGCTGTCTTTAATTTTTTGTGTATCAAGTACAATTTTTTCTTCTTTAAGCACAAGTGCTTTGCCAAAAACAATACCCGGAGAAGCCGGAATTCCTGAAATCATAGTAACCTTCTTATTAAACTGAACAAAAAATTAAACCGAACAAAAATCAATCATTCACTAAATAGAATAAAAGCCATAACCCGCCATCCAAACGCTTATAGCAACAAGGAGGCAAATTATGGCTGCTTAATTATTCTAATGTAGGAATTAATGCAACAAGATGCTCAACCGCTTTTTCCGCGTCCTCACCTTCTGCCGAGATAGTAATCACAGTTCCTTGAGTTAACGCCAGTGTCTGTAATTTAAACAAACTTTTCGCACTGGCACTTTTACCGGCGGATGTGACCGTAATGTCAGAAGCAAACGCTTTCGCTTCTTTTACAAATTGCGCTGCCGGACGCGTGTGTAAACCATTAGCTGCAGCAATTTCAACATCTTTTGAATACATGTTACTTTCCTCTAAAAAGTTAATAGAATGCGTTTAATTCATTTCAGTATTTTGTCAATTATTTATTTAAAATACTAAAATAAATGGAAGTATCTTGTGTTTCATCTTCCGATGCAAGCCGTTTTACCCAAAAGTTTGAATCAGATCACAAAAAAATTCAAAATAGATTAATCTTTTAACTAAAAATTAACATTTAATGCCTAAAAAGCAGTAAACCATCTCATTCAATAGAAAAATGCCGTTGTGATTTCATGTCCTTTCGGCCGGTGAGTAAGCGATGATAATTTTCATAACGTACAGCGCTGATTTTTCCTTCTTCCACCGCTTGTCGCAAAGCGCACCCCGGGTCATTTAAATGCTTACAATCACGGAATTTACAGGTTCCCAACACGGTCTGGAATTCACGGTAACCTTTTGTAATCTGCTCATCTTCCAGGTGCCACAAACCGAATTCCCGAATGCCCGGCGAATCAATCAGGCTACCGCCTTGCGACAAATGATATAAACGGGATGATGTGGTGGTATGCTGTCCCAAACCTGAAGTAGAACTGATTTCCCCAACCCGGGCTTCGACATGAGGTAACACTGCGTTAATCAAGCTGGATTTTCCCACACCGGATTGCCCCACAAAAATAGATACGCCGTCGGATAAAAGTGCGGTCAGTTTTTCCAGATTTTTTCCGCTCTGAGCAGACACCATCAACGTTTGATAGCCAATTTTACGGTAAATTTCCAGTTGCGAATCCACCGCCTGCCACTGCGACTCCGTCAGCATATCTGCCTTATTTAGTACGATAATCGGTTCAATTTTGGCTTCTTCACACACCACTAAATAGCGATCGATAATATTTAACGATAAACTCGGCAATACGGAAGAAACGATAATAATGCGATCAATATTGGCGGCGATCACTTTCATGCCATCGTAATAATCCGGGCGGGAAATTTCATTTTGACGCGGATGCACACCTTCAATCACCCCACTCACGCCCTGCAATTGTTCGTTGCCTTGTCGCCAAATTACACGATCGCCGACCACCACACCGGCCAGAGTCCGACGCAAATTGCAACGGAAAATTCCACCCCGCTCATTTTCGACATCCGCATGACGGGCATAGCGGGTCACCACCAAGCCTTCTTGCGACGCGCCCAACATGTCATCCTGCCACTCAATCTCTTTTTTCTGATGGCGATGCAAAACTTTCTTGTTGTTGGACTGAATACGGCGTTGTTGATTTTGGGTTAATTTCGGTTTGCTCATAAAAGTGCGGTCGTTTTTTGGGGCGTTTTTCGCTAGAATAACAAAAATTTTGCATAGGATACCTTATATCATGTCATTCGATAAACAAAATCTGATTTGGATTGATTTAGAAATGACCGGGCTTGATCCGGAAAAAGAACGTATTATTGAAATCGCCACCATCGTGACCGATAAAAATTTAAACATCCTTGCCGAGGGCCCTGTCCTTGCTATTCACCAGCCCGATGCGTTACTGAATAAAATGAGTGAATGGTGTGTAAAAACCCACACGGCAAACGGCTTGATCGAACGTGTTAAAGCCAGCAAACTCACCAAACGCGCGGCAGAGCTACAAACACTTGATTTCTTAAAAAAATACGTTCCGAAAGGCGCCTCCCCGATTTGTGGCAACAGCGTTGCGCAGGACAAACGCTTCCTGTTTAAATACATGCCTGAACTTGCCGACTATTTTCATTATCGCCACCTTGACGTCAGCACCTTAAAAGAACTTGCCGCCCGCTGGAAACCGGACATTTTAAACGGCTTTAATAAGCAAAATACGCATTTGGCGCTGGACGATATTCGTGAATCTATCAAAGAGTTAGCCTATTATCGTGAACATTTTTTGAAGATGGACTAAATCGTCGAATATATAAACAAGTGCGTAATTTCCACGATTTTATACTTGCACTGCACAAAAATATTCGTATAATGCCGTCTCATTCGTTTTATGTGAACGCGGGAATAGCTCAGTTGGTAGAGCACGACCTTGCCAAGGTCGGGGTCGCGAGTTCGAGCCTCGTTTCCCGCTCCAAATTTACAATCCCTCGCCTTTCAGCGAGGGATTTTTTATTCTGTGCGCGACCTTGAGACTGAAAAGTGCGGTCAGAATTCCCAGTGTTTTTCAATACAAACTGACAAATCTTTAACTTATCTTTACATTGGCATATCCCTAATGCTATTGAGTTTATAAGTTATTAGGTATAAAATTAGCACTCTTACTTTGTCTTTTCTGTTATCTTCAGTCTTAAACCTAAAGAACCAATTTATGTTTAAAAAATTTCTTAATTATCTAAATAGCCGAATCTTTTGGATTTGGCTACTCTTTTTCTCATTTATTACGCTTATTATATCACCTGAGAATACTATTTATTATGGCATGTTTGTAATATACATTATCTATTATTTAATATTCTCACTAAATCAGAAATTATTCTGGAGCCTTATTACATTCGTTATCATAACGTTATCTATTTATCAGCCTATATATTTATCTTATGGAAACTTAAACTCCGGAGTTGTTGCTGCTTTTTTTGAAACCAACCCGGAAGAATCTTTTGAATTTTTAGGAAAATTAAAATTTAGCCAATTTTTACTGCCATTCTTATTTATTTTATCCGGATATATTTTATATAGACTAAGAAAACAAGCAATACCGGAAACCCCACCGACTCAACAAGAAATGAAACTTCAAAAGATCTTAAAGTATGCATTAACGGCAGTAGCAATTCTGAGTATTATTTGGCTCCCTACAAAACATCATTTCGATTATGCTTCCACAGAACAAGTAGATTCCCGTTGGACTTTAGCCAACAGCCCAATAAATCTGATTTCGTTTTATGCGAATATAATAGACAGTGTGAGCGAATATTATAGTGATAAAGAAGACTTAGAATCAGCTAAAAGTATGCGATCTCTTTGGCATATTATTTCCAGTCATCCTAAATATAAAAATTATGTGCTAATTATCGGCGAAAGTGCGAGAAAGGATTATATGTCAAGCTATGGTTTTAAGTTACCGACAACACCCTTCCTGGATAAAACGAATGGATATATTAATGCGGGTTATATTTCTGCTGCGCCGGCAACATACCATTCACTATTAAATACATTGTACTTTAAACCCAAAGATAAGGGAGAAAAAAATTATTCTTTTAATATTATTACGTTAGCGAAGGCTGCCGGTATAAAGACCTTCTGGTTGTCAAACCAAGGGTGTATAGGAAAATATGACACGTTGGCAAGCAGATCAGGTGCAAGTGCAGATTTTCATTACTTCACGAAAAAAGGTGGATTTATTACTAATAATACCGATGATTTTAAATTACTGGATGAGCTTAAAGTCAAATTTAAAGAGAAAAGTTACGCAAATGATACTCGGCTATTTGTCATTCATTTGATGGGATCGCATCGTAATTTTTGCCAGAGAATCACAAAAGATGAAAAAGAATATGAATTTATTAATGAAAGTTTATCCTGTTATGTCAATAGTATTTTAAAAACAGATAAATTAATTGAAGAGATCGTCTATTTATTAAAAGCACAGAATGAAAGCTATTCTTTAATTTATTTTTCAGATCATGGATTATCGCACAAAAATAAAGAAAGCAAAGAAGAAATAGATTTAGATTTTGGCGAAGAATCAAAACAAAATTTTGAAGTACCTTTTGTTAAACTTTCCAGTGATGACACATCAAGAAATTTAGTGAATGTGAAGCGAAGTGCATTTAACTTTATCTATGGTTATGCAGAATGGTTAGGAATAAAAACAGAAGAATTAAATAATGGTTATGAGTTTTTCTCAAATAAAGATGATAAAGACATTAAGGTATTTAATTTCAAAGAAAATATTTCTTATGACACATTAAAAAACGACAATATACCGAATTTTTAAATTATAATTAAAACAATAGGATATCATAATGGATAAATATTCTACCGGAACAGTAAAATCTGTATTTTTTATGTCCGGCTTTGCTGCCTTAATTTATCAAATAGCATGGCAAAGAATGTTATTTACTGCTTTTGGCGTAGATTTAGAATCAATCACTGTTATTATTGCCGTCTTTATGGCCGGATTAGGCGTAGGTGCTTATTTTGGCGGACGCATTGCAGATAAATTTCCTAAACAAATTATTTTACTCTTCGCATTAACAGAAATCGGGATTGGTACATTCGGTTTCTCAAGCCCCACACTAATTAATTTAACCCAAGCGTTATTTTTACATTCGGCACTTCTTACTGTCGCGTTCTCTAACTTTGTTTTATTGCTATTCCCTACGTTTCTAATGGGAAGCACTCTTCCCTTACTAACGCAATATTTAAACCAACACTTTGATAATATTGGCAATAATATAGGCTGGTTATACTTTACCAATACTTTAGGCGCGGCATTTGCCTGTATAACAACCGGGTTTATCTTATTCAATTATTTTACAATCACACAAGTAATCTACTTGGCAGCAATTATTAATTATCTTGTAGCGACAATTATATTCTTAAAATACGGGAAAAAAGGAATCAGTCATGACAATCACTAAAAAAGCAATAATATTATCTTTTCTAAGTGGCTTCCTAAGCTTAGGATTAGAAGTGATTTGGATTAGACTTTTTGGTTTCTACGGTCTTTCTCTACCCCAAATATTTTCTTTAACGCTTGCCTTATTTTTATTGGGTATCGCTTGTGGTTCTTTAATTGGCAAGCGTTTATGTCAATCAGAAAAAGGAACCATTCAATATATTGGGTATTCTTTTCTGCTATCTTCAATTTTTGATTGCTTAACAATCTCACTAATAATTAATTTCCCTATTGAGGGTATGTTAGGTATCTTTATCGTATGCATATTCTTCAGCGCATTGCTAAGAGGAATTGTGTTCCCAATTGTTCATCATTTAGGTGCGGAACAGAAAAAAACAGGTGCAGCAATTTCTAATGTCTATTTTGCTAATGTTCTGGGATGTACAATTTCTCCGATATTAATTGGATTTTACCTCCTTGACATTTTTACTACACAGCAAACATATTTTATCATCACATTTATTACGCTGGTTACAGCCGCATTCTGCATACAAGAAAAATGGCTAAAAAGCACAACCGCTCTTATGGCTGCTATTATTATAGCGACAACCTTCGTTTTACCTGAAAATATGATTCATTCATTAGCCAAGAAAAAAGATGAAAACGGGAAATACTTAAAATTAGAGAAACTTATTGAGAATAAACATGGTTTTATTCAAGTATACCTAAGCGAAAACAATGATGAACTCGTATTCGGCGGTAATGCTTATGATGGTATGCTAAATACAAATTTGAATCATAGTCATAATGGCATTGAAAGAGCTTATTTATTACCGGTTATTGCACCTCATGCGAAAAACATTCTTGTTATCGGTTTAAGCACAGCCTCTTGGACGAGAGTTTTAACATCAATGCCCGAATTGGAATCAATGACTGTTATTGAATTAAATCCAGGCTATCCTAAGCTAGCCGGGATGTACTCTGAAATGGGCAAATTTCTGCAAGATAAGCGGGTCAATCTCATCACTGATGATGGTCGCCGTTGGTTAAACCGTAATCCGGAGAAAAAATTTGACTTTATTCTAATGAATACCACATTTCATTGGAGAAATTATGCATCTAATTTACTTAGTAAAGAGTTTTTAGAATTAACAAAATCACATTTAAATGAAAATGGTTTTATCTATTTCAACACAACGGAATCATATGATGCATACTACACCTCAAAAGAAGTTTTCCCTCATGTTTATCAATATATGAATATGTCACTAGCTTCACTGAATCCGATCAGCGCACTAACCAAAGATCAAATTACGTCCGGATTATCAAGATTAAAATGGGAAAATGGAAGTCATGTCTTTAGTTCACAAGAAGAGTTAGAGAAAGGCGTTAATACTATTTTTATAAAACCTCTAATTCGTTATGAAGAGATAAATTTCCAAAATTTAGGACGCCCATTAGAAATAATTACAGATGGAAACATGATTCCGGAATATAAATATGGATTTTTTAATTAGGTAAATTATGAATCAATCAATCAATCAATCAATTTCAATATTAATTCCTTGTTATAATGAAGAACATAGTATATCCGATACTGTTCTCTCATTTAGATCCGCTTTGCCTTTGGCAAAAATCTATGTTTATGATAATAATTCGACAGATAAAACTTTTGAAATAGCAATTAAACTAGATTGTATTGTACGCAATGAACCTAAACAAGGAAAAGGTGCTGTCGTTCGCAGAATGTTTGCAGATATTGATGCAGACATTTATATTCTGGTGGATGGAGATAATACCTACGATGCCAACATTGCTCCGGATTTAGTTAACACCCTGATTCAGGAGAATCTGGATATGATAATCGGGGCGCGAAATAGAAAATCAGAATCCTACCCTAAAGGTCATATACTGGGTAATAAAATTTTTTCAAAAATAATTAGTTATTTTTTTAATTCAACTATAAATGATCTTTTTTCCGGCTATAGAATAATGACGAAACGTTTTGTCAAATCTTTACCATTAATCAGTAATGGGTTTGAAATTGAAACAGAGATGACGGTATTAGCATTACAATTAAACATGCCAATAAAGGAAATTCCCACTAACTATAGTTCAAGAAAAGAAAATAGCAAGAGCAAGTTAAGAACATATAGAGATGGGTTTAAAATATTAAGTTTTATTTTCTTCTTAATTAGAGAGCAAAAACCGCTATTATTTTTTATGACACTCTCTTTACTTTGCACACTATTTTCACTGATTAGTGGCACTTCCGTTATCTTCCAGTATCTCAAGCTTGGCACTGTACTAAAAATATCCACTGCTGTATTCGCTACCGGCATGGGAATTCTGGCTATATTATTTTTTGCAATTGCATTAATTCTAGACTCAATATCCAATGCAAGAAAAGAACTTAAAAGAATGAATTATCTAAATATTAAATAAAAATGATGAAGCAATTCTTTCGATACTTCTCAGTGGGTATCATAAATACAATAATACACTGGGGAGTATTTTATCTTTTTTATCGGTTAACATACATACAGTCATTAAGCAACCTTATAGGATTCAGTGCCGCCGTAATATTCTCTTTTTTTGTAAATTCAAAATATACATTTGAAAAAGAAATTAATATTATACGAATGGTTTTCTATGTTTCCTTCATGGGTTTAATGAGTTATCTCATAGGATTGATAGCCGATAAAATAGAAGCGCTTCCGGCAATTACGCTAATAATCTCTTCCGGTATAAGCCTAATCCTAGGTTTTTTATATTCCAGATATATTATTTTCAGAAATAAGAAGTAATAATTAAACACTACAAAGGTTTATATGTATAAAAAATTATTGATAAATAATGACATAAAAAAATTAGTTTATATCTCTTGTATTATTTGGATATTATGTGCTACTTTTTTAATTATACGGAACTGGAGTGATGTCGCAAATTTCGCATTGAGTGATACTGATGATCTTATGCGCTATCATCAATACAGTGAATGGTTAAAAAATGGGAATTGGTATTTACTGCCGGATCCTCAATTTAACCCACAAGACGGTGTTATCATGCACTGGTCCAGAGTTGTGGATATTCCATTAGCCAGTGTAGCCCTGCTTGCTTCTATTTTCACCGATTGGAACACCGCATTCACCATATCGAATGTTATAACACCACTCCTTTATCTATTAATTTTTTTATTAATTATATCATTCATATCTTACCGTTTATTTGGGCTGGAGACAGCTAAAATAGCAATGCTGTTTCCGCTATTAGCACCAATTAGTTATCGTTTTCTTCCGGGTGCTTTAGATCACCATAATCTTCAGTTTATTTTATTAATATCTTTTTGCATTTTCTCTATAGCAAAAAATAAACAAAATCAAAACGGGCAGCCATTTTTTATAGCGATAAGTATAGTTTTATCATTATGGATAGGTCTAGAAAACATATATAGTTTTGTTGCCATTTTAATACTATTTGTTTTATATGGTTTGCTGAATAATTTATATTACTTAGAATTAGCCAAAAAAATATGCCTGCATAGTAGTATTCTATCTTTTGCAGTATTAATACTAAACAGACCTGTAAATGAATTATTTATCCCACAATATGACGCTTTATCGTTTCCATTCTTACTTTGTTTTATTGCAGGATCTATTCTTTGTACTTTATTGATTAAGTTCTCTATTCATTTTACTAACAAAATTAAAAAAATTGCTTTTTTGTGTGTAACAGGTATTGCTTTAGTTCTGCCTATCATAATTATTTATCCAAACCTAATAAAAGGAGGGTATGCCGACTACCCTATTTTCCTTAAGGATAACTGGCTATCTTTTGTCTCTGAAGCAAGACCATTAACTGTGACAATATCTCAGGATATCGGAGATATAGGTTATTTTATTGCGATTCTTCCTGCTATCATTTCTCCATTATTTTTATCTGATAAAAAGGAATTAAATTACTGGATTATATATATCGCTTTAATCACTAATTTATTACTGGCAATATTTTGGCAAGTAAGAATGTTCTATACAGCAATGTCTGTTGCAATTCCCTTACAAGCTTATACTTGCTACTCATTAAGAGAGAAATGTTCATTACCGATAACAAAAACTATCATTTTATTTTTATCAATACCTACATTTCTATTGATTTCAACTAAAATAATCATAAATTTCAACGATGAAGATGAATCCAAACAAATTTATGATGAAAAATATAACAATAGCTACTATGCGACAAAAAAATTACTTAATAAAAACAATTTAGAAAACAAAGTGATATTACCTCCTATTGACTTAGGTGCTGCTGTTATTGCTACTACATCCAATGCTTCTATTTCTGCGCCTTACCACAGAAATATAAGAGGAAATTCTGATACAATGCGATTTTATACGTCAGTGAATACAGATGATGCAGAAAAATATTTAATTAGAAATAAGGTGGATTATATTCTGATTGAGAAAAATTTTGCCAATGTTTTAGCCGATAAATATAAAGAGAAAGAAATCATGGCTCAAAAATTAATAGATAAGAAAGATATACCTGATTATCTTGAATTTATTGACACCAATGAAAACTCTAATATTATTTTATATAAATTTATTAAACCCGAACTCAAATAACTTAACTATAATGTAATGAGAAAAAGTCATTTTTTAAAATAATGACTTTTTCTCATTTAAAATGCCCACTATAACCATATATCAATTCAAAGCCACTACGTAATCCCTCCAAAGTGCGGTACAATTCCCCACTATTTTTTAAACTGACAAACAGCATGATCGATAGATTTAGCCAATATATTTCTGATGAAAATGCCATGTGCGCCTTTGGGGCAAAACTTATCAATGCGATAAGCCATGTTCCGAATAAGCAAGGCATTGCACTTTATTTGAACGGTGATCTTGGCGCGGGGAAAACGACCTTAAGCCGTGGGATGATTCAAGCTTTGGGCTATCAAGGTAAAGTAAAAAGCCCGACTTACACGTTAGTAGAAGAATATCGATTCCGCGACAAAATCGTTTACCATTTTGATTTGTATCGTCTTGCCGATCCTGAAGAGTTGGAATTTATGGGCATTCGTGATTATTTTAGCGAAAACACGCTTTGCTTGATTGAGTGGGCGGAGAAAGGAGCAGGCATGCTTATGGCGGCAGATTTATTGGTCAACATTGCCTATGCGGAAACTGCCCGTCATATTGAGTTGATTGCCCAATCGCCAATCGGCAGACAGATTATTGAACAATTAGATAACGATGATGTACCACAATGAAACTCGGCAATATCTTTAAATTATTTCTTATCAACAGCATTTTTTTCTGTGCAATGCCCGTTCTCGCTGATAATGCATGGACGATTGCCGTTGATCCCGGTCATGGCGGGAAAGACCCGGGTGCTATCGGGCGCAACTTAAAAATTTATGAAAAAAATGTGACACTTTCTATCGCTCGTGAACTAAAAGCACTTTTAGATAAGGATCCGCGTTTTCATGCCGTATTAACCCGCAACGGCGATTACTTTATTTCCGTGCCGCAACGTTCCGAAATCGCGCGTAAACACAAAGCCAATTATTTGGTTTCCATTCATGCGGATTCTTCCGAAACCCCGAATTTACGCGGCGCTTCCGTTTGGGTGTTGTCAAACCGTCGCGCCAATGACGAAATGGGGCAATGGCTGGAAGATCATGAAAAACGTTCGGAGCTTTTGGGCGGAGCGGGTAGCGTGCTCGCCTCACATAATGAAAAATATCTGGATCAAACGGTGTTAGATTTGCAATTCGGGCATAGCCAACGGGTGGGTTATGAATTAGGCAGTATCGTGCTACGCCATTTTTCCCAAATTGCTTCTTTAAGCCGCCCTACCCCACGCCATGCAAGTCTTGGCGTCTTGCGTTCACCGGATATTCCATCCATTTTGGTAGAAACGGGCTTTCTCTCCAACCAGGATGAAGAACTGAAATTAAGCACTCCCGCCTACCGTAAAAAAATTGCAAAAGCCATTTACAACGGTTTGGTCGAATATCGTCGTCAAAATTATAAAGCCGAGCCAAAAATTCCGACCATAAAAACACCTGAAAAATCCACCGCACTTGACGTGACGGACAGTGGTATTCGCCATAAGGTGAAATCAGGCGAAGGCTTAGGTAAATTGGCTGAGAAATACCATGTCAATGCCGCGGATATCGTTGCCTTAAACAAATTAAAACGCAAAAGATTGTGGGTGGGCGAAACTATTAAAATCCCGGATAACGGCAAAAACAACGCAACCAACACGAAAGAAAACACCGAAACTAAACCGGAAAGTGCGGAAATTAAAGACAGCGGCATTCGCCATAAAGTGAAAAAAGGCGAAACTTTAACTAAACTTGCGGCGAAATATAAGGTTTCCGGTAACGATATTCTTACGCTCAATAAATTAAAGCGTAAAGAACTGCAAATGGGTGAAACCATTAAAATTCCTGCCGTTGCCAAAGCGGAAGGCGCCATGAAAACCGAAACCAAAACAGAAAAAGAGAAAGCGGCAGAAGATACGAAAACTAAAGACAAAAATACCTCGGGGAAAGGCAAAGCGGAAGTAAAACAAGCTGTGCCGACCTTCCATGCGGTGAAAAAAAATCAAACACTCTACTCCATCGCACGTGAGTATAATCTTTCGCCAAATACCTTGCTAAAACTGAACCCGCAATTAAAAAACGGCAAAGTGTTAAGCGGGCAAAAAATCCGACTGGTTGAAGACAAGCACGGGAAAAAATAATGACCATACGCATTTTATCGCCACAATTAGCCAACCAAATTGCCGCCGGGGAAGTGGTTGAACGCCCGGCTTCGGTGGTGAAAGAATTGGTGGAAAACAGCCTTGATGCCGGTGCCGATAAAATTCAAATTGATATTGAAAACGGGGGCGCCGGGCTGATTCGCATTCGTGATAACGGCATCGGTATTGCTAAAGAGGAATTGGCCTTAGCCCTTGCCCGCCATGCCACCAGCAAAATTGCCGATTTAGCGGATCTGGAAGCCATTTTAAGCCTGGGATTTCGCGGCGAAGCGCTCGCCAGTATCAGTTCCGTCTCCCGCTTAACTCTCACTTCCCGCACAGCCGAACAACGAGAGGCCTGGCAGGTTTATGCCCAAGGGCGGGATATGGAAACCACCATTCAACCCGCCTCTCACCCTGTGGGCACCACCGTTGAAGTGGCAAATTTATTTTTTAACACGCCCGCTCGTCGTAAATTTTTACGTTCGGAGAAAACCGAATTTTCCCATATTGATGAAGTCATTCGTCGCATTGCTCTAGCCAAATTTCACATTAACTTTACCCTGACACACAACGGGAAAGTGCTTCGACAGTATAAAAGTGCGGTCACTCATGAGCAAAAATTAAAGCGTGTTGCCGCCATTTGCGGTGAGGATTTTATTCAAAATGCGTTACAAATCGACTGGAAACACGATGACCTGCATTTATCCGGCTGGGTGGCGTTGCCGCAGTTTAACCGCCCGCAAAACGACTTCAATTACTGCTATGTCAACGGGCGCATAGTACGCGACAAAATTATTACGCACGCCATTCGCCAAGCCTATGCGGGCTATTTAACCGCAGATCAACACCCGGCTTTTGTGCTGTTTATCGATCTCAATCCGAATGAGGTGGATGTCAACGTACACCCGACCAAACACGAGGTACGTTTCCAGCAATCCCGTTTGGTGCATGATTTTATTACCCTAGGCATTAGTAATGCGCTGGCTTCCGAACAAATGCACTTGAACCCGCCACCAATGGAAAATGCCGCAGAAGAACCTGCAGGGTTGTGGGAGACACCAACTTACACCAAACCGAATCGCTCGGCAGCAGGGCAAAATATATTCGCACCGACTGCCGGTTATTCCGCCACTGCCTACGCCGAAAATAAGAGTGACGGCGCACAAAAACACCGGCAAAATCCACCGCACTTTTCTCGTGAAAATGCCCATCGTGAACAAATTACACAGAACGTGTTAAATGCTCACAAGACCTTGTGGACGGCGTTAAAAACCCAACCTCAAACGGAAATGAGCGTAACGGAAGTCAGCAAACCCAATGCCGATTTTTTACATGCCCTTGCGCTCATCAACAACGAGGCACTATTGTTACAGCAAGAACAGCATTTTTATTTGTTGTCATTAGCCCGTTTGCAGCATTTAAAATTGGAGTTGAATTTAACCCTGGCGCCAACGTCTCAGCCATTGTTAATCCCGATTATTTTTCGCTTGTCTGATGACCAATGGCAGGCATGGTTACAGCAAAAAACGTTCTTTGAGCAAATCGGTTTTGCTTTTACGGAAGAAGCGACACAGCATAAAATAACACTGCAAAAAGTATCGGCACATTTACGCCGGCAAAATTTACAGCAGGTGATTATCGCGCTGTTAAATCAATCCATCGAAAATTTACCTGAATTCTTGACCGCACTTTTGGCGTCTTCGGCATTCACGCCCATCACTGTGCTTGCCGACGCAGTAAATCTGCTCACCGAGACGGAACAATTACTTGCCAAACAGCAGCAAATTCGCCTCGTAGATTTACTTGTGGAAGTCGATTGGCAGCCTTATTTAACCCAACTGACACAACCGCCCCGCTAACTTATGCAAGATTCCGAACAAAAACCTTTGGCGATTTTTTTAATGGGCCCTACCGCCTCCGGCAAAACGGATTTAGCCATTCAACTACACCAGCATCTGCCGGTGGAAGTCATAAGCGTAGATTCAGCCCTTATTTATCGCGGCATGGATATTGGCACGGCAAAACCCTCAAAAGCCGAACTGGCACTGGTGCCCCACCGTTTAATTGATATTTGCGATCCGGCGGAAAGCTATTCCGCCGCCAATTTCCGCGCCGACGCCCTGCATGAAATGCAAGACATTACCTCACAAGGTAAAATTCCGTTATTGGTGGGTGGCACGATGTTGTATTACAAAGCATTGCTCGAAGGCTTATCGCCATTGCCCTCCGCCGATGAAAAAGTGCGGTCGGAAATTGAAGCGAAAGCGGAACGTATCGGCTGGGCGGCACTACATCAGGAACTGGGCAAAATCGACCCCACCTCGGCGCAACGTATTAACCCGAATGATTCGCAACGGATTAACCGTGCATTGGAAGTGTTTTATTTAAGCGGCAAAACCTTAACTGAATTGACCGAACAAAAAGGCGACGCGTTGCCTTATGACATTCTGCAATTTGCCATTGCACCAGAACAACGGGAGCTGTTGCATCAACGCATTGAGCAACGTTTTCACAAAATGATTGAACTTGGCTTTCAACAAGAGGTCGAAAAACTGTACCGACGCGCTGATTTGCACGAGAATTTGCCCTCCATTCGCTGTGTGGGGTATCGTCAAATGTGGGAACATTTGCGTGGTGATTATGATCATGATGAAATGGTTTTTCGTGGTATCTGCGCCACCCGCCAGTTAGCCAAACGTCAGATTACCTGGTTACGCGGTTGGAAATCACCGATTCAATGGCTGGACAGTTTACAACCGGCTCAAGCGCTTGAGAAAGTATTAACGTCGCTCTCAAATAAAGCGTAAAACCCTATTGCGCCTAGTGACTTTCTGTACAATTGTTGTTATATTGAATCTCGGAGGCCATACAGCTTAGCTGTATTGTTTTTTTAATAAAATTTTGTAGAAAATAGAAGGAAAGAAAAATGGCAAAAGGACAATCTTTACAAGATCCTTACTTGAACGCACTTCGTCGTGAACGCATTCCCGTTTCAATTTATTTAGTAAACGGTATCAAATTACAAGGGCAAATCGAGTCATTCGATCAATTCGTGATTTTACTGAAAAACACAGTAAATCAAATGGTTTATAAACATGCCATTTCTACTGTTGTGCCGGCGCGTTCCGTCACCCATCACAATGCTAACCAACAGCAGCAACATCAAGGACAGCAGCAAGAAACCGCTTCTGCGGAAAACAATGTTGAAGCTCAAGCAGAATAACGAAGCTGAAAATATTGAACCCTTTACCCGATAATTTAAACCAAAGTGCGGTGGATTCTGCGGAAATTTCCACCGCACTTTTTGCGTCTGATAAGTCTGATAATCCCTCACCACATGAAAATCATGGATTGAACAATGCCATTAAGATGATTTAAACGAATTTCAACTGCCGGCAAAATCCGCTCAAGCCAATATTTTGCCGATCAGCACAAAAGGGAAATAAAGAAGACATCAACGAATTCGGCGAGTTTTTGCTGAATATTCATATTGAAAAAGTGGAACGGCTGAAACTGATTAAACGCTTTGCCCCGCTTGCGGCATTAACCCGATCCAGCCTGAAGAAGACTAAGATTTGCCAATGCCGTATTGTCGTAATTTGTTGGCAATTGCCGTGTGAGATACGCCCAAACGGGCGGCAAGTTTTCTGGAGCTGGGATATTTCGCATAAAATTTGTTTAGCACCGCCGCTTCAAATCGTCCCATGATTTCGTCTAAAGTTTCACCTTCCATAACAAAACCGTCCATATCCTGCGATGTAGAAACTTGCGTCTTCAGCCCTAAATCTTCAATAAGTAAATGATTTTCTTTGGCTAACGAAACGGCGCGATACAGCGCGTTATAAAGTTCACGAATGTTACCAAGCCAAGGATATTGTTGAAGATAATGCAAAAATTCGGCGTCAAAGTGCGGTGCGGAAATGCGGAGTTTTTCACTGATTTCAGCGATAAATTGGCGGGCGAGAGGTTCAATATCCTCTACACGCTCACGCAGTAAAGGCAGGTTTAGCGTCAGCACATTTAGCCGATGGAACAAATCGCTACGCATTTTACCCTGTTCCACATAATGCTGTAACGGCTGCTGCGCCGTGCAAATTACGCGTACATCGGCATAATGCTCTTCTTCCTCACCGACACGACGGAACGTGCCGTCACTTAAAAAACGCAGAAGTTTCGCCTGCAAAGTCAGCGGCAACTCCTCGACACCATCTAATAACACCGTGCCGCCATCGGCATATTCAAAGAAGCCGATAAATTCGCCGTCTTTATTACGCCGTCCGAACATTTCCGTTTCCGCGTCTTCTCCGGGAATGCCGGCACAGTTTACGGCGAGAAATATTTTATTTCGGCGCGTACTAAAATCATGGCAGGCTTTGGCAATCACGTCTTTTCCCGTGCCGGTTTCGCCTTGAATCACCAACGGCGCATCCAATAACGCAAATTTTCCGGCTTTCGCGATAACATCCCGCATGCGTGGATTTTGGGTCACAATGAGTGAAAAAGGATCGGTGTTTGGGGAAGTTGCCATAAGTGCCTCAATAAATAGAAAACGGCATAATCATACCGCTACAAAGCAAAATCACCAACTATTTGGCAACTTTTGTTTACAGTTTATCTTTCTGTTTAAATTTTACGTTATCAAAAATGGTTGAGCCAAGATGGCTTAATAATTCCTTATGCATTTGCGATAAACGCGGTTTCTCATTGGCTTGAAATGCCAACGGACGGCAAAATTCCATGGCTTTAATGCCTAAACGTACCGTCAGCAAACCGACGCCAATGCCTTGTGCCGCACGGGCGGAAAGTTTGGCTGTAAGATCCTGCGAGAGCCAATTCACGCCAAGATCCTGAATTAACTCCGTCGCACCGGCAAACGCCATATTCACCAACACCATACGTAATAAACGAAGACGGCTGACATAGCCCAGCTCAATGCCGTAAAGACGCGCAATTTGATTCACCAAACGAATATTACGCCATGCGATAAAAAACATATCCGCCAACGCCAATGGGCTGATTGCCACCAAAGCCGCCGATTCGGCAGTGGCTTTGTTAATCAGTTTTTTCGCTTGTTTATCAAAAGATTGCAGCACATTCTGACTAAATAAATGCAATACTTCCGGCGCCGAATAAGATTCATTTACCTGCTGCTGCCATTGCGTTAAACCGTCTTGCTGTGATTCAAGGTGCATCAGTTTGCCGATTTGTTCGCATAGCGCAATCGCTTGTTGATTGTTTGCACTTGAAAATTCACCTGAAAAAACGACCGCACTTTTGAGCAATTCCCGGCTTTGGTTTTGCATTTCGCCACGCTTACGCAGCAGCACCAGGCGTCGCCATTCGCCGATGATGGCGGATAAACCAAGCAACACCGCTAAACACAGTACCAAGGAAAACGCAAAATAGATCCACTGATTTTGTTGCCAGGTATCCATCAGCCATTGCACCGCTTGCGCCACTGTCGCCGTAAAAAACAAAAGTGCGGTGCCGACAAGCACACGTTTCCACCAGCGGGATTGCGGTTGAATGCTTTGTTCAAATTGCTCTTCTAACAGTTCCCCTTCCCGCGCCACATTGTCCGCTTCCGTATCCGGCGCAGCCTGCTCTTCACGAAATTCCTGCTTGGCGATAAAGGGCTCCTGCTGTTCTAGGTCATCGGCTTGGTCAAACACTTTCTTATCCATTTCCTCGCTCCTTTTATAACTTATCGCCCAGCAAAAACTGCAACACGGCATCCATACGTAAGTGCGGTATATTTTCGCCCTGTTCTAAACGGCGCGGTTCAAACTGATCAAATTCAAATTTCCGGGTTTGCCAAAAATCGGCGCTCGGCAATTTACCCGGTACGCTACCGGGATAAATCGTCACCTTTTTCTGATCGCTGCTACGAACGCCCTGAATGGCTTTAAATTGGCGACCGTTTTGGTTCACTACCACCTGCTGCGTCGCCCGAATGGCAGCAATGGCGGTGTAATCCGTGGCAATATCGGCAAATTCCACATACCGCCCGCCTTCCTGTACCAATTGACGCATCAGACTGACCAAATTGGCAAACTGATCCGTAGTAATATGATCCGCCTTGGTTGCGATAAACATCAATTTATCGATTTTCGGTGAAAAAATCCGATTTAGGAAATGGCGCTTTCCGTAGTGAAAGTTGCGAAAGAGCTGATGTAACGCCAACTGCATATCGCCAAAGGCTTCATGACTATGATTCAATGGTGTTAAACAATCCGCCAGAATCACCTGCCGATCAAAAGTGGAAAAGTAATTTTCATAGAAATCCTTTACAATCCGCCGACGGTAATAATCATAGCGTTTTCGCAGTACGGCAAAATAGCTGTTCTCTTTCGCTTCTTTTTTTATCTGCTGCCATTGTGACTCGGTTAAATGTAACAAAGGGAAGAATTGCAAGGCAGGTGCACCATCCAGCTCACCGGGTAACACAAATCGTCCCGGCTGAATAAAATGCAATCCCTGCTTTTTACATTGCCACAAATACTCCGTGTAGTCTTTAGCCAGTTGCGCCAAAATGTCCTCATCGGCAACATCGGTTAAGTTGATTTTCTTTGTTTTATCCAACCAAGGTTGCGCCAGTTGCAGATGAGTCGCATTGAGCTGGCGTTGCAATTCCTGCGACCACTGTTGAAAATCCAATTCCAGCAAAGGCAAATCCAACAACCATTCGCCCGGATAGTCAAAAATATCCAGATACAACGTGCCTTTTTCTTTAATATGACGCAATAAGCCCGAACTGCGCTGATAACGAATCGCCAAACGGGTTTCGCTTACCCCTTTGGTGGATTGCGGCCAAACGGGCGGTTGCTGCGACAAAGCATTAAAATTGCCATCATAATCAAAACGGGGAACGGATAAATCCGGTTGCGGAATACGTTTTACCGCAATAATCCCGTGCCGACGTGCCGCATCAAAGAGCGGCAGATGGCTATTATCCACGTGATTAATATGTAACAACTGGTTAATCAAGCTCGTGATGAACGCGGTTTTTCCGCTTCGGCTCAACCCCGTCACAGCAATGCGTAAAGTGCGGTCTAATCCGCGATTAACCAGATCCTTTAATTCTTTTTGCAGATGATTTAGCATGGTTTTCGTTCTTCAATATTTGTGCAATAGCGCAATAATTATGACGAATATTATACTGAAAAAATGAAGATAGGCTTAAATTAACGACGTTTCTCCCAAAAAGTGCGGTCATTTTCTACGGTGAATCCTGAGAAAAGGCATATTCGCTAGAATATCCACGGAATATATTTTACAATTTAGCATTCGTTTTTTAGAGAACCGCGAAATCTGTTGTTATGTTGAATAAAAGAATCCTTACGTCATATTGTTTGCTCGCTTTTGCGGTTAATTCCGCAACGGCGGCGCCGCGCGTGCCGGAAGAGTTGACAAACAACGGATTGATTTATTGTACTCATGCTTCCAGTTTTTCTTTTAATCCGCAAACAGCCGATGCCGGCACCAGCATGAATGTAGTCACCGAGCAGATTTATAATAAACTTTTTGAAATATCCAATACCAGTGCGGTACCGACGCCGGTATTGGCGCAATCCTATTCTCTCTCGCCTGACGGCAAAGTCATTACGATTCATTTACGCAGAGGCATTAAATTTCACCACACCGATTGGTTTAAACCGACCCGTGATTTCAATGCCGATGATGTGGTTTTTTCGCTAAATCGCGTGCTGGGTTATGAAACCTATTTACCGACTTTAGAACAAACCTCGGTTAGCTATAAAAACCCGCAGTATCGTATCTTTCACGAACAGGCAAAAAAGGTGCGCTTTCCTTATTTTGAAAGCATTAAACTGAATCAAAAAATCGAATCGGTAAAAGCCATTAATCCGCACACGGTGGAAATTACCTTATTTAAACCGGATTCCTCCATTTTGTCCCATTTGGCAAGCCAATACGCCATTATTTTCTCGCAGGAATATGCCGTACAGCTCAATGCGGATGACAATTTGGTACAATTGGACACGTTGCCCGTGGGAACCGGTCCGTATAAAGTGAAAAATTACTTTCGTAATCAGTATGTGCGTTTAGAAAAAAATAAAGATTATTGGAAAAAAGACGCCAAAATTAACGATATCATTATTGACCTATCAACGGATCGTACGGGGCGGTTGATTAAATTTTTCAACGGCGAATGTCAGATTGCGTCCTATCCCGAAGTCAGCCAATTGGGTTTATTACGGGAAAATGACGAACGTTATTACATTAAAAGTGTCGAAGGCATGAATTTGGCGTATCTGGCATTTAATTTTCAGAAAACCGCTATTCAAGACGAGCAATTACGCCACGCCATTTCGCAAGCGATTAATCGACAACGGATTATCAAAACCATCTACCACAATACGGCAACCGTGGCGAATAATATCATCCCGAACATTTCTTGGGCTTCTGCAGTGAACACCCCTGATTTTGACTATGATTACAACCCGCAACAGGCGAAGAAAATCTTACAGGATAAGAAGTTAACCCTGAGTATGTGGGTTCTTAATGAAGAACAGGTATATAACCCTGCGCCATTAAAAACAGCGGAACTCATTAAAGCGGATTTAACCAATGCCGGCGTTGAGGTGAATATTCGTTCCGTCACCCGCACCTTTTTAATCGAGCAGTTACATAAAAAAGCCGAAGATTACGACATGATTTTAACCGGCTGGCTGGGGGGAAATTTGGATCCGGATAGTTTTATGCGCCCAATTTTAAGTTGTAGTACCTCAAATGAAATTACCAACTTATCCAACTGGTGTAGCGAAAAATTTGATCAAATTATGGATGAGGCGCTGGATACTTCCAATCAGCGCGTACGCTCCGCTGCTTATAATCAGGCACAGACATTAATTTTATCGGAGTTACCAATCATTCCGATCGCGAATGTTAAGCGGGTTTTAGTTGCCAGTTCGCGTGTTCAAAATATCGACATGAGCCCTTTCGGTAGCCTGAACTTTTCAACCCTCTCCCTGCGAAAAGGACACAAATAATGTTTAATTCACTGATTCGGCAATGTGTTTTTCTCGTCTTAACGTCAATTATCCTCACATTGATAAGTTACGTTATTTTAATGCAGGATCCGTTAAATGCCGAACTGGCGACACCGCATTTTTATAACGGTTATTTTAATTATCTGGGCAACCTTACCCGTGGCGATTTGGGTATCAGTTACAATGGCGGGCAGCTGTTAAAATCCACGATTTTTACCGTTTTGCCACCCACCCTTGAATTGTGCTTTTGCGCCATTTTGTTGGCGGTGCTGTTCGGCATTCCCCTTGGTTTATTAGGCGCTATTTACCAATCGCATTTCATCGGAAAAACTACCCGCACTTTATCGTCCATGGGGTTAGCCATGCCGGTCTTCTGGATTGCGCCGATTTTATTATACGCCTCCGCGATAAACGGCTGGGAAATTGCCGCAATCGGACAATACAATTTACTCTATGAAATCACACCGATAACCGGTTTCCCTATTATCGACGTATGGTTTGTCGAAGCGCCTTATCGGCTCAAAATCATTCAAAATGTGCTACAACATTTGGCATTGCCCAGCTTAGTGTTAACCATTCTGCCAACAATGGAAATTGTCCGTTTTGTACAACAACAGGCGGAAACTATTTTTCAGCAAAATTACGTTAAAGTGGCTGCCACCCGCGGTTGGTCAAAATTCAAGGTGCTACGCAAATATATTTTACGCAATACTCTGCCTATGCTTATTCCGCAAATGACCCGTTTATTCACATTGGTCATCACACAATGTATGCTGGTAGAAAGCACCCTCGGTTGGCCGGGAATCGGACGCTGGCTTATCGACTCGGTCACCCAGCAGGATTACAACAGTATTTCAGCGGGCATTATTACTATCGGATTATGTATTATCTTCATCAAATTATTCTCCGAAAGCTTAATCTTTATTTTGGATCCGTTAAATAAGAAGGGCTGGTATGCAAGATAGAGAACCGGAAGACTTTCGCGAAACCGCAACCTTAAAACATATTTGGCAGCTGTTTCGTAAAGACCGCATTGCGTTGTTCGGCTTCTACGCATTTTTACTGCTAATTTTGACCGCACTTTTCGGGCCGTTACTTGCGCCTTATCCAAGTGAAATGCAGTTTGTCGGCAAAGAACTGACACCGCCCTCTTGGGCAAGTGACGGGCAAATCGCCTACTTCTTTGGCACCGATGATATTGGGCGAGACGTATTCAGTCGTATACTTATCGGCACCAGTTATACCGTCGGCGCCGCGGTTATTGTCGCCATCATTACCGCCCTTGTCGGTGGCGGGCTGGGCATTTTGGCGGGGATGTCACAAGGGATTAAATCCCGTGTTTTAGGGCATTTTCTTGATGCGTTTCTGACCATCCCTGTGCTTTTAGTGGCAATTATTATTGCGACACTCATGGAACCAAATTTGATCAACGCAATGTTATCAGTCGGCTTGGCGTTATTGCCGTATTTCGTACATGAAATCTATCTCAGCATTCAGCAGGAATTAAAGAAAGAATATGTGCTTATGTTGCGTCTGGATGGCATTTCAAAACAGCTTTTATTAAAAGATACCATCTTGCCGAATATTGCCATCCGCTATATTCAGGAAATTTCCCGTGCTTTCAATATCGCCATTTTAGACATAAGCGCCTTGAGTTTTATCGCCCTCGGTGCACAACGTCCCGCACCGGAATGGGGCGCTATGATCCAAGATTCTTTAGAGCTGATTTATCTCGCCCCTTGGACCGTGATTTTACCTGGGCTGGCAATCATTCTGAGCGTATTAATTAGCTTAATTTTCACCAACGGGCTCTGCAAAGCCATTGATAAATATTATGAGTAGGTAAGAAATGGCTTTATTGGATATTCGTAACTTACGCATTGATATTAAAACGCCGGCAGGGCTTATTCGGATCGTTGATAACGTCAGTTTAACCTTAAACGAAGGGGAAATTTGCGGTTTGGTCGGCGAATCCGGCTCCGGTAAAAGTTTAATTGCCAAAGTCATTTGTAATGCTTTCAAAGATTCCTGGATTGTCACTGCCGACCGCTTTCGCTTTAACGACATTGAATTACTCAAACTCACACCGACCCAACGGCGCAAAATAGTTGGCAAAGAAATTTCTATGGTGTTTCAGGATCCGCTCACCTGTCTTGATCCCAGCCAAAAAATTGGCAAACAACTGATTGAAAGCATCCCGAACTGGACGTTTAAAGGACACTGGTGGCAACGCTTATTCAATTGGAAAAAACGTCGCGCCATCGAATTATTGCATCGTGTAGGGATCAAAGAACACAAAGAGATCATGGCAAGCTACCCGCACGAATTGACCGAAGGGGAAGGGCAAAAAGTGATGGTTGCCATCGCTGTGGCAAACCAACCGCGTTTACTTATTGCCGACGAACCGGCAAATTCCGTGGAATCCATTACAAGGGTACAAATATTCCGTCTTTTATCCAGTATGAATCAAAACCAAGGCACTTCTATTTTGCTTGCCAGCAATGACATTAATAGTATTAGTGAATGGTGTGATTCTTTTATTGTGCTTTATTCCGGACAAAACGCGGAATCGGGACCGAAAGAAAATATTTTGGAAAATCCTCATCATCCTTACACGCAAGCCTTGTTACATTCCATCCCGGATTTTACACAGCCCTTACCGTTTAAAGGTTATCTGGGTACGTTAAAGGGGTCAGTACCCTTATTGGAGCAAATGCCGATCGGTTGTCGCCTTGGTCCGCGTTGCCCTTTCGCACAAAAAAAATGTATCGTAAAACCGACCGCACTTCGTATTAAACAACATGAATTTTTCTGCCATTTCCCGATTAATTTGCGGGAAAAGAAAATCAAAGAAAAAGAGCAGATTCAACCGCTCACCCTAAACACCGATAAACAGGAATAAGAAATGCCGTTATTACAAGTGGAAGATTTAACAAAATCCTTTAAGGGTAGCCTCAGCCTCTTTAGCTCCGGCTATTTTCACGCCGTGGAACAAATCAGCTTTAGCCTTGAAGCCGGTAACACCCTGGCAATTATCGGAAGAAACGGTTCAGGAAAATCAACCTTAGCAAAAATGATTGTGGGTATCACAAAACCCACATCAGGAAACATTTTGTTTAAAGACAATCCCCTCGTATTCGGCGATTATCATTATCGCGCCAAGCATATTCGCATGGTATTCCAAGATCCGAATACGGCTTTTAATCCGCGTCTAAATGTTGGTCAAGTGCTGGATGCCCCCCTACTTCTCACGACAAAATTTGATGAGCAACAACGCAATCAGAAAATTTTTGATATTTTAAAACTCGTAGGAATGCACCCGGATCATACCAATATAAAAATCAATACGCTTTCCGTCAGTCAAAAGCAACGTATCGCCCTAGCCCGCGCACTGATTTTAAATCCGGAAGTCGTTATTATTGATGATGCGCTTGGTTCATTAGATGCCACGGTAAAAACACAGCTGACCAATCTCATGTTGGAATTGCAGGAAAAACTTAAACTTGCCTATATTTATGTCGGACAAAATCTCGGTATCATCAAACACATTGCCGATACGATTCTCGTGATGGAAGACGGGAAAATGATTGAATATGGCGATACGCATTCCTTATTTACCGCTCCTAAAACCGATGTAACCAAACGCCTCGTTGAGAGCCATTTTGGTAAAATTCTGGATGATTCATCCTGGAAAGATGAAGATCTAGCCAATAAAGTGCGGTAAAAAATTTCGGTGTTTTTTTAAATCAAAATCCACTTCATAACCCCAAATTCCAATCCCGTTTACCCTACCCAAAAACAAAAAGCCCCGATGCTCTCACATCAGGGCTCCCTATCAGGCTTGGCGGTGACCTACTCTCACATGGGGATACCCCACACTACCATCGGCATTACGGCATTTCACTTCTGAGTTCGGTA
>NZ_NRDF01000011.1 GCF_003130205.1 Aggregatibacter actinomycetemcomitans
GTAAGTAGATTATAAATGATTTGGGTTATAAGGCGACAATTATTTGTATCGTTTGACAGTTATTTGTAATTTTAACAATTATAGTCCTGAAAAATTAAAATGCAAGTTTTTTAGAATAATAAATTCGCTATATATATGTATGCATTTTGATTGAGAAAACTTTTTAATTAACATTATGTTAATGATTATTGTAAATGAATGATTTCTACTTCTTCTATTGATTTTACAGTAAATTTACAACTTTTAACTTTAATTACAAAAAACACTTAAATATGTGTGGATTTAGAGATGTCGCGATTTATTTCTTTTTTCTTTGTAGGAAAGTCGTATTTTTTACGCTTTTTTAACTTAACTAAATCAAATTTTGTTGTTTTTCTAAAAAAGGATATTTATGGAAGATCAATTTTATTGCATTTAGTCTCTTTCGATGCAAATTATGCTATATTGCCTGCCACTTTTTTATCCACTTTCTATATATTGCTGTAAAGTCGTGCAAAGTGCGGTCGGAAATGGCAATGGATTTGGGGGGAGCAACATGGGTAAGATGATTATTGACTTACAAATCGCCAGCGCAGATGAACGTGGCTTGCCGACGGCGGCACAAATTGAGCAATGGGCAACGGCAGCAGTGCAACCGCAAAGTGATGAAGTGGAAATGACCGTGCGCATTGTGGACGAGATGGAAAGCCACGCATTAAATCTCAATTATCGTGGCAAAGATCGCCCCACCAATGTGCTGTCTTTCCCTTTTGAATGCCCTGATGAAGTGGCGCTGCCGTTATTGGGCGATTTGGTGATTTGTCGTCAAGTGGTGGAGCGCGAAGCTCAAGAGCAAGAGAAACCGCTCATGGCGCATTGGGCACACATGGTGGTGCACGGCAGTTTGCATTTACTCGGTTATGATCATATTGAAGATGACGAAGCGGAGGAGATGGAAAGCTTGGAAACGCAAATTATGATAGGGCTTGGCTTTGTCGATCCGTACCTGAGCGAGAAGTAAGAAAAAAGTCGGAAAGCGTAAAACTATTTCGGAAAAACAGGGTCAAACGGGCATTCTTGCTTCAGTCGCCATTAAAAGCCATATATGGTTACACGTAATTCAGACTTTTAGGGTTGCTGCAGCGGGACAATGATTAATCTATTTTCAACCTGAAGGAATATCATGTTAAAAAAATACTTACTTATTTTACCGATTTCTATTTTAACCGCCTGTGCCGGTTATTATCCTTATCCGCAATTTGAACCCGGTTATCCGGTCCCTTCCGTGCAGCATAATGACGATGAAGAAAATGCCGTTTTCAGCACCCGCCGCACGTATGAACCGAAATATCAGGATCCGAGATACAAAATTTCCACGGAAGACATGGAAAAATTCATTTTAGCCAAAAATAACTTGGAATATTGTTTGCTGCCGGAATTGGGCAAGCAATCGGACGAACGTGTTACCGCCCTTGAAAAACGCTTATTAAAAGATATGATCAATGACGAGTTGGCGAAGATTGTGGGCAAACCTTCGGCGCGCACGATTTTTGACGATCAGTCTTCTTACGATTATTTTCAATTTAAGTATCAACAACTCAATCACGGTGTGAATAACATTCGTGAATTTGAATGCCGCGATTTGAAACGGCATTTTCGCGATCGCCTCAACGAACGTAAACGCCGGCAAGGCTTGGCGGGTGACAGTCGTTCCGTTGAAAGCCAAATGCAGAAGCAACGACAAACGATAGACGATGCGTTTCGCCGTTTTCACACGCAACGAGAATCTATTGAACGCCAAATTCGTGGCGAAAGCGAACCGCTCTATAAAAGCAATAAAAATATTAATGTAGATTGGACGGATCCGTATTCACGGGGTTGGTAAACTATGGCGCGGCAGTTAATTCTTCTCATTGGTGACGATGCCACGTTAGCGCACCAATGGGAACATTTTCCTGCCCTGAAAAGTGCGGTATGGATTGGCGGCGTTTCACCGCGCTTTTCTGCTCAGCCTCACTTCCCTTTTAGCAAAAGTAAAAATCTGCTCGGCAGCGAATTCCCCGCGCTTATTTATGATGGGCGTCAGGGCATTCATTTAGATGCTTTCGCCATTGCCGCTGGTGCGCTGTCGGGAGGCGGCACATTGTTGCTGTTATTCAATGAGTGGCAGGATTTGGCGGTGCAACCCGACGGCGACAGTTTGCGTTGGAGCGGTGAAAAACACCCGATAAACACACCGCACTTTACTGCTTTTCTGCAAGAAAAAATCCAAAAATACGGCTTTCCCATTTATCAATATCTGCCGCCCGCGCTCGTCTTTCCTAAGATTGAAACGTCGCTTTCAGAACCACACAAACCGACCTTGGAACAAGCCCATTTATTGCGGCAAATGGCGACATCCGGTGCAGAGATGTTAATCGTTACGGCAAAGCGTGGGCGGGGCAAATCCGCTTTGGCGGGCTTATTCGCCAAGCAGCAATTAGCGGCAAATCAGCTTGTTCTACTGATGGCACCGAACAAAAGTGCGGTCAATATTTTCAATGAATTTGCCGATGCGGAAATCCCGTTTATGCCGCCCGATGAACTGCGCCGAAAGATTGGTGAAAATCCGCAGCAATTTGCGGATTTATGGTTGTTTGTGGATGAAGCGGCGATGATCCCGTTGGATACGCTGTTTGCTTTAACTGCCGCCTTTAAACGCATTGTGCTGACCACGACCATTCACAGCTACGAAGGCACGAGCAGGGGCTTCCTGTTAAAATTCATGGCGAAAACCGACCGCACTTTTCGGCATTTTGAATTGTTCAGCCCGCTACGTTGGCAGGCGGATGATAAACTGGAGCGCTTTATTGACGAATTGCTGTTGTGCGATTGCGAAGATCATCTGCCGCAACCGCGTTACGACGCCAACCTTGCCGAACAGATGCAGATTTCTTACGAAGAACAGATTCCGCTTCATCAAATCGAATCGGTTTATGGCTTGCTGACCTTGGCGCATTACCGCACCTCGCCGTTAGATTTACGTCGATTATTGGATGCGCCGCGACAACAATTTTATCTTGCACAGACGGAGGAAGCTCTGCTGGGCTGTGTGTGGGCGGTGCCTGAGGGCGGATTTAAGGATGACGCATTAATTCGTCAAATTCGACGCGGACAACGTCGCCCGCGCGGCAATTTGGTGGTGCAAATGTTGTGTTTTCAGGCGGGATTGGAACAGGCGTGCAAATTGCGCTCATTACGCATTTCCCGTATCGCCGTACAGCCTAACTGGCAACAGCGGGGACTAGGGTGGCGTTTAATTGAACAGGTTAAACAACAACGTGCGGTAGATTTTCTTTCCGTCAGTTTTGGTTACACCCCCGAATTGCTCGCGTTTTGGCAAAAGTGCGGTTTTATTTTGGTGCATTTCAGCGAAAGCAAAGATGCGGGCAGCGGCTGTTATTCCGTGGTGGCATTGTGTCCGCTAACGGAGAACGGGCGGGCGTTGGTGCAACGGGCGGAACAACAATTTAAACGCAATTTGCCCCTTTCATTGCACCCGCTGGCGACACAATTTGCCGGAAGCGAAACGGATTGGTCGCTCAATGAAGCCGACCGGCAAGGTTTGGCGGATTTTGCCGATTTCTTCCTGCCGTTGGCGTTTGCCTTGCCCGCTATTCGGCGCTTGATGAAAGTAAGCGGGGAACAGGATTTTCCTTTATTGGCAGCCTATTGCAAACGTCCTGACGACATTCAACATAAAAAAACGTGGCTGGCAAATTGTCGGTTGGAAGTGAAGAAAGGGTTGCAAAAAAATTTCGCTTTCTTATGATAACAATCCAAAATAAAACGGCATCGACTAAGGAGGCAAATATGACAGAAGAAGCTAAAAAAGGTTGGTTAAAACGCGCTTGGGATGCCTATTCCGATTTCTGCAAAGAAGCTGGTGTGGATCAAGGCACTTGCCGGGGCTGCGTGCCGGTGGTGAAGTTTGATGAAGATCCCAAACCGAAAGAAAAAACGGCGGAGAAGAAAGAAACGCCCTAAGCGGGGATACTCGGGGCAATTCCTTGCCCTAGGTAGAATTACTGTCTTTTTATACAGATCTTTATTGGAAATCCCCCCTGTTTGCGCTAAACTAACGGCAATTTTTTTCTTACACTTTTGTTGTTTTATGCAAACTCAATTTTTTCATCTCGATATTCCTACCCAAGCGAATGATCATAAAATTTTAGCCAATGTGCTGCCCGGTGCGGATAGCCTCGCCATTAGCGAAATTGCCGCGCAATTTGACGGTTTAACCGTCGTCGTGACCAATGACACCCGAAGTGCGGTGCGTTTGGAGAAAGAATTGAAGCAACCGGCGCCCGCCGCATTATCGCAAAATGTAACTTTTTTCCCCGATTGGGAAACCCTGCCCTATGATAGTTTTTCGCCTCATCAGGATATTATTTCCGCGCGCCTGAGTGCGTTGTTTCATTTGCAACAGCGTAAACAAGGCATTTTCATTTTGCCTGTCGCCACCTTAATGCAACGGGTTTGTCCGCCGTCTTATTTGCAGCATAACGTATCGCTGATTAACAAAGGCGATCGTTTTGTGATCGAGTCCCTTCGCCTGCAATTGGAAAAAGCGGGTTATCGTGCGGTGGAACAGGTGTTGGAACATGGTGAATATGCGGTACGCGGTGCGTTGTTGGATTTGTTCCCGATGGGAAGTGCAGTGCCTTTTCGCCTAGATTTTTTTGATGATGAAATTGATTCCATTCGTACTTTTGATGTGGACACCCAGCGCACGTTGCAGGAAATCGACCAAATCAATTTATTGCCGGCACATGAATTTCCGACGGATAGCGCGGGCATTGAATTTTTCCGCAGCCAATTTCGGGCGGAATTCGGGGTAATTCGGCGGGATCCGGAACATATTTATCAACAGGTCAGCAAAGGCACGTTGGTGGCGGGCATTGAGTATTGGCAGCCGCTGTTTTTTGAACAAATGGCAACCTTATTCGATTATTTCCCGGCAAATACGCTGTTTATTACCGGCGAGCAAAATCAAATTCAAGGCGAACGTTTTTACACCGATGCGCAACAACGGTTTGAAAGCCGCCGCGTGGATCCTATGCGCCCGCTGTTATCACCCGATAAACTTTGGCTGCGCATTGATGAAGTCAATCGTCATTTGAAGCAATATCCGGCTATCGCGCTGAAAGCGGAAAAAGTGCGGTCGTCTGCACGGCAGAAAAATTTAGCGATTGCGTCGCTGCCACCGTTGACCATTCAATCCCAGCAAAAAGAACCCTTGCAGCAACTGCGCCAATTTATTGAGCAATTTAAAGGCAATATGTTATTTATCGTGGAAACGGAAGGGCGCCGCGAAACCTTGCTGAGCCTGCTTGCGCCGTTAAAACTCAAACCTAAACAAATTCCTACTTTAGTCCAGGCGGAAGAACAAAAATTTGCGTTAATGGTCAGCCCGTTGGAGCATGGCTTTATCATTGAACAAGGTACGCCGCTCGCCATTATTTGTGAAACGGAATTGCTGGGCGAACGCGTACAGCAACGGCAACGGGACAAATCCCGCACGGTGAATCCCGACACCTTGATTCGTAACCTGGCGGAACTGCAAATCGGTCAGCCCGTGGTACATTTGGATCATGGCGTAGGGCGCTACGGCGGTTTGGTGACGCTGGAAAACGGCGGTGTGAAAGCGGAATATTTATTGCTTAATTATGCTAACGACTCCAAATTGTATGTGCCGGTGGCGTCCTTGCATTTGATCAGCCGCTATGTGGGCGGTTCCGATGAAATGGCGCCGTTGCACAAATTAGGCTCTGAAGCCTGGGGCAAAGCACGTAGCAAAGCCGCCGAAAAAATCCGCGATGTGGCGGCAGAATTGCTGGGCGTATATGCTCAACGGGAAGCGCAAAAAGGCTTTGCTTTTCAATATGATCGTGAAGAATTTCAACAATTCACCGCGACGTTCCCTTTTGAGGAAACCCACGATCAGCTGATGGCGATTAATGCGGTGATTTCCGACATGACCCAACCGAAAGCTATGGACCGCCTGGTGTGCGGCGATGTGGGATTCGGCAAAACGGAAGTGGCAATGCGCGCGGCGTTTTTGGCGGTGATGAATCACAAACAGGTCGCCGTCTTGGTGCCGACGACATTGTTGGCGCAACAACAGTTTGATAATTTTAAAGACCGTTTCGCCAACCTGCCGGTGAACGTGGAAATGCTGTCCCGTTTTAAAACCGCCAAAGAACAAAAACAGGTGATTCAGGATTTAGCCGATGGCAAAGTGGATATTCTGATCGGCACCCATAAAATCATTCAGGGTGATGTGCAATTTCACGATCTTGGCTTATTGATTATTGACGAAGAACACCGTTTCGGCGTGCGGCAGAAAGAAAAGATGAAACAACTTCGCGCCAACGTTGATATTCTAACACTGACCGCGACGCCGATTCCGCGCACCTTAAACATGGCGATGAACGGCATTCGCGATCTTTCCATTATTTCCACGCCGCCGGCACGCCGTTTAGCCATTAAGACGTTCGTGCGCCAAACGGACGATTTGGTGATTCGCGAGGCGATTTTGCGTGAAATTTTGCGTGGCGGGCAGGTGTATTATTTACATAACGATGTGGCGAGCATTGAAAATACGGCGGAAAAACTGACCGCACTTGTGCCGGAAGCACGCGTTACAGTAGGGCACGGGCAAATGCGCGAGCGGGAGCTGGAGCGCGTGATGTCGGATTTTTATCATCAGCGTTATAACGTGTTGGTGTGTTCTACCATTATTGAAACCGGGATTGACGTGCCGACTGCCAATACCATTATTATTGAACGCGCCGATAATTTTGGTTTGGCACAGTTACACCAGCTCCGCGGACGGGTAGGGCGTTCCCACCATCAAGCCTATGCCTATTTGCTCACCCCGCCGCCGAAACTGATGACCAAAGACGCGCAAAAACGCCTGGAAGCCTTGGAAAGCCTGGATAATCTCGGGGCGGGCTTCATTTTGGCAACCCATGATTTGGAAATCCGCGGTGCCGGTGAATTACTGGGCAACGAGCAAAGCGGGCAAATTGAAAGCATCGGTTTTTCCCTTTATATGGAATTGCTGGAACGCGCCGTGAAAGCCTTAAAAGAAGGGCGTGAGCCGTCGTTGGACGAGCTGACCCAGCAACAAACGGAAATTGATTTACGCGTGCCGTCCCTGTTGCCGGAGGATTATTTGGGCGATGTGAATATGCGCCTGTCTTTCTACAAACGCATTGCCGGCGCGGAAAATACGGACACGTTGGACGAATTAAAAGTGGAGCTTATCGACCGCTTCGGCGTGCTTCCGCAAGCCACCCGCAACTTATTGCAAATCGCCCAATTGCGTCTGGATTTAAAACCGCTCAACGTTATTCGGTTGGATGCCAACGCACAGGGCGGTTTCATTGAGTTCGCCCCGAACGCCGATGTAGACCCGATGATCTTTTTGCAGCTTATTCAACGCAGTCCCGCCGTCTATCGCTTTGACGGCCCGCACAAATTCCGCTTTAGCAAAGACTTAACGGACAATAAAGTGCGGTTAGAATTTGTGGCGGATTTGGTGCGGGAGTTGACTAACCCCGATAATTTCCGTGGATAATGAATTTCTTGGGTATTGAGCGATACGCTGTTTTTGCATACAATCTATCGACTTTTCACGTTAAAGAAAAACTCAAAAGGAGAACCCGATGTATTTCGATCAAATCAAAGCCGAGCTTACCGAAGCGGCGGAGGTATTAAACAAATTTTTATCTGATGACAACAACATTAAATTGATTCAACAGGCGGCATTGTTGATTTCCGACAGCTTTAAACAAGGCGGTAAAGTGTTGTCTTGCGGTAATGGCGGTTCGCACTGTGATGCCATGCACTTTGCGGAAGAATTAACCGGTCGCTACCGTGAAAATCGTCCCGGTTATCCGGCAATCGCTATTTCCGATGTCAGCCATTTGAGCTGCGTAAGTAACGATTTCGGTTACGATTATGTATTTTCCCGTTATGTGGAAGCCGTGGGGCAAAAAGGCGACGTGTTGTTCGGTTTATCCACGTCCGGCAATTCCAAAAACGTGCTGAATGCCATTGAAGCGGCAAAAGCCAAAGGCATGAAAGTGATTGCCATGACCGGCAAAGACGGCGGCAAAATGGCGGGGCTTGCCGATGTGGAAATTCGCGTACCGCATTTCCGTTATGCGGATCGTATTCAGGAAATCCATATTAAAGTCATTCATATTTTGATGATGTTAATTGAATTCGAAATGGCGAAAGCGGAATAAAAGTGCGGTCGTTTTAAGAAACGTTTTTAAAATCCCAAAATGAGTTGGGATTTTTTATAAGTTTTATTTGCATAATTATTCATTAAATACTAATATATTTTCAATTTTAACGATGACTAAATGTAGAGAAGTAACAAACAATGACAATTAGGGTTGAGAATTTGAATTTTTTTTATGGCGCGAACCAAGCCTTGTTTGATATTAACTTAACTGCCGATGATGGCGATGTGCTGGTGTTGCTGGGGCCGAGCGGAGCGGGAAAAAGTACCTTAATTCGTACCCTGAACCTGTTGGAAGTGCCGCAATCCGGTAAATTGAGCATTGCCAATAATCAGTTTGATTTATCTTCCGGTAACGACCCGAAACAGCTTCGCCAATTGCGTCGTGATGTGGGCATGGTGTTTCAGCAATACAATTTGTGGCCGCACATGACGGTGATGCAAAATTTAATTGAAGCACCGATGAAAATTCTGGCTGTCAGCGAAACGGAAGCCAAGCAGCAAGCCTTGGAATTATTACAACGTTTGCGTTTGGATGAATTTGCCGATCGTTTCCCGTTGCATTTGTCCGGCGGTCAGCAACAGCGTGTGGCGATTGCCCGCGCGTTAATGATGAAACCGCAAGTGTTGTTGTTCGATGAGCCGACGGCGGCGCTGGATCCGGAAATTACCGCACAGATCGTTTCCATTATTGAAGAATTGCAACAAACGGGAATCACGCAGGTCATCGTTACCCACGAAGTGAATGTGGCGAAAAAAGTGGCGACCAAAGTGGTGTATATGGAACAGGGACATATCATTGAAATCGGTGATAAAAGCTGCTTTGAACAGCCGCATACGGAACAATTTAAACAATATCTATCACACAACATTTAATATTGAGTAGGAGAAATATCATGAAAAAATTACTGTTAAGCGCCCTTTTATTCGGTTCTGCGCTCGCCGCTAACGCCCAGGATTTAACCTTCGCCATGGAGCCGAGCTACCCGCCGTTTGAATCTACTAACGAGAAAGGCGAGATTATCGGTTTTGACGTAGATATTGCGAACGCCATTTGTAAAGAAATTCAAGCCACCTGTCATTTTAAAGGCGAGGCATTTGATTCGTTAATTACCAATTTAAGATCAAAACGTTTTGATGCGGCAATTTCCGCCATGGATATTACCGAAGCGCGCGCCAAACAAGTGCTATTCTCCGATCCTTATTATGACAGCACCGCAAGCTATGTAGCGCTGAAAGGCAAAGCCACATTGGACAGCGCGAAGAATGTCGGCGTGCAAAACGGCACGACTTTCCAACAATATACCGTTGCCGAAACCAAGCAATATGCGTCGAAATCTTACGCCAGCCTGCAAGATGCGATTTTGGACTTAAAAAACGGACGTATTGATATTATCTTCGGTGATACCGCCGTGCTTGCGGACATGATTTCCAAAGAACCGGAAATTCAATTTGTCGGTGATAAAGTAACCAACAAAAAATATTTCGGTAACGGTTTGGGCATCGCCATGAACAAAGCCAACAAAGAATTGGCAGAAAGTCTCAATAAAGGCTTGGCGGCAATTAAAGCCAACGGCGAGTATCAAAAAATCTATGATAAATGGATGACCAAATAATCTTATGTTTTCCGATTATTTTTCTTTAATGTTTACCGCAGCCCTGATGACCTTGGGGCTTGCGGTTTGTTCGTTAGTGCTTGGGCTGATTTTGGGTATGCTGTTCGCCGTGCTGGAAGCAAACCGCTTTGTGGGCAAACCGATGGCGGTGTTTGTCGCCTTATTGCGCGGCTTGCCGGAAATTCTGGTAGTGTTGTTGGTGTATTTCGGTTCTAGCGAAGTGGTGGAGATGATCACCGGCGATTACATCGAATTCGGTGCATTTGGTTGCGGTGTGTTTGCGCTTTCCCTCATTTTCGCGGCGTATGCCTCACAAACCTTGCGCGGCGCCATTCAAGCAATCGCCAAAGGGCAATGGGAATCCGGCGCGGCACTGGGCTTGAGCAAGGGATACACTTTCATTCATATCGTGATGCCGCAAGTATGGCGTCACGCGCTGCCGGGCTTGAGTAATCAATGGCTGGTGTTGCTGAAAGACACGGCGCTGATTTCTTTAATTGGGGTGGATGATTTAATGCGTCAGGCACAGCTGATTAACACCAATACCCATCAACCTTTTACTTGGTATGGCATTGCCGCGTTGATTTATCTATTGGTAACTTTGGTAAGCCAAGTGGGCATCCGTAAATTAGAACTGCGTTTTACCCGCTTTGAAAGGGGCGTGTAATCATGTTTCAGGAATATTTAAGCGTTATTGCACAGGGCATTCCCACCAGTTTGTTATTAACCGTCGTTTCATTGGCGATTGCGTTTTTCCTGGCGCTGTTGCTGACCGTTTTGCTTTCTATGGGCAATAAAGCGGTTAAAAGTGCGGTCAATTTATACCTTACTTTATTTACCGGCACGCCGTTATTGGTGCAATTCTTTTTGATCTATGCGGGACCGGGGCAATTTCAGTGGATCGTCAACAGCCCGTTGTGGTCGGTGCTATCTAATGCGTGGTTTTGCGCGGCGTTGGCATTGGCGTTAAATAGTGCGGCATATTCCACCCAATTATTCCACGGCGCCGTAAAAGCCATTCCGAAAGGGCAATGGGAAAGTTGTGCGGCGCTCGGATTAAGCCGTTTACAAACGTTGAAAATCCTGATTCCGTATGCGTTAAAACGCGCGTTGCCTTCTTATTCTAACGAAATTATTCTGGTGTTTAAAGGCACGGCGTTGGTGTCCACCATTACCATCATGGATATTATGGGTTACGCCCGCCAGCTTTATGGCACGGAATACGATGCGCTCACGATTTATGGCATTGCCGGCGGCATTTATCTGATTATCACCGGTATTGCAACACTCTTGTTGCGCAGACTGGAAAACAAAGTGCTTGCCTTTGACCGCTTGGCTATGAAAAGCGTCTAAAAAGTGCGGTGATTTTCCCAAGCGTTTTTAAAGTAGGTTAAACCTTACAAGAGAACCTGAATAAAGGGCGTGCGAAGATTTAGAATAATGATAAATGCCCGAGAATTTATGCTAAATGGGTAGTGAAGTCGGTATCGAAAAGCGGGCGGAATGTCGCCCTTTTTTATTTACTATTAGTTATCCGGCAGACTACAATCAGCACCAATTAAGATTGTCCTAAAATTAAGTGGAATTTCATGTTTTCAGGGTAGGGGTATAACATGATTTCTGTGGCAGAATCCGTTTTGGTAAAAAGTATAACCCGGCGATTTTTGTTTAAAACATGAGAAATTTATACTGCACTTTTTCGTTCAGCATGAAAATGTGATTAACATCACATTTTGTGAAGATATTTTGAAGCGAAGGATCATAGTTTATTTACTTAATAGTAACCGCGCCCTAAAATAGCGCCGCTTGCTCGGTTTCGAGTTTAAATTAACCCGAACCGATGATTTCTCTGATTCATTAAATTCACTGTTCTCTTCTCCGTAGGATGCTTATATGTTGTGGTTTTTCTTCTGTGTTTTAATGTTGATTTTAGGGTATTTTATTTATGGCAAAGTCGTCGAAAAGATTTTTGCCATTAATCCTAAACGTCGCTTACGAACTCACTGATGGCGTGGATTACATGCCAATGTCTAAAACCAAAATTTGGTTAATCCAATTACTCAATATTGCCGGTACCGGTCCGATTTTTGGTCCGATTCTGGGAGCGTTATACGGACCGGTGGCAATGTTGTGGATTGTGCTCGGTTGTATTTTTGCCGGTGCGGTGCACGATTATTTCTGCGGCATGTTAAGTATTCGTCACGGTGGTGCAACCATGCCTTATTTGGCAGGCAAATTTTTAGGTCGTCCCGTTAAAGTTTTCATTAATCTTTTAGCGCTGATTCTTCTTTTACTAGTCGGGGTGGTATTTGTGGCAAGTCCTGCGCAATTAATGGGTACCATCACGATGGATATTTTCGGCGTATCACAAGGTGCTTTGCAACTAGGCGATGCTGAGGCGCTACATCATTCCGTTGAAGCCGGTGGTATTCAAGTATGGGGCATGGATAAAGCAACAGTAGTTTCTGTTTGGACACTCGCTATTTTTGCTTACTATATCCTTGCTACCTTATTACCAATTGATAAAATTATCGGCCGAATTTATCCGCTCTTCGGTGCGTTATTACTCTTCATGTCTGTGGGTATGGTGTATGGTTTAGTCTCTGCACATTTCAGTGCCGCGGATCCAATTGAATTCTTCCGCACGGTGAACGCAGACGGTCAAGGTTTAACTTGGGATAAATTTACACAAAACTTCCAAGTAAAAGGTGATGTACCGATTTGGCCGCTCTTGTTCTTAACCATTTCCTGTGGTGCGCTGTCCGGTTTCCATGCCACTCAAACTCCGTTAATGGCGCGTTGTGCAGAAAATGAAAAAGAAGGTCGCTTTATTTTCTATGGTGCGATGATTACGGAAGGTATTATTGCTTTAGTCTGGTGTACGGTCGGTCTTGCGTTCTATGAGAATCCACAAGCGTTACAAGACGCGATCACTGCAGGTTCACCGTCTAAAGTGGTATATGATAGTTCATTACATTTCTTAGGTTTTGTAGGGGGGATTTTTGCTGTGTTAGGTGTAGTGGTATTACCAATTACATCCGGCGATACCGCCTTCCGTGCAGCACGTTTACAATTGGCGGAAATCTTCCATATTGATCAACGTGTACTTTCCAAACGTTTATTGATTGCACTTCCATTGTTTGCGTTAGGTTATGTTGTCTCTACCATTGACTTCAGCGTATTATGGCGCTATTTCACTTGGGCAAACCAAATGACCGCAATGGTGATGTTGTGGACAGCGGCAGCTTATTTGTATCGCTACCATAAATTCCACTGGGTGGCTTCAATTCCGGCATGGTTTATCACTACCGTTTGTGCGACCTACCTGTACTACAACAAGATCGGTTTTAACTTAGATTATCAGTTGTCTGTTTATTTAGGTTTCGCAACCACCATCGTATGCGTCGTATTGTTTTTCGTATTGGTTAAACGTTCGGGTGAACCGGATCCTGATGCGTTAGAGGATAACTTCGCAAAACAATAAAAATTTCTACCGCACTTTTGGCGGTAAACAGGAAAGCAACACCCTGCTAATGAAAATTGGCAGGGTGTTTTTTATATCTGTGATTTCAGCTTAAAAAGATCCTGGCTTAAAAAACTTTACGCAGAAGATCCTGAAACAGCTTGCAACTTGAGCAAACAAATAATAAACTTAGCGGAAAGTGGTAGAAAGTGGTTTTTTGTGGAGAATTTTGGAAGAAAATCCCAAATTCTGACCATCCAAACGGAAAAAAGGAATAAATTCATGTTTCGTGGAGCTTCGGCGGTTAATTTAGATGCGAAGGGTAGAATTTCTATCCCGACCCGCTATCGCGCCGAACTTTTGGAACAAAATCAAGGGCAAATGGTTTGTACGGTGGATATTCGTCAACCTTGTTTATTGCTTTATCCATTGCAGGAATGGGAAATTATTGAACAAAAACTACTCGAACTTTCCAATTTTGATCCTGTACAACGCAGTTTGCAACGGGTGATGTTGGGCTATGCCACCGAGTGTGAGTTGGATAGTGCAGGGCGGATTTTAATTAGCGGTCCACTGCGCCAACACGCCAAATTAGAAAAATCCATCATGCTGGTCGGGCAATTAAATAAATTTGAAATCTGGAGTGATGCGGAATGGCAAGCCCAGGTGGAACAAGACATGGCATTAGGTGCAACGGATACTTTTGCATTATCGGAAAAATTAAAAACGCTGTCATTATAAGAGGCAAACTCACAGAACAGCGGCACTAGCAAAAGATAAGCGGCGGTGACGCCGCTCTATCTTCTCTTTATTTTACATTGTAATTTTTATGTACCATTGGTAATGGATTATGACGCATTTAAATACGTTTTCTTCAACTGAGCATTTGACGGTTTTATTGCATGAAACCGTGGACGGCTTGGCGTTGAAAAAAAACGGCATTTACATTGATGGTACGTTTGGACGTGGTGGACACTCCCGTTTAATCCTTTCCCAATTATTGGCTAACGGCAAATTGATTGCCATCGATCGCGATCCGCAGGCGGTAGCTGAAGCACAAAAAATTCAAGATCCGCGTTTTCATATTGAACACAATACCTTCTCGGAAATTCTGCCGATTTGTGAAAAACTCGGTTTAGTCGGCAAGGTTGATGGCATTTTGCTTGATCTTGGCGTGTCTTCACCGCAATTGGACGATGCAGAACGCGGTTTCAGTTTTATGAAAGACGGTCCGTTAGATATGCGTATGGACAGTTCAAAAGGCATATCTGCCGCCGAATGGCTTGCGCAGGTTTCCGAGCAGGATTTGGCATGGGTATTAAAAACCTTCGGTGAGGAGCGTTTTGCCAAGCGTATCGCCAAAGCCATCGTCGATTACAACAAAAGTGCGGTGCAAAATGGCGGTGAATTTTTAGCACGCACCTTGCAACTTGCCGAACTCATTGCACAGGCAGTGCCGTTTAAAGATAAACACAAACATCCGGCGACCCGCAGCTTTCAGGCAATTCGGATTTATATTAATGCCGAGTTGGATGAATTGGAAAATGTATTGCAGTCTGCATTAAGCGTGTTAGCCCCGCAAGGGCGTTTATCCGTGATCAGTTTCCATTCGCTGGAAGATCGTATGGTAAAGCAATTTATGCGCAAACAAAGCCAAGGCGAAGTCATTCCGAAAGGGCTTCCGTTACGCGAAGATCAAATTCAGCGTAATCAGAGGTTAAAAGTGATCGGCAAAGCGATTATGCCGAGTGAAGCTGAGATTGCACAAAACCCAAGAGCCAGAAGTGCCGTATTACGCGTTGCGGAGAGAATAAACTGATGTTGGAAAATAACGATAGATACCCGCTGCAAGACATTATTATGGAAGACTTATTCACGTCGAATAAGTTTGTTCTTATCTTGTTATTTTTGATTGTCATTACTGCGCTCGGCACAGTGTGGATTACCCATCAAACCCGGAGTCTGGTGACGGAAAAAGGCGATTTGGTTCTTCAGCACCAAGCATTAGAAAACGAATTTTTAAATTTAAAATTGGAAGAGGCGACACAAAGCGATAACACTCGAATTGAAGCGATTGCCAAACAATTAGGCATGCAGCGTGCAACACCCGAACAAGAAGTTGTTATTCTTGAGTAAAGTTGAAGGTGATGAAAATGATGAAATTTAATAAATCGGTAAGACCTTTAAAACCAAAGAAAACGACAAAAACTTCTTCTAAAAGCGGTTCTGCGGTAAAACCGAATAAACCGAAACAGGTCTATGAAAGAAGTTTCCTGAAAGGTCGTTATTTCTCCGCACTAAGTTTTATTGTGGTGGGGTTAACCGCACTTATCGCTCAAGCGGCTTATATTCAAATTGTGAATGCCGATCCATTGGTTAACGAGGCGGATAAGCGCTCCTTGCGCAAACAGGAAGTACAGTTCGTGCGCGGTTCAATTTTAGATCGTAACGGTCAGCTGCTTTCCGTTAGCGTACCGATGTATTCCGTGGTTGCCGATCCAAAATTCATTTTTGATGAAAACTCGCTGAAGGATAAAGAACGTTGGCAAAAACTGGCGGAAGCTTTGAGTATTTCATACAGCAATTTACTTAAACGGGTGGAAAAAGATCCGAAATCCCGCTTTGTGTATTTATCCCGTCAGATTTCCCCGACACTGGCAAGCTATGTTAAAGATTTAAAAATTACCGGCATTGTGTTGAGGCCAGAGTCTCGCCGTTTTTATCCCCGTGTGGAAGAAACTGCACATTTAATCGGTTATACCAACATTGACGGTGCAGGTATTGAAGGTATCGAGAAAAGTTTTGATTCCATGTTGATCGGCAAGTCCGGTTTGCGTACTTATCGTAAAGATAAACTCGGCAACATCGTGGAAAATATTGCTGATGTGAAGAAATATGATGCGCAAGACGTGACTTTAAGTATCGACGAAAAATTACAATCCATGGTGTACCGTGAAATTAAGAAAGCGGTGGCAGAAAATAAAGCGGAATCGGGCACCGCCGTGTTGGTGGATGTGCGGACCGGTGAGGTGTTGGCGATGGCGAATGCACCGTCTTATAACCCGAATAACCGTACCGGTCTGAAATCCGAATTGACACGAAATCGTGCGATTACCGATACTTTTGAACCGGGTTCCACAGTAAAACCGTTCGTCGTTTTGACCGCACTTCAACGTGGCGCAGTGCGTCGTGATGAAGTGATTAATACCGGTCCGTTAGTCTTAAACGGTCATGCAGTCAAAGATGTGGCTCCTCGCGATAAATTAACTTTAGAGGGTATTTTGGAAAACTCCAGTAACCGTGGTGTGAGCCGTTTGGCGTTGCGTATGCCGCCGAATGCGTTGATGGAAACCTATCAAAATGCGGGATTAGGTAAAGCCACGGATTTAGGTTTAATCGGTGAACAATCCGGTTTATTGAATGCGCATCGTGCCCGTTGGTCGGATATTGAGCGTGCCAATGTGGCTTATGGTTATGGAATCAATGCTACGCCTTTACAAATTGCACGTGCCTATATGACGTTAGGCAGTTTTGGGGTTTATCGCCCGTTATCTATTACTAAAGTGGATCCACCGGTGGTGGGTAATCGTGTGTTCTCCGAAAAAATCACCCGTGAAGTGGTTAACATGATGGAAAAAGTGGCGATTAAAAACGGTCGTGCCATGGTGGACGGTTATCGTGTCGGTGTGAAAACCGGTACGGCGAAAAAATTGGAAAACGGTCGTTATGTAGATAAATATGTGGCATACACCGCAGGTATCGCACCGATTTCCGACCCACGTTATGCCTTGGTGGTTTTGATTAACGATCCAAAAGCAGGTCAATACTACGGTGGTGCAGTATCTGCGCCGTTGTTTTCCAGCATTATGGGTTACGCATTACGCGCCAACAACATTGCGCCGGACGGTTTGGGGCAGGAAAAAACGGTAAAACGCACTGTGCGTTTGAGTGATAAAAAAGCGAGCGGCGTAAACTAAATTGATGAGAAAAAACAATGCACCGATTAACCGCACTTTTAGGGATTGATATTGCCGGAGAGATCAATCTTACCGAAATGACATTAGACAGCCGTACTGCAAAGGCCGGCTGTCTTTTTATTGCCGTTAAAGGGCACCAAACCGACGGTCGCCAATATATTCCGCAAGCCATACAGAACGGCGCAAGTGCGGTCATTTTTGAAGCCGATTCTGCGCCGCAACATCTTCAGGTGCATTACGAACAGGGGATTCCTCTCATTGCCTTTTATCGGCTAAGCGAAAATTTATCCCGTCTTGCCGATGTGTTCTATCAATATCCTTCCAAGCATTTGACCTTAGTGGGTGTGACAGGTACCAACGGCAAGACCACTACCGCGCAATTACTGGCGCAATGGACGCAACTGTTAGGGCGCACCAGCGCCGTGATGGGCACCATCGGTAACGGTTTATTCGGTCAGGTGAAAGAAGCCGCGAATACCACCGGTTCTGCCGTCGAAATTCAAGCCTCGCTGGCGGATTTTGTCGCAAAAGGCGCAGACTTTGCGGCGATTGAAGTGTCTTCCCATGGTTTAGTGCAGCACCGCGTAGAATCCGTGCATTTCAGCGCGGCGGTGTTTACCAATTTAAGCCACGATCATTTGGATTACCATCACACCATGGAAAATTACGCCGCGGCAAAAAAACGCCTGTTTACCGAACTGGATAGTCGTCATCAGATTATTGACGCGGATGATCCCGTCGGTGCGGCGTGGTTGGCGGAAATGTCTCATGCCGTGGCGGTCAGTGCCAAGGCGGATTTTCTCCCGCAACAAGCCAACTGGCTGAAAGCCGTTGCTGTGCGTTTTAATCACAAAGGCGCAACAATTCAATTTGAATCCTCCTGGGGCAACGGCGAATTACAAAGCTCGCTTATCGGCGCGTTTAACGTCAGCAATTTACTGTTGGTGACCGCAACCTTGCTAACGCTCGGTTACCCCCTATCTGATCTCATTAACAGCGTACATAAATTAACCGGCGTATGTGGTCGTATGGAAATGCTGCACGTCCCACAAAAACCGACGGTGATTGTGGATTATGCACATACGCCCGACGCATTGGAAAAAGCCTTACAGGCGGCGCGACTACATTGCCATGGACAACTTTGGTGTATTTTCGGTTGTGGTGGCGATCGTGACAGCGGTAAACGTCCGCTGATGGCGAAAATTGCCGAACAGTTGGCGGATCATGTCATTGCCACCGACGACAATCCACGCACGGAAGAACCGACGAAAATCATGGCGGATATTTTAACCGGTTTTGTCCATCCGCAACGCGTACAAGTCATTCATCAGCGTGAACAAGCCATTGCTACCGCGATTAAAAGTGCGGTGGAAAATGACGTTATTTTAATTGCCGGTAAAGGTCATGAAGACTATCAAATCATTGGCAAAACCAAACATCATTTTTCAGATCAGGAAGTCGCTGGTAACTATTTATCTCAATAGAAACAACATGATTACATTATCTCTTTCACAAATTGCCTCCATTTTAGGGGCGGAGCTCATGGGCGATGGTACGGTTACCGTCGAAAGCGTGAGTACGGACAGCCGTCAGGCAGTGAGCAACGGGTTGTTTTTTGCGCTTAAAGGCGAAAATTTTGACGCGCACCATTATGTTGCCAAAGCCGCCGAACAGGGTTGTGTGGCGGCGGTGGTTGAACATCCGACGGAAGGCAATATCGCCCAACTTATCGTTAAAGACAGTCGCCTTGCCTTAGGGCAGCTTGCCAAATGGCTGCGTGAAAAAATCAACCCGAAAGTGGTGGCGATGACGGGATCTTCCGGTAAAACCACGGTGAAAGAGATGGTTGCTTCCATTTTGCAACAAAGTGCGGTGGATTCTGACGACGTTTTATTTACTCAAGGCAATTTTAACAACGACATCGGCGTGCCGCTCACTTTGTTACGTTTAACGGAACGGCATAAATTCGCGGTAATCGAACTTGGCGCCAATCATATCGGTGAAATCGCCTACACCACCGCCTTGGCGCAACCCGATGTGGCGCTGGTCAATAATGTCATGGCGGCACATTTGGAAGGGTTTGGTTCCCTTGACGGCGTGGCGACGGCAAAAGGCGAAATTTTTCGCGGCTTGACGGAACAGGGCGTCGCTATTATTAATCTGGCACATAATTATCAGCAAAAATGGCAGGCGGATATTGGTCGGCACGCCGTGCAATATTTTGCTTATGATAACCCGCAGGCGGATTTTTACGCCGAACAAATCCATTTCTCCGAACAAGGCGCGTCTTTCTTGCTTCACACGCCACAAGGCAGCGTACAAATCAATTCCCCGTATTTGGGCGAGCATAATGTTTCCAATGCGTTGGCGGCAACGGCGTTGGCAATGAACGTGGGCGCCACCACGGCACAGGTGAAAAAAGGATTGGAAACGCCGTCTTTGGTGAAAGGGCGTTTGTTCCCGATTCAACCTTGCGAAAATCTCTTATTGCTGGACGACACATACAACGCTAATGTGGGTTCCATGAAGTCAGCAATTTCCGTGTTAGAAAAATATCCTGCTTTTCGCGTCTTTGTTGTTGGTGATATGGGCGAATTAGGCGATAATGCGCAACTTTGCCATCAAGAGGTGGGTGAGTTTGCGCATGCCGCCAAGATAGACTTGGTGCTTTCTTTCGGGTGTTCCAGTGGCGTTATCAGTGCGGTCAATTCCGGACGCCATTTTACCGATAAAACGGAACTTGTAACTTATTTAACACCGATTATTCAACAACAATTAGCGCAACAAAAAGTCGTTGTTTTGGTGAAAGGATCACGCAGCATGAAAATGGAAGAAGTGATCGATTTATTAAAAGGTAATTTTTTATGTTAGTTTGGATTGCTGAGTTTTTAACCAAATATTATTCGAGTTTCCACGTTATTTCTTACATCACCGTGCGTGCTATTTTAGCCTTATTGACTGCGCTTTTAGTGTCTTTATGGATTGGTCCGAAAGTCATTCGTCGCTTACAAATGTTAAAATTCGGTCAGGTTGTGCGTAACGACGGGCCGGAAAGTCATTTTGCCAAAAAAGGCACACCGACCATGGGCGGTGTGATGATTTTATTCGCCATCGGCGTGAGTACCTTACTTTGGGCAGATTTGCGTAATCCGTACATTTGGTTCAGTTTATTCGTGTTATTCGGTTATGGCGCGGTCGGTTTTGTGGACGATTACCGCAAAATTACCCGCAAAAGTACCGACGGGCTAATTGCCCGCTGGAAATATTTTTGGCTTTCCGTGGTCGCTTTAGTGGCGATTTTCGGGATGTACGCCATGGGCAAGGATACCGATGCCACCCGTTTGGTGGTGCCGTTTTTTAAAGAATTTATGCCGCAACTCGGTGTCTTTTATATCGTGCTGTCTTATTTCGTTATCGTCGGCTCCAGCAACGCGGTGAACTTTACCGACGGCTTGGACGGCTTGGCAATTATGCCAACAGTGCTGGTGGCAGGTGCATTTGCTTTAGTAGCATGGGCGACGGGGAACATCAATTTCGCCGAATATTTACACATTCCGTACATTAAATTTAGCGCGGAATTAGTGGTGTTCTGTACCGCTATCGTCGGTGCGGGTTTAGGTTTCTTGTGGTTCAATACCTATCCTGCACAGGTGTTTATGGGCGATGTGGGCTCATTGGCATTAGGTGGCGCGCTGGGCGTGATTGCCGTGTTAGTGCGTCAGGAATTTTTATTATTAATTATGGGCGGCGTGTTCGTGATGGAAACCCTGTCCGTCATTTTACAAGTGGGCTCCTACAAACTGCGGAATAAACAACGTATTTTCCTGATGGCGCCGATTCATCACCATTTCGAGAAAAAAGGCTGGCCGGAGCCGCGCGTGATTGTACGTTTCTGGGTCATTTCCCTGATGCTCGTGTTAATCGGTTTGGTGACGTTAAAACTGCGTTAAACGGTCATTTTTGAGAGAGAATTTCAATGCAATATCAAGATAAAAAAGTCACGGTGATCGGGTTGGGCAAAACAGGCTTATCCTGTGTGGATTTTCTGCGTGCCAAACAGGCGGATGTGCGCGTCATTGATACGCGCCAACATCCTGCGGGCGCCGAGTTGCTTGATAAAGCGGTTCCTTTGCATACGGGCAGTTTAAATCAGCAATGGCTGTTGGAAAGCGATCTGATTGTTATCAGCCCGGGGCTGACAGTAAAAACACCTGAAATTCAGACCGCACTTCAAGCGGGCGTCGAGGTGGTGGGCGACATCGAATTATTCTGTCGCGAGGCGGATAAACCGATTGTGGCAATTACCGGTTCCAACGGTAAAAGCACCGTCACCACATTAGTGGCGGAAATGGCGAAAGCAGCCGGTTTAAGCGTGGGTATGGGCGGCAATATCGGCATCCCCGCGCTTTCCTTGTTAAATCAACAACATGATTTGTATGTGCTGGAACTGTCCAGCTTCCAACTGGAAACCACCTATTCCCTTAAAGCTACAGCGGCGACGGTGTTAAACGTGACCGAAGATCACATGAACCGCTATGTGGATTTGCAGGATTATCGTCAGGCGAAATTAAGCATTTACGACAACTGCCAAACGGCGGTGATTAATGCGGAAGACCCTTTGACTTTGCCAACTTCTCAACAACCGCAAAAGCAGGTTTCTTTTGGTGAAAGCAATGCGGATTATCGATTAAAAACCGAAAATAACAAAACCTACTTAATGGCGCACGATGAAACGGTTTTAGCCTGCGATGAAATGAAATTAAGCGGTCGTCATAATTACATGAACGCGTTGGCTGCTATTGCGTTGGCGCAGGCGGCTGGCATAAATTTAACCGGAATTCGGACCGCACTTCGTGAGTTCGGCGGTTTGGATCATCGCTTTCAAGTGGCGCACATCGCCGACGGAGTGCGCTGGATTAACGATTCCAAAGCCACTAATGTGGGCAGCACCGTTGCCGCGTTAACCGGTTTACAGATAGCGGGCAAATTGCATTTATTACTCGGCGGCGACGGCAAAGGCGCGGATTTCTCCGAATTAGCCCGCTTAATTAATCAACCGCACATTTATTGTTATTGTTTTGGTCGCGACGGCGAACAATTAGCCGCGCTTTCTTCCCAAAACCAATTATTTGACACCATGGAACACGCCATTGCGGCGATTCGTCCGCAGTTGCAGACAGGCGACATGGTGCTGTTATCACCGGCTTGCGCCAGTTTGGATCAATTCAGTTGTTTTGAAGCGCGCGGCGACGAATTTACGCGCCTGGCACGCTTAAGTTAAAGACGGGTTGAAACATGGGATTTTGGGATAAGTTCAAAGAAAGCAGTCAAAACGCCACCACGGTGGCGCCGACCAATTTGTTATACGACCGCGCGTTGTTGTGGTTGTATTTGGTGTTGTTGCTCATCGGTTTATTAGCGGTGTCTTCCGCGTCCATTCCGGTGGGGACCCGCTTGTATAATGACGCTTTTTATTTTGCCAAACGCGATATTATTTACATCATTTTGTCCTGTTTCACCTGTTACATCACCTTACAAATTTCCATGGAAAAATGGCAAAAATGGCATGCCAGATTATTTTGGGTTGCGATTATTTTGCTTGTTCTTGTGATGATTCCGGGTATCGGGCGCGAAGTTAACGGTGCGCGCCGTTGGATTCCTATGGGGTTATTTAATTTTCAGCCGGCGGAATTCGCCAAATTGGCATTGACCTGCTTCCTCGCCAGTTATTTCACCCGCCGTTATGATGAAGTGCGCAGTCGCAAACTGAGTGCGTTTAAACCCTTTGTGGTGATGGGCATCATGGGTTGTTTTCTGATTGTACAACCTGATTTGGGAAGTACCGTCGTCTTATTTATCATTACCTTCGGCTTATTGTTTATCGTCGGTGCCAACTTCTGGCAGTTCATCGGTTTAATCAGTATGGGCGTGTTCATGTTCGTGTGGTTAGTGCTTTCTTCCGCTTACCGGCTGAAGCGTATCATAGGTTTTATGGATCCCTTCAAAGACCCTTACGATACCGGTTTCCAATTATCCAATTCTTTAATGGCATTCGGACGCGGCGGTTTTTTCGGCGAGGGGTTAGGCAATTCCGTTCTGAAACTGGAATATTTGCCGGAAGCGCATACAGACTTCGTCATGGCGATTGTAGGCGAAGAATTCGGCTTCTTCGGTATTTTCGTGATTATTATTTTTCTTGGGTTGTTGGTTTTTCGTGCCATGAAAATCGGACGCGAATCTTTAATGTTAGAACAACGTTTTAAAGGTTTCTTAGCGTTTGGTATCAGTTTCTGGATTTTCTTCCAGGGCTTCGTCAACCTTGGCATGGCGCTCGGAATGTTGCCGACCAAAGGGTTGACATTTCCGCTCATCAGTTATGGCGGCTCCAGTATCATCATCATGTCCGTCACCATCGGTATGTTATTACGTATCGACCACGAGAATCGCCTCATGCGGGGTGGTCAGGCGCGATTACGGGATGACTAAAGTGCGGTCGTTTTTTTCAGTGTTTTTTAGAGAAGAGATATGGGTAAAAAATTATTAGTGATGGCAGGCGGAACGGGCGGACATGTTTTTCCTGCCATTGCCGTTGCACAAGAATTACAACAGCAAGGCTGGGAAATCCGCTGGCTGGGCACCAAAGACCGAATGGAAGCCCAATTGGTTCCGAAACACGGCATTCCCATCGAATTTATCCAAATTTCAGGTTTACGCGGCAAAGGCATCAAGAGTTTATTATTGGCGCCTTTTGCCATTTTGCGCGCGGTATGTCAGGCGCGTAACATCATCAAACAATATCAGCCTAACGCGGTGCTGGGTATGGGCGGCTATGTGTCCGGTCCGGGCGGTCTTGCGGCGAAACTTTGCGGCGTGCCGGTGGTGTTACATGAACAAAATGCCATTGCAGGGTTGACCAACAGTTGGTTGTCAAAAATTGCCACCCGCGTGCTACAAGCGTTCCCGAATGCATTCCCTCATGCGGAAGTGGTGGGTAATCCCGTGCGTCGCGATTTGTTCCAAACGGAAACGCCGGAACCGCGTTTTGCCGCGCGTGATAAAACGTTGCGTATTTTAGTGGTCGGCGGTAGCCAAGGTGCGCGCGTATTGAACCAAACCGTACCGCAGGTCGCGGCGAAACTTACCGCGCAGGGATTGGATATTCATGTGCGCCATCAAGTCGGTAAAGGCAATTTGGCGGGGATTGAAGCGGTTTATCAGGCAAATCACAACGGCGTTGCCACTGAATTTATTGACGACATGGCGAAAGCCTACGCGTGGGCGGATATTGTTATTTGCCGCTCAGGCGCGTTGACCGTATGCGAATTGGCGGCGGTCGGCACGCCAGCGATTTTCGTGCCGTTTCAACATAAAGATCGTCAGCAATTTCTGAATGCGACATATTTAGCGGACGCAGGCGCGGCGCTCATTATTGAACAGCCGGAATTTACCGAAGAACGTCTGTTGCGCGAACTAACCCCGTTATTGGCGGATCGTGAAAAATTATTAGCCATGGCGTTAAAGGCGAAAAAAATGGCGACACCGAAAGCGGCGAAACGGGTTGCCGAGGTGATTGAAGACGTAGCGAATTAAGCGAAAAGTGCGGTCGTTTTTCGCGGTGTTTTTACCTCCGACGACTCGCACGGGAGAAAAGGAAATAATCATGGACAATTATCATCAACAGATTAGAAACATCATTCCGGAAATGCGCCGAGTAAAACAAATTCATTTTATCGGTATCGGCGGTGCGGGGATGTGCGGTATCGCGGAAATTTTATTGAATGAAGGCTATTCGGTTGCCGGTTCAGATATTGCCGAAAGTGCGGTTACTCAGCGCTTAGCCAAAGCCGGGGCGAAAGTGTTTATCGGTCATCAAGCGGAGAATATTGCCGGTGCCAGTGTGGTGGTGATTTCCTCTGCCATTCACGGCGACAATCCGGAAGTGATAGAGGCAAAAGACGCTCGTATTCCGGTGATTCAGCGTGCGCAAATGCTGGCGGAGCTAATGCGCTTCCGCCATGGTATTGCCGTTGCCGGTACGCACGGTAAAACCACCACGACCGCGATGGTTTCCATGATTTATGCCGAAGCAGGATTGGATCCGACGTTCGTCAACGGCGGCTTGGTGAAATCTGCAGGCACCAATGCGCATTTAGGTTGTAGCCGTTATTTGATCGCCGAAGCGGATGAAAGTGACGCGTCTTTTTTGCATTTGCAACCGATGATTTCCATCGTGACGAATATTGAACCCGATCACATGGATACTTATCACGGCGATTTTGATGAAATGAAGCAAACGTATGTGAATTTTCTGCATAATTTGCCGTTTTATGGTTTGGCGGTGTTATGTGCCGATGATGCCGTGCTGATGGGGTTGGTGCCGCAGGTCGGGCGTCAGGTGATCACTTACGGTTTTAGTGAAAACGCTGATTATCGCATTGAAGATTATCAACAAACCGGTTTTCAGGGGCATTACACGGTGATTTGCCCGAACGGCGAACGTATTGATGTGTTGCTGAACGTGCCGGGACGTCACAACGCACTGAACGCCACTGCCGCCTTGGTGGTCGCCAAAGAAGAAGGCATTAAAAACGACGCCATTTTAGCCGCGCTGGCAGATTTCCAAGGCGCGGGACGTCGTTTCGATCAGTTGGGGCAATTTATCCGTCCGAACGGCAAAGTGATGTTGGTGGATGATTACGGTCATCACCCGACGGAAGTGGGCGTTACTATTCAAGCGGCGCGTCAAGGCTGGGAAAATAAACGCATTGTGATGATCTTCCAGCCGCACCGTTATTCCCGCACCCGCGATTTATTCGATGATTTCGTGCAGGTGTTATCTCAAGTGGATGTGTTGATTATGTTAGATGTGTATCCCGCAGGCGAAACGCCGATTGTAGGCGCGGACAGCAAAGCATTGTGTCGTTCTATTCGTAATCTGGGAAAAGTGGATCCGATTTTGGTTTCCGATACGGCGCAATTAGGTGGCGTGCTCGATCAGATTATTCAGGATGGGGATTTAATTTTGGCGCAAGGCGCCGGTAGCGTGAGTAAACTTTCACGTCAGTTGGTGGAATGTTGGACGAAAGAATAAGTGGATAAGAAGATGAGTAAAACATTAAAACAGGAAAAAATCGCCGTGTTATTAGGCGGCACCTCTGCCGAACGCGAGGTGTCTTTAAATTCGGGCGAAGCGGTATTAAACGCGTTGCGCAAACAAGGATATGACGCCCATCCGATTGATCCGAAAACCTTTCCGGTAGCGACCTTAAAAGCACAGGGGTTTGATCGCGTGTTTAATATTTTGCATGGTCGCGGCGGGGAAGACGGCACGATGCAGGGCTTATTGGAGCAAATCGGCATTCCTTACACCGGCTGTGGCGTGATGACTTCCGCCTTAACCATGGACAAAATGCGTACCAAAATGTTGTGGAAAGCGTTTGGTCTGCCGGTCGCCGAGATGGAAATCGTGACGACGGAAAATAGAGTAAACTTAAACCCGGAGTCTGTGGTCAAAAAGCTAGGATTGCCGTTGATGGTTAAGCCGTCGTTGGAAGGCTCCAGTGTGGGATTGACCAAAGTCAAATCTGTGGATGAACTGGAAAGTGCGGTGGATTTTGCGCTTAAATTTGATAACACGGTGTTAATTGAAGAATGGCTTGCCGGCGATGAATTTACCGTGCCGGTGCTGGATAATGAAGTTTTGCCTTCCATTAAAATTGTGCCGGAAGGTGAGTTTTATGATTACGACGCGAAATATATTTCTGACAATACGCAATATTTTTGCCCGGCGGGATTAACCGAGGAGCGTGAACAGGAGCTCCGCCGTTTGGTAAAACAGGCTTATGATGTGGTGGGCTGCCGTGGTTGGAGTCGTATTGATGTGATGACGGACGCAGAAGGGAAGTTCCGTTTGGTGGAAGTCAATACCAATCCGGGCATGACTAGCCACAGTTTATTCCCGAAATCGGCGGCAACGGTGGGCTATTCTTTTGAGCAGTTGGTTGAGAAAATTTTAGAGTTGAGCGCGGAATGAATTTACTAAAACGCAAAACCCCACAAAATATAAGATATGGTGAACCGAAATCAAAAGTTTTTGTGCAAATTAAATTATTACTTGTGCTATTATGCGTCGGTATTTTGTTCTATTCTTATTCAAATTGGCAAAATTTTTTAGAAAAATTAGATAGTAAGCCAATCAGCGCATTTGCTTTGGTCGGCACGCCGAATTTTACTGATGATACGGATGTACGCGAAGCACTATTAAAAATGGGCGAGCTAAAGGGATTTTTCGGTCAGGATGCCGATTTAATTCGTGAACAAATTGAGACAATGCCTTGGGTTAAAGGCGCGGTTGTCCGTAAAATGTGGCCGAATAGGTTAAGCATTTGGGTTACGGAATATCAACCGGTCGCCATTTGGAACGAAACCGAATTCCTCTCAAAAGACGGCGTGGTTTTTCAGTTGCCGATGAATAAACTGAGAGAGCAGCATTTGCCCCGTTTGTCCGGACCCGATTTCCAAAGTGAAAAAGTATTGGATGCCTGGAATAGAATTTATGCCGATTTAAAACAAAAAGGGTTAACCCTTAAAGCGGTTGCTATTGACGCACGCGGCGCTTGGCAGGTGGTATTGGATAATGATGTGGTGCTGAAACTTGGGCGTGGTGAGTGGAAAACAAAATTGGATCGTTTTGTGACCATTTATCCGCAAATTGAAGTGCCTGAAAATAAAAAACTCTCCTATGTGGATTTGCGTTACGCTTCCGGTGCTTCGGTGGGTATGGTTGATTTAAATTAATGATTAACAGTGTGAAGTTAAAAAATGTCTAAAATTGTGGAATCAAAGACGATTGTTGGTTTGGAAGTGGGTACTTCTAAAGTCGTTGCCGTAGTCGGTGAAGTCTTACCGGACGGTGTCGTAAATGTGCTTGGCGTGGGCAGTTGTCCGTCTAAAGGGATCGATAAAGGAAGCATTACCGACCTCAATGCGGTGGTTATATCTATTCAACGGGCTATTGAAGCGGCCGAGTCCGTTGCCGATTGCCGTATTATGAGTGTGACTTTGGCGATTACCGGTGAGCATATTCAAAGCCTGAATGAGAATGGTTTTGTACCTATTGCCGAAGGCGAGGTGACCCAAGATGAAATTGATTCTGCTATTCACACGGCAAGCTCGGTTAAAATGCCGGAAGGATTGTCTTTACTTCACATTATTCCGCAAGAATTTGCTGTCGATAAGCAAATGAACATTAAAAATCCGTTGGGTTTACAAGGTGTTCGTTTAAAAGCGCAGACTCACTTAATCGCTTGTCATCAGGACTGGTTAAATAACCTGAAGAAGGCGGTAGAACGTTGTAAATTAAAAGTCGATAAGATTGTGTTCTCAGGCTTGGCATCCAGTTATTCCGTTTTAACCGAAGATGAAAAAGATTTAGGGGTTTGTTTGATTGATTTCGGTGCCGGCACCATGGACATTATGGTGTATATCAACGGTGCATTGCGTTTCAGTAAGGTGATTCCTTATGCTGGTAATCGTGTCACCGATGATATTGCGTATGCTTGCGCCACTTCTCGAATGGAGGCGGAAAGCATCAAAGTGAATCATGGTAGTGCATTAACGCCGCCGAAATATCATGCCGACAAGAAAATTGAAGTTTCCAGTATCGGTGGGCGAGGTCCTCGCATATTAACAAAAGAACAGCTTTCTTTAGTAACTTCCGCCCGTTATAAAGAACTATTGAGTTTGGTGAAAAATGAATTACTTTATTTGAAAACGGATTTGGAAGCCAAACATATTAAGTTTGATCTCATTGCCGGCGTTGTAATTACCGGTGGTGGTGCACAAATTGAAGACTTGAAAGATAGTGCGGCGGAAGTGTTTGGGCAAAATGCGCAAGTGAGAATTGGTAGCCCGCTAAATATTACCGGCTTGACCGATTATGTGAACAAACCGCAATACGCGACTGTTATTGGTTTATTGCAATATGAACATAGCAATGAGGATGAAGGACCGCTTAATGATGAGCATTCGGATAGCGGATTTTTTAGTGCATGTGGTAAGGTCATGAAAAAAATTTTTAATAAAGTGCGGTCGGAATTTTGAGAATTTTGATTTTTCATCTACAATATGAACAGTTTGGGTTTTAATATATGCTGATAGTGTGTGTCGGCAGTGACGGAGAATAAGTATGTTTGAGCCAGTAGATTATGATCTCGGTGAAATGAGTGGAGCACTGATTAAAGTGGTCGGTGTCGGTGGCGGTGGCGGTAATGCCGTTAACCACATGGTTGCCACGATGGTTAAAGATGATATTGGCGGTGTCCTTGTTGATGAAACAATGTTGAACACTGATGAACATGGAAAAATCATGTTCTATGCTATTAATACCGATGCACAAGCATTGCGTAAAAGCCAAGTGCAGCAAACGGTTCAAATTGGTGCGAATACCACCAAAGGTTTGGGCGCGGGCGCCAACCCAAATGTCGGACGTAAAGCCGCAGAAGACGATCAGGATGCCATTCGTCAAATGTTAGAAGGCGCCGATATGGTGTTTATCGCTGCCGGTATGGGTGGCGGTACAGGTACAGGTGCAGCGCCGATAGTCGCTCAAATAGCGAAAGAATTGGGTATTCTTACCGTTGCTGTGGTTACCAAACCATTTGCTTTTGAAGGTAAGAAACGAATGATGTTCGCTGAAATGGGAATTAAAGAACTATCCAAACATGTAGATTCGCTGATCATCATTCCAAATGAACAGTTAGCTAAAGTTATGCCGAAAAATGCAACATTAATGCAAGCTTTCTCCGCCGCTAATGATGTGTTGCGTAATTCCGTTACCGGTATTTCGGACATGATTACCTCCCCGGGTTTAATTAACGTGGACTTTGCCGATGTTCGTACCGTAATGTCGGAAATGGGGCAGGCAATGATTGGTTTTGGTTCCGCATTAGGTGCGCCGGGTGAAGGTCGTGCGGAAGATGCAGCTAAAATTGCAGTGAAAAGTGACTTGTTAGAACGTGTGGATTTATCCGGTGCCAGAGGGGTGTTGGTTAATATTACGGCGGGTATGGACTTGGGACTAACCGAGTTCCAAGCAGTAGGTGATACGATTAAAGCATTTGCTTCTGATGAGGCTACGGTTGTAGTCGGTACAACATTGGTACCTGATATGGTGGATGAGATTCGCGTAACCATTGTTGCAACAGGTATTGGCGAACCCGAAGCGCCGGAGATTCAAATTTCTCCACGTCCACAAGCAGCCCCGAATAATCAACCGATAAATACTCAGTTCGGCGCACCGAGAACAAATGCGCCAACTTATGGACATAGTACACAGGATGCTAATTTGTCCAATAACCAGCAAAACGTACAACGTAGAGACGATTTAGATACGCCGATTACCGAACGCTTGAAGGATACCAATTTGTTCAATGTGCAAGGTTTTATGCGTAATGGCGATAAATAATATTATCTTGTGGTAACAGCAAGTTAAGAGAAAGGTTATGATTAAACAAAGAACATTAAAACAAAGTATAAAAGTTACCGGTGTGGGATTACACAGCGGTGATAAGGTTACTTTGGTTTTACGTCCTGCAATGCCGAATACCGGCGTTGTTTATTGCCGCACCGATTTGAACCCGCCGGTTACCTTTCCGGCGAATGCTGATGCAGTGCACGATACTATGCTTTGTACTTGTTTAGTGAATGAGCAGGGTGTGCGAATTTCAACGGTTGAACATCTAAATGCGGCTTTAGCAGGACTTGGTATTGATAACATTATTGTTGAAGTGGATGCGCCTGAAATTCCTATTATGGATGGTAGTGCAAGCCCGTTTATTTATTTATTATTAGATGCAGGCATTGAAGAACAAAATGCACCAAAAAAATTCATTCGTGTCAAACAAAAAGTTCGCGTGGAAGATGGCGATAAATGGGCAGAATTCTCTCCTTATAACGGTTTTCGTTTGAATTTCACTATTGATTTTAATCATCCGGCAATTAGCGAAGATGTACGTAATTATGTGATGGATTTCTCCGCACAAGCATTTGTTCAGCAAATCAGCCGCGCGAGAACTTTTGGTTTTATGAAAGATATTGAATATCTTCAATCCCAAGGTTTAGCGTTAGGCGGCAGTCTGGATAATGCTATCGTACTGGATGATTACCGTATTCTGAATGAAGACGGTTTGCGTTTTAAAGATGAACTGGTCCGCCACAAAATGCTGGATGCTATTGGTGATTTATATATGTGTGGTTATAACATTATCGGTGATTTCAAAGCCTATAAATCAGGTCATGGTTTAAATAATAAATTATTAAGAGCGGTATTGGATAATCAAGAAGCGTGGGAACTCGTAACCTTTGAAGACAAAGAGCAAGTCCCACAAGGTTATATTTCTCCCGCTCAAATATTGATTTAATAAAAGTGATTATAAGAGCTATATTTCCAAAGAAATATAGCTCTTTTTTTGCTACCTTTTCATAAAGCCACCTTAAAATGGTGGATTTTTTTGCCTTTCCTTTCCATAAAAGTGCGGTTAAAAAAGTAATATATTTTCAATATTTGTTTTATTTATTGCCTTAATTTGAGGTGTAATAAATGTGAATATAAAGGAAGCATTATGTCATTGGATTTAAGTGAAATTCGCCAGCAAATTACGCAAATTGACCGCAGTTTATTGAAATTGCTGTCCGAACGCCACCGTTTGGCGTTTGATGTGGTACGTAGCAAAGAAGTGACGCAAAAACCGTTGCGTGATGCCGCCCGTGAAGAGCAGTTATTGCAGGAGTTGGTACAGTTCGCGGAAAACGAAAACTATCAGCTTGAACCGCAATATATCACCTCGATTTTCCAGAAAATCATTGAAGATTCGGTGTTAACACAGCAGGTTTATTTGCAGAAGAAGCTCAATGAACAGCGTGAACAGGATATTCATATTGCGTTTCTCGGTAAACGCGGCTCGTATTCTCATCTGGCAGCACGTAATTATGCCACCCGTTATCAGGAACAACTGGTTGAAATCAGCTGTGCGAGTTTTGAACAGGTGTTTGAAAAAGTGCGTAACGACGAAGCGGATTACGGCGTTCTGCCGTTAGAAAACACCACTTCCGGCGCCATTAACGAAGTGTATGATTTATTACAGCACACCGATTTATTTCTGGTGGGCGAACTTGCCTATCCGATTCAACATTGCGTGTTAGTGAATGAGCAGCATGATTTAAGCAAAATTGATACCCTGTACAGTCACCCGCAAGTGATTCAGCAATGCAGTCAATTTATCCAAGGGTTAGATCGGGTACATATTGAATATTGCGAAAGCAGCTCCCATGCCATGCAGTTGGTTGTCGGTTTAAATAAACCGAATATTGCGGCGTTAGGCAATGAGGACGGCGGCAAGTTGTATGGCTTGAAAGTGTTGCAACGCAATATCGCCAACCAAGAAAACAACATCACCCGTTTTATCGTGATCGCGAAGAAAGCGCACAGTGTTTCCCCGCAAATTCACACTAAAACGCTATTGTTAATGAGCACGGGGCAGCAAGCGGGATCGTTGGTTGATGCCTTATTGGTGTTCAAAAAACATAATATTAATATGACAAAGCTGGAATCCCGACCGATTTACGGTAAGCCTTGGGAGGAAATGTTTTATTTGGAAATCGAAGCTAATATTCACCACCCCGATACGCAAGCCGCGTTGGAAGAATTAAAACAATTCAGTAATCATATGAAAATTCTGGGGTGTTATCCAAGCGAAATTGTCAAACCGACAGTGCTCCCCGAATAACTTCCAACATCAAAGTGCGGTTGAAAAAATACTTAAATTTTCAACCGCACTTTTTTTACGACAGCTCTTGAAATTTTGCCTTCCGCACTTATATCCATAACGTTTTTAATTTACCAACATAAGTAGGAAAAAGATGAGTACAAATCAAGAAACCCGCGGCTTCCAATCGGAAGTCAAACAACTGTTACAATTAATGATCCATTCTTTATATTCCAATAAAGAAATTTTCTTGCGCGAGTTGATTTCCAATGCCTCCGATGCGGCGGATAAACTGCGCTTCAAAGCCCTTTCCAACCCGGATTTATATGCAGGCGACGGCGAATTGCGCGTGCGTATCAGCTTTGACAGCGAAAAAGGCACCTTAACCGTAAGCGATAACGGTATCGGCATGACCCGCGGGCAGGTTATCGATCACTTGGGCACGATCGCCAAATCCGGTACGAAAGAATTTTTAGCTGCTCTCGGCAGCGACCAAGCGAAAGACAGCCAGCTTATCGGTCAATTCGGTGTGGGATTTTATTCCGCCTTTATTGTTGCCGATAAAGTCACGGTAAAAACCCGTGCGGCAGGCGAACCTGAGGATAAAGGCGTGATTTGGGAATCTTCCGGCGAAGGCGATTATACGGTGGCGGACATTGAGAAAAAATCCCGTGGTACCGATGTAATTTTGCATTTGCGCGAGGATGAAAAAGAATTTTTAAACGAATGGCGCTTGCGTGACATCATCGGCAAATATTCCGACCATATCGGTCTTCCGGTGGAAATGCTGACCAAAGAATATGACGAGGAAGGCAAAGAAACGGGTGAAAAATGGGAAAAAATCAACAAATCCGATGCTCTTTGGACGCGCAGTAAAAACGAAATTTCTGACGATGAATACAAAGAATTTTATAAGCATTTAAGCCATGATTTCGCCGACCCGCTACTGTGGGCGCATAACAAGGTGGAAGGCAATCAGGAATATACCAGCCTGCTTTACGTGCCATCCAAAGCTCCTTGGGATTTGTTTAATCGTGAGCACAAGCACGGCTTAAAACTCTATGTGCAACGCGTGTTTATCATGGATGACGCGGAACAATTCATGCCGAATTATCTGCGTTTTATGCGCGGGTTAATTGATAGCAACGATTTGCCGCTAAACGTATCCCGTGAAATTTTGCAAGACAACAAAGTCACGGCGGCGTTACGTAAAGCCTTGACCAAACGTTCCTTGCAAATGTTGGAAAAATTGGCGAAAGACGATGCGGAAAAATATCAACAATTCTGGAAAGAATTCGGCTTGGTGTTAAAAGAAGGTCCGGCGGAAGACTTTGCCAACAAAGAAGCCACCGCCAAACTATTGCGTTTTGCCTCCACTCACAATGATGGCAGCGAACAAACCGTTTCCTTGGAAGACTACGTTTCCCGCATGAAAGAAGGGCAAAAAGCCATTTATTACATCACGGCGGACAGCTATGTGGCGGCGAAAAACAGCCCGCACTTGGAATTATTCAACAAAAAAGGCATTGAAGTGTTGCTGTTGTCCGATCGCATTGACGAATGGATGTTGAGCTACTTAACGGAATTCGACGGCAAACCGTTACAAAGCATCACTAAAGCAGATCTGGATTTGGGCGATTTGGCAGACAACGAAGCGGAAGAACAAAAAGCACAAGACGAATCTTTCGGCAGCTTTGTTGAACGGGTGAAAACCTTGTTGGGCGAACGCGTGAAAGCGGTGCGTTTAACCCACCGTTTAACCGACACCCCGGCAGTGGTTTCCACCGATAACGATCAAATGACCACGCAGATGGCAAAACTTTTTGCCGCCGCAGGTCAGCCGGTGCCGGAAGTAAAATACACCTTCGAGCTGAATCCGGAACATCATTTGGTGAAAAAAGTCGCTGAAATCGCCGATGAAGCACAATTCGCCGATTGGGTGGAATTATTGCTGGAACAAGCCATGCTTGCCGAACGCGGCTCCTTGGAAAATCTGGCGGCGTTCATTAAGCGAATTAATAAGTTATTAGGCTAATCGGCGTAATTTCGGTTAAAATCCCTACTCTGAAATGGAGTAGGGATTTTTTTATTTAGGAGAAACGATGATTACTGTTTATGGCATTAAAAACTGCGATACCGTGAAAAAAGCGCTGAAATGGCTTGCGGATCACCATATTGAACACAAACTGCATGATTACCGCGTGGATGGGTTGGGTAAGGCTTTTTTACAACAGGCGGAAGCGCAATTCGGCTGGGAAAATTTGGTGAATAAACGCAGCACCACCTGGCGTAATCTTGATGAGCAAATCAAAAAAACACTTTTAAAATCCACCGCACTTTCTGTGCTTGCCGATAATCCAACCTTAATCAAACGTCCGATCATTTTGCAAGAGGGCAAAGCGTTGATTGGGTTTAATGAAAAAGAATATCAGGCGGCGTTTGCATAAAGTGCGGTCAATTTTCAGGGAGTTTTTATGAAAGAAAAGGTTGTCTCTTTGGCACAAGCGTTAATCCGTCGCCCTTCTATCAGCCCGAATGACGAAGGCTGCCAGCAGCTGATTGCAGAACGGTTAGAAAAATTAGGTTTCCGAATCGAATGGCTGCCTTTTAATGACACGCTAAATTTATGGGCGAAACATGGCAGTGGCGATCCTGTGATTGCCTTTGCCGGGCATACGGATGTGGTGCCGACAGGCGATGAATGCCAATGGACTTATCCGCCTTTCGCCGCAAAAATTGTGGACAATATGCTTTATGGTCGCGGCGCGGCGGATATGAAAGGATCGCTTGCGGCAATGGTCGTGGCAGCTGAAGAATATGTGAAAACCCATCCGAATCATCAAGGCACCATTGCGCTATTAATCACCTCCGACGAAGAAGCCGCCGCGAAAGATGGCACGGTGCGCGTGGTGGAAACTTTAATGGCGAGAGGTGAAAATATCACCTATTGCATGGTGGGCGAGCCTTCCAGTTCTCAAACCTTGGGCGATGTGGTGAAAAACGGCCGCCGTGGTTCCATCACGGGCAATCTGTATATTCAAGGCATTCAAGGGCATGTCGCCTATCCTCATCTGGCGGAAAATCCCATTCACAAAGCCGCGCCGTTCTTGCAGGAACTCACCACATACCAATGGGACAACGGCAATGAATTTTTCCCGCCGACCAGTCTGCAAATCGCCAATATTCACGCCGGCACCGGCAGCAATAACGTGATTCCGGGCGAGCTTTATGTGCAATTTAATTTGCGTTATTGCACGGAAGTGACGGACGAGATGATTAAGCAGAAAGTCGCCGACATGCTGGAAAAACACGGGCTGACGTATTGTATTGACTGGAATCTTTCCGGCAAGCCGTTTTTAACCAAACCGGGAAAACTGGTAAATGCGTTGGTGGACAGTCTGCGAGAAATCGCTGGCATCACGCCGAAATTGGAAACCGGCGGCGGCACTTCAGACGGACGTTTTATTGCGCTGATGGGCGCGGAAGTGGTGGAATTCGGACCGCTTAACGCCACCATTCATAAAGTGAACGAGTGCGTGAGCGTAGATGATCTTGGCAGTAGCGCTAAGATTTACCATCAAATGTTAGTGAATTTATTGGATCGTTAAAATGAACTTAACAGCAGATATGCTTACCGGAAAATCCCGTGAACATTTAGTGAACCTGCCGACACCCCATTCACCCAACCATTTCTTACAGGCGCAGGCGGTGAAAGCCTTTCAAGGCTTGCAAAAAAGTGCGGTGAAAAATGGCTTTAATTTACAGCCGGCGAGCAGCTTTCGTGATTTTGCGCGCCAGCAACAGATTTGGAACGGTAAATTTAACGGTGAACGTAAGGTGCATGATGACGCAGGTAAGGCGTTAGATTTAACCCGATTGGACGACTGGCAAAAATGTCAGGCGATTTTGCGTTGGTCGGCGTTGCCGGGGGCGAGCCGCCATCATTGGGGCACGGAAATTGATATTTTCGATCCTGATTTACTGCCACTGGGTCAGGCATTACAACTGGAACCTTGGGAATATGAAAAGGGCGGTTATTTCTTTGAATTGAGCGAATTTCTCGCGGAAAATCTACCGCACTTTGATTTCGTCCTGCCGTTTATGACAATGCCGAAAGGGAAAAAAATCGGGCGCGAACCTTGGCATATTAGCTATGTTCCTTTGGCGGAAAAGGCGAAACAACAGTTCTCAGCGGCGGTGTTATTACAAGCATGGGAAAATGAGGAGGTTGCAGGCAGCGCGGTGTTACGGCAGCATTTGCCACAGATTTTCGAGCAATATTTCGTGTAATTTTCGCGAAAAAGTGCGGTCGGTTTTCCAAACGTCCCCCCCCCTCCCCCCGAAAAACAATCTGAAAACCGACCGCACTTTTTGTGTTTATACTTGGTTATATTTCTATTGTCTATGACCGGTTTACGTCATGTCACAAACTTTTGTGACCGAGTTCAAAAATCTAAACATTTTGCGAAGAATGGCATTTTTTTTTGTTACAAATGAAAGTATCCTAGTTGCCGGCAGTAATTTAAGGAGCGAAAGATGTATCAGTTTCAACAATTTACTCAAAACGATATTGAAATTGTAAAGGATGAAACAGTTTATCAAGGTTTTTTTAAGCTAAATAAGGTTCAGTTTCGACATAAACTTTTTAACGGTGGCTGGAGTGGGATCGTCACCCGCGAGCTGTTAATTAAAGGCGCTGCGTCGGCGGTAGTGGCTTATGACCCCGTGTTAGACAAGGTGGTTTTGGTGGAGCAGGTGCGTATCGGCGCTTATGATCCGAAACTGCAACAATCGCCGTGGTTGCTGGAACTTATTGCCGGTATGGTGGAAGACGGCGAAACACCGGAAAATGTGGCGTTGCGGGAAAGTGAAGAAGAAGCAGGCGCGCAAATTAGTCATTTACAACATTGTTTGAGCGTATGGGACAGCCCGGGCGGCGTGCTGGAGCGGATCCATTTGTTCGTAGGCAACGTTGACAGCACAAACATCGGCGGCATTCACGGTTTAGCGGACGAAAACGAAGATATACGCGTTCACGTCATCAGTAGGGAAACCGCGTATCAATGGGTTTGCGAGGGTAAAATTGATAACGGCATTGCCGTAATGGGATTACAGTGGTTGGAGTTAAATTACCGAAAATTGCAGGCGCAATGGCTGTAAACATGCCATAGGTAATTTAGACTAAGTTTAATACAGAAATAGGAGTTTATTTGTTAAATACCTATAAATATGATACCCGGCAAGAGGTGTTTCGTGTCATTCAAATCACGGATCCCCATTTATTTAAAGACGCAACCGGTGAGTTATTGGGGGTCAATACTCAAGAAAGCTTTTCACAAGTGTTAAGTGAAATTCGGCAACAAGCCTATGATTATGATCTGGTGTTAGCCACCGGCGATTTGGTTCAAGACAGCAGCGAAGAAGGCTATCTGCGTTTTTGCGAAAGCGTTAAGTCCCTTGAGAAAACCGTATTTTGGATCCCCGGCAACCACGATTTCCAACCGAAAATGTTTGATATTCTCAAACGTGACAATATTTGCGATAAAAAGCACATTCTGTTGGGTGAAAATTGGCAAATTTTGCTATTGGACAGCCAAATCTCCGGCGTTCCCCACGGTCAGCTCGGGCAATATCAGCTGGATTGGTTGATGGCAAAGCTGAAAGAACATCCGCAGCGTTATTCATTAGTGGTGTTGCATCATCATATTTTATCTACCCATTCCGCCTGGCTGGATCAGCATAATCTGCGTAACGCGCATGAATTGGCTTATACGCTGGCGCCGTTTAATAACGTGAAAGGTATTTTATACGGACATATTCATCAGCAAGTGGACGGCGAATGGAACGGTTACAAAATCATGGCAACGCCTTCGACGGGCATTCAATTCAAACCGGATAGCAACACCTTCGCCCTGGACACCGCTCAACCGGGCTGGCGCGAAATTGAATTGTATGCCGACGGACGCATCGAAACCCGTGTTAAACGCATTCAACACAAAACTTTCCTGCCGAATTTACAGGAAGAAGGGTATTGATTGGCATTAACGGCATTATGTAGCAGTTGCACAAAGATTTAACCGATTGAACATACTAAAATCCCTATTGAAATTTTATTCAATAGAGATTTTTCTATTGTGTCACAAAAATTATCCAGGCACGAGTTGATCTCTCGTCTGCTATCACTAAAAGAAAACAAGAAATGAATGCTTTAATTCAGCCGAGAGTCTAAGCCATCATCTTTAATTACAGCACGATGGGTTGCTCAAGTGTTACGAGAAAATCGGCAGTGGCTGTTTTGCGGTGAGATAGCAGAAAAGGTCTTAGCACTCACAGGAAACCCGCAATTTGTGGATATTGGAGATAAGCGCTATAAAGCGGTTAATCGGATTTGACTTAGATTGCATAAGCAAGGAATTGTCGAATGTGCGGCGAGATTTTGGCGGTTAAAACCGCTCAAATAGGGTAGAAAATAGCAGTAGAAATACCGCTATTGTCGCTTAGAATTTCATTTTGAGCGAGGACGACACAACATTTTGTGTTGTTTCTTCTTTCTTATTTGTCGCTTCATCTAGAAAAGCTTTAAATTGCTTTTGAGCATTAGGCGTTAGTGCTTGCATTGCAGGGTGATTTTGTATTTGTTGCGTGAAATAAATCGTTTCTGCCATTTCATTTAACTCAAGGGCAACTTGATCCACATCCATAATTTTATTAAGTAGCGGATCTGCTTGGATATTTTGACTATATAGGCTGACTAATTTATCAGGGTCTTGAGCAAAACCCTTCAAGCGAGTAGCAAGCTCAAAATCAAAATGTTCAGCATAATGGCTTGCTAAGAAATGCAAATCAAATAAATCACGCCCTTTTGTTCGGGTGTTATCGCCATCATAAGCTGCGTGCAGTTTGTTATCAATAATGCGTTCCACCGATGAAAAACGGATACCATCTTTAACCGTAATTTGCTCATCTGACGCTGGCGTTCGATAAGAGATCTCCATTTTTAGTGCATCTTTGACACCTGTATTACGGATATGATAATTCACAATATAACGGCTCACTGTGTCTGTATCTTTTTTCACATTAATATCATCAATCACAATATCGTGTGGAGCAGAAGCTTTAATTTTATTGAGCAAATTTAACTTTTTATCTGAATCAAAATCCAAATCTTCGGAAAAACGGTTTAAGCCATAACCAAGATAAAGTGCAGTGCCACCTTTCAGAACTAAAGGTGTATCGGAAAGATTTTTTAGGATATTTACCATCAACTTTTCGTGATGTTTATCACGTTCCGTGAGCATTAGATTATCGGGTTTTTGCGTTTCCATAATTGTAAATTTTCCCATTCTTGTTCGGTTAAATTGGGTTCGAGCTGGTTCAGTAAATCGTAAACCGATTGTTTATCTTCATAGCTAGGAAACCATTCATCAAGCATAACTTCTCCAAGTGAACCAGTTTGAAGCACGGCGGTGTAGAGATAATCCACGCAGGCTCTTGGGTGGTCGGCGAGCCATACGGGGTTATTTTCGGGGAAGTATCCCATTTCATTGAGCCGTTTTGTGCCGTCAATAATGCCTAAATTACCCAGCAAATGATTAGTATTTCTTTTTTGATTCTCGCCATAAATATAAAAATCCTGCGGATAAGCATCGTCATTCAACGCCGCCGCACTATGCCAATCGCCCGTACCGTTTGGGCTATGCACGTTTAATGCCACAATGCTACTTACATAGCGTTCAGGGTGTGTTTGAGGGATATATAGCATCAACTTTTCCTTAAACTTGATTATGTTTTAAGCTAATTATCTTTGAATTTCCATTTCACGTCCACCACATTAATTTTTAACCGTTCTACAACTATTCAGCTAAGCACGCACACGGTGTGTTGAGGGTGAATAATCGGTTCTTGACTGCACTTGAGTAACACGCGTTTAATCAGTTCATTCACGGTGAAATATCGGGCATTAAAGTGCGGTTGGTTTCAGCGGCGTTTTTTAAAGGGGATTTTTCATCTCCGTATTTCTTTGCTAAAATCCACCGCACTTTTCTTTGTATTCTTTGTAGTTCGCAACCCTCCCGCATAAAAAATTAAGGATTCATTATGTCAAATCAGCCTAACAAAGCCCTCGTGATTTTTTCCGGCGGGCAAGATTCCACCACCTGTCTGTTTCTCGCCATACAAGAATTCGGCGCGGAAAATGTCGAAGTCATCACATTCCAATACGGTCAACGTCATGCCATCGAGTTGGAAAAAGCCCGATGGATTGCACAGGATTTAAAGGTAAAGCAAACGGTGCTCGACACCAGCGTCATCAAAGCTATTACCCACAACGCCTTAATGGATCCGAGCGCACAAATCAGCCAAAATGATAACGAATTACCGAATACCTTCGTTGACGGACGCAACGCCTTATTTTTACTCTACGCCGCCATTTACGCCAAAAGCCAAGGCATTTGCGTCATCTACACCGGCGTATGTGAAACGGATTTCAGCGGCTACCCTGATTGTCGCGATGTTTTCATCAAATCCATGAACGTCACTTTAAACCTTGCCATGGATTACCCTTTTGAAATCCGCACGCCGTTAATGTGGCTGGATAAAAAAGCAACCTGGGCGCTGGCGGATCAACTCGGCGCCTTTGATTACATCCGCCAACACACCCACACCTGCTACAACGGTGTCGAAGGCGGCTGCGGCGAATGCCCTAGCTGCGTTTTGCGCGAACGTGGATTGAAAGCGTATTTGCCGGAACGTGAGGCAAATACGCCTAAGAAAAAAACCGCACTTTTGAGGGAGTAACATTTAAAAGTTAGTTCAATTCAATATGTCATGTGAAATTAAACTTAAAAATTCACAGTTTCCCTTGTTTAAATTAATTTAATTTAATATGCTGTATTGAATTAAACTAATTTTGAGAGTGAATATGTACCTTTCCCGCCAAATCCAACCTTTAGTAAATCGTCTACTTAAGCAATTTCCGGCAGTTCTTGTCACCGGTGCGAGACAGGTCGGTAAATCGACGTTGTTAAAGCATATTGCAAAAGATTACGCTTATTTGACCTTTGACGATCCTCTGCTGCTGGAACAAGCCAAACAAGAACCACGTTTATTCTTTTTAAATCACGCAGGTAATGTGATTTTAGACGAGGTGCAGTATGCACAAGAATTGTTTTCTTTATTAAAGCTTGAAATCGATAAACAGCAAAAAAACGGGACGTTTTTGCTTTCCGGTTCACAGGCCTTTGAGCTTATGCAAAATGTCAGTGAAACACTGGCGGGCAGAATCGCTATTCTCAAACTGCAAGGATTATCACTACGTGAAATATTAAATGTTGAGTTTTACCTGCCTTTTATTCCCAGTCGAGATTATTTAGCGAGCAGAGAGAAAATGCTGAAATCGCCTGAAAATATCTGGCAAATTATTCATAAAGGTGATATGCCGCGTTTATATCAGCAAGAAACAGATTGGGAAATTTACTATTCTTCCTACGTTTCCACTTACATCGAAAGGGATGTGCGCCAGCTCACCAATATTACCAATACAACGGATTTTACCCGCTTTATGGTAGCGTTGGCGTCCCGCAGTGGAGAATTATTGAACTACAGTAATGTGGCACAGGAAGTTGGCGTCTCTAACGAAACGATTAAACGTTGGACGGCCATTTTACAGACCTCAGGCATTATTTATTTGCTACAACCTTATAGTAATAATCATCTGAAACGTACCATTAAAACCCCGAAGATCTACTTCTTGAACACCGGTCTCATGGCATATTTAACCAAATGGCTTACACCGGAGACCATTTCTAAAGGTGCAAAGAGCGGTCAATTTTTTGAGAGTTTTGTGGTGAGTGAAATTATAAAATCTTTCACGAATAACGGCATTGAACCGCCACTTTATTTTTATCGTAATACCAATCAGAAGGAAATTGATTTGATTATTGAATATGACCGCACGATTTATCCCATTGAAATCAAAACGACTGCCAATCCGAATAAAAAGATGGCAAAAAGTTTTGCGTTATTAAATTCGCTTGGGAAAGAATCTACTATCGGGATGGGGGTGATTATTAATCAGTATCCGAATAAGCATTATTTGGCAGAGAATCTGGTGGCGTTACCTGTTAAGTATTTATAATCATCCCAAAAAAACAAACCCGACTTTCGTCAGGTTTGCTTCATTTTTAATTTATTGCCGACCGGATACCGATAATAAGGTGTTTTATGGTATGGTCTTACTTTGATTGACGTTTAACACAATTCGAAACCGTGCTTTGCCTGATTTCAATCGTGCAATAGCTTCATTTGCTTTTTTGAGCGGAAATATTTCTACCTGCGGTTTTACGCCTGAAAGTACACTAAATTTGAGCGTGCATTCTGCATCAAACGGCGTACCTGTTAACGAACCTTGGATCGTTTGCTCTTTGCCTACTATACGGTTGAGCGGCAGTGCCAAAGGCTCGCCGCTTGCGCCCAGCAGCAACAATTTTCCTCTTGCTTTTAAGCTTTTTGCCACATCGCCGATGGTTTCGGCGTCGGTTATAGTGCTGAGGATTAAATCTGCACCGCCCAATTCACGTAAAAAATCCACTGCACTTTGTTTTGCTAAATTAACGTAATGATGTGCGCCAAGAGCGGCCATTTTTTCGGATAAGTCTTGCCGCCCGATAGATACCACTTCAAAGCCCATTTTTTGTGCATATTGTACCGCCAAATGCCCCAAGCCTCCTGTGCCAAGCACTGCCACTGTGTCGCCGGCTTTGGTACCACTGTTACGTAGTGCATTAAAAGTTGCTAAGCCGGCACAAAGTAGTGGGGCAGCGTCAGTGCTATTCAGGCTTTCGGGTATAGCGACCAAACCTGTTTGGTTTACGATCATCAGCTCGGCATAACCGCCATCACGGCTTGCGCCTATGTAGCTTTGATCTGCGCAATGCACAAATTGTCCCGCACGGCATGCATCGCACTCATGACAATGTCCGCCAAGTCGACCTACACCAACCCGTTGTCCTACCTGCCAGCGCTTTGAAACAGCTTCACCTTTAGCCAGGATCCATCCGATCACTTCGTGCCCGATAACGCGCGGGGTTTGTAAGTTATGCTTGATATCACCCAAATCCGCCCCGCACACGCCACAGGCTTCCACTTGAATCAATACTTGATGAGCGGTGGGCAATACGGTTTGCTTTTCGGTTAGTACTAAATTTCCTTGTGGCGTAGTTTGCATAGCTAAATAAGTTTGGGGAATCATAGTTTTTCCTAGTAAAAGTGAGTAAATTTTTTAATGATTAAGTTTATTTTAAGGATAAAAAGTTGATATTTTCAATAGGTCAAAAAATTACACATCTGAAAAATGATGTCTCGCCGATAATGCGCCTAAAATAACCGTTTTTTAGGAAAGGTTTATATTATGATAGCAGGTGGTTTGTCGGCAAACAGATTGTTTTTGGCATATTGTGCGTTATCAGCAACTGACACAAGGCAATATTAATGTAAAAATTTCCCTTGCCTATTCGCTTTATTTAATATGTACAAATCTGATTTTCTTAAAAGTGCGGTTAGTTTTTGCGATGAATTTAAAATATCCATAAAATCCACCGCACTTCAACCTATTTAGCGGCTAAAACTGCTATAATTTCCGCCAATTTTTCTACACATTTGAGACCGGTATGAAACAACTTTTTGCCACCACAGCCCGTGGATTTGAAGAACTTTTGAAATCTGAATTAACCGACTTAGGCGCGCGCGATGCGAAAGTGGCGCAGGGCGGTGTGCATTATTGGGCGGATGATGAAACCCTGTATCGCACTTTGCTTTGGAGCCGTTTGAGTTCGCGCATTTTATTGCCTATCGTGCAAGCCAAGGTGTTCAGTGATTTGGATTTATATTCTGCGGTGGTGGGCGTGAACTGGCTGGATTATTTCGATGAAAAGGTTCATTTTTTCGTGGATTTTAACGGCACGAATCAAGAAATTCGCCACACCCAATTCGGTGCCATGCGCGTAAAAGACGGCATTGTGGATTATTTTGAACGTCACGGTCGCGCCCGCCCGAACGTCGATAAAGAACAGCCGGACATTCGTATTCATGCCTATCTGAACCTTGATGAGGTGGTGCTTTCTCTGGATTTAAGCGGCGATGCGCTACATATGCGCGGTTATCGTGAGGACACCGGCAAAGCGCCGTTGCGTGAAACCTTGGCGGCGGCAATTGTGCTGCGTTCCGGCTGGCAGCAGGGCACGCCGTTGGTTGACCCGATGTGCGGTTCCGGCACGTTGCTGATTGAAGCGGCGCAAATGGAAGCGAAAATTGCACCGCAATTGTATCGCCTACATTGGGGCTTTGATTTTTGGTTGGGGCATAATCAGGCAGCGTGGGAAAAGGTGAAAGCAGAAGCGTTGGCATTGGCGGAAGCGGAAAAACAACGGGAAAATCCACCGCACTTTTATGGCTTTGATTTGGATCATCGAGTGCTGCAAAAAGCCAAACAAAACGCCAAAAATGCCGGTGTGGCGCATTTAATGCAATGGCAACAGGGCGATGTGGCGGCGCTTAAAAATCCAAGCCCGAACGCCACCGGCACGGTGATTTGTAACCCGCCGTACGGCGAACGTTTAGGCACGACCCCTGCGCTGATTGCTTTGTATTCGGTGTTCGGGCAACGCTTAAAACAACAATTCGCCAGTTGGAACGCCTCTATTTTCAGTGGCGAACCGAGCCTGTTGGATTGCCTGCGTTTACGTTCCTATCGCCAGTTCAAAGCGAAAAACGGCCCTTTGGATTGCGTGCAAAAGAACTATCAACTCGCCGAATGGGCAGCGCAAAGTGCGGTGGAAAACGCCGTTGAATTTGACCGCACTTCTGCAGGAGCTGCTTCCACTTTTTCTTCTGACGTCGCACCGGATTTTGCCAATCGACTGCAGAAAAATATCAAGAAAATCGAAAAATGGGCGAAACAGCAGGGGCTGGATGCCTATCGTTTATATGACGCGGATTTGCCGGAATATAATTTGGCGGTGGATCGTTATGCCGATCATATCGTGGTGCAGGAATATGCCGCGCCGAAAAATATTGATGAAAACAAAGCCCGCCAGCGTTTGTTGGATGCCGTGAACGCCACGTTAAACGTCACGGGTGTGGAAACCAATAAATTGATTTTGAAAGTGCGCCAAAAACAAAAAGGCACCAATCAATATGAAAAACTGGCGAACAAAGGCGAGTATTTTTATGTGAACGAATACGGCGCGAAATTGTGGGTAAATCTGACGGATTATTTGGACACGGGCTTGTTTTTGGATCACCGCCTGACCCGCAAAATGTTGGGTGAAATGGCGCAAGGCAAGGATTTTCTGAATCTGTTTGCTTACACGGGTTCTGCCACCGTCCACGCGGCACTTGGCGGGGCGAAATCCACCACCACGGTAGATATGTCAAATACCTATCTTAACTGGGCGGAACAAAATTTATTGCTCAATGACATTGAAGGCAAGCAGCACAAACTTATTCAGGCGGATTGTCTGCAATGGCTGGAAAAATGTGATCGTCAGTTTGATGTGATTTTTGTTGACCCGCCGACATTCTCCAACTCCAAACGCATGGAAGACAGCTGGGATGTGCAACGGGATCACATTAAGTTAATGACGAATTTAAAACGCATTCTGCGCCCGAACGGTACCATCGTGTTTTCCAATAATAAACGCGGCTTCAAAATGGATTTTAGCGGTTTGGAAGCGTTGGGATTAAGTGCGGTGGAAATTTCCCGCAAAACATTGCCGTTGGATTTTGAGCGCAATAAGCAGATTCATAATTGTTGGGTTGTGCAGGCGAAATAGAAAACGCGAGAAAAAGAGACCGCACTTTTGGGTCAAACAATGATGACAAACATAAAAAAACGCCCTGGCATTGAGGGCGTTTTTCGTTGCTATTCAGGTTAGATATTGCATACAGCGAATAACACGATGATGCTATAAAGTGTCGCCAAGCCGTAGAAGATGAACCCGCCGGCAGGGACGTGCACTTTAATGTCGTGCATACCGTGATGGACGCGGTGTAAGCCTGCCCACATCGGGAAGATGGTGAGTGCAAGGATAACTAATTTGCCAAACCAATGGTGTGCGAAGGCAATGATGTTATCCGGGCTGACTAAGCCGAAAGGCAATAACAAGCCGATGATCAGAATGAGTACCGGGAAAGCCAGACCGCTAACCATGCCACCCGCACTGAACATTAACCATACAGGCGGTTCGTTTGAACGTTTTGGATTTTGATTAACCATGTCTTCCCCCTAGATAAATACAAGTACTAAAGCCAATACGGTGACGGCGGCAAATAATCCGCGCAATGCGTTTTTGATTAATGACGGCGGTAATCCGGTGCTGCCGGACATCACTTCGCCGGTCATGTCAAATAATGTCACGGCATGCAACAATAAGGCGGCAAGCGAGATGATGTTGAGAATCACCACAATCGGATTTTGCAGGAACGGAATGAAACTTGCGATAAAGCCGTCCGCTTTACCCAAACAAATCACACCGTAAAGCAACACCAGGCTGAACCAGACGGTCGGAAATGCGGTGGCTTCACGCAACATGTAGAATTTGTAGAAATCCCAACTTTTCCACCAAGTCGGGGTGATTTCACGGACGTATTTTTTACGTTTGGTTACTGTTGTTGTCATAATCTCTCCCCTTATGCTTTCGGTTTAAGCATGGAAATCAGATAGTCTTTCGCACTTTCTAATTTACCTTGGTTAATGGCGGTTGCCGGGCCTACGTGTTTCGGACAAACTTCGGAACAGGCGCCGACGAAGGTACAGGACCAAACACCGTTTTCGCCGTTCATGATTTTCATCCGTTCCGCTTTACCATGGTCACGGTTATCTAAGTTATAACGATGTGCCAAGGTTAACGCGGCAGGACCGACGAATTCAGGATTCAAACCGAATTGCGGGCAAGCGGCATAGCATAAGCCGCAGTTGATACACATGGAGAATTGACGGTATTTTTCCAATTGTGCCGGTGTTTGTTTGGTACGGCTTTTTGCCAATTCTTTTGACGGATGCGGTTTGCCGTCCAATTCCGGCATTTTGTTGCCGATAATGTAAGGCTTGATGGCTTCCAAACTTTCAATGAAGTGGCTTAAGTCAACCACTAAGTCACGTTCAATCGGGAAATTGGCAAGGGGCTCGATACGCATATGACCGCTGTAATCGCGTAGGAACGTTTTACATGCCAGTTTCGGAATGTTGTTAACCATCATCCCGCAAGAACCGCAAATCGCCATACGGCAAGACCAACGATAGGAAAGTTCCGGTTCAAGTTTATCTTTGATATAACCTAAGGCATCAAGCAATGAGGTTTGGCTGTCGAAAGGTACTTGGTAGGTTTTTAAGCGCGGTTCTTTATCGACTTCAGGATTGTAACGTAGAATCTCAACGTTCATGATTGGTTGTTCGGCCATGTTATTACTCCTTACCTGCTTGAGCTTGTTCTTTCGCTTTCGCTGCCGCTTCCGCAGTTTCTGCTTCCGCGCCGTAAACACGTTTCGCCGGTTGAGATTTGGTGATTTTCACCGTGCTGTATTCAATACGCGGTGCGCCGTCTTCGTTATAGAATGCTAAGGTGTGTTTTAAGTAGTTCACATCATCACGTTCGGTGTAATCCAAGCGTTGGTGTGCACCACGGGATTCTTTACGTTCAACAGCGGAATTGGCGATAGATTGTGCCACATCCAGGATATAACCTAATTCCACGGTGTAGAGCACGTTAGTGTTGAACACGCTGGAACGGTCGGTAATACGAATATGTTTGTAACGTTCTTTGAGTTCGGCGATTTTATCCACCGCTTGTTGCATACTTTCTTGGGTACGATAAATACCGCAACCTTCTTCCATGGCTTGACCCATTTCATCACGAATATCGGACCAAGATTCGGTACCTTCTTGATCGTATAAGGCATTCAGGCGTTTCATGATGTCTTGTGCTTGCGCATCTACCGCCGTTTGGTTGGCAGGGACGGCTTCAACGGCGCGTTGTGCGGCATATTCACCGGCGACGCGACCTAATACCACTAATTCGGCCAAGGAGTTGGAGCCTAAACGGTTGGCGCCGTGTAAGCCGGAAGAAGCACACTCACCCACGGCAAATAAGCCTTTAATACGGGTTTCGCTGTTGAAGTCCACTTCGATACCGCCCATGGTGTAGTGCACCACCGGACGTACCGGAATCGGCGCTTGTGCCGGATCCACACCTTCATAAGCTTTCGCCAATTCGCAAATGAACGGCAAACGCTCGTGTAAGTATTTTTCACCGAGGTGGCGTAAATCCAGGTGCACCACATCAACGCCTTTCGCGGTTTTCAAGGTGTTGCCTTTGCGCCATTCTTGCCAGAAGGCTTGGGAAACTTTGTCGCGCGGACCTAATTCCATGTATTTGTTTTCCGGTTTGCCGATTGGGGTTTCCGGTCCCAAACCGTAATCTTGTAAATAGCGGTAGCCGTCTTTATTGACCAAAATGCCGCCTTCACCACGACAACCTTCGGTCATTAAGATACCGGTGTTGGGTAAGCCGGTCGGGTGATATTGCACGAATTCCATGTCACGCAACGGTACGCCGTGACGATATGCCATAGATAAGCCGTCACCGGTCACGATACCGCCGTTGGTATTGAAACGGAACGCACGGCAACCACCGCCGGTAGCGATAACCACGGCATTGGCATTGATTTGCACCAGTGTGCCTTCCATCATGTTCATGGCGACCATACCGCGGGCATTGCCGTCATCCACTAAAATATCCAACACGAAGTGTTCATCGAAACGGATGATTTGCGGGAATTGAATGGAAGTTTGGAATAAAGTGTGAAGCAAATGGAAACCGGTTTTATCGGCGGCGAACCAAGTACGTTCGATTTTCATCCCGCCGAAACGACGCACGTTCACATCGCCATCGGTTTTACGGCTCCAAGGGCAGCCCCAGCGTTCAAGTTGGGTCATTTCCACTGGGGAATGTTCAACGAAATATTCCACCACATCCTGTTCACATAACCAGTCACCACCGGCAACGGTATCATGGAAGTGTTTGTCGTAGGAATCTTCTTCTTTAATCACTGCCGCAGCACCACCTTCAGCCGCAACGGTATGACTGCGCATTGGGTAGACTTTTGATACTAAAGCAATTTTAAGATTTGGATTAGCTTGGGCTGCAGCAATCGCTGCACGTAAACCACCACCACCTGCGCCAACAATGGCGATATCGACGTTAACAGTTTGCACGATATTCCTCCAAGTAAAGGGATAGTAATAAAAAATACCAAATAACTTTGGACTGTTAGGGTAGCGTCATTTTGCCACTATTTGAGGGGATTAAAATCTTTTTTCTCACTTTTGTTATACTTTCGTGATCTAACTCAAAAAAGTTAGAAAGAAGAGTGAGTTGTTCGTTTTTTATTCTTAATATTGTGCAAAAATATACGATGAGAGTAAAAAAGTGCGGTCGATTCTCAAGGTGTTTTTGCATTTGTGCCGACTTGCTTTAGAATAAACCGATAATTTCCCCCATCCACCAAAATGAAAGGCCATTTTTATGTTGGAACAGGAACAATGGCAGCCCACGGCATCCATTAAAAATTTACTTACCCGCGCCAAATTCATCGCGGAAATTCGTCGATTTTTCACCGATCGCGGCTTATTGGAAGTGGAAACGCCGGTGTTAAGTGAATTTGGCGTAACGGATGTTCACCTTGCTACCTTCAGCACGGAATTCATTTCGCCCTTCGGCGAACAATCCAAAACCCTGCGGCTTTCCACCAGCCCGGAATATCACATGAAACGCTTGTTGGCGGCGGGAAGCGGTCCGATTTTTCAAATCGGCAAAGTATTTCGTAACGAAGAAGCGGGCAGCCGCCACAACCCGGAATTTACCATGCTGGAATGGTATCGACCGCATTTCGATATGTACCGTTTAATCAATGAAGTGGATGATTTGTTACAGCAAATTTTGGAATGTCCGCCGGCGGAAAGCATGAGTTATCAGTTTGCCTTTCAGCAATATGTAGGCTTGGACCCTTTATCGGCGGAGCATGAAGAATTGGTGGAAAAAGCTAAAAAATACCAACTGATGAACGCCGAAGAAGAAAATCGCGACACCTTGTTACAATTTCTTTTCAGCGCTGTGGTAGAGGCGCAAATCGGGCAGGAAAATCCGGTCGTGGTGTATCACTTCCCTGCGAGTCAGGCGGCATTGGCGCAAATCAGCTCGGAAGATTTACGGGTGGCGGAGCGTTTCGAGTTTTATTACAAAGGGTTGGAACTTGCCAACGGCTTCCACGAGTTGTCCGATGCCCGCGAGCAGTTAAGACGTTTTGAGCAGGATAATCAGCTTCGGAAGAAAATGGGCTTGCCACCGCAGACGATTGATACCCGTTTGTTATCCGCTTTGCAAGCGGGCATTCCGAACTGTTCCGGTGTGGCGCTTGGCGTGGATCGTCTGTTGATGATTGCCATGGGCGCGGAAAGCATTAAAGAAGTGATTTCTTTCGCTATTGATAATGCGTAAACGGCAAAAGTGCGGTGAAAAAACACATTATTTTTTCACCGCACTTTTGTCCCGCTTATTTCAAAATAAACATCGGTGTTTGGCTGACGGGATCGCGATGAATTTCCACATCCAGGTCAAACACGGTTTTCAAAAGTGCTTCCGACATCACTTCATCGGGCGTGCCTTTTACCATCAGGTTGCCGTCTTTTAACAAAATGAAGGAAAGCATACTGTCGGTAAAAATCGCCGGCAATGCACGAGGCAGGTGGCATTCAATAGTAGTAAGAATAATGCGAAGATCGCTTTAAAAAAATTTTTCATTTCTGAGTCCTAACGTTAAAAAAACGTTCAGGCTATACAATACACAGAAACCCGTAGTTGAGAATAGTTCTTTTTAACCTCCGACCACGTCGATAATCATCACTTCCGATTGTGAACCCAAACGCATCGGTACGCCCCAGAAGCCATAACCGGAGGTCACGAAGAAGTGCCCGCCGTTAATTTGTTCGTAGCCGTAACTTAAACGATAAATGAATTTAACTATCAGATTTGCCGGGAAAATCTGCCCGTTATGGGCATGCCCCGACACCTGAATATCAATAGGCAATGTGGCGTGCTGTTCAATTTCCGACGGGCGATGATCCAACAGAATAATCGGCAGATTGGTATCCACGCCTTTCAGTAATTGTTCCGTGGAAGGACGATCGGTAACCAGATCGTCGTTACGCCCGATTAATACGAAGCGATTATCCACTACCAGGCTTTCATCCATCAGCGGAATAATGCCGGCTTTACGAATTTCCCGCTCAATGCGCGCCTGATCGCCGAAGAAATCGTGGTTGCCGAGCGTGGCATAGACGCCGAGAGGGGCTTTCAGTTTGGCTAAGTGCGGTTGCATTTTCTCCGCCAAATAAGCGTTGACGTTATCATCCATAATGTCGCCCGGCAGCAGAATAATATCCACCTTTTCCCGTTGCATAATATCCGCGAGTTTATCCAGTTGCTTCCCACCGAAAAATTTCCCTAAATGGGTATCGCTTGCCATACCGATGCGCAACGGCTTCATCGGTTTGTCCAAATGCACCTGATAATGGCGCACCACCGGTGTGTAGGCGTTATATAAACCGACAGTAACAAAACTCAAAAAAAGGATTGGGTAAAGCCATTTTAAGGAATGACGCCATTTTTTGCGCAATAAATAGAGAAAACCGACAATCAAACTGCTGAACGTTGAAAAGAGTAAAAGGGTTAAAATCAGGGCGCTGACACGAAAACTTTCCGTGTAAAGACGTAACGGCGCACTTAATACGAGCGCATTTAGTACAAGAAATAGCACAATGGTCAGTGTGCAGCGTGTTTTGCCGTTAAGGTTAAATATCCAGTTAAGTGTTCGACTCAAACCAAATAGCATAAATTGCAGTGCCAGCATAGCGGCTAGCATGGTGATGTAATATCGGGTTTCCATGATTTTTCCTGTTTACAGTGGCTCAAAAGTGCGGTGGTCTTTTTCAGTGAATTTAAAGGCGGATAATAATATGAATGGCGGGATGACGCAATGTGACGATAAAATTGATCGTTTCCAAGCGGCAAATTTTTCGCTAAAATGCGTGCACTTTTTTACTCAACTTTTTAATAACGGAAGAAAATTTATGTTCGGAAAAGGCGGATTGGGCAACTTAATGAAACAAGCCCAACAAATGCAAGATCGTATGCAAAAAATGCAGGAAGAAATTGCGCAACTGGAAGTGACCGGCGAATCCGGCGCGGGTTTGGTTAAAATCATCATCAATGGCGCCCACAACTGCCGTCGTGTAGAAATCGATCCTTCTTTAATGGAAGACGATAAAGAAATGTTGGAAGACTTAATTGCGGCGGCATTTAACGATGCGGTTCGCCGTGCCGAAGAGTTACAAAAAGAAAAAATGGCGTCGGTGACCGCCGGTATGTCTTTACCGCCTGGCTTCAAAATGCCGTTTTAAAAAACATTCTAAAAAACGACCGCACTTTTTCTTCATTGACGGCAAAGTGCGGTTTATTTTTTAAGCAAATCCATCGAGAACCTTATGCAAACCAGCCCCTTGTTAGAAAATCTGATCGAAAGTTTACGCGTATTGCCGGGCGTCGGTCCGAAATCCGCGCAGCGTATGGCGTATCATTTGTTGCAACGCAACCGCAGCGGCGGAATGCGGTTGGCGCAAGGGCTGACGGAAGCCATGTCGAAAATCGGGCATTGCGAACATTGTCGTACCTTTACGGAAAAAGAGGTGTGCAACATTTGCAGTAATCCGCGCCGCCAAAATTCGGGCTTGCTTTGTGTGGTGGAAATGCCGGCGGATATTCTTGCCATCGAGCAAACGGGGCAGTTCTCCGGGCGTTATTTCGTGTTGATGGGGCATTTGTCGCCACTGGACGGTATCGGTCCGCGCGAAATCGGTTTGGATTTGCTGCAAAAACGCCTGCAAACGGAATCCTTCAATGAAGTGATTTTAGCCACCAACCCGACGGTGGAAGGCGACGCCACGGCTAACTACATTGCGGAGCTTTGCTTGCAACAAAACGTCAAAGTCAGCCGCATTGCGCACGGCATTCCGGTGGGCGGCGAATTGGAAATGGTGGACGGCACGACGCTGACCCATTCCTTCTTAGGTCGCCGCGAAATCGGCTAATCCTCTTTTCCTGTCCCCAACGTTTCTTTCTATGCGACTTTTTATAGCGGAAAAACCCAGTCTCGGACGCGCTATCGCCGATGTGTTGCCGAAACCGCACCAACGCGGCGACGGTTTTATTAAATGCGGCGAGAACGACTGCGTCACCTGGTGCGTGGGGCATTTGCTGGAACAGGCGGAACCCGATGCGTACGACGCGCGTTTCAAACAATGGCGGCTGGACGATTTGCCCATCGTACCGCAGAAATGGCAGCTCATTCCGAAAAAAGAAACCCACAAGCAGCTGAAAACCGTTGAAAAATTAGTGCAACAAGCGGACGTTTTGGTCAACGCCGGCGACCCCGATCGCGAAGGGCAGTTGTTGGTGGACGAAGTGTTCAGTTATCTCAACCTGTCGGCGGAAAAACGCAATGCCATTCAGCGTTGTTTAATCAGCGATTTGAACCCAAGTGCGGTGGAAAAAGCCATCAAAAAATTGCAGCCGAATCGAGATTTTATCCCGCTTGCCACCTCCGCCTTAGCCCGCGCCCGAGCCGATTGGTTATACGGCATTAACATGACCCGTGCCTACACCATTCGCGGTCGCCAGGCGGGCTACGACGGCGTACTTTCCGTCGGACGCGTGCAAACGCCGGTGCTGGGTTTGATCGTGCGTCGGGATTTGGAAATCGAACATTTCCAACCGAAAGATTTTTTTGAAGTGCTGGCTTGGGTGCGGGACCCGAAAGACGAAAAAACACCTGAAAAACCGACCGCACTTTTTTCCGCGTTATGGCAACCGAGCAAAGCCTGCGAAGATTATCAGGACGACGACGGTCGTGTGCTGTCCTGCGCGTTGGCGGAAAATGTGGTAAAACGCATTACCGACCAGCCGGCGGAAGTCACCGATTACACGGACAAACGGGAAAAAGAAACGGCGCCTTTGCCTTATTCGTTATCCGCCCTACAAATCGATGCCGCGAAGCGTTTCGGGATGTCGGCGCAGGAGGTGTTGGATACGTGCCAGCGTTTGTATGAAACCCACAAATTGATTACTTACCCCCGCTCCGACTGTCGCTATTTGCCGCAAGAACATTTTGCCGACCGAATAGCGGTGATGAATGCGATTTCCGGTCATTTAACCCAATTTCAGCCGTTGCCGGAAATCATCGATCCTGAACAGAAAAATCGTTGCTGGAACGATAAAAAAGTGGAGGCGCACCACGCCATTATCCCGACGGCAAAAAATCGTCCTGTGAGTTTGACCCTGGCAGAGCAAAATGTGTATTTTCTGATTGCCCGCCAATATCTCATGCAGTTTTGCCCGGACGCGGAATACCGAAAATGCAAAATTACGCTGAACATTGCTGGCGGCACTTTTGTGGCACAGGCGCGCAATTTGCAAATTGCCGGTTGGAAGCAACTCTGGGGCAAGGAAGACAGCGACGATGAACAACAGGACGCGCTGCTGCCCGTGGTAAAAAAAGGGCAAATATTGCATTGCGAAAAAGGTGAGATTGTCAGTAAAAAAACGCAACCGCCGAAACCCTTCACTGACGCGACTCTGCTTTCCGCCATGACAGGCATTGCGCGCTTCGTGCAGGATAAAGAATTGAGAAAAATCCTACGTGAAACCGACGGCTTGGGCACCGAAGCCACCCGCGCGGGAATCATTGAGTTGTTGTTTAAACGCGGTTTTCTGTATAAAAAAGGACGCAATATTCACAGCACCGAGGCGGGGCGAATTCTGATTAACGCCTTGCCGGATGTGGCGACCCAGCCCGACATGACGGCGCATTGGGAGTCTCAGTTGGACGGCATTAGCCGCAAACAGGCGAGTTATCAGCAATTTATGGAAAACCTGACGCAACTTTTGCCGGAATTGTTGCATTACATTAATTTTTCCGCCTTGCGTGAGTTAAGCCGACATAACTCGGGTGTCAAAAAGCAGGGTATTAAAAAGAAAACAGCGAGAGCCAAGAAAAGTTAGCGAGAGCCAAGAAAAGTTAGCGGGAACGGAAAAGTGCGGTGGTTTTTTGCAGTGTTTTTTCTGATCGAATTTGCTCCAAACAGCCTAAAAATGCACAAAACGACTTGCGGAATGACAAGATATCCGCTAATATCTGCGCCGTTATTTTTCATTAAAATTTGCTAAATCAGAGAAGATAAAATGTACTCAGCTTTGTTAATCATTTATTTGGTCGTTTCCATTGCCCTTATCGCGTTTATCCTGTTACAACAAGGTAAAGGCGCGGATGCAGGCGCATCTTTCGGTGGTGGCGCGTCCGGTACGGTTTTCGGTTCTGCCGGTGCAGGTAACTTCCTGTCCAGAACCACAGCGATTTTAGCAACTGTCTTCTTTATTATCAGTATCGTTATCGGCAACATCAACTCGCACAGAAATAACGTAAAACAAGGCGCATTTGATGATTTATCCGGCACAGCGGAACAAATTCAGCAGCAACAGCAACAACAAGCGCCGGCTGTATTAGATACAAAAAACAACGATATTCCTCAATAAAATGTATCAAATTAAGCTCTGGTGGTGGAATTGGTAGACACGCTATCTTGAGGGGGTAGTGGCCGTAGGTCGTGCGAGTTCAAGTCTCGCCCAGAGCACCAATTTAGAAAAGATCGCATTTTTGCGGTCTTTTTTTATTGATTTTCTACATGTTATCTCACTATCTTAAATTAAGGAGTTTTCTATGAAAAAATTATCTGCTTCCTTGCTTCTTGCCGGTTCATTGCTTGCTTTGGTTGGTTGTGAAGAAAAGAATCTGACAATTTATGATTATCTTCAGAACGAGGAACTGTTAAATAAAACATTAAATGAATGTATTAGTGGAGCTTTAAATGATGAACACAAATGTCAGACGGTAAAGGGTGCTTATGCCAATATAGATAGTTTTAAAAATGGTTCATTAAGTGAAGAACATTTAAAAATGCTTGGTAAAAAATAATGTCTTTACTCGAATTGATACCTTTCTGAATGAATTTTTAACGAAAATTGCAGAGCATATCCAGAAATTGTTATCGTTGGGGTGAGGTTATTCGATAGTTTACTTGAAACCACTTCTGATTTTTCAGATGTTGTTGGAAGAATTGGAAAGTAGAATTGCCTATAGCAACACAAAGTTGTATTGGTTTTAAATTAATGGTGATTCCAATATGTATTCTGTTCTGTAGGCAATGATGGTATTTCCCGTGAGAATATTTACTGTAATAAAGAGTAAAAAAGCCTTGCTAAGTTCGCAAGGCTTTTTGTTGATATTAATTGGACGTCGTTTTTCTCAATAACCCATATCCTATAATAGCCGATACGCCGGAGCCTAATAAAATCCCTAAGCGTGAGAGGGTGTCGAAGCTATTATGAGGTGTTTCGCCGAATGCCAGTCCGGCGAGGAACATGGACATGGTGAAGCCGATGCCGCAGAGTACGGAGATGGCGAAAATCTGGTTGAAGTTGATGCCTTGCGGTAATTTGGCGAGACGTAATTTCACCGATAAATAACTGAACAGGAAGACGCCCAACGGTTTACCGACGATTAAGCCCAAAGCAATGCCGAGGGTGAGCGGTGAATTGAGGCTGGATAAGCCAACATTTTCCAATGATACGCCGGCGTTGGAGAAAGCGAATAAAGGTAAAATCAAATAGGCGCACCAGGGGGCAAGAATGTGTTCAAATTGGTGTAGCGGGCTTTCGCCGTTGCGCCCTTTTATCGGGATACAAAAGCCGATAATCACGCCGGCAAGGGTGGCGTGAACGCCGGATTTTAATACGGAAGCCCATAAAATCAAACCGACGACCATATAAGCACAGAGAGCGCTCACTTTAAAACGGTTCATGGCGACTAAAATACTGATGGTGACGGTCACCATAATCAGTGCCGGCGTACTGAGTTCGTGGGAATAGAAAATGGCAATAACGATAATGGCGCCGAGGTCGTCAATAATGGCTAATGCCAGTAGGAATACTTTAAGCGGAAGCGGCACGCGTTTGCCTAAAAGGGCGACGATGCCGACGGCAAAGGCGATGTCCGTTGCCATTGGGATTGCCCAGCCGGAGTGGATTTCAGGCGTGCCTTGCGCAATGAGAAAATAAATTAATGCCGGAACCACCATGCCGCCGATTGCCGCAATTGCCGGGAATATTGCCTGTTGATAGCTGGAGAGGGAACCTTCCAGCATTTCACGTTTTACTTCCATGCCGACCAAGACGAAGAAAACCGCCATAAAGCCGTCGTTGACCCACATTAATAAGGGTTTGGCAATGCTGAATGCACCGAATTGAATGCTGACCGGAGTGTCGAGAAAATCAAAATAATGTTGGCTGAAAGCAGTGTTGGCAAGCACGATTGCCATGAGGGCAAAAATTAATAGTAATACGCCGCCCGAGGCTTCTGACCGGAAAAAAGTTTTAATGCGCCTAATCAATGTGAATACTCCCCAAAATAGATAACTAATTAAAAAATAAAAGATAAACAAGAAGCAAAGAAGTTACCTTAGTTTGATATTTTTTTCAAGAAAACGGGGAGTTTATTAATGAAATAAGATGTGATTGGCGATTTTTTAAGTCATTTATTTTGATTTTTAAATAAATACGTATTAATTGATATTTTCTAAATAGGATTTTCCCAGTTGATTCATTTGTCGTTGAATCCAAATTTGTCTGCGTTTGGTATAGAGTACAGGCGCATTGACTTTGTAAATAATCGGATTAGGCAACACGGCGGCTAAAAGTGCGGCTTCATTTTGCGATAAATTTTTTGCCGGCTTTTTGAAATAAAAACGGCTTGCCGCTTCCACGCCGTAAATGCCGTTCCCGAATTCGGCAATATTTAAATACACTTCTAAAATGCGTTTTTTTGACCACAAGGTTTCCAGCATCAAGGTCGTCGGCACTTCAATGGCTTTACGCAACCAGCTTTGTCCGTGCCATAAATAGAGGTTCTTGGCGGTTTGTTGGGAAATGGTGGAGGCGCCACGAATTCGCGTGCTTTTTTGATTATGTGAAAAAGCGCTTTTTATGGCGCTGAAATCAAAGCCGTAATGTTCGAGAAAATTCTGATCCTCGGCGGCAATGACAGCAAGCTGCATTTGCCAGGAAATTTCATCTAAGCTGACCCAATCGTAGCGTGTTTCATAGTCAAAATCGCCGGAGAAGAAATGTGCCGCTTTCTGCTGCAGCATATAGGTGGAATAGGGAATGGGAACGAAGCGAAAGGCGAAAGTAATCGCTGTCATCGCCAACAAAAAACGGCATAAAAAACGCACCGCACTTTTGGTGGAGAGCTTCCTGAAAAAAGTAAATCTGCGCAACTTCAGGTTACGCAGATTTAGCCGTTTCAAAGGGAATTTAGCGATTTTTTTCTTGCTCATCGAGTTGTGTTTTTATCCAGTCAACGAAAGCGGGATCCATGGTTTTTAGCATATTGGATCCCCGTGTGATGGTTGCCGCGCTGGTGTTCAGGTTTTGCTGAATTTCCCGTTGCGGCAAATTTTTATTGAGTAACCGGGCGACGATTTGGAGCCGAAGCCCCAGCGCGTCGCGCTCATCCGGGGTTAGTAATAAGGTTAATACATCCTGTGCTTTGCCTTGTTCAAACGCGGTTTGCAGCATATTGAGAAAGGCGTTCCATTGTTCTAAATTGCGACTAATGTACATATTAACAATCCTATACTATTAAACTAGTTCGCCTAGTATAGCCGATCGTATTCCTCATTGCTAAAGGTTTGTGGATCTTCTTTTTTCTGCAGAATTTGATAGTAAAAATCGTAAGTTAACACATTTTGCACATAGCCTCGGGTTTCATAAAACGGAATGGACGCCACAAATTCATCCATTGCCAGCTTGCCGTTGGCGCGCGCCAGCCATTTTTTTACGCGATGGGCGCCCGCATTATAAGCGGAAGCGATCAAAATGCGGTTGTTCGGATATTTGGCATTCAGCTCCGCCAAATGTGCCGTGCCGAGCAAAATATTATTGAGCGGCTTAAATAAATCCCCTTCGCCCGTGTAAGGCAATTTGGCGTTGTTTGCCGTGGCTTTTGCGGTGCTTGGCAGCAGTTGCATTAAGCCCCGTGCATTGGCGGAAGATTGCACCTGCGGGTTCCACGCGCTTTCCTGGCGGGCGATTGCCATGGCGAAGGTTTTCGTCACATTATTACTCGCCACTGCCTGCGGTTTATTGTTATGGATAAATTTCGGGCTAAGCGCAATATCAAAATAATCGCTGTAGGCATTTGGTAAGCGTAACTGAATGTAATTAAAGGCTTTTGCTATAATGGAACCGTCCACGCCCAAATCAAACCAGTTTTGCTGATTGGCATATTGACTGAGTGCGATTTGTTTTTCTTTTTTATTTTCACCGGAAAGATTTTCCAATAGGAAACGCCAACGCTGTTTTGCCGCGCCGAGGCGATCTAATTGACGCAATTCGGCGATTTCGTCTAATGTCGGGTTAACGGCTTTGTAGGTATCTGCCCAGGCGGCATCGGTGATACTTGGTGCAATGAGTAATGTCGGCTGACCGAAATCATAACCGCTGCCACGGGTTTTCGGATCCAGTTTTGCCGCCGCCAGCATCGGATAAAAGCCCCGTTCGTGCGAAAGTGCGGTCAATATTTCCTGCGTTTTTTTGCCGTTGGTTTTCGCCATATTTTTTGCCTGCCAATAGCGCCATTCCTGTTTCTGTTTGCCTTCTGCCGACAGGGCGTTGAGCCATGGGGTTAAATCGGTTTTTTGCCAAATTGCCATGCGTAAACGGCGCTCGGTGAGATTGTCGGCGTTCAGCTTGGCGACTTCCATATCACGCCATAATTGAAAGCTCGGGCTTTCGTTATCAAAGAAACGCCCGAGAAAGGCGATTTTCCACTCACGAATTTCGGCTTCGCTCAGTTGCCAATCCTTCGCCCATTGTGCATAAGCGGCAAAGTTAGGTTCTTTCATATTTTCCGGCAGCGTACGCAAATAACGGGCGAAACTTTGCAGCACGGCAAATTTCAGCGGGATTTTATTATTGGCTTCGACCGGCGGTAATTTGCCGGCTAATTCCGGTAAACTTGCCGGTGTTTTCAATAATTTCTGCAAACGTTGTAAACGCGAGGCAACCATGTCGTTTTCTTTGACATTACCTACCTTCTTCAACTCTGTTGTCAATAATTCCAAGCCTTTTACATTGTTTTTGATAAAGAGATTCTCGGCTTTTTGATACACTTTTTCTGCCGTTCTGCCGCCGTCGGAGTACCATTTTTCCCGTAGCTGCGCATCGTTTGGCAGCTCACTATTGTTTAACCAAAGCTGCTCATAACGGGCGATGATTTTCGGCATATTCGCATTCGGATTTTTATCGGATTGGCTACGTTTGCGCTCCAGCTGATATTCGGCATTCAACACCGCAAGTTGGGTTTCCAACCCTTTCGGTTTAACCCGTTGCGCGTAACCAACTAAGCCTTCAAGATCTTTAGTGTTGATAAGTAAGGTAAAAAGTCTTTGTTCCAATTTTTCCCGTAGAAAATGAGTCGGATGCTTTTCGAGAAATTGCTCAATGTCCTGTTTTAGTGCCTTAACTTCTTCCTTCGATGTGTCGTGATTTACGCTTTTAATGCAGGCGTCAAAATAAGCCGCTATGGCATCTGTTTGCAACGGATAGCCTTTCAAATCCTCAATCAGTTTCAGGAATACGGTGTGGTTAGCAAAAACGCCGTCATTTTTGACCGCGCTTTTCAGCAAGTTTTCTAACTGTAGAAAAGTTACACGCTGTTTTAGCCGCTCTAATTCCACGTGGTGTTGCTCCGGTTTGGCGTGCTTATGGACAACATTCGCTTTATGCGTTGTCGCCTTATGCTGATTGGCAAAGGCGGAGGAGGAAAGTGCGGTCAAAATTAACAGTGAAATTGTTGTTTGTTTCAAATATCGCATAGTCGTTTTCCTGTGGTGAATATGGGAAAGGCGGATAGTGAGTCCGCCTTGGAAAATGGTTAAAAGCTGAAATATCGTCGTTAAAACCGACGACTGTATTCTAATTTGTTGATATTACTATATGATATAAGCACCCGTCGGGAGATCACAGTTGTTCGAAACATTGTAACTATTTATATAAAAAGAAAAAACTTGGCTCCCCTCGTTCACGGGGGGGGGGGGAGCCGGGCCAACCCATAAGGGTGTCACTTATACACAAAACCGAGCCCACCAGA
>NZ_NRDF01000012.1 GCF_003130205.1 Aggregatibacter actinomycetemcomitans
TCTTGTGAAAACATCAAGATAAATCCCCCCTTCCGCCCTTCGGGCACCTTCCCCCGTAAACGGAGGAAGGCAAGATATTTAAAAAATATCAATGAATTATAATGTTTCGAACAGCTGTGGTCAGGAGACGCGCACCATCATTATTGCCATTGTGATGTTTATGTTGAATTACGCCAACACACCAAAATGGTAGCCGACGATACCCACGCCGAACAGCGCGAAGATGATATACATGGCGTTGATTTTTTTGCGTAGCAAATACATACACAAGAAAGTGAGCAACAATGCCGCCAAGCCCGGGAGCAAGTCGTTTAACACGCTTTGCACGGTGGTGACCACTTCATCGCCCATTTGATTTTTATAACGTGACAGTTCCAGCGGGATGTTAATGCTGGTCCATTTCGACACCAGCGAGCCCATCACAAAGAGACCGAGGATAGACGCCCCCTGCGTCAGTTTTTGTAAGCGACCGCCGCCCATGTCGTTCACGATTTCGGTGCCTTTTTCATAACCGTATTTGAAGCCGTACCAACGGGTTAAAGCGCGGCAGAGGTTAATGCCGATAAAGAACAACAGCGGTCCTAACAGGCTGCCGGTAATCGCCAACCCTGCGCCGAGGGCGGCAAGCACAGGACGCAATGTACCCCAGAAAATCGGGTCGCCCACACCGGCGAGCGGACCCATAAGACCCACTTTTACCCCGCTGATTGCCGCGTCGTCAATGTCTTTTGCCCCACTGGCGCGCTCTTGTTCCATCGCGGAGGTGACCCCGATGATGGAAGAAGCAACCCAAGGTTGGGTGTTGAAGAATTCCAAGTGGCGTTTTAATGCTGCCGCTTGATCTTCTTTTTTGCTGTACAGGCGTTTGATCGCAGGAATCATGGAAACACAGAAGCCCATCGCCTGCATACGTTCAAAGTTAAAGGAACCCAATAAGAAGGTTGAGCGCCAGTAAGTGCTATGAATATCTTTTTTCGTTAAAGCGAGTTTATTTTGTTCAGTCATGATCTGTTCCTTCTTAAAGTCCTTCAAGTTCATCATCGGCTAATTCGCGTTTGGCGCTGCTTGGTGGCAATGCCGCCTGATTGAAACGCGGATTTAATTGAATGTAGAGAATTGCCAAACAGGTACCTAAAATACCTAAGCCCACCAGGTTGTAACCGGAGAAGGAGGCAATTACGAAGCCAAGGAAGAAGAACGGCATTAACGCACCGGCGCGCATCATGTTGATTACCATGGCGTAACCGACCACCACAATGAAGCCCCCGGCGATTTGTAACCCGCGGGTGACCACTTCCGGAATGGAGTTCAACGCGTGGGTGACGGTGTCGGTGCCGGCAACCAATGCCACGAAGAAGGTCGGGATGGCAACACGCAAGGCTTGTAAGGAAAGACCGGCAAAGTGACAGAGTTCAATGCCGCGGAAGTTCGCCTGTGAGGCGTAATCGTCCGCTTTGTGTTGCAGGAAGATGGTGAGCGTACGCACGAAAATGGTTAACACCTGACCGGCCGCCGCCACAGGAATGGCGATGGCTAAGGCGCTGCCTTTGTCCTGACCGCCTTTGATCACCAAAATCGCCGCGATCACACTGGCAAGCGCCGCATCGGGTGCCATTGCCGCACCCACGTTCATCCAGCCGAGAGCGACCAATTCCAAGGTACCGCCCACGATAATACCGGTTTGTAAATCACCGAGCACCAGCCCGATCAGGGTACAGGCGACTAACGGACGGTGGGTCTGACGTTCGTCCAACACACTTCCCATACCGCAAATGGCGGCGACCAGTGTGACTAAAATAATTTCCATTGTTGTCATGGTAAATAATCCTCTAATTAGAATTTAACGGCATCAAGTTCTTTGTGGGTCAACATCACTTTCGGATTGGCGGCGACTTGTTGCAGGCTCAGTTCAACGCCTTTATCCAACAGTTGTTTGAAGGCTTCCACGTCGGTTTGGTTGACGGCAACCGCTTGGGAAAGCAATTTGTTGCCTTCGCGGTAAGTCATTCCACCCACGTTGACTTTCTCCACTTTCACACCGCCGTCAATTAAACGCACGATGTCGGACGGATTGGTCACCAACCATAGAATATTTTTGCCTGCGTATTTCGGGTTGTGATACACCTTAATCGCTTTTTCCACCGGAATGACGTAGGCTTTCAAGTGCGGCGGCGCAACTTGCAACAGCAAATCACGACGCAGCGGATCGTTCGCCACATCATCATTTACCGCAAAAATCGCTTCGCATTTCACCGCTTTCGCCCAAGAGGTCGCTACTTGACCGTGAATCAAACGGCTGTCGATACGTAGTAAAGAAATGTTCATATTGCCGGAAAGTGCGGTCGGTTTTGCCGCCGTTTTTTCCGCTTCGGCAGGTTTGGCGGTTTGCGCCGGTGCTGCGGCAGGTTGTGCGTCTTCTTTCGGCTGACGGAAAGATTTCACCGCCGCCACGCCCACTTCTTTGGCGGTTTCCACCAATTCCGGCAGGCTCGAGCCGTCTTTCGTGTCCAACACTTCCAGCAACATCGGCAAACTGATACCGGTCACAATATCCGTATTTTCCCGACCGGTGGCTACCCGCGCCGCCGCGTTATACGGGCTGCCGCCGAATAAATCCACCAAAAACAGCACCGGCTCGTTTTCCGGCAATGTGGCGATAATGGCATTGTATTTTTCAACCAAATGCTCACCGCCTTCACCCGGCAGGAAAGTAACAACATGGCAGTTTTCATCTTCGCCAAACACCATTGCGGCGGAGTTGACGATTTCTTCCGAAAACTTACCATGCGTTGCAACGATAATGTGGGTCATTCAAACCTCCTTTAAATTATTGTAAAAATTAGACATTTGAATCGTTTCAGCGAAAAATTCAAAACGATCGCAAACGTTTGCATAATGGCTAAGTGTATTCATTTGATGAAAGCCGTCAAATAGAGAGTTCAAAAATCGTGATCATGATCAACAAGTACGATGAATTGATGGCATTAAAAACAATATGTTGGCGATGAAATGTTATTTTATGTGAGGTAAGTTTAAGAAATTGTTGCAAAATATTTTAACGGGGGCGAGGAAATGGCGGGAGTGATCTTGCGCAACCACCGATTAAGCCCGCTCATTCCGTTTGATATAACCGATAGCTCACCTGACCGCTGTCTTTTTCTTTCAATAATGCCCAGGTTGCCGGCACGTGGGGATCTTTGCCTTTCTCCGTTTCCACATAAACCAAGGCTTGCGGACGCAACCAATGATGTTGCGCCAGCAGCGTAATGGCTTGTTCCGCCAAATCAAAATGGAAAGGCGGATCGAGAAAAACCACATCAAAGTGCGGTTGATTTTGCGGGTGATTTAAAAACTGCACACTGTTTTGATTCACCACCTGCGCACGGTCGGCACATTTCAGCGTCTGAATATTTTTACTTAACTGCTGCGCTACCGCTTTTTCCAATTCTAAAAACGTCACCTTCGCGGCTTGGCGGGAAAGGGCTTCAAAGCCGAGGGCGCCGCTGCCCGCAAAACAATCCAAACATTCGCTGCCGGCAATGTAAGGCATCAACCAGTTGAACAGGGTTTCTTTCACGCGATCGCCGGTGGGGCGCAGTCCTTGCGAAGACAGCACCGGCAATTTTCGCCCGCGCCATAACCCGGCGATAATGCGTACCTCGCCTTTCGTGCTTTGTGGAATTGTTGGTTTTTTCATATAAATCGGAAAATGATGTGTTTTTTTGCTAGAATAGCCGGCATTTTACCAAGTTTAAACGAGAGTGGACAATTTATGTCGGATGAAAAGAAAAAAGGCGGTTTTTGGTCTTGGTTCGGATTAGGCAAAAATAAACAGGAAGAACCTGAAGAACCGCAGGAACAAGCACCACAAGAAGAGACGAATCAGCACGTTCAGGAACCACAACCTGAAACGCAAGAAACGATGGAAAAAAACACCGCACTTTTAGATGAATCAAATACCGAAGACGCACAGTCAGAGCCGGAAGTCGCCGAAATTCAACCTGAAATATCTCAACAGGAGGAAACTGTACAGCCTGTTCCATCAGCGGAAATGGCGTCTGAATCCAATCAAGCTATCGAAACGCTTGCAAATTCGACCGCACTTTTAGACGAGGAAATGGAAGCGCAAGCCGAAAGTGCGGTGGAAATTTCCGATGAATTTCATGAACACCAAGAAGAAAGCGCTGTTGCCGACATGGTGGAAACACAGGAAAAACCAAGCGAAGGCGGCTTTTTCAGTCGGTTATTAAAAGGCTTGGTGAAAACCAAACAAAATATCGGCGCGGGCTTCCGTAGCTTTTTCTTAGGCAAAAAAATCGACGACGACCTGTTCGAAGAATTGGAAGAACAATTGCTTATCGCCGACATCGGCGTGCCGACTACCACCAAAATTATCAATAATCTCACCCAGCACGCCAGCCGTCAGCAGTTGCAAAATGCGGATTCGTTGTATCAACAGCTAAAGCTGGAAATGGGCGAAATCCTGAAACCGGTGGCACAACCGTTACACATCGACGGTAGCAAAAAGCCTTATGTGATTTTGATGGTGGGCGTAAACGGTGTAGGCAAAACCACCACCATCGGCAAGTTGGCGCGCAAATTCCAAATGGAGGGCAAATCCGTCATGTTGGCGGCGGGCGATACCTTCCGCGCGGCGGCAGTGGAGCAGTTGCAGGTGTGGGGCGAACGCAACCACATTCCGGTGGTGGCGCAAAGCACCGGTTCCGATTCCGCCTCGGTGATTTTTGATGCCATGCAATCGGCGGCGGCGCGTAATATCGACATTCTGATCGCCGACACCGCAGGGCGCCTGCAAAATAAAAATAACCTGATGGACGAGCTGAAAAAAATCGTACGCGTGATGAAAAAATACGACGAAAGCGCCCCGCACGAAATCATGCTCACCCTGGACGCCGGCACCGGTCAGAATGCTATCAGCCAAGCCAAATTATTCCACGAAGCGGTCGGTTTAACCGGCATCAGCCTGACCAAACTGGACGGCACCGCCAAAGGCGGTGTGATTTTCGCCATCGCCGACCAATTCAAGCTGCCGATCCGCTACATCGGTGTCGGAGAAAAAATTGAAGATTTACGCGAATTCAACGCAGAAGAATTTATTGCGGCTTTATTTGCTCATTAGGAGGATTAGACTTGTAGTTTTTTTATTCGCCTAATCAACCACTTTCCTTCCCCTGTGAACGGAAAATGGCAAAATATTTTTGAAGTATCAATGTATTATAATGTTTTGAGTAGTTGTGGTTGGGAAACGCGCGCCATCGCGAGTTATCAATAATAAGATGTAAAAAATTAAGGATGTAAAAATGAGCAAACCTATCGTATTCAGCGGCGTACAGCCATCGGGTGAATTGACTATCGGCAACTACCTCGGGGCGTTACGTCAGTGGGTAAAAATGCAGGATGATTACGAATGCCTGTTTTGTATCGTGGATCAGCACGCCATCACCGTGCGCCAGGATCCGGCGGCATTGCGCAAAGCGACCTTAGACGTGTTGGCGCTCTATTTAGCCTGTGGCATTGACCCGGCGAAATCCACCATTTTCATTCAATCCCATGTGCCGGAACACGCGCAACTGGCTTGGGTGCTGAATTGCTACACTTATTTCGGCGAAATGAGCCGCATGACCCAATTCAAAGACAAATCCGCCCGTTATGCGGAAAACGTCAATGTGGGTTTGTTCACTTATCCGGTGTTAATGGCGGCGGACATTTTGCTTTACCAAGCCAATCAAGTGCCGGTGGGCGAAGACCAAAAACAACATTTGGAAATCACCCGCGACATTGCTCAACGTTTCAACGCCTTATACGGACCGCACTTTGCCGTGCCGGAAGTGTTTATCCCGAAAGCGGGCGCGCGCGTGATGTCATTGCTGGAGCCGGAAAAGAAAATGTCCAAATCCGACGAAAACCGCAACAACGTCATTGGCTTATTAGAAGACCCGAAAGCGGTTGCCAAGAAAATCAAACGCGCGGTGACCGACTCCGACGAACCGCCGGTGATTCATTATGACGTGAAAAACAAAGCGGGTGTGTCGAACTTGCTGGATATTCTTTCCGGCGTCAGTGGCAAAACCATCGCAGAACTTGAACAGGAATTTGAAGGCAAAATGTACGGTCACTTAAAAGGTGCCGTGGCAGACGAGGTTTCCGCCATGTTGACCACTTTACAGGAACGTTACCACCATTTCCGCAACAACGAAGAATTACTGCACCAAATTGCCAAAGAAGGCGCGGAAAAAGCCAAAGCCCGCGCGCAAGCAACACTGGCGAAAGTGTATGAAGCCGTCGGGTTTATTGCGGTGAAGTAATTAATCTTAAACAGAAGTAAAAAAGTGCGGTTAAAATCCATCATGAATTTTAACCGCACTTTAGTTTAGATGTTTAGCAAAACCGTTTAGCAGTGATATTTCTGACGGTATGCAATCAAATCTTCAATGGTCACAATCGTATAACCCTGTTGTTTCACGAATTCCACCAGTTCCGGCGCTCTTGCCATGGTGCCGTCGTCGTTAGTGATTTCGCAGATCACGCCTGCTTCTTTATAGCCTGCCAAACGCGCCAAATCCACCGCTGCTTCGGTGTGACCGTTGCGTTGTAGCACGCCGTTCGGGGCAGCACGTAATGGGAAAACGTGTCCCGGGCGGTGTAAATCGCTCGGTTTGGCGCCATCGGCAATGGCGGCTTTGATAGTGGTCACGCGGTCGGCGGCAGACACTCCGGTGGAAACCCCTTCGGCAGCTTCAATGGTGACGGTAAAGGCAGTTTTATTCACGCTGGTGTTGTGGTTTACCATCGGCGGTAAATCCAGTTGTTTGCACAATTCATCGGTAATACATAAACACACGATGCCGCTGCCATAGCGGATAAGTTTTGCCATTTGGGCGGCGGTGATAGTTTCGGCGGGGAAGATTAAATCGCCTTCGTTTTCGCGATTTTCATCGTCTAACACAAGGACGCCGTCGCCTTGTTTGAAAGCTTCGATCGCGGTTTTAACACGTTCTTCAGCGGTGCCGAACGGGGATAATAATGACTGATTCATAGTAAATGCCTTTTTAATAAGATGAATTTATACCAGAATCAGGGCGGACGATAAAAAGGACAAACACAGGTTTGAACAAACCTGTGCTGCTTTTTTATTCTCTTTCATCCAGACTGTCACTGTCGGCTTTGGATTCGCACCAAATCTGCTGACTTTATCGAAAAAAACGTAACCGAAAACGACCGCACTTTTATCGATAAACGCTCGTGGGCTTGCGTTGAAATATTCCTTCACGCTTACCACCGGTAGGGACTTTCACCCTGCCCTGAGAATGCGCGCCTAGTATAGCGCAAAGGGGCTGGTGTTAAAATCGGTTTTTGGCACACAAGGACGATTTAACGCGTCTAATACGAGTTAATCGGCATAACTCTACTCAGCCCTAAAAAAATTTCCCAAAGCTATTTCAAATAGTCCAATGAGAGAATGAAGTACGAACAAGAGTTGTTGGTAGCCTAACGTTAATTCGCAAAAGTTAATTCAAATTTTCAATCATGGAAAATTTTAGGGAAAATCTACCAAAATGAACCAAAAGAAATACCTTTAACCTTACATTACCAGGCTAGGCTTGTTATTTTACTGCAAGTTAAAATTCAGTTTCAGGTTTTGTGTAACTGCTACATAATACTGGGTGAATTAAAAAACGCCGAAGAAAGTGACCGCACTTTTTTGCTAATTAGGATTAGCGTTTTTTGCTTTGTTTGTATAAGGCAACTGCTTCAGGCATTAAGCGCACTAAGTTCTCTTGGCGATCTTTGTCGCTTGGGTGAGTTGAACTTAATTTGTCTAAGATACCTTGAGAGCCGGTTGAGGCTTTTTGCATTTTGTCCCACAATTTTGGTGCCGCTTCAGGGTTGTAACCGGATTTTGCCATTAATATTAAACCGACTTCATCGGCTTCGGTTTCCGCACTACGGGAATACGGTTTGTCCAAGCCCCAGTCTTTGGCTAAGCCCACTACCATTGAGCTGCTGTCAGAGCCGATTTTCGTGGCTAACGCTTCTTGTGCAACACTAGCGACAACATCGGTGAATTGACCGATATTGGCTTTTTTCTTACCGTGTTCTTTTAAGGCATGTGCCATTTCATGTCCCATTACGGTGGCGATTTCATCATCGGTTAAACGTAAGTTATCCACTAAACCGGTGTAAAACGCCATTTTCCCGCCAGGCATCGCCCAAGCGTTAAGTTCTTTGGACTTGATGACAGAAATTTGCCAGTCAAAGGCTTGCCCTGTTTTGTTTTCGGCATTGGCATACGGCACCATCTTGTTAAAGATTTTGCGTACACGCTGTGCGGTTTTTGATTTGTTATCCACTTGTCCGTGTGCTTGTGCCTGGCTGATCATTTGTGCGTAGCCCATAGCCGCTTCTTGGTTAATGGAAGCGGAATCCGCACAAGCAGTTAAGATGCCGATAGTTGAAACTAACACGAACATTTTGCCTAATTTAGACATAGATTTTCCTCAGTAAGGTTGGTTGTGTGTAAAAAACCGCCCTTCCGAAAAAGGGCGGTGGTAAAAAAGATTTCAATTATTTTTTCGCACGTTCAAATGAATCAAGGATTTCCTGACGGGCGGCTTCAACACCTTCCCAGCCTTCCACTTTCACCCATTTGCCGGCTTCTAAGGCTTTGTAGCTTTCAAAGAAGTGCTGGATTTGTGCTTTTAACAATGCAGGTAAATCGCCTACATCTTTAATGTGATCGTATTCTTTGCTCAATTTAGTGTGCGGCACCGCAACCACTTTCGCATCGCCGCCGGCTTCATCGGTCATTTTTAACACGCCTACAGGACGGCAACGAATGACCGAACCCGGTTGTAACGGATACGGAGTCGGCACTAAAACGTCAACCGGATCGCCGTCGGAAGAAAGGGTGTTGTTTATATAACCATAGTTGGCAGGATAGAACATTGCCGTTGCCATGAAACGGTCCACAAATAATGTGCCGGTTTCTTTGTCAACTTCGTATTTAATCGGATCTGAGTTTGCAGGGATTTCGATGACAACATAAATATCATCAGGTAATGCTTTACCTGCCGGTACGCTTTCTAAGCCCATTTGTTATTCCTTCTGTTGAGTGTCAATAAAACTGCCCAATTATAGCGGGAATCCGTTTCCTTTGTCGAGTTACACGACATGAATCGGCAAATTAAAACCTATTGTCTTTTCCATTTGCACTATTATAATAGTTCAAATTTTTTTCATGAAAGGAACAGCATTATGACGACAGCAAAACGCCCTTCATTACTTGGCGGCGCGATGATCATCGCCGGCACGGCAATCGGTGCGGGAATGCTCGCCAATCCCACCTCCACCGCCGGCATTTGGTTTACCGGTTCCATCGTCATCTTAATTTACACCTGGTTCTGCATGACCACATCGGGCTTGATGATTTTAGAAGCCAACCTGCATTATCCCACCGGCGCCAGTTTCGACACCATCGTCACCGATTTATTGGGCAAAGGCTGGAATGTCATTAACGGTTTGTCCGTAGCGTTCGTGCTGTATATTTTAACGTATGCCTACGTCACCTCCGGCGGTAGCATTACGGAAAGTTTCCTCAATCAATTGGGCGAAAACGTGGAAGTGGGACGTAGCGCAGGCTCGCTGATTTTCTGTCTTGTTTTGGCGGCGTTTGTATGGTTCTCCACAAAAGCCGTTGATCGCTTCAGTACCGTGCTTATCGCCGGCATGGTGATTTCTTTTTTCCTGTCCACTGCGGGATTATTAGGCTCCGTGAAAACGGACGTTTTATTTAACACCGTGGCACAAGGCGAACAGCAATATTTACCTTATATTTTGACCGCACTTCCCGTGTGTTTGGTGTCTTTCGGCTTCCACGGTAATGTGCCGAGCTTGGTGAAATATTACGATCGTGACGCTTATCGCGTGGTGAAATCCATTTTCCTCGGTACCGGCTTGGGGCTTGTCATTTACATTTTGTGGCAACTTGCCATTCAAGGTAACTTACCGCGTGCCGAGTTCGCCCCGATCATCGCCAAGGGCGGCGACGTTGCGGCATTATTGGAAGCGTTGAGCAAGTACATTCAAACGGATTACATCGGCATTATTCTGAATTTCTTCGCTTACATGGCAATCGCCAGCTCTTTCCTCGGCGTCACCTTAGGCTTGTTCGATTACATCGCCGACTTATGCAAATTCGACGACAGCCGCTTGGGGCGCACCAAAACCACTTTGGTGACGTTCTTACCGCCTTTATTGCTTAGCCTGCAATTTCCTTTCGGTTTCGTGATCGCCATCGGTTACGCCGGTTTGGCTGCCACCATTTGGGCGGCAATTGTACCCGCGTTATTGGCAAAAGCCAGCCGCAAAAAATTCTCGAACGCGACATATCGCGTGCGCGGCGGTAACTTCATGATTTATTTCGTGATCCTGTTCGGGTTATTGAATATCTTCGTGCAAGTGGCATTGCAATTAGGCTGGATCGCGAATTTTAAAGGATAATATGTCGGGAAAGCAAAGCGTGTATGATAGAGCGTTTCTTTCGTGTTTTATCAAAAACTGCAGGGTTAACCCCTGTAGTCTGAATGAAATTACCGTTATCGGGCGATATATCGGGCAGGCACTGAGATTTAGGCTACGGTTGTGGTGAGCATCTTAAACTGTATTTGGAACAGAGGGAACTAAACAATTTGAGTCTGTGCAGTACAGAGCTCAGTATTTAAAAATCTATTTCTCTGTCCAAGTTAAGGGAAGGCACTTTTGAGACGAAAGTGCGGTTATTTTTGCAGCGTTTTGGAGGTTAAATGTTATCGAAAGCACGTTTAGAGCAAATCACCGAAATGGAAGCCTTAGAACGTTATTATTTTGACGGCGATTGGCGCGCGGATTATGAAGCCCATGAGCGTGGCGATGTTCCGAAAGAGTTGCCTTGCGGCGTATTGGGCGAAGATCCGATTTTTGATGCGAGTGTGACACAACGGGATTTGGCGGTACGGTGGCTGAAATTAATCAGTCGGATTTTAGACAACAATAAGTAATTTGTTAAAAAACACTGTGCTCATTTTCAATTTACTATGAATGAGTACATTTGTTTTGTCCCCAAAGTTTATGTTTTTTAGAGAAGTTAACTGCTTATGCAGTAATTAATACGTCTGGACCGTTCTATAGTACATTGTTGTTAGTGTGGTTGGGCTTATAGACATTGTTTTCAGTTAGCATTCCGGAATTCTCCGTTTTGCTGATTTATTCGGCTTTTATAAGGTAACGAATGATATTACGTTAAGCGCGGGCATGTATTAACCCCTTGATAAAAGGTATCACACTTGGGTGCTTTATATGGTAATAGCACAATAAACAACATTGATAGAGACGGATTAGTGCTTGAACGCTTTTACGCCCTGGGTCGTAATTATTCTGCCTCCATCGAAATCCGCTTCTAACCGAGGCTGAAATTCATCGTAAAAAACGACCGCACTTTGAGGGGGCTCCTTCAAAGTGCGGTCAACTTTTTATGTGTTTTTAAAAACTAGTAGCTTGAGTTAATTAACACTTCTTCGCCGTAGCCGCCGAGGGTTGGCATCGGTTGGTATGTGGAGTTGGCGGCGCGCATGAGGCGGATGCCGCGAACACCGGCTTCTTTGGCGGCAAGAATGTCATCGTCGCTGTCGCCATAGTGAATGGTGACTTTGTGTTCGATAATGCCCGGAGTTTTGTTGTATTTGGTGGTGCGATCACGTCCGCCCATGAATTCTACCGGGTGCATATTCTTAATGTTAAAGGCTTTTTGTAACACCGGGGTCACGCCGTCTTTGTCCCCGGCGGTACGGCCGGTGATGAAATAAATTTGGTCGCCGCGCTCTTGGTGCATATTGATTAAATCCACCGCAATTTGTTTTGGAATGGAATATTGGTCACAACCGGCGTTTACTTCGTTCCAGAAATCCTGATTTTTCAAATAATCCTGTTTACCCGGTGAGTATTTTTGTTGTCCGTGATAAAAACACGGGCTGCTGAATAATACGGTGTCGTCAATATCAAAGCTTACATTCATCGGTACTTTGCCTTCCAATTCTTTTTTCAATTGGTCAACGGAAATCCAGTGAATCGGTTGTTCTACCAACATTTCTCGGGCGTTGGTGCCTTGGTGGGTATAGGGTTCACTTTTTGCCGCCATTGCCGGAAGGGTTGCGGCTGTTAGCATGGCGATGAGGGATAATTTAACGAGGTTTTTCATGGTAACTCCTGAGTGCGTTGTTAATTGACGGTAGTTATCGTACCTGTTCTATTCCATTGTGCAATTTAAGCAATCGTTTGCTATGTAAAATTCTGATCATGGTCACACTTTGTCGGGATAATTGGCGGAGAAATAATCAGTGATCTTTTCTCTTGAATTCTGTGAATTCACCACAATATAGCCCACATCTTTTCTTGGTAAAAAAGGACAAATGATGACAACGATTGTAAGTGTACGTCGCAACGGTAAAGTGGTTGTCGGCGGGGATGGACAGGTTTCTCTGGGCAATACGGTGATGAAGGGTAACGCGCGCAAGGTGCGTCGTTTGTATAACGGTAAAGTGTTGGCGGGATTTGCCGGCGGCACGGCGGATGCCTTTACGCTATTTGAATTATTTGAACGTAAACTGGAAATGCATCAAGGGCACTTGCTGAAAAGTGCGGTGGAATTGGCGAAAGATTGGCGCACCGACCGCGCATTGCGGAAGTTGGAAGCCATGCTGATTGTGGCAGATGAAAAAGAAAGTCTGATTATCACCGGTATCGGCGATGTGGTGCAACCGGAAGAAGATCAGATTCTTGCCATTGGTTCCGGCGGTAACTACGCTTTATCCGCCGCTCGTGCGTTGGTGGAAAACACCGATTTATCTGCCCGTGAAATTGTTGAGAAATCATTGAAAATTGCCGGTGAGATTTGCGTGTTCACCAACACTAATTTCACCATTGAAGAATTACCGAATTAAGAAATCATAAGGAATAAACTATGTCTGAGATGACTCCGCGCGAAATAGTATCAGAATTAGATCAACATATTATCGGGCAAAGTGAAGCGAAAAGAGCGGTGGCAATTGCATTGCGCAATCGCTGGCGCAGAATGCAGTTGCAGGAGCCGATGCGTTATGAAGTGACACCGAAAAATATTTTAATGATTGGTCCGACCGGGGTGGGAAAAACCGAAATCGCCCGTCGCTTGGCAAAGTTAGCCAATGCACCGTTCATTAAAGTGGAAGCCACCAAATTTACCGAAGTAGGCTATGTGGGGAAAGAAGTGGATTCCATTATCCGCGACTTAACCGACAGCGCTATGAAACTGGTGCGTCAGACGGAAATTGAAAAAAATCGCGTGAAAGCGGAAGAAGCGGCGGAAGAACGTATTTTAGACGCCTTATTGCCGGCGGCGAAAAACCAATGGGGCGAAATGGAAAACCGCGATGTACAAAACAATACCCGTCAGATTTTCCGTAAGAAATTACGTGAAGGTGAGCTTGATGATAAAGAAGTGGAGATTGATGTCGCCGGTGTGCCGATGGGCGTGGAAATTATGGCACCTCCGGGCATGGAAGACATGACCAGCCAGCTGCAATCCATGTTCCAGAATCTGTCCAGCGGGCAAACCAAAAAGCGCAAAATGAAAATTAAGGATGCGTTAAAAACTTTAGTTGATGACGAGGCGGCGAAATTGGTGAATCCGGAAGAGCTGAAACAAAAAGCTATTGATGCGGTGGAACAAAACGGTATCGTGTTTATTGATGAAATTGATAAAATCTGTAAAAAAGGCGAATATAGCGGGGCGGATGTGTCCCGTGAAGGTGTGCAGCGCGACTTGCTACCACTGGTGGAAGGTTCTATCGTTAACACCAAGCACGGCATGGTGAAAACCGATCATATTCTGTTTATTGCCTCCGGCGCATTCCAAGTGGCGCGCCCGTCCGATTTGATCCCGGAATTACAGGGGCGTTTGCCGATTCGCGTGGAATTGTCGGCACTCACCGCCGGTGATTTTGAGCGCATTCTAGCCGAACCGAATGCCTCTTTAACGGAGCAATACAAAGCCTTGATGGCGACGGAAGGCGTGAACATTGAATTCACCCAAGATGCCATTAAGAAAATTGCCGAGGCGGCATTCCGCGTGAATGAGAAAACCGAGAATATCGGCGCCCGCCGGCTGCATACGGTGATGGAACGTTTGATGGATAAAATTTCCTTCAACGCCAGCGATATGGACGGACAAACTGTCAGCATTGACGCGGCGTATGTCAGCGAAGCGCTCGGCGATGTCATCGAGAACGAAGATTTAAGCCGCTTTATTCTTTAATCTTTCTCTTTTGATTTTAGGCATGATAGTTGTATCATGCCTTTTGTTTATAGATGGAGAGATTCATGAAAAAAATAACTTTAATTCTGACCGCACTTTTCACTGCCTTGCCAAGCTGGGCGAATATGCAAAACAACGAATTGGATTACGCCAGCACGAAAGATATTCGTGATATTAATCCGCATTTGTATAGCGGTGAAATGGCGGCGCAGAATATGGTGTTTGAGCCCTTGGTGCTGAATACGGAATTCGGTCCGCAGCCGTATTTGGCGGAAAGTTGGAGTATCTCGCCGGATGGCAAAACCTATATTTTCAAATTACGCAAAGATGTCAAATTCAGCGACGGCGAACCATTCAATGCGCAGGCGGTGAAGCTGAACATCGATGCCGTGCTGGATAATTATACCCGTCATGCATGGTTGGAGCTGGTGCAACAAATCGACAGCGTGCGCGTTATTGACGATTACACCATTGAACTGAAACTCAAAAACGCCTATTACCCGACCCTCACCGAACTGAGCTTAACCCGCCCGTTTCGTTTTATTTCACCGAAATCCTTCATTGACGGCAAAACCAAAGATGGCGTGAAAGAATACGCCGGCACCGGTCCTTGGATGTTGGTGGCGCATGAAGAAAATCAATACGCCCGTTTCACCGTAAACCCGCATTATTGGGGCCAAAAGCCGCAATTAAATGCTGTAGTGTGGAATGTCATATCTGATCGTCAAGCCATGTTAGCGGCATTGGAAAACGGCGATATTCAGTTAATTTTCGGTTCCGACGGCGACATGGTTAACATGGATGCCTTTGATAAGCTGAAATCCTCTAAAACGCTTTCCACTCTGTTAAGCGAACCCACCGCCACCCGTTTCATCATACTAAACAGCGGACGGGAAATTACCGGCGAATTGCCGATGCGTGAAGCGTTGGAACACGCCGTCAACAAGCAAGGTATTGCGCAAACGGTGTTTGCCAATTCGGAAAGTGTGGCGCAAACGCTGATGTCAAAAAATGTCCCTTACAGTGATGTGGAAGTGAAAACCTTCGATTACGATATAGCTAAAGCCCGCCAACTATTGGATTTTGCAGGCTGGAAATTGCCGGCAGGGAAATCCGTGCGAGAAAAGCAAGATAAGGTCTTGTCATTGTTGTTTTCTTATAACGCCGATAATGCGGCGGAAAAAGAAATTGCCGAACTTATCCAGACGGATTTAAAAAACATCGGTGTGGATTTACGCATTGTTGGCGAAGAAAAAACGGCATATCTGGAACGGCAAAAAACCGGCGACTTTGATGTGCAATATTCCCTTTCCTGGGGCAAGCCTTATGAACCCGCGTCTTACATTTCTTCTTTCCGCAGCCCCGCCCATGCCGATTATCAGGCACAAAAAGGGCTGAAAAACAAACCGGAAATAAACCTAATTATCGGCGAATTATTGATCACGCCCGATGAAACGCTACGCAAGAAACTTTATGTGAATTTATGGAGAACGCTGGCGGATCAAGCGGTCTATCTGCCGTTGACTTATGCCCGCACCAAAGCAGTGTTCGCCAATGAATTAAAAGGCGTGGGGTTTAATCAGTCGCAATATGAAATCCCTTTTGAGCGAATGTATTTTTCGTCCGCACAAGCCCCCGTGACCAAATAATCGGGCGGCATAAAGTGCGGTCTGTTTTCCAAAAATTTTTGTAGTTAACAGGCAAGTTGTTTACAATGAAGCCATTTTTAATTAAACAGAGTGTCATTATGAAAACACAGAAACTTTTAGCCGCCTTATTGCTCGGTTCCGTCGTGCTGGCCGGCTGTTCATCCACCATCGATCCGGAAACCGGTGAACGCAAAGATGCGTTAGAAGGGTTTAACCGTAAAATGTGGGATTTCAACTATAATGTTGCCGATCCCTATGTGTTAAAGCCACTTGCCAAAGGCTGGAAAGAATATGTGCCAAGCCCGGTGCGCACCGGTGTGATTAATGTAGCGGATAATCTGGATGAACCGGCAAGTTTCGCCAACCGTTTGGTGCAGGGTGAATTCAAGCAAGCGCTGATTCACTTCAACCGTTTCTGGATTAATACGATTTTTGGTTTGGGCGGTTTAATTGACGTGGCAAGTTATAGCGATCCGCTGAAAAAACAAGGCGATAACCGTTTCGGCGATACCTTGGGCAGCTACGGCGTCGGCACCGGACCTTATGTGATGTTACCGTTATACGGACCGGCAACGCCACGCCAAGACATCGGCAACCTGGCGGATACCACTTACCCGATGCTTTCCCTGCTTGGTCCTTGGGGCTTTTTAAAAGCGGGTCTGCAAAGTATTGATACACGTGCTAAACTGATAGACAAAGAAGCCTTATTGGATCAGGCACAAGATCCGTATGTCGCTTTTCGTGAGGCTTATTTCCAAAATTTAGACCAACGTATTAATGAGAGCAAAGGAAAACAAGCAGATTCAGAGTTATCACAAGATATACTCAATCAAATCAATTAATAAATGGGAGAATGATTATGGAAATGTCAACTACTCAACGTTTGATTTTAGCTAATCAATATAAGTTAATGAGCCTACTCGATTGTGATAATGCCGCTAAATATCAACGTTTGGAAACCATTGTAAAAGGTGGCTTTGCTTTAGAATTACACACTTTGGAAAATGATTTCACCAACATTTCGGAACGCGAATGTCAAACGGTGTTAGATACTTTGGAAATGTATAAAGCACTTCAAATTTCTTACAACAATTTAGAGAACAAATCCGAATTAAGCGAACATCGTTTACAGTTCGTCGGTTATTGTGCCATTCGTGAGAAGAAATACCTAAGCTACCTGCGTTTCATCACCGGCGTAGAAGGGAAATATCAGGAATTTATGCGTTGCGAACACGGCTGCGATTCTCAAACCCCTATGTGGGACAAATATTCCCGTATGCTCGAAGTCTGGCGCGCTTGTCCGCATGAATATCATTTAAGCATGGTGGAAATTCAAAATATTCTGAATGCTTAAATCAGGTTAAAAAACACCGAAAAAATTAACCGCACTTTACCCTCATAAAGTGCGGTTGTTTTTATGGCGAATTTATATCTGATTACAAATAGAATTTCTCAACCACTTTCAGATTATCGTCTAATTTGTAAACCAGCGGCTGACCGGTCGGGATTTCTAAATCCATAATGTCCGCGTCGGAAATGCCTTCAATGTGTTTTGCCAATGCACGTAAAGAGTTACCGTGAGCAACCACTAAAACGCGCTTACCGCTTAAGAGGGCAGGGGCGATTTGGTCATCCCAGAATGGAAGCACGCGCGCTAACGTGACTTTCAGGTTTTCGCCGTCCGGAATCACATCATCCGGTAAATGTGCGTAGCGACGGTCATTGTGAGCGGAATTCGGATCTTTCGGATCAAGTAATGGTGGTAATGTGTCGTAAGAACGGCGCCAGATGTGAACTTGTTCGTCACCGTATTTTTCGGCGGTGGCTTTTTTGTCCAAGCCTTGCAATTCACCGTAATGACGTTCGTTTAAGCGCCAGTTTTTCACTTGCGGGATCCATAATTGGTGGGATTCTTCCAAGACGATGTTACAGGTTTTGATGGCGCGGGTCAGAACGGAAGTGAAGGCGATGTCGAATTCGAAACCGGCGTCTGATAATTTTTTGCCTGCCGTTTTGGCCTCTTCCACACCGCGTTCGGTTAAATTCACATCACGCCAACCGGTAAATAAGTTTTTTGCATTCCATTCACTGAAGCCGTGACGAATAAAAACTAATTCCATAATAAGTCTCCTAAGATTAATTGAAAAAACTGCGTCATTTATAGCAAAAAAACGTTTTTTTTGAAAGGAAAACGCCGAAAAATTTTACCGCACTTTAGGCGTCAAAAGCGTGATCAATTTGATTTTTTATCGGATTTTGACGTAATAAAATTTGTATTAAAATCATGTAATCGATTGCCTCACTTTGAATTTGTGAAATAGATCAAAGTGTCGCAAATTAATCGGAAATAATCATTTTACTTTTAGTGGTTTTTCGATAGGCTAGGGGAAGATTTGTACATTGACTTTAAGGAAGGAGACAGTATGTCAGTACTTTTTGATATCGCACAAAATTGGTTAAACCAAGATCTGGATGTGGAAACACACGCAGAATTGACCGCACTTTTAAGTGCTGCGAAAGGCGGTAATGCTAAGGCACAGTCCGAACTCGCCGAACGTTTTAACGGACGTTTGCAATTCGGCACCGCCGGTTTACGCGGTCGCCTGCAAGCGGGTTCCATGGGCATGAACCGCGTGTTGGTGGCGCAAGCCGCCGGCGGTTTGGCATTATTCTTAAAAGAATATGACAAGCAACCTTCCATCGTAATTGGTTACGACGGACGTAAAAATTCCGATGTGTTTGCGCGAGACACTGCCGAAATCATGGCAGGCGCAGGCATTAAAGCCTATTTATTACCGCGTAAATTGCCAACGCCGGTGTTGGCCTATGCCATTCAATATTTCGACACCACCGCCGGCGTGATGGTCACCGCCAGCCACAACCCGCCGGAAGATAACGGTTATAAAGTCTATTTAGGCAAAACCAACGGCGGCGGACAAATCGTTTCCCCGGCAGATAAACAAATTGCCGCGCTTATTGATAAAGTCGCCGCCGGCAGTATTAAGGATTTACCGCGCAGTCAGGATTATGCGGTGTTAGACGACACCGTGGTGGACGCCTATATTGCCAAAACCGTTTCACTTGCCAAAGAACCACAAACGGACATTAACTATGTTTATACCGCGATGCACGGCGTGGGTTATGAAGTGTTGAGCAAAACCTTGGCAAAAGCGGGTTTACCGCAACCGCATATTGTCGCCGAACAAGTGTGGCCGGACGGCACATTCCCGACGGTCAATTTCCCGAATCCGGAAGAGAAAGGCGCATTGGATTTGGCAATTAAGGTAGCGAAAGAAAACAATGCCGAATTTATTATCGCCAACGACCCCGACGCCGACCGTTTAGCTGTCGCAGTGCCGGATGCCGAAGGCAACTGGAAGCCGTTGCACGGCAACGTAGTAGGCTGTTTCTTAGGCTGGTATTTGGCGAAACAATATCAAGCCCAAGGCAAAAAAGGCGTATTGGCGTGTTCTCTCGTGTCTTCGCCGGCATTGGCGGAAATCGCTAAGCGCTATGGTTTCGGAGCGGAAGAAACCCTCACCGGCTTCAAATATATCGGCAAAGTAGGAGGCTTATTATTTGGCTTTGAAGAAGCCCTTGGTTACTTGGTTGACCCGGACAAAGTGCGTGACAAAGACGGTATTTCTGCCGCCATTGTGTTCTTGGATTTAGTGCGTAATCTGAAAAAACAAGGCAAGACTTTGGCGGATTATGCCGCTGAATTCACCAATGAATTCGGTGCTTATGTGAGCGGGCAAATTTCCATTCGCGTCAGCGATCTTTCCGAAATCGGCAAATTAATGACCGCACTTCGCAACAACCCGCCAAGCCAAATCGGCGGTTTCAATGTGGCGCAATTTATCGACCACACTAAAACTGACCGCCAAAGTGACATTCTGGTCTTTGGGCTCGAAAACGGCAGTCGTTTAATTGCCCGTCCGTCCGGCACCGAACCGAAAATCAAGTTCTACCTCGATGCCCGCGGCACTGACCCGAAAAACGCCGACCAAGTGCTAGCCGACTTCGACGCCGCCGTCCGCGCTATTCTGCGCCAAGAGGCTTATGGGAAGCAGGATTGTTGATTTTCCTCCATTAACTAAAAATGAAAAACGGTATTCTTATTGAGGAATACCGTTTTCTTTTAAACAGACGTGTATTGTGAAGTGCGCGGGCAGCTCCGTCAACGGGAATTTGAGGGGAAGTGCGGTCGGTTTTTCAAACGTTTTTGTGGGATAATCTGTCTGATTAATGGTATATTTAGCGCGGTTTATGAAAAGGAAAGGCAGGTTATGTGGCAATTGTGTGAAAGAAAAGGTTGGGGCAAATCCCTTGTGGGCAGAGGACGTATAAAAACACTTGGGATTTTCACCGCACTTTTATGTGTCTCGCCTTCTCTTTTTGCCGCGCAGCAGGATTTGTCGAAAATCCATCAGCAGATTAAGCAACAGGAACAGAAAATTGCTTCGCAGAAAGCCGAGCAACAGAAGTTGCAATCCACCCTGAAAACACAAGAAAATCAAATCAATAATGTGATCGGGCAGCTGCGTCAAACGGAATCGGATTTGAAAGCAATCCGTAAAAATATTAGCGACACCGATAAGCAAATTAAGCAATTACAAAAGCAGGAAAAAGAACAAAAAGCGAAACTGGCGAAGCAGTTGGATGCCGCCTATCGTTCTGGCGCCAATCCTTCCGTGGCGGAGCGGATATTGTCCGATAAAGCACAAAATGCGGATCGCATGAAAGCGTATTACGCCCATTTGAATCAGGCGCGCATGAAGCTCATTGCGGATTTACAAGATACTCAAGCGCAGTTGGCGAAACAAAAAGAATCTATCGCCGAGCAACAGAAAACCCAACAATTGCAGCTTGCGGATCAGAAGAAACAACGGCAGGCATTGCAGAAAGTTCAGCAGGAGCGCCAATCGACTTTGAATCAGATTAATCGCAATCTGAGCCGTGACGAAAGCAAGTTGGAAGCGCTGAAAGCCAATGAAAACGCCTTACGTCAGGAAATTCAACGGGCGGAACAGGCGGCGAAACAGCAAGAGCAACGTGAGCGCGAAGCGTTGGCGCAAAAACAGCAGGCGGAGGAGAATAAAACCCATAAACCCTACAAGCCGACAGAGCAGGAAAAACGTTTGTTAAGCAGCACGCTGGGCTTAGGCGCACCGCAGAAACAATATGGCTTTCCGGTGGCGGGTAAAGTTGTCAACAGTTTCGGTTCGACCCAAATGGGTGAATTACGCTGGAAAGGCATCGTCATTGCTGCTGGCAGCGGCACGCCGGTGAAAGCCATTGCCGACGGGCGGGTGATTTTAGCCAACTGGTTGCAGGGCTATGGTTTAATGGTGATTGTGAAGCACGGCGACAGCGATTTAAGTTTGTATGGGTATAATCAATCCCTGGCGGTGAAAGAAGGGCAGTTGGTGAAAGCCGGACAAAAAATCGGCGAAGTGGGGAGCAGTGGCGGGCAGTTAAAAACCGCACTGTATTTTGAAATCCGTCGCAAGGGCATCGCGGTCAATCCGGTAGGTTGGTTACGATGAAGTTGAAGAGCGTAAAAACGCTGATTTTTCTTACCGCACTTTTATGGCTACCTGTTGCTTATTCCGCCAAACTTGCCATTGTGATTGATGATTTGGGCTATCACCCGAAAGAAGATGCACAAATTCTTGCTTTGCCGAAAGCGGTTTCCGTGGCAATTATTCCCGCTGCGCCTTATGCCAAACAGCGCAACCAACAGGCACACCAGCAGGGGCGCGACATTTTGATTCACATGCCTATGGAAACCGTCAGCAAAATAAAAATTGAAGGCGGCGGTTTGCATTTGGGCATGAACCAGGAGGAAGTGAATCATCGTGTACAAACGGCAAAAAAGATCGTATCTCACGCCATCGGTATGAATAACCACATGGGCAGCGCCGCCACGGCGGATGTGCCGTTAATGACCAAATTAATGACCGCACTTAGAGAAAGCCATTTGTTTTTTCTGGATAGCCGTACCATCGGGCGCAGTGTGGCGGGTAAAATTGCCAAAGCGCAGGGCGTGCCGGCGTTGGATAGACATATTTTTTTAGATGACAGCAATGATCTCGCCAACGTGCAACGTCAGTTTCACGCCGCCGTACAATACGCGCAAAAACACGGCACCGCCATTGCTATCGGGCATCCGCGGAAAAACACCATTGCTGTGCTGCAAGCTGGTATTGCAAACCTGCCGTCGGATGTGCAGTTGGTCTCTATGGGCAGTTTATGGCGTAATGAAAAAGTTATCCCGCCGAAGCCGTTTATTTTCTTATTTAGCGAAGCCGCCGCACCGACTTCCGTCCCACCTTATGAAAATGTGCCTTTACTGCGTGGTGTGCCTTAAGGTTTGGCGCATTACGCCGAGGTTTTCGCCAATTTTTGCAACAACCTGTCCATTGCCCGATAACCCAGAGCTTCGGATAAGTGGCGTTGGTTGATGTGTTGTTGCCCATCTAAATCGGCAATGGTGCGGGATACTTTCAGTATACGGTGATACGCCCGTACGGAAAGCCCCAATTTAGTCAGGGCATTTTCCAGGAACAGTGCGTCTTTGTCGGTCAGTTTGCAGTCCCGTTCGATTTCTTTGCTATTTAAATGGGCATTAATTTTGCCGGCGCGCTGAAGTTGAATGGCACGGGTTTTTAACACTTTTTCCCGTACCGTTGCACTGGATTCGCCACGATCGCCGCTATTTTGTAAACTGCCTTGTGGCAATAAGGGCACTTCAATGGATAAATCGAAGCGATCTAAAAAAGGGCTGGACAACCGATTCAGATAACGCATAATTTGTTGTGGTGAGGTGCGATTATGGGTGCCTTGATAATGCCCTGTCGGGCTGGGATTCATCGCGGCAATCAGTTGAAATTTTGCCGGAAATTGAATCTTGGCGTTGGCACGGGAAATAATAATTTCGCCACTTTCCAACGGTTGACGCAGTGCATCCAGCACTTTGCGTTCAAATTCGGGCAATTCATCTAAGAAAAGCACGCCGTTGTGAGCAAGAGAAATTTCGCCCGGTTTTGGTATTGTGCCGCTGTCAAAGTTACAAATAAGTGGCATAATCGGCAAAACTTAGAACGATAGAATAAGGCTTTAGCCTATTTTTTTACCCTTAGAAGATACTATTTAATGGCACAAAAGCTACAAATAGCTGTCAAAATATATTAAAAGATACCAATAAAGGTCAAATTATTCATGAAAACAGAACCCATTTTCCAACAGGTTCGTAAGATCAAACCAACACGCCTTAGCGTATCAGGTTTACTCCCTTTTAAAGATGGAGTAAGCATTCCTTACGAATCTACGCTTGAGCGAGATCTCTTGCTTTATTTTACTTATATGCCTGCGGTAGAGGAAATCATTTCTCAACCTGTTCGCATTCTGTTTGTGAAAAATAGAATGACTTATCCTTACACGCCTGATTTCTTTATTCGCTTCAATGATGGACGACCATCGCTTTTGATTGAAGTAAAACCGAAATCAAAATGGCAGGAACATTGGCGTGATTGGAAAGAAAAATGGAAAGCGGCAATGGCATTCAGCAAAAAGAACAAGTGCATCTTCCATATTTATGATGAAGATAGAATTCGTCACCTTGCGTTATTCAACATTAACGCGGTTCAACGTTACAAACGATTACAGTGCGATCCTGAAGATATTGGAGCGATACTTACTCAAGTTAAGTTACACGGTGGTACCACGATAGATTTTCTGCTCTCTCGCCTTTTTACAGGTTCACTTTATCGAACCAAAGGGTTACAGATTATATATCACTTATTAGCAACCAAGCAGCTTACTTGCAACTGGTTTGAACCATTATCTGAATTTACCGAAGTTTGGGGGTATTCAAATGACTAAAGGATTTATTCATCCTCGCTATCACGGTCGATTAGAGCGTGGTCGTCTCATTTTGCAAAAAGGCAACGTTTATGTAAATCGTGAAGATGGCGAACAATATGAACTGATTGAGTATTTAGATGAAGATGCACAAGTGATGATCCGAAATCTTCATACTCGCCAAAGTAAAATTTCCAGTATTCATCAGCTTGAGAATTTAAAAGTGAATGAACGCGAAGATGTTTCTGTTGATTTAAGCGCAATCAGCGATGAATACTGGGAAAAAGCGTTAGAAAAATACGAAATGATTAAGCCGTTGCTTAATTATGAACAACATTGCCCTGCTTCTGTAAAAGAACGAGCAAAAGAAGTTGGAGTGAGTGATCGAAGTTTATATCGTTGGATTCAAGCTTACAACTCTCTCGGCTCTATCGCTGGTTTAGTCAGTCGTAAGCGTGGCTGGGCGGAAGGTAATTCGCGTTTAAGCAAAGAACAAGATGAGTTGGTGACAGCGGTTATCAATGAGTTTTATCTACATAAACAACGCCCAACGATTGAGCAGACGATCCGTGAAGTGCAGCGTGTCGCCAGTCAAAAAGGGCTTGATAGCCCAAGCCGTCGCACAATCCGACAACGTATTTTGCGTATTTCAGAAGAAGAAAGATTGCGTAAACGCGGGCAGAAAGAGAAAGCGAAAAATAAATTTACGCCGAAGCCAAACAGTTTCCCTAACGTAGATTTTCCTTTAAGTGTTATTCAAATCGACCATACGCCTGTTGATTTAATTATTGTAGATAACCAGTATCGTAAGCCGATTGGCAGACCTTACCTAACGTTGGCAATGGATGTATATAGCCGAATGATTACTGGGTACTATCTATCACTTGATGCACCGTCGGTAACATCGGTTGCAATGTGTATTGCTCGCAGCATTTTGCCGAAAGAACGCCTATTACTAGATCATAATGTAAAAGGTGAATGGGCGGTATTCGGTTATCCGAATAAAATCCACGTGGATAATGGAGCAGACTTCCGTTCATTGGATTTATCCAAATCTTGTGAGGCACACGGTATTGCCCTTGAGTTCCGCCCTGTTGGTCGTCCTGAATTTGGCGGACACATTGAGCGTGTAATCGGTACGTTTATGAAAGAAGTTCACGGTTTGAGTGGTACAACATTCTCAAATACGAAAGAGAAAGATACCTATCAATCGGAAGCAGAAGCGGTAATGACCTTAGATGAATTTGAAACGTGGCTGATTAACTATATTGTAAACGTGTATCACAAACGCACCCACTCTGCGCTAGGTATGTCGCCTGTTCAAAAATGGCGATTGGGGATTTTTGGTGATAAAGATCATGTCGGTTGTGGTTATCCGCAAATGCCTGTTGATGAACAAACGTTATTACTCGATTTCTTACCAAGCGAAAAACGAACTATTCAGCATAATGGCGTAACGATTGATGGTTTACGTTACTACGATGTGGCACTCAATATGTACATCAATGATTCCGATGAAAACGGTAAGAGCAAGGAATTTTTATTCCGTCGAGATCCTCGTAATATCGGCAAGATTTGGTTCTATGATCCGAAGTTGAAACATTATTTCCCGATTCCGTTTGCCGACCAGTCTTTACCTGATATGAGCATTTGGGAATACAAACAAGTTCGTCATTTCTTGAAAGATAAAGATGAAAAACTCATTCACTCGCAGCAGATCCACGATGCATTAACTGAAATGCGTGAATTGGTTGAACAGTCTGCACAGCGGACGAAGAAAGCTCGGAGACAGGCTCAACGGCAGAAAGTCCACGCGAAAAGTAAGGTAGTGATCCCAACAAGTTTACCCGAAAGCAAACCAACAGAAACAGTCAAAACACCTGCTTCTAACTTGCTTTTAGATAATGATTTCACGTTTGGAGATATTGAATAATGGAAAAACAATATGAGTATGTTCACGAAAAATTCCGTCATTTAGTGATTGCAAGCAATCAGGAACGGATTGAGTTTTTAGATGAACCACGTTGGGTAGGTTATGCCGTTGCAAATAAGATCATTGATAATTTGGTTTCCTTAATGAATAAGCCGAAACGCCCTCGCATGTTCAATTTGTTGGTAGTCGGTGATTCTAACAATGGTAAAACGACGCTTATTCGACACTTTTATGATTTGTACGGCATACCTTTCGTGGACAGCCAGTCGGACGGTATACGCCCCATTATTTTGGCAGAAGCACCGCCGAGTGCAAATGAAAAAGAGCTTTATATCTCGTTACTGGAGCGTTTTTATGTTCCATATCGACCAACGGATAGCGTAGCTAAATTGCGTTATCAGACGATTCACTTATTCCGTGAGTACAAGGTGAAAATGCTGATTATTGACGAATTCCATTCGTTGCTTGTGGGGACACCGCGTTTGCAACGCCAAGTGATGAATGCGATTAAGATGCTATGTAATGAGTTGCAGATTCCGATTGTAGGCGTAGGCACAAAAGATGCAATTCGTGTTTTACACACCGATCCGCAACACGCCAGTCGTTTTGATGTAGCAGAGTTGCCAACATGGAAATTAGATAAGGATTTTCAAAAATTACTCTTCCAATTTCAAGGTATTTTGCCATTGAAAAAATGCTCTAATCTACAATCGCCAGAGTTAGCGACAAAAATTCATACGATTTCAGGGGGTAATTTAGGGAATGTACATCGTTTATTAACCGCGTGCGCCATTGAAGCGATTACAACAGGAACAGAGCAAATTACATTAGATATTATCGAGCATAATTCATGGGTACAACCAACGTAGGGCTTACGAAAAATTATCGGATAAAATCAAGGATTATTCGAACACCGCTTTACCTCAATGAAAGCATCAGTTCGTGGCTCATTCGTGCCGCCTTAGATTGTGGTACAGAGCCGATTACATTTACTGGATTTTATTGGGATAAGTGGCGACTATGGATATATGATTTAGATAGAGGGTTTGAACCGATTGCACCGCAGATTTATGAAGATATTAGGGCGTTATCGTTTAATCAACAGGTAAACTTAGTCAACCATTCGCTTTATTCCGTATTGAGACCGATTAATGGCGAAAGCACCCTTATTAAAGGTCAAGCGAAGTGGGTGATTTCAAGAGGTTCGCGTAATCGCACTTTTCGTGTCGGTCAATCTTATTGTCCTTGTTGTTTAGGGGAAACACCTTATTTGCGTAATGAATGGCGTTTTGCGTGGCATTTTGGTTGTTCGAAACATCAAGTTTTACTTGAATCTAAATGCCCTTGTTGTGGCGAACTGTATCAACCTCATTTGCTTTCCGCAGAAAAACGACACTTAAATTACTGTCATCAATGTGGTGAGAAATTACAGGTTGTTACAACACCGCTTAATGAAGTAGAAATTGCAACAATGGAAACACTTAATAACGTATTTATGACTAACTCAGGTGAATGTTTCAGGAAACGTGTGAATGCACAAGTGTACTTTGCTATATTGCGTTACTTCATCAATCTTATTCGGCGTGCTACGGTCGTAAAATCTACTCACGCTTTTGCAAAATTTGTGGAAGAATGTGGTATTTCTCAAGCGGAAATATGCCAAACCAAAACCGCCCTTGCATTTGAGCAGCTTCCTGTTGAAGAGCGCAAGAATCTATTGGTAAACGCGATTAAAATTCTAAAATTACCAAGTAAGGATTTTATTCAAGCTATTCAACAAAGCGGTATAACACAAAAGGCGTTCGACTTTGAAAAGTATCCTATGGAGCTTGATATACTCTTTAAATATGCACCTGAAGGCAAAACTGTAAGCCGTAAAACAGTAACCAATAAACCTAAGACCGATTCTGTTTTAAGTCTAAACCGTCAATGGGAGCGCTTAAAACGACGGCTAAAAATCACAGCATGAAAATCACCAAGATCCGTTCTCAAAAGAGAAATAGTTGCTCTATTTGTGGCAAAGCTCAAGTAACACGCAAGTTCCAAAAAGAATATTATTGCGCGAATTGCTACGCACAATGGTTTAAACAAAAAACTTGTAAGCGATGCGGACAACTCAAACGTATTCACCGTGATGGCAAACTTTGTCTTGAATGCGAAAAATTAACGGATTGTGTACGCTGTGGTAAAGAAGCTGGTACATTTGAAATCGGTATGATAAGTCGTTACGGTGCGGTATGTTGTTCTTGCACTCGTTATTTTCGAGAGGAAATAGAATGCTCAGAATGTGGTAAAATGACACGCGATAGATACCGTTCACCCGTGACGAATGAATCGGTCTGTTTGCAGTGCTATCGTCGATATACTTTTGCAACTTGTAAGAATTGTCGTCGTTATCGTAAGGTTCATAACCAAGAGAAACAGTTGTGCAAGAAATGTGACGAACAGTTACTTTCAACTTGCCCGAAATGCAAAGGTGAAATGCCATCAGGCTATGGCAATGTTTGCCCCGATTGTGCAAGACGAACCCTGTTATTCAAAATGATTCGGTTGAATATTCATATCTTTCGCAATAAAGCAATAAAAACCGCCTATAAGAAATTCATTTTCTGGTATATGCGAAAGTGTGGTATCGGCGTTGCTTTGCGTAAAGGCTCAGATTTTATGCGCTTCTTCATTGATTGTGATGATATTTGGCAGAAAATTCCTGATTATGCGGAATTGGTAACACACTTTAAACCAAATGGGTTACGTGCCAATTTAACTGTATTACGCTGGTTGCTTGATACGAATCAAGTTGCCGTTGATAAAACGCTAAAAGATGATTTAGCGGAATTAGAACGCATACAGGCTCTTTTTAACAAACTTAAAGAATCTATACCTTGTATCGCAAGCTATTATCAGAAATTACAACGGCGATGTGATGAGGGTAAAACCTCACTTAAATCAGTACGATTAGCCTTGCAGCCTGCGATAGACTTAATCAGTACTAACGAGATTACGGACTACCCAACACAAGACCAACTAAACCAGTATCTTGTGGAAAAATCAGGTCAAACGGCAGCTATAACAGGCTTTATCAATCATTTAAAATCGGAGTACCACCGAGAGCTTGAAATCGACCGTAAACTGATTCAGCAAATTAGAGCTAAACAGCTTAAAAAACATTGTTCTCAGCGATTAATTGAACTCTATAAACAAGCTTATTTAACTGAAAAAGAACAAATGGAGCTAGTTTCCGTTGTGTTATATAGTTTACACAACATTACAATTAAAACGCCAAAACGAAAGAACATCATCAAAATTGATCAAGTTGCCTATTATCGTTACGAAAATAGGGATTATTTTTTACCACAGGACATTTATAAGCATATAACCTAGAGTTTTTGACTTGAAAAATATCATTTTTGCGATCTGAATCACAAAATTACTTCCTAAACCTATATAGAGAGAAAATTACCGATAAGCTAATCTCTATTATTAGCACATAAATAGAGGTTTATTATGCAAAAATTACAGTTATCGCTTAAAGAACAGTTCAGATTATGGCTTGAAACAGAGCAGGAAATAGATGAAATACTAGCTATAGTAAAGATACCTTGTATTTTATCTAAGTTAGATAGTAACTTGGCTGTTGTGTGTGGGAATAGGCTAGAAAAACGTTACTTATATAAATGGATTAAGTATTTTCGTATAGACCGTGTAATTGGAAACGTTTTTTAAGATCTGCTAAATTATTATATTATTATTTTTAATTTCTAATTGAAAAGGCTTTTTCAAGGTTGTTTAAATTTTTAGTTTCTGTTTTAGAATGAAATAAGTGACTTTATTTTGATAGGGAACTCTCGTTCCCTACTTCTATAGCTTATTTAATAAATTCGAAATAATTAGTTTCATCATATCTATATCAATATATTGCTTTCCTGAACCAGATATTTGCCAAACATATTTTCGAATATGTGCAGAGAGATACATTAATTTTATAAGGTAAATACCGTTGGGGAACCTTTCATTTCTTAACCACGCTTTTACTGTTCTTTCGCATACACCTAATTTCTTCGATAACTCAAGTGTTGACCAGAACTGTTCATGCATTTCTTGCCGAAGTTCGATGATAAAATCTTCTCTGAAATTTTTGGGTAAAATCTTACCCGTTGTGTGCAACATAAGGTTCTCCTTTTCCGTTATAGTGACTGTGGAGGTGAAATATGGAATATAAAAATCTTGCTGTTGCTTATATCCGTATGTCTACGGAGCATCAGGAATTTTCACCGGATATACAACGTCGCTTCATTCAAAAATATGCTAAGGAACAAGGGCTTATACTCACTAGGGAATACCTAGATGAGGGAAGGAGTGGATTAAGCGCAGAAAAACGTCCTCAGTTTTTATCACTCATTAATTTTGTACAATCCGGTAATGCTGATTTTTCACATATTCTTGTTTATGACATTAGCCGATGGGGGCGCTTTCTAAATATTGATGAATCTGCACATTATGAACAAATTTGTTCAAAAATGGGGATTAAAGTGCATTACTGTGCAGAACCTTTTAAGGGAAACGACATTGGTTCTCAAATTTTTAAAGCGGTAAAACGTTGGTCTGCCGGAGAATACTGTCGTGAGCTAGGTGAAAAAGTTTTTAATGGGCAGAAGAATTTGATTGAGCGCGGATTTCGTCAAGGTGGACCAGCTGGATTTGGGTTAAGACGCCTATTATTAAGTGCTGATGGTTCGCCAAAATTTGAACTAAAAACGGGTGACAGGAAGAGTTTGCAGTCGGATCGTGTCATTCTTATTGCGGGTCCTGAATTTGAACAGAAAATTATTTTACAAATCTATCACGATTTTATTTACAGACATAAAACGGAACGACAAATTGCAGATAGTTTAAATGCCCAAGGTATTTTAACAGATAGAAATACACGGTGGACTAAAGGTGTAGTCCATCAGATTCTAATTAATGAAAAATATGTAGGGCACAATGTTTGGAATAAATCTTGTACATCAAAGACGGGGAAGTTACGTGGTAAAAATCCAGAGTCTCAATGGGTAAGAGTTGAAAATGCTTTTGAAGCAATTATCCCACAACCCTTATTTAATGCAGCACAAGCCATTATTCACCAACGCTCAATAAAACTGACTGATGAGGAGATGTTGGACAAACTTCGAACATTGCTGAAAGTAAAGGGAAAGTTATCTGGTTTAATTATTGATGAAGCAGAAGATTGTCCATCAAGTAGCGCATATAGTAGTCGATTCGGTAGTCTGATCCGAACTTACGCAATGATTCACTATGAACCGGAGCGTGATTACCACTATGTTGAAATTAATCGATTAATGCGTCAACAATATAAGAAAATAGTTCAACAGGTACTTAATGAAATTATTGCATTAGGTGGACGTGTATCTATCGCTCCTAATGATCTTCTAAAAATCAATGAAGAATTTACCGCCTCTCTGGTTGTAAGCCCTTGCCGACCAACTACAAGGGGTAATAAACGCTGGATGATTCGTTTTGATACCGGGCTTGAACCTGATTTAACTATTGCAGTTCGTCTTGACGAAGATGCAGAAAACATTATTGATTATTATTTATTTCCAATGAAGGGGAGAGAAAGTAATAAATTGAGATTGGCGGAAAGCAACCCAGCTGAACTTGATATTTATCGATTTTCTAACTTGGATCGTTTCTTCATTATGGTAGAACGTATCTTATTAGGAGTTCATTATGGATATTCAAACTATTCCGATAGAAGATATTCGGATTATCAATCCAAGAACGCGTAATCGAAAAATCTTCGCAGATCTTGTAGAAAATATTGCGTCTGTTGGTTTAAAACGACCAATTACAGTCTCAAAGACGTCTGATGGTTATAACTTACTATGTGGTCAGGGGCGTTTAGAAGCCTGCAAACATCTGGGCGAAAAAGTTATTCCCTGTCGAGTTATTGAAGTGAGTCAAGAAGAAAGTTATCTCATTAGTCTGGCAGAAAATATTGCAAGGCGCAAACATACTAATATGGAATTACTTTCTGGAATTCGTATTTTAAGTGAACGTGGGTATCGAACATCTGACATAGCAAGGAAAGTTGGCTTTGATACGACTTATATAAGCGGAATTATTCATCTTCTTAAGGTAGGTGAAGAAAGATTGATTAATGGCGTAGAAAAAGGTTACTTGCCTATTACTGTGGCTATCTCTATTGCACGAGCGGATGATAAGGAGACTCAGAAACAACTTACGGAATTATATGAAAACGGTACATTAAAGCAGTCAGATATTACGAAAATTCGTAATATTATGCATCGTCGGAAATTAATAGGTAAAAGAGCAAATACTGCTATAAAAAACTCAGTTTATAGCCAGAAAAGTATCATAAATATTTATAAAGAGGAGACTGACCGACAACAGAGAATGATTAAGCAAGCTGAGTTCGATGAAAGCCAATTATTTGTCTTAATTTCCTGTCTTAAAAAGTTATTTAATGATAAGGTTTTTCTGCTTCTCCTGAAATCTGAAAAACTTAATGATATACCAAAAGATTTGAGTGAGCGTTTAAGGGGGAACTATACCTAAAAATATTACTTACGCTTTTCATAATGAATTAGTGATGTTACCACTCGATGTTATTATTTCTTCTCACCCTATAGATAATAAACTTGAGAAAAGTGTTAAGTTTCAGAGTATTTTTTCTTCTATTCAGGAAATTGGTATTATTGAGCCACTTGTTGTTTATCCTGACAACGGACAGTACCTATTACTTGATGGACATTCTCGACTTCATGCATTAAAAATGTTAGGTATGACGGAAACATTATGTATGCTTGCTACTGATGATGAAGGTTTCACCTATAACAAGCAAATTAATCGACTTACCGCGATTCAAGAACATAATATGATAATGAAAGCTATTGAGCGTGGTGTATCTGATGAAGCAATTTCAAGAACACTTAATATAGATATAAAAATTCTTCGTCAGAAAATGGCAATGTTGAAAGGGATTACTCAAGAAGTCTCCGAGAAGCTTGCTAATAAACCCGTTGGTAAAGAAATTTTCCGAATTTTACGAAAAATGAAACCAGAACGGCAAATTGAGGTAGCTGATATGATGTTAGCTAGTAATAAATTTACTGTAACGTATGCTAATATGATGTTACTCAGCTCTCGTAAAGAAGAATTGGTTGAATCACACAAGCCTAAAGCTACATCAGAACTTGCTGACATAGCCATTATGCAGAAGGAAATGGAGCGCCTAAAGGAAAACTATAAAATTTCTGAGGAAAAATTAGCTGATCTAAAACTTAGTCTAATTGTAGCCAAAGGCTATGTAAACAGACTTCTTAACAATGTCGTTATCTCAGAATTTCTTGAGAATGATAAGAATGATATTTATCTTGCTCTGAAAGAAGTTTGTGAGAAATAAGGCAGCCATGGTAAAAGAGTCTGTTTTTTACTAGGCCTTTTACTATGGCTGGGATGTACTTTAAAATAGTGATTTATCAACTAGTTGGTGTCTATTGACGTTAACTTATGTTTCTTTTCTAAGAAAAAATACTCTTCAAAAAATTATTAATCTCTGAAGTCGTTAAGTGAGAAATAAATTCAATATCTATATTTTTATCATCCCCCATGATTTGAACAAGTCCTGTAGAATCAAACAACATCATTATCCCACCTCCTGAGTCTTTTAAGCAAGAAAAGTCGTATCCATCTAAAAATACGCCTTCATCGATCAAACAAACCACGATACCTTTATCTAAAGGAGACGAGTTTTTCCAATAAACAAGATCACTAAGAATTATATTTTTATGGGTAGCATGTTTCATGAGAATACCTTTTTAGTTTACAAATGGCTCAACGGGCACCATTGCAGGAGTTCATTGATGTGGTTTTTAATACATACTTTTGTTTAATCCAAAAACATTTACAATTTGGATAAAGCGCTTGATTTGACTCAATTTAAATATATTATGGTGAGAACCATATACTCCATGCTTTGTTTTATCATCAGGAATAACATCAAGAGGACGATATCCTATTGTTTTAGGAGGAACTATTTGTACACTCCATATATTGTAGAAATCTACCATCTATGATCCCTACACAGAATTTGCAGTAATCTGCAAATCAACTTCTTAGCTTAACGGTTTTGAAGATTTTGTTTATCCTGAAGATAAGTGAGTTGATTAACTTAGTAGGAACCTTCGACAACCTAGTTATTAACTTAATTAATAGGAAATAATATTATTCTTTATTTAATAAAAATACTCTAAAGAATTCACCACCAAAACCATCATCAGATTTAGAATAAACAATCTTAAATGTATCGATATATCCAAGTTGTTCTAAGGAATTTTTTAGCCATAACATCTGATCTAAATTTACTTGCGGTTTTTCCTCAAATTTTTCTTTATATTTTGTTTTTGAAATACATATATTTGGTATGTTAAAACCATATAAGTCAGATAATTCTAAATCAGGATATGTTATACAGAAAAAAAGATCTTTCCTTTCTTCCTCACTTAACACCTTTCTCGCCATCAGCTTGATATTATTAAGATAAAACAAAGCCACATTTAAAAAGAAAACATCAAAATCCTTTTTAGAGAAAGTCTCTAGAAAAATATCTTCTCTTCCCTTTTGGGTAATAATTGGTATTTCCTCAAATTCAACAGGATATTTTAAAAAATCTATAATATTCTTTTCTTGATAAGATTTTTCAAGTTTTGCTAATTTATTTAATAATGTTAAGCTCTGCATCTTTTATACTCCTTTCCAGCCGTAACAAAATAGAAAATCTTTATCATCTTTAGAGAATGGTGGCATTCCACGATGTTTATCATGTACCGTTCCATCTACATTAAGTGCTGCATCATTGTAAGCATGGGCATGATATTGGGAGCCAGGAACTGATTCTTCAGGTCTATCAATTCTTTTTATCCCCTTAGGTCCTCTACGATTAATATTAACTATATTTCTAGCCTGGGTGTTCCAGTCCCCCACTTCTTACAACGTCTTTTGCGTTCTTTTTCACATTTAGACGCTTCAATTTCTGCGGCAGATTGAGCCTGAGCCTTATCATACTCTTCCTTAGCATCCATTATACCTACGCCAATAAGAATGCCCGCCATAGCTGTACCGGCATAGGCTAATCCTTCCAAAATCCAAGGTGCCGCAAGTACTGGTGCAAATAATCCCAGTGGATCGGTTTGATTCTGTACCGCGCCCTCAAACCTATATAGGTTATTCCCTCCGGCAAGCCCAATCGGATCCTGCTGTGTAAAACGCCCAATATACGGGTCATAGTAGCGGAAGAAGTTGTAATGTAAGCCGGTTTCTTCATCAGCATACTGGTTTTGTAGGCGGAACGGTTGATGTACGTTCGCCATGAGGTTGTGGCTGTTACGTAGTTTGCCCCAGCCGAGGTAATCACCATACCAACAAAGATTGCCGTTCTCATCCGTTAATTCCCGTGGCACACCAATCTGGTCGCAATGGAAGTAGCGCGTTTGTGTATGGTTTTGTTTGTTGTCCGTGCACACCTGCGCCAACGGCTCGTAGCTTTGTGGGCTGCGGTAAATATAGCTGAAAGTGCGGTCATTTTCACGATTGATTTCTTGCACCAGATGGCTACCATCCCACATAAATTCAGTCATTGTGTGTGCTAGAAACGCGCCGTTTTCCGACCGCACTTTTATCATTCGTCTGCCAAGCACATCGTATTGATAATGCCAGGTTTCCGCCTTTTGATTCGGTCTTTGAATCACCGCTTTAATCAGCCGGTCTTTAGCATTGTAGGAATAGGTTTGTACTTCACCGTTATTGCGTTTACGTTGGCTTAAGTTGCCAAACTCGTCATAGTAATAAGTGATGCCTTGGTATTCGTGTAGTTGGTTGTTTAGACGTTTCTCGCTTTCCCGCTCAATCAGGTTATGCGCCGGGTCAAAGGCGAAGACTTCATTGCCGGTCATGGTCAGTTGACCGAGTTTGTCGTAATAGTAATCCTGATTGCCCATGCGTAAATCACGGCTTTGTATTAGGTTGCCCACCTCGTTATAACGATAAGTTCGATTGACAAGGGCTTGTTGGGTTGTTTGCTGCTCCAGCGTCGCTAACTGTTCTTCTAATCTGCCGATAGCGTCCAATTTGACCAGTTTGCCTTGTGTACGCGAGACTTCACGGTGCAGTTTATCTCGGGTGATGTCGCTGATTAAGCGGTCGTTGAATTTGATTGTGGATAAGTGCCCGCTACCATAGTAGTGATAATCAATCTGTTCACCATTCGGCAATTTGGTTTTCAATCGGTTGCCGTTAGCGTCATAGGTATAACGCATCACTTGGCTGTGGTCGTTTTTATCTGATAAATGATGTTCAATGACTCTGCCTACATTGTCGTAAGTAAAGTGTATTGTCGTTTGCTCATCCTCTAACTGACTTAGTCTGCCGAGTTGGTCATAGTGATAGCTCGTTTGTTGGGTTTGACCGTCAAACTGTTGAATCTGTTCGGCAATGACTCGACCCAGTTTATCTCGTTTAAATTCGGTGGTACGCAACACCTGTTTATGGTTATCCGTACCGAATTCCTGTTGGGTGGCCAGTTCACCTTTTTCGTTGTAATGATAAACGGTTTTGCGGTTGTCAAAGCCGATTTCGGCGGTTAAACGGTTCATCGGGTCATAATCGAAGCGATAGGTGACAAGGTTTTCATTGGTGAGTTGAACTAAGCGTCTGGCGTTGTCGTAGGTGTAAGCAAACGTGTGACCCAAGGCATTTTTACGGCTAACCGGTAAATCATCGACGCTATACTCATATTCGGTTTGGTTACCTTTGCCGTCGGTATAGGTGATTAAACGTCCTGCGGTATCATAAGTAAACTGTTCTTGGCTACCGTCTGCATAGGTTGTTTGAATGAGCTGATGATTATTGTTATAGATGTAGTGTGTTTTTTGACCCAATGCGTCAATGACGGTGGTGAGTAAACCATCATCGTTGTATTCCAATTGAGTTATATTGCCGGAGCAGTCAACACGGCTTGCTAACTGATTGTCGGCGTTATAGTTAAAGGTGGTACGGTTGCCTAATGGGTCAATCATGGCTGTGCGTAAGCCCTTATTGCTATAGTCAAATTGGGTGTCCGTGGTGTCAATTGAGCGCACCACGGTGTCGCCGTCTAATAACTCCAGTTTGTAGCTGACGCCCTCACCCCGGACGGTACTATCCTCGGTGTGCGCAATGAGCTTCTCGGCTTGCACGTCACGGTCACGGTGCGCCCAGGTCAGCTTAAAAGATGAACCATCGCGAATAGCATTGGTGTAACTGCCATCTATACGTACATTGCCTGGCGGATAAGGGCGTGCCTGACGTTGTCGGGTGGTCAGCGTTAATTCTGCTGCTTTTTCTTCGTCCAGCGTTTGCTGGGCGGTGCGGGTGAGTAGCTTAGCCTTAATATTTTCGCCCACAGTGTATTTTGTTTCGTCCGTGCCGGCGGCAAGCAGATAGCACCAGGCCATGGCATCCGCTTTATGTGGCTGCGGGATAGTATCTGCACAACCGCGCCCGACGGTCATTGTGCCGGCGTTAAAATCCACCGAATCAATCTTGATAATCTCATCATCAATCATAATCGCTTCGGCGTTATCAAGCGCCGCATAATCGCCCTCAAGTTTAAATTTAAGGGTTGTTTGATAAGCGCCTGCGGCATCTGCCAAGCGAATAAAAGGCGTGAATGAGCCTGTAGCGGTTTGTGTATAGCCTGCGCCCACGTTAACCAGCATGTCGTAGCCGACAGAAAGCGCGCTTGGTTGCGCGCCCAGGCTCCAGACAAAACAATCCGTCGGCTTAATAAACGCACGCTCGGCGTCGGATAGCACCAGCGGTAGCACGTGATACGGAACCTCGAAAAGCCGCGCCTGCTCAATCGGCTTGGCGGTGTAATCGGGCGGAATATAAAGGGATTCGCCTTTTTGCGTTGAGTAGTTGGCTGCCGGAAGTCCGAATACGTCTTGCAGGCAGGTTGCCACAATCTCGCCCTCATTGCCGCCGTTTTTGAGCTCGCCTATGCGAAATACCACATCAACAATATCGCGCTCCGGCAGATTAAGACGGATAACATCACCAGGGCGCAACTCACTGCCTCGCATGTCAAAGGTGATTTTAAGACGGGTAAGACCGCTTGCAATCATCTCTAAATCGCGCTGCGCCAGGCGCGCGGCTAGATCAAAGGTCGGCACGCCTTTATACTCAACTGTTTTGCTGATGACGCCGTGCATTTGCACCGCAGCAATATTATTGGCTATCGCCTGGTCCTCACGGTTTGTCACGGGCTCACGGTATTTGACGATGATTTGATTTGCCTGCTTATCGGTTGCGGCGCTGTCATCATCAAGCACCGCAACAATCCCGTTATCATAGCTAAACAGCGGCAAATCGGCGACGTTGTAGTCTTGCCGAATCAATTTAATCGCCTGCTTGCCGGTCTCGACATTGTCGTATTGCGCCGCGCCAATATGGTCAACGATTTGCTTAATAAACTCCTTAATTGAGGTTTGCCGATTGTAGCGGATACACAACCCGAATCCCTCGTCATAAAGCGTATCTGCCGCTTTTTTATAGCTGTCCAAATCAAGCTCCGATAGCTCTTTTCTGCCGCCCCAGCTTTTATTGGTGGCGCATTCAACCAGTATATGCGCCGGGTTCATGGCATGAATCTCTCGTAAATTTTCTTCTTGCTCGGCTGTTACCCCCTTAATTTTGAGATTGTCATTACGCAGCACGATTTTGCATTTTTCCGGGTACCATACCCCATTGTGCCAGCCTTTGAGGGCACGGCGCAGACGGTAGCTGTGTTTTTTGGGATATGCGTTATAGCAGCTGATAAGGCCTGAAAACACGGTAGTGACAATGCCACGAAAGCCCGGGATAGTCTCGTCTGTTGCCACATTACCGGGCGTCACATTGCCATGCTGAAAAAATTTATTACGCTGCCCGTCTTTTTTTAAGCGCTTGCGCCCGCGCCCGGCTTGATTATTTGCCGCCGACGGGTTATACACCCCTTTAAGCAGATTAATCAGCATTTGGGTGGGCTTTTGGTCCGGCTCACCCATCAGGATTTCCATCCGCCCCTGAATGCCGCCCTCACCACCCGTGTTATCACCGCCGAATAAGTTGGGTTTATCAACATAAATCGCTTGCGAGTGCGTGAGCTCGCCCGATTTGCCGACGTATGCGGTTTTATCATCGACCCGCAGCTCTACAATCTCGTCCACCGGACCGCGCCCGAGGCCGCTTTGAATATCCCAATAATAACGGTAACCAACGGTCACCGACTTGCCTTTTTTACCGCCCATTATTTATCTCCCTTGTGCGCTTCAAGTGCCGCACCAACACATTTGCGGGCAAATACACTACCGGTATTTAAAAGCAGGTCTGAATCAATGCCATGCTGTAAAAAATCGGCATAATCCAAGCCCTCACGCAGAAAAAATGCCTCGACACCCGAAGGACAAAAATCCACCCGGCGCATGTCTTGCATTGTGATAGTAATGTTATCCATAATTTACCCTTTTTTAATCTCGCTCGTGCGGTAGTTGCCATAGGCCAGCACCTGCCAATCCTCTGTCCAACAATCGCCGAAAAACACGCATTGCGGCGTGCCCTCATCGATTTGCGGGAAGTTAAAATCCTTGGCGCTTGCCGCCTCCGGTTCGTTACTACCGCGCTTACCGAACGCCCGATTAATGTAGTAACTGGCAACGGCATAGGCGACGATTTTAACCACCGCCCAGGCAATTGATGCAAACATAATAAATCCCCCTAAAACACCCGTGAACCGTCATACGGCGATTTGGTCGGCATATGCGGAATGCCGCCGAAATTAAGCATATTGTTAAATTTTTTAAGACAGGTTTGCGCCCTTCCGTCACAACCGGGATAGACTTTAATGACCGTGCCGATTGAAAGCTTTTGTGTGCCACCCATCAATGTCAGCTTGTTATTTTGATGCATGGTCACGGCACGCACCTCGCGCACACCATCATCCTGCCACTCGATAAAACCCGCATTAAACCAACCTTGTGGCAGGTTTGCCGGCAGATTTACGGTAATGGACGCCCCGTCCATCGCACTGATTGTAAGCCCTGCCACCACAAAATTACCGGGCTTGACTTTGCAATCCGTATCGTAAAGCGTATAAGGGCAGTTACGCCCCCAGGTCAAGCGCAAGCCGGCGCTTTCCATGGTCTCGGAAAGCCCGGCGGAAACTAATTGCGTAGTCTCAATACTTGGGCGGTTAGCCTCCACAATAGTCCCCACCCAGACAATGCGAATCTCCGAATCACCCCAGTTTAGCCGCATAATGGTAAGCTTGACCGTTTGACTTGGCGGCAGTCCGCGATACAGACGCGCCACCGGGTTATTGCTCGGGATTTTAATTGTAATTTTGCCCTCACTATTACCGTCGCGTTGGTCGGCGATGGCGGTGGCAAGCCACTGCTGACCGTTAATCTCTAAGTCTTTGTCGGCATTACAAAAGCGCCAGATTTTTTCGTTCTCGCCGCGCACAAATTGATACAAATCGACGGGCTGACCATCGGCAATAGAATGCGTCTTGTCTAAATAGCTCATGTTTAAATCCTGTTTAAATCCGGTTTAAATGGGGTTTAAAGTGCGGTTAAATTAACAGTTACGGCTCAAGTTCATCACGCACCCCGCGAAAGCTCACGTTAACCGTTGCCGTGCCATCGGCGTCGGTATGATGCACCCAGCTCACCGTGTCGCTCTCCAAGCGGGAGAGGGTCAAAAATGAAATCTTTAAAATCTCATTTTGCTTAATATTGATGGTGTCGCCGTCAAATGCCAGCCGCTCGGTGCTTGAGTCAACCACGGCGGAAGATACAATGCGACGGTAAAAAATGCGATTGTCGGTGCACTCAATGCGTACATCCTGCCGCCCCGTTTGCTTTTGCAATGCACCGGTGTAGTTGATGTAAGCAATATCTAAGGCTTTGCCCAAAATGTCGCCTACCGGCGTCACATCGGTGCTTGATGTCGCCACCCAAATCGCCCGCTGACGCCCGCGCAGGTAATAAAACAGATTGCGCAGCTTGCGTTGTTCTTCCCGCCCTGTTGTAATAAAACGATGGGCGGTGATTTGCATGGCGCGCTTGGCAGTGTCTAAGTAGTGCGGTAAGCCCGTTTTGTTATCCAGTGTTTTAATCAGTCTGGCATATTGCGCGGTGATGTCTTCCGACCAATCCGATGTCGGTTCGAGCACCGGGTGATTGCGATAAGTCGGCAAATAGCTCACATCATCAGACCAGCCGTTGTGCTCATGTAATTGCAAGCGGATTTGTGCGGTTGACACCCCATCACTTATACGGCGCACCTGCGGCATGTCGGTCAGCACCGCCGAACGGAGCGGATAAACCGTGGTTAAAGTGCGCTCATAATTGCCCACGACCGCGCGTTTGAGCTTGATTTTACTTGGTTCAACGGCGCTGATTTCGACCATTTCTCTACTGCTTCCTGTTATCAAAATCGCGCGCCCGCCGATGGCAAAATCATAGCCTGCGGCGTTAATAGCAAGCTCTGTGGCGCCCTGTTGCACATTTTGCAACAACTGCGCGCTGTCGGTAAAAATCGGCACCGACCATACGCGCGAGCCATAACCATAGAGCGCCGCTTCAAAGTGCTGGCGCTCAACATCCGATAAACTTACTTTAAACTCAAACGTACGGCGCGGCGACAGACGGCGGGCAATGCGCTGCTCTGCGGCGGTGACCGATTGATGTACCGATGTGAGCCACTCCAGATTTTCGGTCACCTCTTGCGACCAATCGGGCATAAACGACCAATCCGTTGAACGCGAGCCTATAATGCGCAGCGTAACCGCGCTTTTGCCCAAAAAATTAAAGGTAACCACGCAATCAATAGTGGGCGGGCCCTGCATGCCAACCTTAACCGTCCATTTTTTAAGCGCCAGCGGGTTAAATATGCCTGATGTCGGACCCTCTAACTTAATCCCCTCGCCGCCGACAACAGACACCGATAAAAGCTTCACCGCACTGCGGTTGGCGTTCCAAATTTGCACGTTAAAGGTCTGGTCGGTAGAGATTGCACCCAGATTTACCGTGTGCGGGATAACCACAATGCGGCGATATAAATCAAGGTAAAAATTGGGCGTGATATAACCGCCCGATTGGTGCGTAACATCCGCTTCTTGATTGCCGATAAAATGCGCGTTATAGACTTTAAACGGGGCTTTAATCCGCCATTTATCACTGCGGTAGGTGACCAGTCCGGTTTTAAATAATGCCGTACCGGCGTTAAGCTTAGTTAAAAAATAACCCTGATGCGCTGCCATCACTTACTCCACAAGCCGATAGGCGACACCATGGCGTCCGCTCGAATCCGGCAACTCTTTAACCCGCCAATCCAAATCGTTGTGATAGCCGCTCGCCGGGATAATTAACCATTTTTGAGCATTAATGGTTAAGATTGTGCGCGGGATGATGCCGTACATGTTTACATGATAACGGTCAGGTACAATGCCCAAGCGGGCGTAAGTATCATTGCGCAAATGCGCGGTGATGACGTTGGGATTCGGCATCACCACCTGCCCCAAGGTTGAGTTTGAGATGGCGGTTAGCACATCATCGGCAGTATGCCCGACAGAGCGGCCTAACATCGCACCGGTGTTAGTGCCGAAAAAATGCACGCCCGCAGTGGTATTGTCGGCTCGGTTGGCACCGCAAAAATACCACGGGCTGCGGCTTTCACCGGCTAGCGCCTCCGCTCGAAGTACGGACGAATAAATATCATAGCCCTGACCCATGCCGTAGACGCACAAATTGGAGTTATTGCGCGATTCATTTTCGCTATAAAGCCATGTGCCGTAAGCATATTCTCCGCCCTCAAAATCAATATCTTTAATTAATTGACCCAAACCAAAATGACGATACAATCGCGCTTCGCGCTCAAAAACGACGTGGATATAGTCTTCCGTTGCCATAAAATCGTAACTGACAAACGGACCGTCGCTAAAAAGATTGACCGAGGTCTCCATCTGATTTTCTGCATTGCCTTTTTGATTCGGGCTGCCGGGTTGTTCAAGAGCGCCTTTATCTTTATCAATTGCGCTGCACGGCATAATATAGATAACATCTTTACGCTCGACTCTGCCCGGCGTTGGCTGGTATTCAATTGCCCAAAATTTATGTGTTTTAAGCTGCTCCAGATAAAGCTTGTCCGCCGATTGATGCACCACCTGCCAATTAAGTGGTTTAATAAAATCGGCTAATTTTTCAAAAAGGGCTGCGATATTGCCGGCGGTGCCGGTTTGATAAGCCATTATTCGATCTCCATTGCAAAATAACTGGTAGTTGTCACCCGATAGGCGTCGTTAAACACGATAAGCTTGCGTCCATCCTTAGTTTTGATTGTATCCAATGCTAATGTACCGATGCCGGGCAGCCAGTAGATGCCATCCATTGCCCCCAACGATTCATGCCTTGCGATGATTCCGCGGTGGAGTAAAGCTCTACCTGAGTGAGCGGATAGTGATTATTAACCGCCGCCATTTTACTTAATATGTCTTTATTGGCTATTGCGTTACTGTAAATCGGGTGGATGCCTTGCTTGGTACTGTCGGCATTTTTACCGCGCGCGGAATCACTGTAGACAAAATCGCGCCAGCTTTGGTCCGGTGTCAGTAACCAGCAATTTTTGTTGCGCGCGGACGAAATAGAAGAAATATCATCATTGGCTACCGAAAAGCGGGTCAGTCCCGCCTGGGCACAGCCTGCGATACAAAGCGGATAAGGGTATTCGGTCGGCGGCACATTAGGCAAAACAAACCCGCAATAAGCGGTGCAACAAACCTTTTCGATCACGGTCAGCAGTTTAAAATGACGACCATCGGCTACCATGTGATAAGCAAAATCGCGCCCATTGGCACATAACGCCACGCCGGGCGAGCGATTAACAATCCCATTGGTAAACACCGGATTGGTTACCATTGACCGATTAAAAAAGGTGCCGCCGTAAAAGTTAATGTTGTAAGTATCCTGCGCAATGTTGTTGATGGTTTCGGCGCCAATATAAATATCTTGCCCGATGCCCGTTCCGGTGGATTTCCACGTAATTTGGCGGCGCTCGGCTTCCGTTGCGGTGGCGGGCAATGTGCGGTCAAACAACAGCGTCCATGCCTGCCCGTTTGCTGTAAGCTTAGGGTCGGTAGTTAAAAATGTGTTTAAAATATCAAGCAAATCGCGCTCATTTTTGGCGGTGCCGGTTTTATATGCCATAGTTACCTCAACTAAAATCTTGTTTTAATGTCTCTTTGTTTGCGCGAATCAAGGTTAATACCGCTTTTGCGCCGGCGTTTGTGTTAATCCCCGCGGTAAACAGCTCCGCACTGTCAACAGCCAGCGTTTGCTGGATACTAACCGGCGATGCCACCACTTGCGCACCACTGCGCCCTTCACGCAGCGATTGACTTAAGCCGGGCTCACGGTAATTTGGCAGCGGGGGCACCGATACCGGACCGCCTTGTGCAAATGAGCGCAATTGGCGGCGGTTAATGGCATGCATAAATCCCACACCGTAGTGCGCCACAGACGCCGCTTTCACTACATACTCCCCGTCCGATAAGCGGGCAGGGATAGAATCCGATGTGCCGGTGCCCGGACCGCGGATATAGCCGCCGGTTGCGGCGGTAAGCGCCCCACCCACTGCACTGCCGATGGAGCCTAAAAGGCTGCTTCCCGCACCGGTTAACTGCATAGCAAGTCGCTTAGCCTCAAGCTGGATAATTGCATTTAAAATCGTGTTGGCGAGATTAAGCAGTGCATCGCGCAGCGTCATTGTGCCCTTGGCAAGCCCGACAATAGAGCTTTGCAACCCTTCGGTTATCTAAAGAGGCGATAATAATTTCGCCTGATTCATTGTATTGAATCCAAATTTGTTCAGCCTGATGATAAATTTCTTGGCTTCCTGCGGTTAGTGCAGGAAGTAACAGTTCGCGACCTTGTTCATCAATATAAACCAAGCCGCGTGTTTGTCGTTCAATATGCTGACAGCCCGGTACTGACCAACCTTGTCCTAGCCAACCTGTGCCCATTTGGTCGGAATAATAACTACGAGACCAAACTAATGGCATTAATCCCGCAAAGGCGAAATCCACTTCATTAGTAAGTAATTTTAATCCAAGAATAGGGTTGACCGGTCGACCCACTGCGGTAGCTGCTTTACAAGGAATGGATTCGTTTGTATTGGCCGAACCATTTGCTCCGGCTCCAGCAAAAGCTCCAACTCCTCCGTTAAAGCCACTATCATCTGTGTTATTGTCAGAATTCTCAGTCTCAGCACCACTAGAATCGTTACCACCAGAAGCGCCACCACCGCCACCTCCAGAACCGCCACCAGCACCACCGCCACGAGCACCTCCGTCGCCACCGTCATCCGAAGCCGGCGCAGAATCAGCTTCAGCACTCGATGTCGCCGCCCCACCCGGATTCAAGTCAATGAGCTTACCATTAATACACACCGACTTCCCTTCCAGTTGAATATTCCCGTTCTTAAATAGGGTAAGACGTGCACCGGCGGTCTCAAATATCACATTATCCGCCTTGGATGTCATTGACACCGGACCGTTATTGGCGATTAACTGATAATCCTTGCCTACAGTAATGATTTGCGCCTCGTCAATGGTTTGGGTTTCCTCTCCCGCCACTTCTTTATAACGGGCTTTGCCGACACTAACTTTCTGTTCGCCTTTGACGGTTTCTTTGTGATTCCCGCCCACATTAGTGGCACGGTCATTGAGCACTAAGGTATTCATATCCCGCTGAGCCTGGAAGTCCAAGCGTTGTTTACCCTGCTCATCTTCCATCATCATCCCATTATAACCACCGCCCTTATAGGTCTGTGACATCAGATGCATCTGGGTTTTGTTTTGTGGTAATTTGGCCGGCAACGGCATATTCGCATGGTAGGTTCGCCCGGTGACTATCGGCTGGTCGGGGTCGCCTTCTAAAAAGTCTACCATCACCTCATGACCGACCCGAGGAATCGCCACCATCCCCCAGCCTTTACCCGCCCAAGGTTGGGTTACCCGCACCCAACAAGAACTGTGGTCATCATACTTGCCTTCCCTGTCCCATAAGAATTGTAACCGCACCCGTCCAAAGTTATCGGTATAAATCTCCTCCCCCTTCGGACCGGTCACAATAGCCGGCTGCGGTCCTTCTACCAACGGCTTGGTGCGTTGTAAGGGACGCCAGGTCTGGTGGCGTGGTAAGCATTCAAAGGCGGCGGTTAAATGGGTGCCGCGTTCACCGGCTTCCCCCTGAGCCCCCTGCGCCTGTTCGGCATGATAGTGCACCTGGCTTAATTGCCATAAGGTATTAAAGGCGGCATTAGGATGACTCTGTAAGTTAATTAAACCACCCGCCATTAACAACGGACTGTTACTCTCCCCGCGTCCGCTATGGGCATCACGACGTAAGCTCTCCAACCGATAACGGCTATATTGTTTACCCCGTCCGTCTTTAAAGCGCCCCGGAAAGTCATAATGCTCATACATGGCACGTTGCGCCTCAAGGTCTTTGGCTTCTTCCGTGAAAGTGGCTTCCCACAGAGGCTTTTTAAAGGTGTAGTCTTTTAACACCGCCTGAGACACCCGCACCCGTTCACTGTGGGCAAAGCGACTAAGCGTGTTTTCTTGTAGTTGGGCGTTTTTATTGGGGTTGTAGTTTAAGGTGATGGCTTTTTCGTTGTTTAATGTGGAGGCATCATCACTGATAACCAACCGGCTTTGTTCATCAAAGTAATAGAACAGCCCTTCTTCCGCCGCCAAGCGTTCAAAGAAGGCTAAGTCGGTTTCACGGTATTGCACACAGAACTCGCGCTCGGGGTGGGAGTCACGTAGCATAAAGCGATAGTCGGTGACTTTATTTTCATCAAGCAGGGTAGCGAGAATGGTTTGCAGGTCTTTTTGTTGGAAGATGCGGGAATTTGAACGCAGTCCCAAACGCCAAAGGGTAGGGCGCAGTTGCAAACGATAGAAGGTGTTATGAAAACCGCTGTCACCTTGTTCAAATTGGTTGACAATACCGGTGAGGCGTCTTACCTGTTCGCCATCTTGCCAGAACGTGAGATAAGCCTCATTGTCCAACACGGCGACAAAGGGAATGGCATCATTCTTACTGCTGAGTTCAAGATGTAGCGTAAAAGGCTCGCTGTAACCATCCCATAAATCAAAACCTAATACTTCAAAGCTGTCAGACGATACGCCCGCCGAGTGAAAAGTGAATTGCAGACCGCTTGGAGAACGCCCAAGTAAAGCTGATAAGGCATCCTGAACGGACGGTGTACCACCGACTTCACCGCCGATACCGACGAGTGGCGGCTTTTTGCCCCATTGTTGAACCCGTTGAATCACCTCTTTGCCAATCGCCACACCCTGTTGTACCTGAGCCACCCGTTCCTGAACCCGTGCCGCTCGTTTTGTCAGTTTCTTATCACCGGTAATTGCCGCCACCGGCTTGATTTTACCGGCAAGGGAGGCAACATCATTAAGCGTAGGAATGGAAATGCCGGAAGAGGATTTAGCTGTTTTTTCAACCGCACTTTTGGTGCTTCCTGATGAGGCAACAAGTGTTTTGGAATCCGAGCGTAATGTCATGGGGTTATCCTTATGAGGCCATTAAATTTTTGTTGGCTAGTATGATTTATATGTGAATATGAAACAAGTTTTATACTCTAAAATCTAGATTTATTTGAAGGTGGTGGTTCAAAATCCTACAACGCCGTAAAAACACATTTAATGTGATAAGCATATTTTTTCGCTTCAAACATCATTAGTGACAAATTCCCTAGCACCGAATGAGCCCCTAAATATTTGACATCATCTTCAATTATGGAGATAATTATTTTAATTGGTAGACGGAGGGAATATGACATATCCAGGTGGAAAAGGTAAATGTTTCCAAAAAATCATTAATTTAATGCCTCCGCATGACGTATATATTGAAACTCATCTTGGTAGTGGTGCAGTACTACGAAATAAAAAACCAGCACTAAAAAATATTGGAATAGATCTAGATTTTGATGTTATTCAATCATGGATTGGTTATTCTCCTGAAAATCATAAGTTTTTTAATAATGATGCATTGGCGTTTCTAACTAAGTACCTGTTTACTGGGAAAGAGTTAGTATATTGTGATCCTCCATATGTTCTTTCAACTAGAAGAAGACAAAAAATATATAAATATGAATACACTGATGAGCAGCATGGGGAGTTATTGGATTTATTATGCAAAATTCCTTGCATGGTTATGATTTCTGGATATGAAAATGAGTTATATGATGAGAAATTATCGCTTTGGAGAAAAGAAAAATTTTTTTCTAAAACTCACAATGGAGTGAGAGAGGAATGTGTGTGGCTTAATTTCCCCCCTGCTGACAAACTACATGATGCTTCTTTTTTAGGAGCTAATTTTCGAGAAAGATATACTATCAAAAAACGCCTTAATCGTTTGATTCAAAAATTTGAGTTAATGGATCCGATTGAGCGAGATTATATTTTGGAAATACTTAATAAAAAATATATCTAAAGTAGGTTTATAAAAATGAAACAAATAGCAGCTGTTTTTTCAGATAGTTCTTGTATGCAGTTATTATCCCTCCCCGCCCCAGAGAATGAGGTTCTTCCAGGTGTAGTTTGGGGGAAAATTGAACAATTTCCTTCTCCAGCCTATTGGTATTACCGAGTATTATCTAACCGAGAATTAAATAACACTCCCAAATACCGGCTGGGAGAATCATTTATTGAAGAAGTATGCGCTTGTCTTTTAGGTGGGTATGGTATACCTGCATATGTTGGTTTGGCTGCGTTTCACTACCTCAAATCTCAGAATGTATTTTCTGATATGCCAACAGATAAAGAAGTTATTTTTAACTTGCTGTCTAAACCATTACAAATTAATGGAAAAAAAGTTAAATATCGTTTTGCAAAACAAAAATCATATTATCTCGCTGAAGCTCTAAAATTTCTGAAAGAAACCAACCCACCATTTGGTAATGGTAAACAATTAAGAAATTGGTTATTACAAATACAAGGAATTGGTTATAAAACGGCGTCTTGGATAGCAAGAAATTGGCTTGATGCTGATGATGTTGCTATCTTAGATGTCCATATATTAAGAGCGGGAAGGGTAGCGAAGTTTTTTGATACTAATTTAACAGTTGAAAAAAATTATTTAAAGTTAGAGGAGCAGTTTTTAGAATTTGCCCAAGCACTTGGGGTGCGTACTTCAGAATTGGATGCTACTATTTGGTATGATATGATGCTGACAACAAATATATTTAGAAAAAGAAAGAGTACTCAGGCACTATCATGGGACAGTATTTCTACCGAAAATAGCAACTCCCACTCCAAACAAATTAGATTGTTCTGATAGTTTGCTTACCCATGGCTCGCCAGTAATTCCTAAGGGGCAGAATGACATGTTTAGGTATGTAGCAGCCATATGTAATCCACATAGTAGGATGCCTGAATCTCTCCAGATTAGACTATCTGGGTTGTCATATTTCGCAGCTGTTTTCCCGTATTCAGCTCCCAGTAATACTATTGTTCCATCTTGAACATCCACTATGGTATTTACCTCGTTTCTTATCGTATTTATATTAATTTCTGATTGAACAGCATTCAGGGTAAAGCTAAAAGGGTCAAATCTTAACAAATTTTTGTGAAGATGCGATATTAAGAAGATATGAATAGGATGTATCGCTCCTGCTGATGGAATAGGCCTTTTGGATAATAAAAAACCATATTCACTGTTAGATAAAGATTTCACGATATTGGTTAGGTATAAAATATTAGCAATATCTCTAAGTTGTATCTCTGAAAAAGTATAATTAGAACATCTACTAAGAATTACTTGTTGAAAGTCAATTTTTTCTTCAATTTGCACATATTGATAGAGTGAATATGCAGTTTCCTCATCCCAAGTAATTGGCATATACGGGATAATGCTTTTTTTGGGAGTGGGTATGCCTAAATCAGTCCATTTTTTCATAAATATGACTCCATACCTCAAAATATTTATTACATCCTCTACACTTACCGCAAGCTATATTAGACTTATGACAGCTATGTGCCCATGAGAGAAATGATTTCGGGACCCCCGATGTTATTATTAATTCCTCCGTTGTCAAATGAATGGCTGGAGCTTTTATTCTTATGTATCCTTCTTGCATACTTACAAGATGATCCATTGCATCTATAAATTTGGGACTACCATCAATGTGGTAACTATCAGATTTCACACTACCTATCCATAACTCATCTATATTTAATGAGATGGCCTTCATCGCTGCTAATGTTATTAACATCTGATTCCTATATGGCCACCAATCGGTAGACGGAGCATTTACATTTTGCTGTATCCCTAATAAATCTCCTGAACCTAGAGCAGAGAGATCAACATTAATAATATGGTGCTCAATTTTTAATTCTTCACATATTTTCTTTGATACGGCTATTTCTGTTTTTGCTGCACGTTGCCCATAATCTATTGTGAACGCTACATTTGGCCTTTTCCACCAAGCTAGACTAAGGGAGTCCATTCCTCCGGATAATAAGATCGCGGACTTCATTTTATTTTTCCTTAGAAATTAGTTAATCTTTTTTACTATAATTTTTGGCTTTCCCATAGGGTGCGGTAAATAGCACTTACATAGTCTTTAATAACTATACAATCTGTCCCTTCCATCATCTTTAAGTCTTCTGATTTTTCATTTTCATTATAGACAATAACAGGTTTATTCTTTGCTGTAGCGTATCCTATTTCAAAAATAGTCCCAGAATCTTTTCCATCAAAGATGGCAAATATAATATCTGAATTATTTATTCCATCTATATCTTTAGGTACGACCATTATAGCATCTCCAGTTCCAATTTCATGATATGGTGAAAATACTATCAGTCCCATCTCACTCAATAACCTTCTAGTTTCATTAATAAGCCATATCTGTGAAAGAGTAAAAAAAGGACCAGTTAAATATACAGTTACTTTTTTCTCAGAATGTCTATGTGTTATGGGTTGTACTCGATTTTTCCAGTTAGTAAATTCCTCAAAGCTTGGATATCCTCTTGTTTCATGTAGCTTTAGAAGCTAACTCTGCAGCTTCAGTAGGTGTTTTCCCTTCATATATCCATTGATATGCAAAATGGGCAGAGAAACAATCACCAGAACCGATTTTCCATACGTTTTTTGTAAAATAACAAGGAACACTATCCTTCTTAATATATCTATCATTTAGTTTTTGATAAATATTAACTCCTCTAACTCCTTGCTTGATTATGACTACTTTAGCCTTGTTTTTAATTAATTCATAAGCAATTTCATCTAGGGATAAATTTCTATTTTTTATTAATTTATATGCCTCATTTGTATTTAAAACAATAGCAAGTTCGTTTGCAGTTGAACCATTTTCAGAGAAGTCCTTGGGAGAAATCGGATTTTGAGGGTCATAAACAACTTTGTTCCCAGAAATAGTAGGATTACCTTCAAGCATTCCAAATACAAGAATATTGTCTTCTATAATTTCATTTTGTTGAGCAAATTCAGTTGTTATTGCGCTAATTTGAGGAGTGGATAGCCCGTGTAAATAGTGAAATTTTATCGGGCGATAACTTTCTTTTAAAGAAGAGCATATTTCGAAGGAAGTTTTATAGATTCCAGCTCTCGCTTGTAAAATGTTAGCACTATCTTTATTTAAACAAGAATATAGCTTTGTAGCACAGCCTAGGGACTGTAAGACTGATAGAGCCCTTCCTCCAGAACCGTATAATTCATCCCAATGTGGCCAAGCGCACCGCTCAATATATACACCACCAATAACAGTAATACATTTATTATTTGACATAATTAAGACTCAGATATGTTTGATAGATACTTGAACTTGTCCTTCAATAATACTTTCTACAATAGCTATATATTTATGACCGTTCTCCATGCAAGTGAGGAGTTGTGGAAGTACAATCCCTCCCGCTCTATCATCATTTTTGTATGCTTCAATAGATGTAAATCCTTCTTGTTTGTTTATCTGTAAAGTTAAACGATCTCCAATAAGTAAGCTTTCTATAGTTTTGGGTTGTGGTGATATTAATTGAGTGCTTTTTTGTAGTAATTCACATGATGACGCACTATTACCTCCTTCAAAGCCTCCTATACCATTATTAAAGATCGGGTTATTTGAAAAATCACTATTACCGCTGCCAGACATATGTATTCTCCCTGTAAGATAATTATTTAAAATATTTGTACTACTAGACTTTATTTATTTTTATTGATAGTAAATATCAACCTTAAAATATTGTGATGTGAATCACATTTTAAATTGATTTTCACTTCTCCAACATTATGGAATAATCCTATTTTCTTTCTTTTTTAGCCAAAATATAAAATGGTTAAAAAGATAACGTAAGATTTTTTATTCATTACTCTCTTGTATTAGAGCAATTTAATGATACCGTTCCAAACCCAATTATTATTTGTCTTTTTAGCCTCCTTATGTCTAAATAACGACATTTTCCCGTCTTTAGAATCAACGTAATCGCTATTTACGCCCCCGCTTGATACGATTTCAATAAATAACTTAAATAGATTATCATTTCGGCTATAAACGTCACCTTCGCTTGACAAGAATTGTTGAATATTTTGAGTTTCGTAAACAACACTACTAAAACCTGAGTTCTCTTTTTCATTTCGAGCAGGGAAACTTAGTACAAAAAATGTTCTTTGTTGCACATCTACTCGCAATATTAACGCTGCGGCTGGATAGTATTGTTCCAGAGAATCAAGGATTTCGTCTAATGAAACTAACGTAAACTTATCGCTTTCGTTAAACCCTAGTTTAGGTGTGTACCAATAGACCTTCGCACCTTGTTCGTTGCGTAGGCGTTTAGCGTGTTCCCAAACGGTATTGAGGCGTGATTTACCTTCAATTTCTTGATTACTAGGAATATCATAGAAGCAGTTAGCCATACCTGTATTACCTGTTTTCCCTTGTTTCTCACCTACACCGTAATTTTCTGGTTCATCATAATTTAAGAATTTAACTTTGCCACCTTTTTCAGCTTCTTGAACAAGCTGAATACGGTTAATTGTTCGCTCTTCACCAAGTAATTTCAGATGTTCAATAACATCAGCCGTTACAAGGTTATTCACGTTATCTAATGCAATATCGGGCTTTTCAAGTTCATGTTCTCGCTCTTGTTTTCGCGTTCTGTATTGAGGTTCTCCGTCTTTTTGTCCTTTACCACCTTTATTTGTTTTTATTGCAGAATGGTAATAAAGGTTAATTGGCTCGCCTTGTGGTTGGCTAATCCCTGTAATTTGGCAGCAAAGCACTGAATTTCCTAACTCAATACCATAGAATGAAAGCATGATTGGTTTGTCGTGCCAGCAAGGAATGAGGTAATTCGGTTTTTCTTTACCTTTGGAAAGAATAACGTCAGCCATTACACTTTTCACCACCTTTTTCGTATAAGCATCATATTTCAAGTGATAAAGAAATACCGCATCTTTCGTGGAAAGGTTATTTGGTACGAATACACCCTTTTCTTTGAAAAACTCATTCAGACGTAACTTCTTCTCAACCTTGCTCCAGTTATCCGTAATCAATATACGTTTTAACTCGCTAGAATAGCCGTAGTGAGCCATAAAGAAATGTAGTGGATGAACGATATAAGACTTACTATCACCTTCAGGCTTAATAACAAGTAACCGATTTCCGTCCCCTTTAAATGTTCTCAAATAAGACGAATGAACATATTTATCCGCTTCAAATGGATGTGGTGATTCCTTATCCGTCCAAAGCGCCTTATAAGCCAATCCTTTGCTCTTTGAAAAGGTAACTTTAAACTCTTTAAGTTTGAACTTACATTCTGATTCACCGTTTTTCCAGATGCTGCCGAATGGAACTTTATGCAGGTAATTGATAGGCAAAGCAATCCGAAAGAAACTTTGACATTCTTCACCTGTTTTCTTGTTTATATAGGTAGGATTGGTTAAATTGATAAAAGTGACTTCAACGAGTGTTTTAGATTTATCTAGAGAAAGACGATTTTCATACCAAGTGGCAACATACTCATGCTCTTTATTGTAAAAACCGCGAAGAGGTTTTTCAAAATACTTTTCTAAATTAAGCGAACAACGCCAGCGAACTTTCTCTAATTTATTTTCGTTGAAATATGACATAATCCACTTCCTTTTCAGCCACTTAAATAGGTAAGTAGATTATAAATGATTTGGGTTATAAGGCGACAATTATTTGTATCGTTTGACAGTTATTTGTAATTTTAACAGCGGGAATGACGCCTTGCACTGCGCGTAATTGCCCGGTGAGGGCGAGCTCGCCGATAAATTCAAATTGTTTCAGTTTTTCTGCATCAATATAACCGGAAGCGGCAAGCATACCGATGGCTATGGGCAAATCGAAGCGTCCGCCTTCTTTGGGTAAATCGGCGGGGGCGAGGTTGACGGTAACGCGTTTGGCGGGGTATCTGAATTCGGCGTTGAGTAAGGCGCTACGCACCCGATCTTGGGCTTCTTTGACGGTTTTTTCCGGCAAGCCGACGAGGGTGAAACCGGGTTTACCGTTACTTAAATGCACTTCAATGGTGACCAACGGCGCCTGAACGCCCATGGATGCGCGGCTGTAAACGATGGCTAAAGACATGTTTGGCTCCGTAATACTGAACAGGGAATACGGAGCGACAACATAAAAAAAGTGCGAAAGGAAAGAAATTCATACCGCACTTTTTTGCGATCGGGATCGCAGAAATCATCTTTTTTAGGCAAAAACCGGCGCAAACCACCCGTCTAATGTTGCCGCCAGGCGATCGATACCGGTGCGTTTTAACGCAGAAAAGGCTTCTACCTGAATGTCGCCTTGGAACGGTAAAATCGCTTCACGCACCATTTTTACCTGTTTGCTGCGTTCACTTTGGCTTAATTTATCCGCTTTGGTTAACAGCAATAACACCGGCAGTTGGGACGCCACCGCCCATTCAATCATTTGCTGATCCACATCTTTAAGCGGATGACGAATATCCATCAAAATGACAATACCGGCAAGGCATTCGCGTTTCTGTAAGTACTCGCCCAGTACCTGCTGCCATTGCAATTTCATTTGCTCCGGTACGGCGGCATAACCATAGCCCGGCAAATCCACCAATTTACATTGCGGTTCCACTTCAAATAAATTAATTAGCTGGGTGCGCCCCGGCGTTTTAGAGGTGCGGGCAAGGTTTTTTTGATTGGTTAAGGCGTTCAGCGCCGTGGATTTCCCTGCGTTGGAGCGACCGGCAAAGGCGATTTCAATGCCGGTGTCTTCCGGCAAACTTTTCAGATTAGGCGAGCTGGTTAGAAAATGGGTTTTGTGATAATTCAGTTTAATATCCGACATGGTTTTCTCGTGTTCAACAATGATAATTTGGCGGCTAGCATACTTTATCGACACGAAAAAAACGATAAAAAAATGCAAAAAAGAAGGGATTATGCGAAAATACGCGCCAATTTTTTATTCTGTAAAAACTACACATGACCGAACAACGTCCTTATCAATGGCCTGATCCGCTTTTGTTATATCCGGATCAAGGTAAAAAATCTTATCGTATGAAGCGTTTTCGCTATTATTTACGTTCTCTGTTACATTGGCAAGCCATTAAAAAATTTGAGCGTTTTGTAAACCAAAATCCGTTGTTGGTGACGTTGCTTAATGCGCGCCCGAGTTTCAGCTATCCCTTGGTTCATCGCTTTTTGGATAAGCGTTTTAACACGCAACAACGTTTTGAAGAAATGTGCGATAACCTGACATTTTTACCGGAAAAACTGACCGCACTTCACTTATCTCCTTTATGGCAACAGCCGATTTGTTTCGGCGAAGTGATTGCCGATTTTGAATTATATTTAACGATAAACGATTATCAGGCGATGGAAGGTTATTGGGCGTTGGAGTTACGCTATAAGCCGACACAGGAATTGATTTATTTGCTGACCTTCGGGCGGGTGCAAAAAGCCTTGTTGATTGCCGTAATTCAAGGTCCGAACTTTGACGGCTCGAAGGAAATGGTGAAATCGCTGACGAAAAAATGCCACGGTTTACGCCCTGCCTATTTGATGGTGGAAGCCATGAAAGCCCTTACCCATGTTCTGGGCTATACCGCGTTGTGGGGGATTCCGCATAAATATCAAAACAAATCCCGCATCGTGCAAAGTAAGCGTTATGTGGTGGATTATGATGCGATTTTCGCCGAATCTGCAGGAACGTTAAAAGATTATTGGGAACTGCCATTGCATTTTGAAACCAAGAAGATGGACGATATTCCGAGTAACAAACGCTCGATGTATCGCAAGCGTTACGCCATGTTGGCACAATTGCAGGAAAATATGGCGGAAGCACTGAAAGCGCGGTAGATATTTGAGTTAAAAAACATCGTGAAAAAATACCGCACTTTTAAAGATATTTAAGCCCATCACAGGATGGGCTTTTTGTTGCCGGTTTAAATGTGTTATTGGTTGATATTCACCGCGCCTTCATAACCCAGCTGGCGCCAGGCTTCATATACGGTGACGGCAACGGAGTTGGAAAGATTCATGCTACGGCTATTAGCCGTCATGGGAATGCGGATTTTTTGTTCCGGCGGCATCGTATTTAAAATGGCCATCGGAATGCCGCGGGTTTCGGGACCGAACATTAAATAATCCCCCAATGCGAATTTCACTTCGCTGTGTGCCGGCGTGCCTTTGGTGGTGAGTGCAAACAGGCGTTTGGGCTGTTCGCTTTGCAAAAATGCTTCAAACGTTTTGTGCTTTTTGATTTCCGCGAATTCGTGGTAATCCAAGCCGGAGCGGCGTAATTTCTTGTCGTCCCAGGTGAATCCCAAGGGCTCGATTAAATGTAACCGAAATCCGGTGTTGGCGCATAAGCGAATGATATTTCCTGTGTTCTGCGGAATTTCCGGTTCGTATAAAACAATATCTAACATGATGTTCTCGGTGGAATAAAAATAAGCGGTTCATTATAAGCATAAACCTTGCCGGCTAAAAGCGCCCATAAAAAATCCTCGGCACGACGCGAGGATTTGATGGACGATTTTGGGCGGATTAAACGTTATACCAGCCCACTAAATAGGCTTCTGCCAGAATATGCCCTTGCATGGCGTAATGTAAGTCATTGAAGCGAAAGCCTTGTGGCAGGTTCAGTTTAGTATCCAACGCATACACATACAGTTCATAACGATGATTGGAATTTGGTGGCGCCATGCCGCCGTAGGCGGAGGCTTCTTTGATGTCGAATTTGCCTAGCGCGCTTGCCCAGCTGTTTGCACCCTGCACAAAATCCGTGGCGGTTTGGCTTTCATTTTCCTGCACGGAAGTGCGTGCTAAATCGGCAATCAACCAGTGGATCCAGACAAAACCTGAAGCCGTGATGGCATCTTTGTCTTCCAGCACCACGGCGAAGGATTTCGTGCCGGCGGGCGCGTCGGTGATTTCAAAGGGAATGGAGTAGGTGGGCATACCGTTTGGGCTGAACTGATTGCCCCGTTTGCCGTATTGGTCGGCAAAATGCCCGTTTTCAATAGCTGAACTGGTGACTTTCATCTTAATTTTCTCCTTAAAAAACACTCAAAAGAATAACCGCACTTTTTGCCCTTGGGAGCTGAAAAGTGCGGTCATATTTTACGGTGTTTTTCGCGGGGCTTCAAATTACCAGCCTTTTACCACGCCGTCTTTAAAGTGTTTTTTCGCTTCTTGTTCCACTTCCGGGGTTTGGTAGGCTTTCACGAAATCCTGTACGGCTCTGCTGTCTTTGTTATCGGTCCGTGCCACGATAATATTTACATACGGCGAATCTTTATCTTCCACAAATACGCCATGATCTTGCGCATTTAAACCTACTTGACCGGCGTAGTTGTTATTCACCACCGCCAAGTCAACGTCATCTAACGCACGCGCCGCAACGGAGGTATCCACTTCTTTGATTTGTAAATTTTTCGGGTTTTCAACGATATCTATAGAAGTGGAGAACAGGTTGGTTGGATCTTTTAATTTAATTAATCCTTGTTTTTCCAACAGAATCAACGCACGGGCAAGATTACTCGGATCATTTGGTACTGCAACTACAGCACCGTCTTGTAAATCATTTACGTTTTTGATTTTTTTTGAATAACCGGCTAACGGGTAAACGAAGGTATTACCCACGATCAGTAAGTTGTTCAATCCTTTCGCTTGGGAATCCTTGTCTAAATACGGTTTGTGTTGCATTGCGTTAACGTCTAAATCGCCTTTAGATACCGCAGTGTTTGGCAAGGCGTAGTCATTGAATAAAACATATTCTACGTCTAAGTTATATTTTTCTTTTGCCACTTTCGCCGCGATTTCAGCCACTTGGTGCTCCGGTCCTGCCATCACGCCCACTTTGATTTTTGCCGGGGCTTCTGCTGCCGGTGCGGCTTCCGTTTTTTTCTCTTCATTGCAAGCCGTTAAGGCGAATACGAAGGCTAATGTTGCTACGCCTAATAATTTTTTCAAATTCATAAAAGATCCCCTTTTTATGTCAGTGTGAAGTTGATTAACGATGATCGACACGTTTTGCCAAGTCATCGCCAAGTTTTTGTGAAATCATGACGAATACCACGATAATAATGGTGGCAACCCATTTTACATAGGCCATATTGCGATATTCACCGTAGTTAATGGCAAGGCTGCCCAAGCCACCGCCGCCGACGATACCTGCCATGGCGGAATAGCCCACAAGGGTGACCAGTGTCAGGGTGATGCCGTTAATGAGTGTTGGCAAAGCTTCCGGCAAATAGAATTTACGGATGATCTGCCAATTGGTGGCGCCCATGGCTTTTGCCGCTTCCGTTAAGCCTTTCGGGATTTCAACCAGGGCGTTGGCGGTTAAACGCGCTACAAACGGCATGGCACAAATACTCAGTGGAATAATGGCAGCAGTGGTGCCGAGGGTGGTGTTCAACACAAAACGGGTAAACGGCAACAAAATAATTAACAGAATAATGAACGGAATTGAACGTCCGATATTAATCACGATGTTGAGTATCAGATTTAAGCGGGAATTTTGTAAAATTTCGCCTTTGCCGGTCAGGAATGTCAGCACGCCGAAGGGTAAACCGACGAGCACCGCCAGAAACGTGGAGGCAAAGCTGATATACACGGTTTCATAAGTGGAAACCCACACCGCGTGCCACATTTGGGGCGTAAGTTGCGTTAAAAAATCATTCCACATAGCCGAGCACCTCAACGCGTACGTTATTTTCCATTAAATAGATTTTTGCTTGGGTAATGGCGTCTTCATCACCTTCTACTTCTGCGACGGTAAAACCGAACTTTACACCGCCGGCATATTCAATTTGTGATGTTAAAATGCTTAATTCCACCCCGAATTTTTTCGAGGTCTGCGATAACAAAGGCGCATCTACGGAGCGACCGGTGAATTCAAATTTAATAATCGGGTAGGATTTGGCGTGTTTTGGCGTTTGTAACAGATTATCTAAATATTCGTCAGGCAAATTGACGTTGAAGGTCGAACGAATAAATTGTTGTGCCAGCTCGGTTTTCGGATTAGAGAAAATATCGCTGACGGAGCCTTGTTCCACTAATTTACCTTGATCGATAATCGCCACCGAATCGCAAATGCGTTTGACCACATCCATTTCGTGCGTGATTAACAGGATTGTGATGCCTAAAGTGCGGTTGATTTCTTTTAATAATTTTAAAATGGATTGTGTAGTTGCCGGATCCAGTGCGCTGGTGGCTTCGTCGCACAATAACACTTTAGGATTGCTTGCAAGTGCACGGGCAATGGCAACGCGTTGCTTTTGGCCGCCGGACAAATTCGATGGATAAACATTTTTTTTATCACTTAAGCCGACTAAAGAAAGTAATTTGTTGACTTTGCTTTCAATGTTTTCTTTTGGCGTATTTTCCAATTCTAAAGGCAGAGCGACATTGCCGAAAACGGTACGGCAGCTTAATAAATTAAAATGCTGAAAGATCATGCCGATATTACGGCGTTCTAATACGAGTTCCGCGTCACTGAGTTGGGTGAGATCGTTGCCGTCAATGATCACGGCTCCTATGGTCGGTTTTTCTAACAGGTTAACGCAACGAATCAGGGTGCTTTTGCCGGCACCGGATGCACCGATAACGCCACAGATATATCCTTTCGGAATATCTAAAGAAACGTTATCAAGTGCGGTCAGTTTTTTGCCTGAAACGTCGAAAATTTTACTGACATTCTTTAGCTTAATCATATAAGCCCTTTTGGTGTTTAATTTTTTATCGAAAGGAGTTTTGTATTCTAGACGTCTAGAATGCTATGTCAATATTTATCAGCTATATTCTTATAATTATTTTTTTCCATTTAGAACAAAATGGCAGAAGGTTTGCACGGCATGAAAATAAAGCAGATAATCAGCAAAATAATTTATAGACAGGATGAATAAAAATGAAAAAAGCGGTTTTTTTAGATCGTGACGGTACGTTAAATATTGACTATGGTTATGTGCACGAAATTGATCATTTTCATTTTATTGACGGCAGTATTGAAGCATTAAAAAAATTAAAAGACATGGGTTACTTGTTGGTGTTGGTCACAAACCAATCGGGAATTGGCCGAGGCTATTTTACGGAGCAACAATTTTTACAACTGACGGAGTGGATGGATTGGTCGTTGGCTGATCGTGGTGTCGATTTAGATGGCATTTATTATTGCCCGCACCACCCTGAGGCAAAAATTGCTGAATTTAAGCAAGTTTGTGATTGCCGTAAACCGAAATCAGGGATGTTATTACAAGGGATTAAAGAACTGGAAATTGATCCGGAACGATCCATTATGATCGGCGATAAAATAGAAGATCTTTGGGCGGGAAAAGGCGCGAAAATCGGCACAAATATTTTAGTGCGAACCGGCAAAGACATTACGCCGGAAGGGGAGAGGGAAGCCGATTATGTGCTTGATTCTATCGCCGAACTGCCCGGGTTAATTTCTGCACAAAAGATCTAAAAAATAACCATTCAAAAAGATTTTTACAAAAAAATCGCAAAAAGGGGTTGCAAGGCGGGCATAAAAGCCTATAATACGCCGGCACAACGACGCGCCGTTGTAGTTTTTTATAGACAGCGCGTCGTTTTTTGTTCTTTAACAATCAATCAGACAAACTGTGTGGGCACTTAGAGATTCGTTTTAGATTTAGATATTTAAAAATAGGA
>NZ_NRDF01000013.1 GCF_003130205.1 Aggregatibacter actinomycetemcomitans
CAGTCTGTCGTAGATAAACTCAATCTAAGACCACGAAAGTGTTTAGGCCGGAAAACACCTTATGAGGTTTACTTTAAGAAATTGTTGCACTTGGTTTGACAATTCAAGTTTTAATTCTTTAATCCTTGAAGTCGATTAGTTGTTTTTCAATGCCTAAATCGGCATATTGTTCAAACGTGAATAACTAATTCATATATCGCTTTTGAGCTCCTATACGCACTTCTGACATTGCGCTTTTTATAAGAAAAATTACCCTTTTCATTCGGCTTGTCTGAGCGTTCTGTCAAAAACGTTTGATGATTTCCGATACCGCGGTGTCAGACATAAAAGTCATTTTTATGGCTATTCTTATGCGTCCTGGTGATAACTTTTAAGGCTTTCCCCGCCATTTGTGTCGGCGTGTTAAATAAATCCTGTAATAATCCGAGTCTACCGTCACAGATAATAGATTGACTAACAAAACCTTTTTCGGTTTTCACGATTTTGCGATAAATCACCTTTCCCGGCAGGAATCTAATAGTACAAGTACATCGACATCCCGACCAAAGAAGGTGATGTCGGCAAGGATATCCAGTTGACGCTTTTGAGGAGGGAGAGCGTGGTTTCAGGCGCTTTATCAATATAACATTGAATAGCTCGAACAGTGATATTTTTCGGTTACTTGTTTGTAGGTTCGCTTCCCTCCGCATAGCCTCCCAAAGTTGTATTGGATTAAATTTATTCTGAAACGAAGTGCGGGCATTTATAGCGCTGAATAGGGTTTTGTTTGCCATACTTTTGAATCGTGCGGTGTTGCCAAAAATGCATTTTTTTGTTGATAAATTCAAAAAAGTGGGTTAATGCCTCGTACTATAAGGCCTTAACTCACTTTTTACCAATAATCTTCTGCTATACCAAGTAATTTTAGCGGCAACAAAAAAGGGTATCCGCAGATACCCTTTTCATGTTTAATCAATTACTTGCTTGGTGATTGCATAAAACGGAAGAAGTCACTGTCCGGTTTTAAAATCAACAAATTGTCCGAATTGGCGAAGCTGCTTTCATAGGCTTTCAGGCTACGAATGAAGCTATAAAATTCAGGTTCTTTACCAAAGGCATCGGCAAAGATTTTGGCTGCTGTTGCGTCGCCGTCACCGCGTAATTCCTGTGCGGTTTTTTCCGCATTGGCGATGATTAAGGTGACTTTACGATCGACATCCGCCTGAATAAATGCCGCTTTTTCTTTACCTTGGGAACGGTGTTCACGGGCTACCGCATCCCGTTCGGCACGCATACGCTGGTAAATGGAGGAAGACACTTCATCCGGCAAGTTAATTTGTTTAATCCGTACGTCAAGCACTTCAATCCCTAGTTCGGCAGTGCTGTCCTGCCCACTGTTGAGGGCTTTTTTCGTGCCTACCATGAGTTCGCCTCGTGTTCCGGAAACGATGTCTTTAATGGTGCGGGAACCGATTTCGGAACGTAAACGGTCATTGACTTTACGACGTAATAAGTTGGCGGCTTGTGCATAATCGCCACCACCGGTGGTGGTGAAGAAACGACCTAAATCATTGATACGCCATTTCACGTAGGAATCCACTAAGAGGTCTTTTTTCTCAACAGTAACGAAACGATCTGCTTGCCCGTCTAAGGTTTGAATACGTGCATCAAGCACTTTCAGGTTATCAATAAACGGGATTTTAAAATGCAGTCCCGGCGTGTAAATGGCAATTTTATTATCGGCATCGCGTTGTACTTTGCCAAAACGCAACATAATACCGCGCGTGCCTTCGGTGACCACCACTACACTGGAGTAGACGATAGCGACGATAACTAAAATGACAGGTAATAACAGTTTACGCATTAGTTAAATCTCCCTTGACGACTACTTTCATTTCCGATTTCTGATGGACGGTTCGGCGTGTTTGCCCGATTTTCGTTGCGGGAAACAGGCGCAGAATTGACCGCACTTTGTTGGGTTTCTTCACCATTGGCATTGGTGGAATAGGTTTTTTTGCCTTTGAGTAACTGTTCCAGCGGTAGTACGGTGAGGTTATTGCCGTTAGCGGCATCCAACATCACTTTCGGTGTATTCGCCATCACTTTTTCCATCGATTGAATATATAAACGCTCACGGAAAACATCCGGCGCGGCTTTAAATTCCGGTAACAGCGGTTGGAAACGTTCCACTTCCCCTTTGGCATCCAGCACGACACGATCTTTATAGGCTGTCGCTTCTTCCAAAATGCGTTGGGCGTTACCGCGCGCAATCGGCTCTTTCTCACGGGCATAGGCTTCCGCTTCACGAATATAACGTTGTTCGTCTTCCTGCGCTTTAATGGCGTCGTCGAAGGCGTCTTTCACTTCTTCCGGCGGACGGGCGGATTGGAAGTTCACATCAATCACCTCCAAGCCCATATCATACGGCTCGATAATTTGATTCAACGCCTTCCAGGTATTTTCACGCACCACGGAGCGACCGGTAGTCAAAATATCGTTCATAGTCATGTGACCGATCACATAACGTAACGCACTGTCGGTGGCTTGGTTTAAACTGTCGTTGGCATTTACTACGCTGAACAGATATTTTTCGGGATTTTGTACGCGATATTGCACGGTCATTTCCACTTTCACCATGTTTTCATCTTGTGTCAGCATGGAACCTTGGGTTTTTAATTCCTGCACGCGTTCCACATTGACCGGAATCACGCGATCAATAAAGGTCGGTTTCCAGTTTAAACCCGGTTGTTCGATGGAATGGAACTGCCCCAAACGCAACACCACGCCACGTTCCGCTTCTTTGATGGTATAAAAACCGCTGGCGCCCCATAAAATCACGCCGGCGACCACGGCAATCGGTAATAATTTGCCTAAGCCGGAAGGCAGATTGGCATGGTTGGAATTGTTATTTTTGGTGCCTTTACCGCCCATTTTTTTCAATAAATTATTGAAAATTTCTTCTAAATCAGGTGGTGATTGTTCGTTCTTTTTTTGTGAGTTGGAAGAACGATCCCAATTAGACTGACCTTCGTTTTTATCGGAAGACCGGCTTCCTGAAGATTGTCCGTTTTGCTTTGGTTTGCCCCAAGGATCTTGATCTGAACCGTTTAACGACATGGCTTTCTCCGTTTGTCAAAAAATTGTTACAAGTCTAAACAAAATCGAGTGTTAAGTCTAATCATTAATGGGGTTAATGCGCGGATTTTAAAGGGCTAAATGTTCACATCGTAGCGAATTTTTTGTAAAAGCATTTGTGTTTCGAATTGTTCGCCATTCCAGACAAAATAATGCAACGAATGCGGCGGATTTTGATTGACGAAAAACGCCAAATAAAAAGGCAATTGGTCGCTAAAAATCAATTGCCCGCGCGGGCAGTAACGGGAATAAATCTCTTGTGTGTCGGGCAAATGGGTCACTTCCGACAATCTCATAATGCCCGCCCCTTGGGATTTTAACACCGCTTCACGCAAACACCAAATACGATAAAACGCCGATTTTTCATCGGGTTGCTGTTGAAACCAACGGATTTCTTCGGCGGGGGCAAAATGTGCCAAAAGGGCTAAATAGGGGCGTTCTTTGCGTGGCGATTCGATGTCGATTCCGACCGCACTTTTTCCGCCGTTGTCATGAATGTGCAAAATCACCGCAACCCAATCACCGGAATGGCTGATATTGAAATCGATGTCGGGTGCGGGAAATTGCGGGCGACCGCTTGCCGTACGGGAAATTTGCCCTAAAAGTGCGGTGGGTTTTCCCGACGTTTTTAGTAGTTGCCACAACAGAAAATGTGCCAGGCGACGACATTGCCAACATTGTTGCACGCGCGGGTTATCACTGTTTAAGGTGAGTAAATTTGGCGGAACAAGCAGCGCCGGTATGTTTTGAAAAGGGAAGGGCGTTTGAATATTTCCACAGGCGATGAGGGTTGTCATAGGCGTAAGAAAAGTGCGGTCAAGATCTGTTGAATTTTGTCACCGCACTTTTTATCTTTATTTCAACAAATAAGCTCTTAACTGCGCAAAATCGTTTTCCATTTCATCGGATAACAACGGCAGTTTGTTATGTTTATCCAAGGCTTCCGGCAATGGCAGGATTAAATCCAGAATGCGCTCGACGGATTCCTTGAATTTCGCCGGGTGGGCGGTGCAAAGGAATAAACCGGTTTCTCCCGCCTGTAAATCCCCTTTGAGCACCTCATACGCCACCGCACCGTGCGGTTCGCATAAATAACCGAGTTTGTGCATTGTGCGTAATGTTTCTTCCGTTTGCGCATCGGAAATCGCCGCCGAATGTAATTCGGTTAACACCCAACCGTTACGTTTGAACAACTCTTCCACGCGCGGCCAGTTATTCGGACGGGAAACGTCCATGGCGTTGGAAAGGGTGGCGACGGTGGCGTTCGGCGACCAGTTGCCGCTGTGTAAATAGCGCGGCACGGTGTCGTTCGCGTTGGTGGCGGCAATAAAGCGTTTGATCGGCAAACCAAGGGTTTTGGCGATTAAACCGGCGGTGAGGTTGCCGAAGTTGCCGCTTGGCACGGAGACCACGAGATTTTCCCGTTGTGCTTTCGGTAATTGCGCCGTCGCTTCAAAGTAATAGCATACTTGCGCCAATAAGCGGCTGATATTAATGGAGTTGGCGGAGTTTAAACCGATGGCTTGGCGCAATTCGGCGTCATCAAAGGCTTGTTTCACTAAGGCTTGGCAGGTGTCGAAATCGGCGTTGATAGCGACGGTGCGAATATTGCCGCCGAGGGTGCAGAAGAGTTTTTCCTGTAACGGGCTGATTTTGCCTTTCGGATATAAAATCACCACATCAATATTGTCTAAACCGTAGAAAGCGTGGGCAACCGCCGCGCCAGTGTCGCCGGAAGTGGCGGTTAAAATGGTGATTTTGCCATCACCGCGTACGGTGGCTAAGGCCTGTGCCATGAAACGTCCGCCGAAGTCTTTAAAGGCGAGTGTCGGCCCGTGGAATAATTCTAACGCATAAATATGGTCTTCCACTTTAACCACCGGCGCCGGGAAGGTGAAGGCGTTGCGTACCATTTGTTCAAGCTGTGCCGGCGGGATTTCTTCACCGATTAGCGCACCAAGAATTTTTTGGCTGCGCTCAACCAGCGGCAATGCCAATAGTTCGCCGATATTCGTTAAGTGCGGTATGTTTTGCGGGAAAAATAAGCCTTGATCTTTGCCTAATCCTTGGCGCACCGCTTGAGCGAAATTGACTTGTTCTTCGGGGTGTTTAATGTTGTATAAATTCATGGTTAATTCCGTGCTATGAAAATGAACGGCAGCCTGTACTGCCGTTGCAGGAAAATTATTTAATTCGGTTATACGATGTGACTTGCGGCGGATTGGTCACTAATGCGACCATCACATAATCGGTTTTTTATCTAAAGTTAATCCACAGAAAGCGAACGCCATATTATGAATGCAGCTGACATCGGTTCGGTTTAGTACTTGCGGATATTGCTCAAAGAAGCGTTCGATTTCCGCTTTGGAGGAGGTTTCCAGTTTGCATTCGCCACTGACTTCGCACACAGGCGACCAGCTTTTGCCGGCATTTTGGGAACCGTCTGCCAGCCATTGTTTGCCTTTGAGTTTTAAACGAAATTGGATATCCGTATTATTTTGATGTGGGCCCAAGAACACATAATCACCGGCTGCCTGTGGCGGTAAACCGTCAGACAAGGCTTCAGCGTTTGCGAGCGGGTAAATGAGACAACTGCAAAAAAGTGCAGTAAGAATTTTTTTCATTTTTTTATCCTTGGTTATATTTGCCGGCTAGCCCAGTTCTCTGGTGCCGGCATTATCGACTTTGCAGATGTGTACAAAGCCTTCATTGTTTTGTAAATAGTAGTTCTCTAAATAAGCCGCCAGCTTGGTGGCATGAATTAAATCCGGTGCGATAGCGAAAATTGTCGGTCCGGAACCGGAAATCCCGGTGGCTAACGCGCCTAAATCGCGGGTTGCCTGTTTGACTTCCGCGTAGTTCGGCAACAAGGCTTCACGATAAGGTTCCGCGATGACATCTTTCATCATCATTGCCGCCAGATTTTCCTGCTGTGTATGGCAAGCGTGCACAAATCCGCCAAGGTGGCGACCGTGTGCAATCACATCCTGACGGGTGTAGCTTTTCGGCAAAATAGCACGGGCTTCTGCCGTGGAAACTTCAATGCCGGGATATGCCAACACCCAATACCAGCTGTCAAAAAACGGCAATTTCTGGCAAATATTGCCGAGGGATTGCACCATAAACTGTACACCGCCTAAATAGCAAGGTGCAACATTATCATAATGAATGGAACCGGAAATCCGACCTTCCAGTTCGCCCATCATTTCTAATAATTCCATTTTAGAAAAAGGCTCATTATGGTATTTGTTCAGCGCCACCAGTGCTGCCACGATAGAGCAGGCGCTGGAACCCAAACCGGAGCCGATCGGCATATTCTTTTCTAAAGTTAGGCGTAAGGACTTCACTTTCACATTGCGTAATTTGAGCCGTTCGGTGAACAGCACATATGCCTGATAAACGATGTTTTTTTGAGGTTCTTTCGGTAATTTACGCACAAAATAGCCCGCACTTTCCAGTTCAAAACCGTCGGCGATAGGTTCGATTTGCACCACATCGCCCAACAGCGAACCGTCAATCGGCGAAATTGCCGCGCCCAGCGTGTCGAAACCGACACTGATATTGGCACTGGAAGCGGGCGCATAGATTCGTAACATGGGGGCTCCGTTTAGTGTTTCAAGGTTCTTAAAATATCGGCGAAAATACCGGCGGCAGTCACTGCATTACCGGCGCCGTAACCGCGTAATAATAACGGAATTGGCTGATAATAACGAGTATAAAATGCAAGGGCGTTTTCACCGTTTTTCACTTTGTATAGCGGATCGTCTTTGCCTACTTCAATAATGGAAACTTTGCATTTGCCGTTTTCGATTTGCCCTACATAACGTAACACTTTTTCTTCCGCCTGAGCTTTTTCGATGCGGGCATTGAATTCGCCATCTAACTGCGGCAATAATGCCATGAATTCTTCAGTGGATTTCCCTTCGGCAAAGCCTTTTGGTAACACGCCTTCCACGTCTATATCTTCCAATTCCAGTTCTAATCCGCTTTCACGGGCTAAAATCAGTAATTTACGGGCAACATCCTGACCGGAAAGATCGTCACGTGGATCCGGCTCGGTGAAGCCTTTTTCTCGGGCAAGTGCAGTGGCTTGGGAAAGCGTTAAACCTTCTTCCAGTTTACCGAAAATAAAGGAAAGGGAGCCGGATAAAATCCCATCGAAGCGTTCCACTTCATCGCCTGCAGCGAGCAGATTCTGTAAGTTTTCGATGACCGGCAAGCCTGCGCCGACATTGGTTTCGTATAAGAATTTACGTTGGTTTTTATGTGCCAGTTCACGCAGTTTGTGGTAATAATCCAACGCGCGGGTATTGGCTTTTTTATTCGAGGTCACCACATGGAAACCTTCCGCCAAGGCGCGTTCGTATAAACCGGCGAGGGATTCTGCCGACGTGCAATCCACGAAAACCGGGTTCACCACATGATGTAATTTAATGAAAGAGAGCAGTACGTCGAAATCCGACGGTTGGGTAGCGTTTTCTAAGTCCGTTTGCCAATGATCTAAATTTAAGCCGTTTTCATTGAGCAACATTTTGTTGGAATTCGCGAGGGCGCAAACGCGAATTTCAATGTCTTTCTTTGCCAAATATTCTTTTTGGTGTTTGATTTGCTCGATTAATTCGCCGCCGACACCGCCGACGCCTACGAGAAATACTTCAACGAGCTTTTTGTTGTTAAATAACGCTTGGTGCGTTGCTTTCACGGCCTCAATGGCTTTATTTTGCGCCACCACGGCGGAAATCGAACGTTCGGAAGAACCTTGAGCAATGGCATTAATGCTGATATTCGCTTGTGCTAACGCGGAGAAGAAGCGGGCGGCAATGCCTTTGGCTTGACGCATACCGTCGCCTACCACGGAAATGATGGATAAATCTTTAATCACTTCAATCGGATCCAACTGATGGGCTTTTAACTCTTGCGCAAATTCTGCTTCTAAGGCTTTCAGTGCTGCATCAACGGATTTTACCGGCACGCAGAAACTGATGCTGTATTCGGAGGAGGACTGGGTGATTAAAATAACCGAAACTTTCGCAGTAGACATGGCGGAAAATACGCGGGAAGCCATGCCTACCATGCCTTGCATACCCGGGCCGGAAACATTGAACATCGCCACATTATCTAAATTGGTAATGCCTTTTACCTGTAAGCCTTCGGATTTGATGTCACCGGCGATAACGGAACCCGGCGCGCTCGGATTGCCGGTATTTTTAATTAAACACGGAATGTTCGGACGCACTAACGGACCGATGGTGCGCGGGTGGATGACTTTGGCGCCGAAGTAGGAAAGTTCCATGGCTTCACGATAAGACAGGCTTGGCAATAAACGTGCATCGGGCACTAAACGCGGGTCACAGGTATAAACACCGTCAACGTCCGTCCAGATTTCGCACACGCTGGCACCCAAACAGGCGGCTAAACAAGCGGCGGAGTAGTCGGAACCGTTACGCCCCAATAACACGAGTTCGCCTTGCTCGTTACAAGCGGTAAAGCCCGCCATTAACACCACTTTATTTTTGCCGATGGATTTCGCATCCACCCGTTTGGTGGATTCTTCAATATCCACGGAAGATTCCAAATAACTGCCTTGGGCTAACAATTGTTTCACTGGATCAACCACATGCACTTCATAACCATTGGCTTCAAACCAGGCTTTCATCATGGCGATGGAAAGTTTTTCACCGCGGCAATCGATGGTGGCTTTGAGCTCATCTTCCACTTTGCCGTCCTGACGGATTTTTTCTAATAATGACGCGATTTGTTGGAATTCTTGGTCGATGATTTGTTTGGTGCCGGTAAGATCAAAGTGGCTATTTTTGGCGTGCAAACCGTTAATTATGGTGTAGAAAATATCTAATGCTTCGTTGAAATGGGAATCGGTAGATTGATTTAAACTGGCTTTTTCGGAAAGGGCGACAAGGTGATTGGTGATTTTGGCAGGTGCCGATAAAACGCCTGCCGCCTGTTCTTCCAAATGGGCCTTTTCAATAAGCTCCGCCGCCTGTAAAAACCGTTCCGGATTGGCTAAGGAAGTGCCCCCAAATTTAAGTACGCGCATGATATTCTCCTGATAAATGATGTTTGAATTTGCATAAAAAAACCCGCTCTTGGGAAATGCGGGTTCATGAATTTTATTCTTTAACGCACTAGCCCGCCCCATTGATCATAATCATGGTCATGGTGGTTGGCATCATAATAGAAGTGCGGTTGTTTTTCATGGTGTTTTTGTGTGAAAAAAGAATGCGCTTAGAAATACCGAAATTTACCTTTATTGTCAATATGTTTCTAAATAAAATTAATGAATTGAGTGTTATTGGGATAAATTAGCGTATTAAATTTTGAAATATGGTGTTAATACTGAAAAGTATATGCTACAATCCGAAGGTTATGTATTATTTCTATAGGTGTAAAATGTATACTTCAAATCTAACGAATTTAATTCTGAATACAGATAGTTATAAAGCATCTCATTGGCTGCAATATCCGCCTGATAGCGAATATGTCTCTTTTTATATTGAAGCCCGTAAAAGTGAATTTGACGTTGTTTTCTTCGGTTTGCAGGCCTTTCTCAAGGAATACTTAACTAAACCGATTACTCTACAAGATATAAATGAAGCGGAAAATTTATTGATTGCACATGGTTTACCTTTTAATCGACAAGGGTGGCTTGGTATTTTGGAAAAATATAAAGGTTATCTTCCGCTCCGAATTCAGTCGGTGGCAGAGGGGTTAGTGTTGCCTACCGGCAATGTGGTGTGCCAGGTTGTTAATACAGATCCGGAGTTTTTCTGGTTACCAAGTTATTTAGAAACGGCACTTCTGCGTGGTATTTATTACCCTGCCACGGTAGCAAGTCTATCTTATTATTGTAAACAAATACTTAAACGTGCATTGGAAAGATCTGCTGATGATCTGAGTGGTTTGCCGTTTAAATTACATGATTTCGGTGCACGCGGAGCCAGTAGTTTGGAGTCGGTGGCTCTTGGTAGCTTGGCACATTTGGTAAATTTTTGCGGAACAGATAGTCTCAGCGGTATTATTGGTGCAGCCCGTTGGTATGAGGTCGAAAATATGCCGGCATTTTCAATTCCTGCGGCAGAACACAGCACAATTACCAGTTGGGGAAAAGAAAATGAGATCGCAGCCTATGAAAATATATTTCAGCAATTTGCCGGTAAATATCCTGCATTCGCCATTGTGTCTGACAGCTATGATTTATGGCAGGTGGTTAATGAAGTTTGGGGAGGGCGATTTAAGCAGCAGATTTCACAAATGTCGGGAACTTTGATAATTCGCCCTGACAGTGGAGAACCCGGCACGGTAATTTGTCGCGTGCTGGATATTTTGGCTGAAAAGTTCGGAGCAAGAATAAATAGTAAGGGTTATAAAGTATTGCCGGATTGTATTCGTGTCATTCAGGGGGATGGAATTAATTATACTTCATTGACACACATACTGGATGCTGTCATGGCACATGGATTTAGCGTGGATAATGTGAATTTCGGTATGGGAGGCGGCTTGTTGCAACAGGTTAACCGTGACATGATGGGCTGGGCGATGAAGGCAAGTGCGGTGAGTATTGCAGGCAAATGGCGTGATGTATATAAGGATCCCGTTACCGGTGCGGAAAAACGTTCGAAAAAAGGACGGCTTGCATTAGTCAAAAGAGATGGCGAATACTTGACTTTGCGCGAAGAAGAAGTGGATAAGCATGAAAATCTATTGCGTACAGTATATTTAAATGGAAAACTATTACATATTGAAACACTTGAGCAAATCAGGCAGCGTACCAATGGATAATATTCGACGTAATTTACAGCTGGTTCAGCAAAAAATAACCCAAATCTGCCAGATGATTGGGTCCTCACCAAGTGCGGTTACTTTACTGGCTGTTTCTAAAACCAAGCCTGTTGAAGATATTTTAACAGCGTATGAAGCAGGGCAGGCGGCATTCGGAGAAAATTATGTACAGGAGGGAGTGGAAAAAATTCAATTCTGCCAACAGCAAAATATTAACTTGGAATGGCATTTTATCGGCCCGTTGCAATCCAATAAAACCCGTTTGGTGGCGGAGTATTTTGACTGGATGCAAACCCTTGATCGTGCCAAAATCGCCGATCGGTTAAATGAACAACGTTCTCCCCATAAAGCACCGTTAAATGTGTTAATTCAGGTGAATATCAGCAATGAAGCCAGCAAATCCGGCGTTCAGCCCGGTGAAATTTTAGACCTTGCAAAACACCTGGAAAACTTACCGCACTTATGCCTGCGTGGCTTAATGGCGATTCCCGAACCTACCGATGATGTGGTTCGGCAGGAACAAGTGTTTTATCAAATGCGCACTTTGTTTGAACAATTACAACAAGCCTTGCCGAACGCCCAAATCGACACCTTATCCATGGGCATGACCGATGATATGCAAACGGCAATCAAATGTGGTTCCACCATGGTTCGCGTAGGTACAGCAATTTTTGGAAAACGGGTTTAACTTATATAACAGTATGATCAAACAGTAAATAAAAATCTAATTTTATTGTTAACTATTACGTGCTAACCATTTCCGTACACTTGCTTGCTCAGCCTTACTTAATTGTTCATATTGCATAATCACTTTCTCTACCGTTAACGCCTGTTCAGACGAGGCGAATAGTGATTTTACATAACTATTGGCAGGCTGTTGTTGGATTTCGTTTGGTGTACCTACTTGCACCAGTTTCCCATTCTGCATGACGCCAATGCGACAAGCAAGTTTTAAGGCTTCTTGCATGTCATGAGTAACGAACACGATAGTTGTGCCGAATTTTTTATGGATCAACGAAATTTGATCTTGTAAGGCAGTTCGCACCAGTGGATCAAGTGCAGAAAATGGTTCATCCATGAGCAATAAATGAGGATTAGCAGCAATAGCCCGTAAAATGCCTATCCGTTGTTGTTCTCCACCGGAAAGTTCGCGCGGATAGCGATCCTGATATTGTGCAGGTGGCAAATTCACTAATTCAAGTAATGTATTCACACGGGATTTCCGTTCATTTTTGTGCCACCCAAGAATATCAGGCATCAAGGCAATGTTTTGCGCTACGGTCATGGTGGGGAATAGGGCGATTTGTTGTAATACATAACCGATGCGATGACGTAAGGTATGGATGTTGTAATCTTTAATCCGTTTACCTTGAAAATATACATCTCCATCTGTAGGTTCGGTGAGGGCGTTGATCATGCGCAATGTTGTGGACTTACCGCTACCTGAACCTCCGACTAATACGAAGAATTCGCCTTGATAGATGGTCAGATTTAGTGTTTGCACTGCATGTTGTCCGTCATAATATTTGCTTACGCCGCGAAATTCGATAAAAGGTGTGCGATTAATTTTCATATTCTACCTTCATAACCGCGTTAAGGGTACATGGCGCGTTTCTAAGTAATTGCGTTGAATCGGGGAAAAGCATTATAGAATTGCGTACGGATAAAACCGGCATCGCTTTCCGTTCGATTAAACAGCGTGTGGCCATATTGCCGATTGAGTTTGTAATACCAAGTTCCATGATTTTTCCTGTTATGTTCATTTATTTGATCTCTGTATTCTCCCGTATGAGTCATACAGGGTTATATATTCCTCAGCCTTTTTAAGTTAATTATAGGTTGTAGTGCGGCTTAGATGATCCAGCCCGGTACCTTTTGTCTAAGGCTATAGCAATTTTATTTTCTTCAAATACTCCCTTGCCACTTTCTCCGGGCTTTCGCCCAGTACTTTAACTTGATAATTCATTTCACTCATTTCTTGTTCGGAAATGCGGTTGGCGAGGCGGTTAAGTGCGGTCAGAACCTGCGGATTTTTTGCTGCAAAATCAGCTCTCATGAGTGGCGCACCTTGATAGGCGGGGAATAAATCAATGTCATCTTTCAGTAAGCGGAGCTGATGTTGTTTGAGCTCTGCGTCAGTAGAAAATGCTTCGATTAAATCAATTTTATTGTTGAGCAACGCCGTATAACGTAAGGCAGGTTCAAGGGTGACAATATGAGCTAAAGTAATGCCTTGTGATTTTATACCTTTATAGCCATCGATTCGATCGAGAAACTCCAGTGTGAAGCCGGCGCGAATGTCTCCTGCCACATGATGTAAATCGCTGATTGTTGCAAGCCCGTGTGTTGCTCCATAGGCTTCTTTCACTGCCAATGCATAGGTATTTTGATATGCCATCGGCGGTAAAAATTCAAGGCGGAACTGTTCCGCCAGTAATTGTTTACTCAGCTGATAAGTGGTTTCAGGAGAGCGGTGGTGATTTTTTTGTTCGGGCAACACTTGCACCAAGGCTTCCAGCACTGTGCCGGTAAATTCAGGATAAATATCAATTTCACCGCTGTTGAGAGCATTGAATAAAAAAGAAGTTTTGCCGAAATTCGGTTTAAGCTCTACTCGAATAGTTTTGTTTTCCTGCTCAATCAACAGTTTGTACATATTGATAAGAATATCAGGTTCACTGCCAAGTTTACCCGCAATCACCACTTTTTGAGTTTGGGATGTGAGAGAAATTTGCGAAAAACCAACCGCACTTAGCCCTAAAATCAAAACGATAGCGAGAGGACGTTTGCATTGTGCTTTTTGTAAAATCGCAATCAAACCGCTTACTCCGACTGCCAGTAATGCAGAAAGCAAGGCACCGGTAAAAATCATCACCATATTATTGCGATCGATACCGAGTAAAATAAGACTGCCTAATCCGCCCGCCCCGATTAATGCCGCCAGGGTTGCAGTACCGATAATTAATACTGCCGCCGTACGGATGCCCGACATCATTGCCGGCAATGCCATCGGCAGTTCAATTCGCCATAACGATTGCCATCGGGATAAGCCGAAAGCGGTGTAAGCGTCTTGAATAGATTGATCGATTTGGCTTAATCCCAGATAGGTATTTTGGAAGATCGGTAACAGGGCATAGAGTGTTAGGGCAATTAGTACCGGTGGTGAACCAATGCCGACAAAGGGAATCAATAAGCCAAGCAGAGCGAGAGATGGAATGGTTTGCAGCACATTAGTAAATTGTAACACTACTTCCGCCATATGGTGTTTGCGTGACAATAATACTGCAATAGGTACAGCAATTATTACTGCAATTAGCAATGCCGATAAAGAGAGCCATAGGTGGGTAAGTAACATTGCTCCTACTTCAGGCAAGGTGAAAGGAAGCATTTCAAGCATCAGTTAGTCCTTTGAATCGATAATGGAACTATTATATCGGGTGTTAGCCAATAAGGAAAATAGGCTTTGCAATAATATATAACAAAGCAAAACGCCACTTTCTTTTGAAAATGGCGTTTGGTGTTTAAATCAAATTACTTTGCCAATACATTTTGTAATGCTTGATAAATAATCTGTGCCTGCTCGCCCGAGAGGGCAGCTTTATTTTCATCGGAAATAACCACCGCACTTTGTTTACCTACAGCGGCAAGCTGCATTTGGTAAGTGCCTTTTTCCAAGTCCGGCAGTTGCATTCCTACGCGGCGCCATTCTTCTTGCGATAAAGGTTTGTACTCCAACTCGCGAATGCCCCGGCTACCGGTTTCTTCCTGAATTTCAAAGCCCAGTCTCGGCAGCGCGGAACCTAAACGCTGCCAAGCGTTATCAAACGATGTCGCCAGCACTAATGCGGTTCTACCGTTGGCATCGGTGGCGATAGCGGACTGAATCGGTGAGGAAGCGGCGCCGTTAAGAGCTTGTTGCTGTTTTTGGTAAGCGGAATTTAATTCCCCCACCAATTGGTTTAAGCGATCGGAGGCATAACGTTTCTTATCCGTAAAATTAGGTGTGAAAATGGTGTCATCACGTTTCATTTGCAACACGGAAACAACCAATGCGCTGGCGTGTGGCGCGTTGATTTCTTCAATCTGATAGCGGATTTTGGTGTTTTCCAAATCGTCGGCTCGACCGGTGCTCGCCCAGTCGGTTAATAATTTATTGCCTTCTACGGTGTAGCTAATGTCTTGTTCTTTGAGCAGGCGTTCTACTTGGAGTAAGTTGTAAACGCTTTGCTTGTCCGGCGTATAAGCGATCAGCGCACGTTCACCGTCAAATTGTGTGGCCGAATTACTGATGATTGCCAATGGCAAGGATGGCGGGCGTATATCTACGCCGTCGGTTCTGCTGATTTTTACTTGTGGTAATTGATATTCCGCACTTTGTGCCGGCAGATTCACACCGCCACTGGCTAACGGAGTAAAGTATGGTAATTCGCTGTTGGATTTTTGATAGGTGTCGCCCGCTTGTTGTTTACTTTCATTACCGGTGGAGCAGGCGCTGAGTGCAGTGGCGATTGCTACGGTTAATAGCCATTTTTTCATAAATTACCCTTTTGCTTCATGATTAGGATGTTGCGTAAAAATTGTTTTTTTCGACAGGAAAATGTGTGGACAGTTCAGGACCTATATGCATAGGTCCTGATGAATACTGCGTTTAAAGCAAGCCGGCGGCTTTTAATGCATCTAAGACTTTCGGCTGTGCCTGCTCGCTTAATGTGGTGAGCGGAAGACGTAATACCGGCTCCTGAATCAAACCTAATTTGTAACACGCCCATTTCACCGGAATCGGATTTGATTCGACGAACAGGTTTTTGTGTAGCGGCATTAAGCGTTGGTTGATTTGTTCCGCTTCATCAAATTTACCGGCACGGGCGAGATGGCACATTTTTGCCATATCGGCTGCCGCGACGTTATTAGTTACGGAAATCATGCCTTCCGCACCCAATTTCATGGCTTCCAAACCGGTGGCATCGTCGCCGCTTAAAATGATGAAATCTTCGCCGGCAAGTTGTTTGATCTTTTGTACACGACTTACATCGCCGGTAGCTTCTTTAATCCCTACAATGTTACTGATTTTCGCCAGACGACCGATAGTTTCAGGTAGTAAATCACTGCTGGTGCGCCCCGGTACATTGTAAAGAATTTGTGGAATATCGGTGCATTCGGCGATGGCTTTGAAGTGTTGATACATGCCTTCTTGAGTTGGCTTGTTGTAGTAAGGCACCACGGATAAACAACCGGAGATGCCGCTGTTATTGAGTAATTTGGTCATGGTGATGGCTTCGCTGGTGGCGTTAGCACCGGTACCGGCAATAACTGGAATACGTCCACCGGCAAATTCAACGGTTTTTAAAATGGCTTTTACATTTTCATCAATACTCAAGGTGGCGGACTCACCGGTGGTTCCGACGGAAACGATAGCGTCGGTGCCGCTCTTAATGTGAAATTCCACTAATTTTTTTAAGGTTTCAAAATCGACTTCACCATGGCTGTCCATTGGTGTCACTAACGCAACAATACTGCCTTGAAATAAAGGATGATTTGACATAAAAGCCTCCGTTTTATTTGTTATTTTGCCATAACGATTCGAATAAAAAGGATCGAAAACCGTTGTGTTTGCTTGCTAATAGCTATTTAAGATCGCTAAAATAACCTTAATTTGCAAGAGATTTTTTTACTTTTTTGTATTTTAAGAAGGATTTCAAATGGAAACATTAAAAGCCGGTGAAAACGCACCGCACTTTACCTTGTTTGATCAACATAACCAATCGGTTTCTTTAACTCAATTTCAAGGTAAAAAAGTGTTAGTTTATTTTTATCCGAAAGCTTTAACACCTGGTTGTACCACACAAGCCTGCGGTTTACGCGATAGCAAAGCGGAATTGGACAAATTAGGTGTGGCCATTCTCGGCATTAGCCCGGACAGCCCGAAAAAATTAGCCCAATTTGCAGAAAAGAAAGCATTGAACTTCATTTTATTATCCGACGAAAACCATCAGGTCGCGGAACAATTCGGTGTATGGGGCGAGAAAAAATTTATGGGGTGCATATTTGATGGCATTCACCGTGTCAGCTTTTTAATTGATGAACAGGGGAAAATCGAACAGGTATTTGATAAATTTAAAACGAGGGATCACCATCAAGTGGTGCTGGACTATTTGCAAAAGTGAGTTATTCATTATAGTAAAATGGAAGACCGCACAAAAGTGCGGTCCTTTTTTTCGGTGTTTTTATTACCAGTAGTAATTCAGTTTTACACCAAGTTGATTTTGACGTTCCCCATGTCTTCCCTGGTTCACAGCTGCGTAGGCAGATATTTTCCAATCTCGCAAACCAATGCTTAAACTTGCGTTATTATGCCAATAAGGCCCAATAGCGACACCAAACTCTTTACTATTAATATTTTGGCTATAAGATTTGCCTAATGTTGTTGCATAATAGGTTGAGAATGCCGGTATCACTTCAATGCCATCAACATTATAGGTATTACTGAATTTCAAGCCTGTATGGTAAGCGACCAAACTAAAACCGGGACTTCTTATGTTTAACCCGTTGATTTCACCACCGGTAGAGCTTAGATGGTGATAACGAAGTCCCCAAATTGGCGTCACTTTGAAATCTTCAAGTTCGAAGTCATAGGCAAAATTCATGCCGACACTAATCATTTTACGTTTCAATTTGCTATTGCCGATTTTACTGCTTGACCAACCATAACCAATATCAAGTGCTTTACTGTATTGATCAAAGTTTTGTTTGGCATAGCCTGTGATTTTAGTGAAGGTATCTTTTCCACTCAATGGACCGTATTGGCTATCGGTTTTGGCATGAGTAAATGTGCCGCCTAAAACCACGCCGTTATCCAATTGCGCTTCATCATTGCCTAACGTAATTTGGTTACTTCTAGCGCGGTAATTATTGGTATCACTACCGTGACCGTGCATATCGCTATTAACGTATTCGACCCAAACACCACCAAGAGTGCGGTAGAAACTTGTTCTGTCTAATCTTCTGTCTAAGCGCCCGGAAAGATCTAAATTTAATGTATTCAAGACTGCTGCATTGGAAACGATCGCATTGGCAACGAGAATTTCATTTGGGTTATATACCGTTGGTGTTTGTGGTGTTACTTCTGTTTCCTCAGATTCTCTAACTTCCGAATTAGCGATAACCTCAGTTTCATCCACATTAGGTTCAAGATTGGCAGGTATTACCGATACGATTTCTGTAGTTAAACGTTTAACCACAGAAATGGTTTCTTCAGCATTCTGTTGATTGGTTGTTTCTTCGTGAGAAGCGACAATTTGTTCTACCGAAGCTTGTTCAGCTACTTCAGGGTGACTGTTACTGACCTCCTGCGATTCAAGTGTGCTATCTACTAGCGCAACGTCTTCAGTTTTAGTTTCCGAGTTCGTTTCATCATGAATCATTTCAATATGTTCTTTAGACGCTATAGTAATGGTTTTTTCGACATCACTGTGTTCTCCTTGAATGTCCTCAAGATCTAATGGTGCCATATCACTAGGTAAATCCGTAGTAGCAGTAGATCGAACAAGAATAACAGGGTTTTCTTCCGGTTTTTCTTCAACTTGTTGACCTGCAATTGCTTGCTCGCGGGCTAGACGATCGGCTTCTTCACGTTCGATACGTTCGCGTTCAATGCGGGCGTTCTCTTCCAGTTGACGTTGTGCTTCAATAGCGCGCTGACGTTCTTCTTCCGCTGATTTTTGACGGGCGATTTCCTGCTCACGGGCTAGACGGTCGGCTTCTTCACGTTCGGTACGTTCGCGTTCAATGCGGGCGCTCTCTTCCTGCTGACGTTGCGCTTCAATAGCGCGCTGACGTTCTTCTTCCGCCGCTTTTTGACGGGCGATTTCCTGCTCACGGGCTAGACGGTCGGCTTCTTCACGTTCGGCACGTTCGCGTTCAATACGGGCGTTTTCTTCCTGCTGGCGTTGTTCTTCAATAGCACGTTGACGTTCTTCTTCCGCCGCTTTTTGACGGACGATTTCCTGTTCGCGGGCTAGACGGTCGGCTTCTTCACGTTTTGCACGTTCGCGTTCAATACGGGCGTTCTCTTCCTGCTGACGTTGTGCTTCAATAGCACGTTGACGTTCTTCTTCCGCCGCTTTTTGACGGGCAATTTCCTGTTCGCGGGCTAGGCGATCACGCTCACGGCGGGCAAGTTCTTCAGATTTTTTGCGGGCTTCCTCTGCCTTTTGATTTGCAATTTCTTCCTCGCGTGCAAGGCGTTCCGCTTCTAAACGCTTGCGTTCTGCATTCGCCACTTCTTCTTTTTTGCGCTGTTCTTCAATCGCTTGTTGACGAAGTATTTCATCTTCTTTTTGAGGTGAAATTACTTGTTTTTGTTCAATAAGAGTACGCTTTACTCGGGCAACTTCGGCTAATTTACTTTGTTCGTTAATGGCACGTTGAAGCTCATTTGCTTTAATTTTTTGGCGGGCAATTTCCTGTTCATTAGCCAAACGTTCCGCTTCTTTCTGCGCTGCCAGCTGCTCTTTGGTTAAACGTTGTTGGGTGGAATTTTTTAGTTTGGCGGCCGCAAGTGCTTCTGCTACTTTGCGATCTTCTTCTGCTTTTTGACGCGCTATTTCTTGTTCACGGACTTGACGTTTAGCTTCTAAATACTCACGTTGAACAAGTTCCGCCTTTTTCTGTTCTAATTCTTGTGCTTTAATTTGGCTTTGTTGACGTTTCTCTTTTACCTGTGCTATCGCACGGGCTTCCGCTTCTTTTTGTGCCACTTCAGCTTTTTGACGGGCAAGTTTTTGTGCAGCAGTGATACGCTGAATTTCCGTTTGATAAGTATTAACGGATTCTTTTGCAGAATTAGATATGTTGTCCTGCATATTTTTTTTAATATTGGATTTACTTTTTGTTTTAGCCTGAGAAGACGGTTGATTATTTATTTGAGTATTAAACTCTGACGCAAATGCCGGTTGATTAAATACCAATGCGATGGTTGTTGCTATAACAGAATAGCGGAAAGGTTTCAGTAAGATTTTCATAGAGTTAGGATTTATAGTTATATAAAAATAAAATGTTAAATATATTACAATGCAGTACTTTTGTGAAAAATAACACAGTTAAACTTTCTTCATTATATCCTCAATATTCTTTTTTTTGAATATATTTTTAATAGGAAATAGAAATGTAAATTATAGATATAAAAGTGCGGTATGTTTTACAAAACTTTTACAAAACATACCGCACTTTTTCTCTGTCAAAATTAATTAATGTGTGCTGGTACTGATTGTGGTTCTATTCGCACGTTTGCGATCCGTTTCCGTTAATAATTTTTTACGAATGCGGATAGATTGCGGAGTAATTTCAACCAATTCGTCGTCATCAATAAATTCAATAGCTTGTTCAAGACTGAATTTAATCGGTGTGGTTAACGCAATAGCATCATCTTTACCGGAGGCACGCATATTGGTGAGTTTCTTCCCTTGCAGGCAGTTGACGGTTAAGTCGTTGGAGCGACTGTGAATACCGATAATTTGCCCTTCATAGACTTCGGTACCATGATCGATCATCAGTTTACCGCGTTCTTGCAAGCCCCATAAAGCATAAGCTAAGGCTTTACCGGTAGCGTTAGAAATTAATACGCCGTTTTTACGCTGCCCGATTTCGCCCGGTTTTACATCATCATAATGACTGAAACTGGAGTAGAGCAGTCCGGTGCCGGAAGTCATGGTCATAAATTCGTTACGGAAACCGATTAAGCCGCGGCTTGGGATCATGTATTCCAAACGGGTGCGTCCTTTGCCGTCCGGCACCATGTCTTTCACTTCGCCCTTACGGATACCTAAGGCTTCCATGACCGCGCCCTGATGTTGTTCTTCAATGTCGATCGTCACTTGTTCAAAAGGTTCTTGTTTATGACCATCAACTTGTTTGAAGATCACTTTCGGACGGGACACGGCTAATTCGTAGCCTTCGCGACGCATATTTTCAATTAACACGGACAAATGTAATTCGCCGCGACCGGAAACGCGGAATTCATCCGGGTTAGGGGTTTCTTCTACGCGTAACGCTACGTTGTGTACAAGCTCTTTGTTTAAGCGCTCTAATATTTGGCGGGAAGTCACATATTTTCCTTCTTTGCCACAGAACGGCGAAGTGTTGACGCAGAAGAACATGGTGACGGTCGGTTCATCAACGCTTAATGCCGGTAAGGCTTCCACGTTATTGATGTCGCAGATGGTATCGGAAATATTCAGCTCTCCTAAACCGGTAATCGCTACGATGTCGCCGGCGCTGGCGATGTCTTCTTCGTAACGTTGTAAGCCTAAATGCCCTAACACTTGCCCGATTTTACCGTTACGGGTTTTGCCGAAACTGTCGATAATGGTAACGCTTTGGTTCGGTTTCACCGTACCGCGTTTAATGCGACCGATACCGATAACGCCGACGTAGCTGTTGTAGTCCAACTGTGAAATTTGCATTTGGAACGGTGCGTTGAGTTCGACTTTCGGCGGTTCAACGTGTTCGACGATGGCTTCAAATAACGGTGTCATGTCAGCAGCCAGATCTTCGTGATCCAAGCCCGCCACACCGTTTAATGCGGAAGCGTAAATAATCGGGAAGTCTAGTTGTTCGTCGGTGGCGCCAAGGTTTACGAATAAATCGAATACTTGATCCACTACCCAGTCAGGGCGGGCACCCGGGCGGTCAACTTTATTGATGACTACGATAGGCTTTAAGCCGTGGGAGAAGGCTTTTTGCGTAACAAAGCGGGTTTGTGGCATCGGGCCGTCGAAGGCGTCCACTACCAATAATACGGAATCCACCATGGAAAGTACACGTTCCACTTCGCCGCCGAAGTCCGCGTGTCCCGGGGTGTCCACGATGTTAATGCGGTAATCATTCCAGTTAATCGCAGTATTTTTCGCTAAAATAGTGATACCGCGCTCTTTTTCTAAATCGTTGGAATCCATGACTCGCTCATCGGCATCGCCGCTACGGGAAGCTTCTAATGTGCCGGATTGTTGTAATAATTTATCCACTAGGGTGGTTTTGCCATGGTCAACGTGCGCGATAATTGCGATGTTGCGTAATTTGTTAATATCGATTTGATCTGTCATTGAAAATTCTTGGAGTGAGTTAAAAATTCTGTGTTTTTCGACCGCACTTTTGTCCTATGGAAGGCGGAAGGGCGCAGATTATACAACTTTTTAACATGATCAGCTATTAAATAATGTTGGAAAATTTGAACGAAATCAGAAGAAAAGAGACAAAAACGGTGATCACGATCACGTTAAAAATCCATGAAATAAAATAAAGCCTATATAAAGAATAATTGTGTTTTTGATTTTTTATATTTTGATTTTGTAAATTTATTAGATTTTATCTAATTATTTATTTTTATCTTTTGTTTTTGTTTAAAAATCACTTGAGTTTTATGAATGGTATGCTATTTTTGTACGCGATCTTTTTCCATTTTAATCATGTCTATTACAGAGGATTTACTTATGCCCAGCGCGATTGAGAATGTATTTAATCTTATTGAAGAAAATGACATTAAATTTGTATTACTGCGTTTTACCGATATTCAAGGCAAAGAACATGGCGTATCTCTGCCGGTGAGTTTGATTGATGAGGATTTATTTGAAGACGGCAAAATGTTTGATGGTTCTTCTGTCGAAGGCTGGAAGGCGATTAATAAAGCGGATATGTTATTAATGCCGATTGCCGAAACCGCCGTAGTTGACCCTTTCGCTCAAATTCCTACACTTTCCCTTCGTTGTAGTATTTTTGAACCGACCACTATGCAAAGCTATGACCGCGACCCGCGTTCTATTGCGATTCGCGCAGAAAATTATATGCGTTCTACCGGTGTGGCGGATCAAGTGTTCTTCGGGCCGGAGCCTGAATTTTTCTTATTTGATGATGTCCGTTTTGATGTCTCTATGAACAGCAATTCTTATCAAGTGGATGATATTGAAGCCGTCTGGAACAGTAACAAGCGTTATGAAGACGGTAATAATGCTTATCGTCCGTTGAAAAAAGGCGGTTACTGTGCCGTGGCACCGAACGATACGGCGCATGATATTCGTTCCGAAATGTGTTTGTTAATGGAAGAAATGGGTTTGGTCATTGAAGCGCATCACCATGAAGTGGCAACAGCCGGGCAAAATGAAATCGCAACCAAATTCAATAGCCTCACCTTAAAAGCGGACGAAACCCAGATTTATAAATATATCGTACGTAATGTAGCGTATGAACACGGCAAAACCGCTTGTTTTATGCCGAAGCCGATTACCGGTGATAACGGTTCAGGTATGCACTGCAATATGTCTTTAAGCAAAGGCGGCAAAAATATTTTCCAAGGGGATAAATATGCCGGTCTTTCCGAAACGGCACTTTATTACATCGGCGGCATCATTAAACACGCCAAAGCCTTAAACGCCTTCACCAACCCAAGTACCAACTCTTATAAGCGTTTGGTGCCGGGCTTTGAAGCACCGGTATTGTTGGCCTATTCTGCCAGTAACCGTTCCGCTTCCATTCGTATTCCGGCGGTGACTAGCCCGAAAGCCATTCGTATTGAAGCCCGCTTTCCTGATCCGCTTGCTAACCCGTATTTGGCATTTGCCGCATTATTAATGGCAGGTTTAGATGGTGTTATAAATAAAATTCATCCGGGTGATGCCATGGATAAAAATCTGTACGATTTACCGCCGGAAGAATTAAAAGATATTCCGGCTGTTGCAGGTTCTTTGGAAGAAGCATTGAATGCGCTGGAGAATGATTTTGAGTTCTTAACACAAAGCAATGTGTTCACCAAAGACTTTATTTATGCCTTTATCGGTATTAAACGCAAAGAAGTGGAACGTTTAAATATGACACCGCACCCTGTGGAATTTGAAATGTATTATTAAGTTGAGTCAAACAGAAAAGGCGGTTTTAGACCGCCTTTTTTATCGCTGTTTTATCATAGAAAAGTGCGGTTGAAATTTAATGTGTTTTTCGACCGCACTTTTGTTTCTCTAAATTTTAGCGCCCAAGCGTTTACGCATTTGGGTATTGAGAATTTCCACAAATACGGAAAAGCCCATAGCGCAGTAAATATACGCTTTCGGTACATGAATGCTGAAGCTCTCGATAATTAAAGTGGCACCGATCAGGATCAGGAAAGCAAGTGCTAAAATTTTAAATGTCGGATGATTTTCAACAAAATCGCCGATAGGTTTGGCTGCGAACATCATCATGCCAACGGCAATGATAATTGCGGTCACCATGATTTCGATTTGATTTACTATGCCGACGGCGGTGATAACAGAATCTAACGAGAAAACGATATCTAATAAGGCAATTTCAATTAATACTCCGAGAAAACTAACTTTCTTGTTGATTTCGTGATGTTCTTCTTCTGTGTGTGGTGTCATGGCTTCACGAATTTCGTTAGTGCTTTTTATAACTAAAAACAATCCACCAAAAAATAAAATTAAATCCCGACCGGAAAAGCCTTTGCCGAATAACTCAAAGAGGGGTTCGGTAAGGTGTATCATCCAAGAGAGAGTCAATAGCAGTAAAATGCGGGTTCCCATAGCCAAGGTTAAACCGATAATACGTCCCGGTTGACGTTGTTTTGGTGGGAGTTTGGAGACTAAAATGCTGATTAAAACAATGTTGTCAATACCCAGTACGATTTCCAGTGCTGTCAGGGTGAATAAGGCGATTAGCGCCTCGGGACTCAATAGCCATTCAAACATAATTGCTTCCTTAAAATACAAACAGGTGCGCGATCATATAGTTTTGAGAGATAAATGAAAAGGGTTAAATAGCTTGTTGCACAAATTGTTGTAAAATTTGGTAGGTAAACTCTTTGCGCAAATAAAAACCGAGGGGGAGAGTGTAGATAATTTCGCCATTTTTACCAATACCTTTGGTGAGCGCCTTACTATTGGCAGCTTTCGGGCGGAGCTGCAACACCTCGCCTAAACGGGCATTAATTTTATCCAATTGCCCCAGCACGATGTAATCCATCAGTTCTTCCCAATCTCGTTTTAACAGGGCTTCCTGTCGCTCGTCGGGTTGCCACAAAATCGGTGCGCCGATATGTCGTTCCGCGAGCGGGATATGGCGACTTCCTTCAATGGGAATCCAAAGGACGCAGGATAATTTATGGCGTACATGGGAATTTTGCCAATTCACGCCGCTGTTTTGAATAAGTGGCGCGAGACTCACAAAGGTGGTTTCCAACGGATAGCCTTGTTCGTTGATGGGCAGCGTTTTCAGCTCGATGCCTAACTGGCTGAAATCCTGTTCCGCTTTGCTGCCTGCGGTGGCGCCTAATGCCGTTTCAAGCAGCATACCTACCCAGCCCTTATCACGTTTTAAATTCGGTGGCACAGAGGTATGCCATTGCGCCGCCAATTCACCGAAGGTAAGACCGGCAATAGACTGCGCGCGGGAGAGTAATGCCTCGGTGGTTTGCGGGATCATTGGCGATACTTCTTGAAAAAACGCGGTTTAACGATTTCTTTGCCTTTGTCGATATAAGGAATATTTTCCAGTTGCAACAAAAAGCGCTTGGCAACCAAACCGCCACCGAAGCCGGTAAGGGTTCCGTCTTTGCCCAAAATGCGATGGCAGGGAATGATAATGCTGATAGGATTGCTACCCACCGCACCGCCTACCGCGCGTACCGCTTTCGGATTATTGATGCGTTTTGCCAACTCACCGTAACTGGCAGTTTGTCCATAGCCGATTTGACGCAATGCCTGCCAAATTTGTTGTTGAAACCCGGTGCCTTGTGGTGCCAGCGGAATATCCGCGAAGGTTTCCGGTTCGCCATTAAAGTAGTGGTCAAGCGCTGTACACACGTGAATGAAAACAGGTAAATCATTCTTTTCTTGCCATTTGGGATTCGGCGCTAATTGCTCCGGTTCAAAATCCAGATGGGTGAGATTTTTGCCATCAGATAGCATTAATAAATTACCCAGAGGTGAAGGGTAGTAACGATAAAAAAGTGCGGTCATATTTTCCCCTGTTTAGTAAAACAAAAGCGTACCGGAGCACGCTTTTATTATGTATTATTTAAAATTTTGCCTCGACTAGAAACGGTAATTTAGATTTAAACCGTAGAGGTTAGCGGTGGCTTTAGTAGTGTAGTCCGCCTCAACAAGCAATAACCCCTTGATATTTTGGGTCTCAACAAAGTGTTTCTTCTTACCACGTAAATGAGCGAAGCCGACATCAACAGATAAATTCGGGGTGAATTTATAGGTGGCGCCTACACTATACCATATACGGTCGGTATCAGGAATGGACGCAGATAAATGAGCTTTACTCGCGGCTTTATCGTAAGCCAAACCTGCACGTAATGTTAAAGCACCATTTAGGCTATATGTTGTACCAATAGCAAAACGGGAGTTATCCTTGTATTCCTCTTTCTTGGTAAAAGCCTCATAGCCGGAACCATCTTGATATGTGCCGCGTAATTCTTTGAAACGACTCCATTCTGTATATTTATAGCTATAGTGGACAGCCCATCGATCGGTTAATTGATGAAATCCTGATAGTTCCCAGTAAGCCGGTAATTTTAAGGTTAAACTGCCTTTACCGATATAAGGACCTAATACACCATTATGTTGTTGTAAACTGAGTGCATTGCGATCTTTAAAATCAATATCGACTTTGGAATGGTAGGCGAGACCAAGACGATTATTTTGATCAAACTCGTAAACCAAACCTGTATTCCAACCGAATCCCCATGCATTGTCTCTTAGGTGTACAAGCGAATCTGCTTTATCCAGATTTTTTAAATTATTGATGGTTCTTTGTGCCAAACTATCAGCAATAGCCTGCGGAATTTTCGGATTTTGGGCTCTTATTCTCGCGCTTAATAGTCTTTTTACGTTGCTCTCACCCATAGAATTCAGTGCATTTTTGACGCCGGTAATGGCGATACCGGCAGTGCGATCAAGTTCCGCTTTCGCATAGATACCATTTAAACCAAAACCGGCAGTTAAATTATTAGTAATACGGTATGACCCACTAAGGTTCAGAGTAATGGCGGTTAAATCCGTTATACCGCCAAAAATACCGGCATCATAATCGCGCGAATATTCACTTTTTAAACCAAAGTTAACATTCATTCCCGCGCCTAAAGCAAACTTATCATTGATAGGTGAGATAAAGTACATATTGGGAATGAATGCACCCGGAACAACACTATGAGCATTAGCGCTTCCGGAAGCAACTTTTTGTCCTCTAATATAAGCAGTTACAGGACCATTTATATGAATTCGCGAATCCACATAAACGCCACCGGCAGAAAATTCGTTTTGTTTGAACAGGCTCATTAATGCCGGGTTGGTTGCAACCACGGCGGCATTGTCTACGATAGCGGCTTCACCGGCATAGGCACGACCTAAACCGGAGGTGGAAACTTCTGCTAATTGGAATGCTGCCGCAGAGGCGCCGCCGGCAGCAGCAGTTAATAGTAGCGTGGAGATAAGGGTTTGAGTAAATTTGCGGGTTGTCATTTTTGTACCTTTTATTGAATTGGTTGTCGTTTCTTAGGAAAACGCGTCATTCTAAAAAAACAGGCGAATGTGGAGCAATCTTCTTTTCATATTTTGCGTAGTGTTCAGACCAGTGGACAAAGAAAAGTGCGGTCGGATTTTGTATTAAATTTGAATAATGCTAAAATAGTTGAAAATTTCAATTCTTTTTACAAGGAGATATTATGAGCACATTGAAATGTCAGGCGGAAGAAGCAAAAGTTTGTTGTTGTGTCGATATCGGTACGGTAATTGACGGTTCCGACTGCACAGTGGATTTTGAACAGGTTTATGCAACGGAAGAAGCGGCAAAAGAAGCATTAAGCTATTTAACCGAAAAAGCCAAAGCGGCGGAAAGTGATCCATGCAAAATCAGCAGTGAAATAAGTGCGGTGGAAAATGGCTTCAAATTAACTGCCAAATTTGAATTTAGCTGCCAAGCGGAATCCATGATTTTCCAACTGTCTACCCGTTAATTGGTTGATTTAAATAAAAAAGGCTTAAGTCGAAAACTTAAGCCTTTTTTATTATAACTCGATGTATTCTATTTACGATGAAATTAACTTTTATTGATGATTTTTACTATCGGGTTATTTCACTCTAAAGCAGTGCTAAAGTAAGTCTTTTGAATAATTATATGTATTATTATCTTTCCCTGCAGGTGTTTTGTACATCTGGTTTAGAGTAGATTTTTACTGTAGAGGTGTTTATGAAAGAGTTAAAAAATCAATGTTTGCATGGGATTTTTGGTGGAGCAGATAGTTTCAATCCACATAATTACTGTTGTGAAGAATGTCTTAGAGCAGGATTATGTGATCCTCCGGATGCTAAATAGGAACCTAATTTTTCTGAATTAAGAAATTTTGCTCTGGAATGTTGTGGCTATTCGTGGGTATTTTTTATAGATGCTGATGAGTGGGTTGATGGCAGAGCGTACATAGATCTTCGAGACTTTCTTATTATGTATGGTAGATGCAACGACACAACAGTTTTTTGCCCTAGGTTTTTAGATTCTAAAAATAATAAAAATTATGGTGTTGGGAGAATATTCAAAAATAATGGACTCATTAAATACAATGGAAGAGTGCATGAATACCCATGTTCTAAAAATAGCATAGTTAATATACCTATAAAAATTGATATTTATCATGATGGATATGATAATATCTCTATCTTAAGTAAAAAAATTGATAGAAATATAAGGCTATTAGAGATAAATCAAATAGAGGAGCCTTATAATATAAGATGGAAGTTTTTTCTCGCTAGGGATAATTTTAGTTATAAAAAAGATGTTTTTTGATTTTTTGGATCTTTTATTTATTTAATTTCCTGATACAGGGTATTTTAAACGGGCATATATTATGCTTATTTTTAAGTTTTTAGAGGATGGGCGTGTAGATAAGGCTATTGAGTTTATAGAAAAATATGATCATTTTATAGATGATAAAAGTATAAATTTTTATTTTGTCAAGAAAATATCTCTAATTAAGTTATCTTTAGGGACCGTTTCATTGTTGGATAATATTATTAACGAGTCAAATAAGGTTAAAAATTCATTTTTGGATAATGAATTATATAGGTTATCATCAATAAACTCTGAAGGGGGTATTTAGACGAAATTATCATGTTTGCTAACGAATTAAGAAGCTTTTTTAAATTTAAGTTTGGTTTTTAATTAAGAGGGTATTATATGTATCAATATATTAATTCAGATTTGTTAAATGAAATTAGGAATGGAAATAATGTGTCTTTTAACGATGTTGAAAATATCTCTTTACTTTATGATGAATTAAGCCATTATTTTTATAGTAATGGGATAAAATATAAACTTCATACCAATGATTATTCATCAATGTTCTATAATACTGGACTATCAAATGCATTACATCCCGGACTAGCTATTTTATTTAACTTTATTGGGTTCTTTTCGGTTTTTTTTAGGAATATCTTTATTAAAAGTGAACTGTCTATTTATATAAGTAATAAAAATAAAATGCTTGAAATAAGATATTCAAATTAATTATAGATTTATAGTGTATTTTGAATTTTTATTTAGTTTATCCAGTTCAACATAATAGTCTGCTGAGTCAATAGTAGATTGTCTGTGAGCTACTATAACCCGAGTAATATTTAACCGGGAAATTGAGATGTTAATTGCTTTTTCATTTTTCTCATCTAAGTAGCTAGTCGCTTCATCCATAAATAAAATATACAGTCTTTTGTATAGAGCACGAGCGATAAATAACCTTTGGCGTTGGCCCCCGGAAAGGTTATTTCCTAGTTCTCCTAAACGAGTTTCGTAATTCATTGGCATTTTCATAATTTCATTATGAATCTTAGCTAATTTTGCACACTTAATAGCAAATTCCGGATCATATTGATCTTCAAAGCTGACAATATTCTCAATTATTGAGCCTGAAAAGAATTTATCCTCTTGTAAAATCATAGTAATTTTTGAACGATAATTTTGTAACTTTAATAAGTGGGAAAAGAAACTTGCAGTCTATTGAAAATTAATTAAATAATCCACTTTCAAAGAAATCTATGCCTTTAGCATACTGACTGATGAAGTGAAAAAATGTGAATAAGAGAAGCCCCAAGCAAATTATAAAGAGTAATGATTTATTTTTCGAGCTCATTACATGATCCATTACGAGTTTTGTTCTTACCAGCATCAATAGTCCAACTAACTCAATTAGTATAGAGAGTGAAAATACCTTAATTAACTCTCCTTTAACTCCCGAGATATGTTTTAAGATTTCATATAAGCTGATTTTTTCTGACTTTCTGACTTTCCTTTCTTAAATTTAACTTCAGACCATATCTCTAAAGTAACACCTGTAAATGAATTGGATAATTGTTTTATAGAAACTTTTCTTTTACCTATCGCGGGATCATGAATAGTTGCATAATTTTTAGTAATTTTGGTTAGAACAACAAAATGATTAAAATTCCAATATAAGATACAAAGAAGCTTTAATTGGCAAATCTCCTCTAACTAACTGCGCCAGTAATAGTCCCATTTCTTACAGCTACGATTTCCACCCACTATAAATTTACTTAAATATTTTCATTTATCCTCCAACACAAAAATAAATAAGGAACTTTCAATTTTACCAAGGCTATATCTACTAAATGAATATTATAACCCCAACTACAATTAATAATAATTCGAAAGATAAAAACAATTATAAACAGATTTCTTGGGTAATTTTAATTTATTCTGTTTCTTCCGAAAAACGTTCAATACGAGCGCCTAAGCTGCGAAGCTTTTCTTCAATGCGTTCATAACCGCGATCAATGTGATAAATCCGATCCACAATGGTTTCGCCGGTGGCAATGCAGCCCGCCAGCACCAAGCTGATGGACGCGCGCAAATCCGTTGCCATCACTTCCGCGCCAGATAAATGGGCGACGCCGTGGCAAATGGCGGTGTTACCTTCAATTTCCGCTTTACCGCCCATACGAATCAACTCCGGAATGTGCATGAAGCGATTTTCAAAAATGGTTTCGGTGATGATGCTGGTGCCGTTGGCAACCATATTTAATAAGGTGAACTGTGCTTGCATATCCGTTGGAAAGCCCGGATAAGGTGCGGTACGAATATTCACCGCTTTCGGACGATTGCCCCACATATCCAACGTAATGATATCTTCGGTGACATCTACCTGCGCGCCAGCTTCGCGTAATTTATCAATCACCGCGTCTAAGGTGTTGGCTTTGGTGTTTTTACACACAATGCGACCGCCGGAAATGGCTGCTGCCACTAAGAATGTCCCGGTTTCAATACGATCCGGTACGATACTGTGTTCACAACCGGTTAAGCGTGCTACGCCTTCGATTGTAATGGTATCGGATCCCGCACCGCTGATTTTGGCACCCATTTTATTTAAGAATTCCGCTGTGTCGGCAATTTCCGGTTCGCGGGCGACATTTTCGATAACGGTGGTGCCTTTTGCCAGGGTGGCTGCAATCATAATGGAAAGGGTGGCGCCCACACTGACTTTTTCCATCACGATGCGGGTGCCGGTTAAACGCCCGTCCACATAGGCTTTGACATAACCGTCTTCAAGCGCGATTTTTGCGCCGAGACGTTCTAGGCCGCTAATGTGCAAATCTACCGGTCTGGCACCGATAGAGCAGCCGCCCGGTAAAGAAACCTGACCTTGATTGAAACGTGCAACTAATGGTGCCAATGCCCAAATGGAAGCGCGCATGGTTTTCACTAAGTCGTACGGCGCGATGAAATGATCGATTTTAGAGGCATCCAAACGAACCGTGCCGGGTTCATTTTGTTCTACGACTACACCTAACTGACGTAAAATTTTCAGCGTGGTTTCGATATCTTTCAGATCCGGCACATTAGTTAGGGTGACCGGTTCCGTTGCTAAAATTGCGGCAAATAAAATCGGCAATGCCGCATTTTTCGCACCGGAAATCTCCACGGTTCCTTTTAAACAAGATTGTCCGTAAACTCGAAATTTTTGCATAATAATTTCCTATGAATTAGGCGGGTTGATTAAGTAAACGTTCACGTTTCCATTTTTCGACGGTATAAGTACGGATGGAAAGTGCATGAATTTCATTGCTGGAAATGTGGTTTAAGAGCGGTGCATAAATCATTTGTTGCTGTTTGACTTTAGAAAGCCCTTCAAATTGATCGCTCACGGCGATGACACCGTAATGTGCGTCTTCGCCTTGTACATACACTTCATCAAGATTCAGTGCTTCTTTTAAGATTCTTTCGATTTCTTGGGTTTCCATTAGCTATTTCCATCGGTTTTGCTAAATTGCGTAATCCAGTCCGATAAGCCGAACAGATCTGCGAGTGTCAATAATTGGGACGGTGGATTTTGCAAAATTTGTTTTCGTTCGTTTGTTAGTAAGGTTTGGTTATGTCGCAGAAAATCGCATAGCAACGCAAAACCGGCGGAATCAATGCGATTGACTTGGGACAAATCCCAATGAACATCAAGCGTTTCCGTTTTTTGTGCCAATAAAAAAGAAGCACGTTGTCGCCAAAGCGGCAACAACGTGTTTCGAGACAGCTCCCCTTTCAGGCGGAGCGTTATCTTATCATCATTTTGGTCTGATTCCCAACGTAAACTTTGTACTGGTTGCATTGATTATTTACTCAATGTAATTGGGGTGTCGGCAGATTTTTGTAATTGTGCGGTCAATGCATCCAAGCCTTGCTTCCGGATAATCGGACTCCATTCCTGCTGTTTGGTATTCACCATGCTGGCACCGCCGGCGGTCATGTCATACACCTGCCATTGGCCGGTTTTGCTGTTTTTATACCAGTAAAAATCCACATTTAACGGTGGTTGATTATTTGGTTGTGCCACTTTTACGTTCACGATGGCAAGGCTGCCGGATTCTTCTTTCATCTTGCCGATTTGAATGTTTTGGTCGGTATAGAGTGTTAATACTTGCGCATACACTTGCTCAATGTATTTATCCAATACAGCGAAATAACGTTCGCGCTCTTCTTGAGTAACGGTTTTGTAGTTTTGCCCTAAAATTTTAGAGCCGGCGTATTTAACGTGTACATACGGCATTAAATCCTGGCGTACGATGGTTTTTAAATAGTTCGGATCCTGTTTGATTCGGTTTTGATTCGCTTTAATGTCGCTGAATAATTTATCGGACACCTGTTGTGTTAAGGTTTGCGGGTTATCTTCCGCCATGACCTGTTGCATCGCAAAAAGTGAGGTGAAAACTACCAGCGTTTTTGTTAACCAGTTTTTAAACTTGATTTTTAACATCCCTCTTGCTCCTTTTAGGTTGAGTGAACTACTTACTTTCTGCAGCATCGTTTGTTTCCTCTGCTACCTTTTTTCCTTTATCACCGTATAAAAATTGTCCGATCAGATCTTCCAGTACTATGGCGGACTTAGTATCGACAATTTTATCACCGTTTTTCAACATCGCAATTTCGCCGTCATTAAAACCGATGCTTAGTGCAATGTATTGTTCGCCCAATAAACCGGAGGTTTTGATGGATAACGAACTGGTTTCCGGAATTTCATTGTATTCCTGATTAATGGCGATGGTGACTTTCGGTAAATACGTTTGCGGATCCAAAGCAATTTCGGATACTCGCCCAATCACAACGCCGCCCACTTTAAGCGGGGCGCGTACTTTTAGTCCGCCGATATTATCGAAAGTTGCATAAACGCGGTAAGATTTTGTTTCGCTAAACCCTTGCACATTGGCTACTTTTAAGCCTAAAAAGACAAGCGAGCCGATGCCGAGGAGTAAAAATAAACCGACCCAAAATTCATATTTAATTGTTTGTCGCATAACGTTTCCTTACAAACAGAAATTAATTCGCACCGAACATAATGGCGGTCAGTACGAAGTCTAAACCTAATACTACTAATGACGCGTGCACCACGGTTCTGGTGGTGGCTTTGCTGATGCCTTCCGAGGTCGGAATACAGTCGTAGCCGTTAAACAGCGCAATCCAAACTACTGCAATGGCGAAGAACAGGCTTTTAATAAAGCCGTTGAGAATGTCGTGGCTCCAGGTGACGGAGCTTTGCATGACCGACCAGAAACTACCCGAATCCACGCCTTTCCAATCCACGCCCACTAAGGATCCGCCCCAAATGCCGATGGCGATAAAAATAATGGAAAGAATCGGCATTGCGATGATCCCTGCCCAGAAACGTGGGGCGATAACCCGACGTAGCGGATCCACCGCCATCATTTCCAAACTGGATAATTGTTCCGTGGCTTTCATTAAGCCGATTTCGGCAGTTAATGCGGAACCGGCGCGTCCGGCAAATAAAAGTGCGGTCACTACCGGACCTAATTCGCGCAGCAGCGATAACGCCACGAGTTGCCCCAAGCTGGTTTCTGCCGAGAAATCCACCAATACCACATAGCCTTGCAAACCTAACACCATGCCGATAAACAAACCGGACAACATGATAATCAATAAAGACTGCACGCCGAGGACATGGAGTTGTTTGATTAATAACGGGAAATGCTTGTTAATTTGCGGTTTGCCGATAAGCGCGCCGAACAACAAAAAGCCTGCGCGACCCATTGCGCGGGCAAAATTAATGGCGTTGCGTCCGAAGGCTGAAATTAAATTGGTTAGCATTCAAACAACTCCTCAATGTAATTTGGCGCAGGGTAGTGAAAACGTACCGGACCGTCCGCCTGCCCTTGTAAAAATTGTTTTACCTGCGGATCCCGGCTTGCCAATAACTGTTCTGATGAACCTTCGGCGATCACGTGCTGATCGGCAATAATATAAGCGTAATCGGCAATGCTTAACACTTCCTGCACATCATGAGAAACCACAATGGAAGTCAAATTCAGCGCTTCATTTAACCGTTTGATTAAGCTGATAATCACGCCCATGCTGATGGGATCTTGTCCCGTAAAGGGTTCGTCGAACATGATTAAATCTGGGTCCAACGCAATGGCGCGGGCAAGAGCGGCACGACGCGCCATCCCGCCGGAAAGTTCGGAAGGCATTAAATCGGCGGCACCGCGCAAGCCCACCGCTTCGAGTTTCATTAAGACGATTTTTCGAATCAACGACGGCGGCAGATTGGTGTGCTCGCGAATAGGAAACGCCACATTATCAAAGGTGGAAATATCGGTGAATAATGCGCCGGATTGAAACAGCATGCCCATGCGTTTGCGCACGTCATAAAGTTCGCTGTTGGATAATTTGCAAATATCTTGCCCGTCGAACAGAATTTCACCTTCGGAAGGCATCAGCTGACCGCCGATGAGTTTCAAAAGGGTGGTTTTACCAATCCCTGACGGCCCCATAATGGCGGTAATTTTGCCGCGGGGAACGCGCAAATTCAGATCGTGGTAAATAATCCGTTCGCCGCGTTTAAACGTAAGGTGTTTTACTTCAATTAACGTTTTGTTCATAAAACTGGTAGGTAACGGCTTGAATTGCCTTAAATGAATAAAAATGGGTTGTGATACTCTATGAAATCCGAATGAATGTCAAATAGAATTACATTTTTTAATCTCTCAAATACCCGTCCTTGGACTGTGTTTTTTGTGAAATGTTCCTGACGCGGGCAAGGAAATCTTCTTATGAAAAACGTCGGCGAAGGCGACCGCACTTTATATTGCTTTTTTATCGTTTTCAGCAAATGTAAAACACCGAACAAAATGAGAAAAAGGAATAAACTAGGGAGAATGTTGAATCAAGCGGGAATAAGTGGAACAAAACCAATGAAAACAAGGGCGCAAGAAAAAACGGCGTCCTTTTTTATTTAAGAATAGACAAGAATAAAAAATGCGAAAAGTTTTAAAAATCGCAAAAAAAAAGCGAAACAAAATGCGAAAATAAAAAAGCGTTTAAAAATCGTTTAAAAGCGGTTTAAATAAATATTTTAACGATGTAGCAAGCTTTTATATTAGGTGATTATACTTCATAGTTAATTGCCTTAACTATGAAGTTTTTAAATAAAGAAGTTTTAAACTTCAATGTTTTTTAACTATATGAAAAAACAAAGGTTTTTAGTAAAAGTTATTATATTCAATAAAAAATAACTTTGAAGTTAAAAATTCTTTTACTTTGAAGTTTTTCGTTTCTTTGAAGCGACAGATTGATAAACCTTTTGTAACTCTAAATCGCTTAATTGAGTAATACTTTGTACTCCATATTTCTGTAGTAGATGCTCTGTGAGCCAATTTTCTAACATTCCTCTAGTGTTAATTTTTATATAAGAATATTTTTTAGTACGCCATTCATTGCCTACTTTCTTGGGCGCTGATTTTGAAGATGATAACCTGCCAATCCATTTTCTTAAATATGTAATCGCTTTATCAGTTTTTTCAACTGGAATTAGACGATAGGTTGCAACTTGGCAGTATTTATTAAGAGAAGCCCAAACTGCTTGAAAGGATTTCGGATTATTTTTGAGTTTTTGTTCAAGCTCTACTATTTCTTTTACTAAATCTTGCAGTGTTCTAGCTGTATGTTCGCTGATATGAATTTCTGTGGGTTGAACTACTGCTTTAGTTTTAGTTGTATATTTTTCTGTTTTGATATTGTTGATTGTTCCACTATTGATAATACCTTTATCACCATAGATAACATTAGAATTTTGGATTGAAGTTTTTTCAGATTTATTTTCTTCAGTTTCTGACCTAATGCCTGTTACCACATACTGAACATCAACACCTAGTTGTGCAGCTCGACCTAAAAATTCTGCTGAAATACCACTTTTGCCTAATTCATTTAATCTTAGAGTCTCACGACTTACCTCTGTTTGGTGAGCAAAATTAGCTTGTGAATAACCCAAACGGCTTCTTTCTTCTACTAAACGAATACCCATATCTTCTCTAGTAATTGCTAGTTGCATAAAAAACCCTCAAATAAATACAAATTTATTTGACATGCCAAAAATTATTGGTATACAATAAACTTGTTTTCTTAATTAGTTTACTTAATAAGTTGTGTCGACTTATTGAAAGGGGATTGTATGAACCAAAAAGAAATTTATCAAGCATTAAAGAATAAAAATTTAAATGCCTCAATGATTGCGGAAGCTCTTGGGGTTAGTTATCAGGCTGTATCAAATGCTATTAAGCAAGGGAAAAGTAGTCAAAGAATTGCTAAAGCTATTGCTTTGGCGATTGATCAACCATTAGAAACTGTATTCCCCCATTATGCCCAAAAAAAGCAAAAACAAATTTTTAGGAAGAAAAAAGTAAATCAATTAAAAAGCCAATTTTCGCAAATACTTTAGTGAGGTGGCGAAATGTTACAGCTTAAAAGTTTTTATAGTGCAAAAGAATTATCGGAACTTGGGTTAAACGTTGGTATTACCGCGTAAAACCGTTTGAGCGTAGCGACTGGTTGGCAGTGTTGGCGAGTAAGCCAAGTAGAAACCAATAACAAAACCATCGAAGAAGCGCGTCAAAAGTTGGATGCGCTAATTGCAAAACGTGATGAGCTGCTTAAGCGCGGTCAAGAGAGCTTTTTGTTTAAATCAATCCACGCCGATGAGCTGGATAAAATCAACAAACAAATTAATCAGCTGGATATTGAAGGTGTGGGCTCCGTCAATGCAACTGTGATGACAATAGTAAGCGGCAAAGATATCATCAAGAATGCAGTAAACTTAACAGATGAAAGAAGATCCGCAATCAAAAAAGACGAGTATTATGATGCTTTTGAATTTACCTCTCCAGTTAAAGGGATCGCAATTTTAGACGACGAAAGTTGCAAAACTTTAAGAGCATTTAACAAAGCTCAAAATGAAGCCCGGAAAACTGAATATGTAGCATTGGCGAAGACAAAAGAAGTGGAATTAGAAGCTAAGTACCCAGGCATTAAAGAATTACAAAAAGCATACAACGAGCACGCTTACTATCAAGAGCAGTTCCAAAAAGCAATGGATAATGAGTATAACGACGGCGTAAATATGCCACACTTCCCGAAATCAAATATTTACGAGTTATGCGTGAAATACCCACGCGCGGCAATGTATCTTAAAGCGGATAGTTATAGCAACGCTGAAAATTACGACAAAGCCCGCGCCGGCGACAAAGCCAAAAAACTGCTTGACGATGGCGGAAGCGTTGAGGATGCGCAAAAAATCCTAGATAATTGGTTGCCCGAAAGCGCTTATTGGGATTAATAACGGCAATATCAAAGCCCCGCAAGGGGCTTAATTGGAGATTAAATGAAAGAAAAATATCTGTATCACGTTACAGTTACCACGGGACACGCACGCAAGAGTCCACGCAGTGAGGTGTCGGACGACACTATTAATATACTCAAGACATGGATTTCGGATATGCTTAAAGGTGATCTTCGCGGTATTGTTGACTCACATTATTCATGCCGCGCTGGTCAGTATAATGGCAAAATGATTGAGTTTATTATTAGCCGGTTGAGTGACGACTTTAAACAGGTTGATTTAGTGCGTTTTGTCGTATGCAATCACTCTCGTCGCAAAAACGTCGCTTGGGCACTAGTCGGCGGCAAAGGTGACGCACCTCACACGCCATTCTGCGCGGTGCAACTATTTGATAATTTTCTGCTCCAAGATTTGGAGCATTTGTCATTTTTCGGCGACTTCGAGCGTTGCATTGCATGGGCATGGCTTGATATGCAAAACGATAAAAAGGCGGTTTAAATGGGTTACAAACGACTTACACAAAACACAAAAAAAGCGATTAGCGCAAATGCTAACAGTTACAGCAAAGACAACTATAGACAGGTATTGTTCAAACTCCGCCCGGAGGTGGTAGATGAATTCGACGCAATCTGCAAAACCGAGGGAGTATCAAGAGCGGAGATGTTCCGTCGACTTTTAAATATTTACACAAAACTTACAAAATAGTGGTTGCGTAGTTATATTATATAATATAATATTAACCACGTAAGCAAGAGGGACGCCGCACCGAAGCTTATAAATGATTAACGCGCGGCAGGAGATACAAAAATGACAAACGTAGTTTATTACTTCACCGAAACCAACAACATCAACGCATACGCAACAGCCGAAGCATTGAAAGCGCAAACTTTAGCAGACGCTAAACGCGAGGCTTCCCGCCGTCAATGCTTCCAAGGCACAACCCTCAAAATCGGCACAATCTACAGCTTAAACAGCGATGGGTTACTTGTTGACGAGATCACAAGTAAAGAAGACGGTAAAAAATGGGTTGACCGTTATTAGTTAAAGGGGTAAGATTCAAACCGTCAGAGTAATCTGACGGTTTTATGCAGCCTGAAAGGCTCAGTGTTGAAGCAAACAAAGCTTAACTGCTGAATAAGCAGCTTAGAAAATGGTAGCTCTTACTGAAAGTTCACTGCCGAACAGGCAGACAAAAACGGCGGGGTAATACCCGTCGTTTTTGTTTATGTTTATATGATGATTCTGCGTTAAATTTGAGGGCGATTAGTCGTTAGTCATGTGTAAAATTTACGTAGTGTTGTTTTATTAAATTATTCATACAATTTGCGAAAATATTGTTTCGCAAATTGCTCGATTCTCTTTCGCAAATTGCTCGCTCCGCTACAGCAAAATTATGCTATCATTGTGCCTTATTATTAACCGTTATAACGGAATTTGTATTATATGAATATTCGTTTGAATATTATCTTAGCCGTGATTGCGCTGGGTTTATTGGCCTGGTTTTATAGCCTGAATCAAGAGGACGGAAGTCTGAAAGATCTGATTAAAACGGCAGATAGTCCGGAATATGTCGGGCAGAAAATGAGCACTACCGTGTATTCGCCCACCGGCAAAAAACAATATTTAGCGACCTCCGCAAAAGTGGAACATTATACCTCGGACGGACACACGGATTTTCAACAACCGGTCGTGTTGTTGCTGGATATTGAAATTCAGAATACGGATAAAGAAAGCTGGAAACTCAGCGCTGACAAAGCACGATTGACCAAAGACAATATGCTGTATCTGGATGGCAATGTCATCGCACAAAGCCTTTCTGCGCAATCCCGTTTGCAGCGCATTGAAACCCAAAGTGCGGTGGTTAATTTGACAACGCAGGACATCAGCTCGGATCAAATGGTAAAACTTAACGGGCAGAATTTTAATTCCACAGGCTTAAAATTAACCGGCAACTTGCAGCAACAAGTGGCTACATTAAAAGAACAGGTGAAAACATATTATGAAATCAGTAAGCAATAACATTTTTCTTGCTTCCGTGTTAACGCTGGTGTCCCTGTCCGCTTTTGCATTGAAAGACGATACCAATCAGCCCATTAACATCGTTTCCGATAACCAATCTTTAGACATGACCAGTCGGGTCGTGACATTCACTGACAACGTGGTCATTACCCAAGGTTCTATCGTGGTGAAAGCGAATAAAGTGATCATCACCCGTCCGGAAGAAAATTCCAAGAAAAAAGACACTGTTGAGGCGTTTGGCAATCCGGTGACATTCCATCAGGTGATGGACGACGGCAAGCCCGTGGACGGCAAAGCCAATAAAGTGTTTTATGATTTAGGCACGGAGTTTTTAACCTTAACCGGTAATGCCGAATTAAAACAGCTGGATAGCAAAATCAACGGTAATGTGATCACTTACGATGTGAAAAAACAACAACTGAAAGCTAACGGTTCTTCCGGTTCACGCGTCACTACCGTGTTAATTCCGGCTCAACTCAATAATGCAAAAGGGAAATAGAATTCATGGCGATTCTGTATGCTGAAAATTTAGCGAAAAGTTATAAAAACCGCCAAGTGGTTTCCGATGTGAGTTTAACCGTCAATTCCGGCGAAATCGTTGGTTTATTAGGGCCGAACGGCGCCGGTAAAACCACCACGTTCTACATGGTGGTGGGCTTGGTCAATCATGATCAAGGCAAAATCCGCATTGACGAGGAAGACATCAGCCTGTTGCCGATGCACAATCGCGCGCAAAAAGGCATCGGTTATTTGCCACAGGAAGCCTCCATTTTCCGCCGTTTAAGCGTGTACGCCAATTTAATGGCGGTGCTGGAAATACGCAAATATTTGACCGCACTTCAACGTCGCGAGAGAGCCGATGAGTTAATTGAAGAATTTAATATTGGTCATATCCGTGATAATTTAGGGCAATCTTTGTCGGGCGGGGAACGTCGTCGGGTGGAAATTGCCCGTGCGTTGGCGGCAAATCCGAAATTTATTTTGTTAGATGAACCTTTCGCCGGTGTTGACCCGATCTCGGTGATTGATATTAAAAAAATTATTAAAGACTTGCGCGATCGCGGCTTGGGTGTATTAATTACCGACCACAATGTGCGTGAAACGCTGGATGTGTGTGAACGCGCTTATATTGTGAGCGCCGGTAAAATGATCGCTACCGGTACACCGCAAGAGATTATGAACAACAAATTGGTAAAAGACGTTTATTTAGGCGCCGATTTCCAACTTTAGCTTATGAAATTTACTGAATTACTAACGCCGGAAAGTATCCGTCAGGGCATGATTTTGTCCAGCAAAAAGCGTGTGTTTGAGTTAATCGCACATATTGTGGATGAAAAATTGCAGCTGGAAAACGGTGAACAATGCTGTTTTGAGTGCTTGTTTAGCCGTGAAAAACTGGGTAACTCCGGTCTCGGTGGTGGTGTGGCAATGCCAAAAGGTCGTTTGCCGGCAGAAGCCCAACCTATCGCCGTCTTCATTCAATTAGACTCGCCTATTGACTATGAGGCAGCGGATCACCGTGAAGTGGATTTAATCTTTGCGGTGTTAATTCCGGAAAATATGTGTGCCGCGTATGTTCAATATTTGCCTAAATTAGCGGAAAATTTAACGGATAAATCTTTGTGCAAACAATTACGGGCGGCGAAAAGTGCGGATGAAATTTTGCAAATTTTTTTTCATTATGATCAAACCGATGCAAATGAAGCGGTTCCTACGGAACAGTCATCCGAGCAGGATGTAACGGAATCGCAGCGTAATTTTACTTAACGAAAAAGCCGAGTTAGTGGGGGGTGCTGTGGAAATTATTATCATTAGCGGTCGTTCCGGGGCGGGAAAATCCGTTGCATTAAGGGCCTTGGAAGATATGGGCTATTATTGTGTGGATAATCTTCCTTTGGATTTATTGCCTCAGCTGATTCAGATTTTGTCCGCCGGGCAACCTGCCGTTGCCATTAGTTTAGACATTCGTAACCTGCCGACTTCCCCGCAAATCCTGGAAAATACGATTAATGATTTGCAGCAGAAACATAACGTTAAAATTATTTTCTTGGATGCCGATACCAGCACATTAATCCGCCGCTATAGTGATTCCCGCCGTTTGCACCCGTTATCTACACAGGATCTTTCTTTAGAAGCTGCCATTGAAGAAGAGCGGAATCACCTTGAACCGTTAGTTCAACAAGCCAATTTGCTGATTGATACAGCCCCTTTATCTACCCACGAATTAGCGGAGCGATTACGTGAGTTTTTGAGCGGGCATTCCGATAAAGAATTGAAAATCGTGGTGGAATCTTTCGGTTTTAAATATGGCATTCCATTAGACGCAGATTATGTGTTTGATGTGCGATTCCTGCCAAATCCGCATTGGAACCAGGGGTTACGCCCGCTGACCGGCTTGGATGAAGAAGTGGCGGAATTCTTAAATAAGCACAATGAGGTGCATCAATTTATCTACCTCACCCGTTCTTATATCGAAACCTGGCTGCCGTCGCTGGAACAGAATAACCGCAGTTATTTGACCATTGCTATCGGTTGTACGGGCGGCAAACACCGCTCCGTTTATATCGCCGAACAACTGGGAAAATATTTTCAGGACAAAGGCAAAAACGTCAAAATTTTGCATTGCTCACTGGCAAAGCATAAAAAATAATCCGCTTATTTCTTCTCTAACCGATTAATTTGGCTGATGATAATCCCGTCGGCAACACGCGTTTGGATTTGCTCGCCGATGTTCACCGCATGAATTGATGTAATGGTTCGGTTATGTTGGTTTTGTGTGATGGAATAGCCACGCGCCAGCACCTTCAACGGACTCAAGCTGTCTAATTTGCCGCATAAATGCGCCAGCTGTTTCTGCTGTAGTCCCAGTTTCAAATTCATCTCGGAATTTAACCGCACTTTAAGTTGCACCAGCTGTTGTTCCTGTTGCTGTAACTTTAACGGCAACGGATTTTTATATAACCGCGCCGAAAGTGCGGTCAGATTTTCCGCCGTTTTTTGCCAACGATGGCACAAACTTTGCTGCAAGCGATGACGTAATTGGGCGATAAGTTGCTGTTGAATACGTAGTTGCGCTTGTGGGTGTTGGTTTTGCAGACGTAAGAAAAGATGCTGTAATTGCCGTTTCTTCTCGATAAAAATGCGATCCAAAGCGATTTCAATGCGTTGTTGACGATATTGCAACTGCTGTAATAATTCCGTTTGATCGCGACTCACCAGCTCCGCCGCGGCAGACGGGGTCGGTGCGCGTAAATCGGCGATAAAATCGGCAATGGTAATATCGGTTTCATGACCGACGGCGCTAATGATCGGAGTGGCGGAATGAAAAATCGCGCGCGCCACAATTTCTTCGTTAAAGCACCATAAATCTTCCAGCGAACCGCCGCCGCGCCCTACGATTAATACATCCACTTCTTGACGCCGGTTGGCAATTTCAATCATTTGCGTAATTTCAGCCGCCGCTTCTTTACCTTGTACGGCAGTGGGATAAATAATAACTTTCAGGCTCGGATCACGACGTTGCAGAATATGCAAAATATCCTGCAACGCCGCGCCGGTTTTAGAGGTAATAATGCCTACCGCTTTACTAAAGTGCGGTAGGTTTTTCTTGTGATTCTGAGCGAACAATCCTTCTGCCGCCAATTTGCGTTTCAGCGCTTCAAATTGCTGCATCAGCAAACCTTCACCGGCAAGGTGCATACTTTCGATAATCAGTTGATAATCGCCGCGCGGTTCATACAAACTGACATTGGCACGCACCAGCACTTGCATGCCATTAGACGGACGAAAGCCCACACGCAGGTTTTTTATGCGGAACATAGCGCAGCGTACTTGGGCGTTTTCGTCTTTTAAACTTAGATACCAATGCCCTGAAACCGGCTGGGTGAAGTTAGAAATTTCCCCGCTGAGCCAAACCTGCCCGAGCTGATTTTCCAGCATCAAGCGAACGGACTGGTTTAATTGGCTGACTGAGTAAATGTTGTCGCTCATGAGATTACTCGGTTAACAACGCCCAACCGTCATCCAGCCAATTGCAAATGCTATCGACCAACACTTCCATGGAAATCTGTTGATCTTGCAGACTGCCGATCAAACGAGTTAAGAATGCAAAATCAACGGTTTGACCGTCGGCAAGTTGTTTTAAGATCTCCGCTTCGGCGTAAGTTAATTCATCCAGCCATTCGCCGTTAGCATAAATACGAAACGGATCTTGGGTGTAAACCAGTTTGCAATTGTTGTCTTGACGCAATCTGCCGCCGTGTTCGAAGGTTTCTAGTACTTCTTCCGGATCGGAAAGACCGGCGACTTCCAGTAATTCATAGCGTCGGCGGCTGACGGTTGTTGCAAGCACTTGTTGGAATAAGGCGTCGAATTGCGCGGAGTTTGCCAGCTGTTGTAAAAATAACGCTTTCATTTGTTGCGTATCTTGCGGGGTTAATTCGCCGGTTTTTTGTTCCGACGGGCTTAAGCGGAATGGGATTGCCAGTTCATTCAGCTCAAGACTTGGATGGCAAAGGTGATTTCCAATATTTTCCAGTAATTCCGACGTGTTAGGGTAACGTAATCCGAAGGACACGGTTAAGCAGTCATCTTGCGCTATGCCGTAGTGAGCCATGCGGGAAGGCACGTACAGCACATCGCCAGGCGCCATCACTTCGTCTAAAATCAGTTCGCCCATGTCGTCAAAAATACGAATCGGTTGGTTCGGTTTGAATTCTGTGGTAGGTTCGCACCATTTGCCAAGCTGCCAACGGCGATGACCATAAGCCTGCACCAAAAAGACATCGTACTCATCATAATGTTTGCCAACAGAACTGCCTTGTGGCGCGAAGGAGACCATAATGTCATCACGTTGCCATTGCGGAATAAAGCCGAATTTGCGCCATAAATTGCCTAATAGCGGCGACCATTGCTCCATATCTTGTACTAAAACCGACCATTTTTCAGGCAGGTTATCAAAATCCTCTTTGGATAACGGACTGGTGCGCAATTCCCAATTATCATCGGAATGTTGCTTGATCAAGCGTGCGATTGCCTCTTCCGTTTTGGCTAATTCGGTAATGTCGCGCGGTTCAAGTATACCGATAATTTCCGGTAAACCGCGGCGAATTAATAAGGGTTTTTTCTGCCAGTAATCGCGTAGAAAAATTTCCGGTGTAATATTTTGAGGTAAACAAAATTTGTTCATAGACATTCCTTCAATGTGTTGGATTAAGTGTTATTATTTTTTCTTTGCCTGTTCTTCCGCACGTTTGCGCCGAATTTCTTTCGGATCCGCTAACAGCGGGCGATAAATTTCAATGCGATCACCGTCTTTCAGCTGATCCGTTAATTTCACGGGACGGCTGAAAATGCCGATTTTATTTTCGCGTAAATCAATGTCGGTAAATTGTTGCAAAATACCGGACTGCAAAATGGCGGTTTGCACCATTGTGCCTTCATCTACACTAAACGATTTCAGATAATGATGATCAGGAAACACATAGGCAATTTGAATATTGATTTTATTAACCATAAATTTGTTTTGCTCGCTGTTTAAATGCATCAATCATTTTATTGGTTAAATGGGTGAAAATCTGACCGAAGGCAAATCCAACCGGTGGGTTTGAAAATTCAAATGCTAAATAAAGTTGAATCTGACAGCTTTTTTCATCCGGATCGGTAAGCTTCCATTCACCTTGCAGAAATTTAAACGGGCCGTCAACGAATTGCATTCTAATTGATTGATTTTCTTTCATTGTATTACAGGTGGTAAACTTTTGTCGAATTCCCGCTTTGCTGATTTCCGATTCGCCGGTTAATTGCACCGCACTTTTATGTAACGTGTGGCTATCGACACAGCCCGGCAAAAATTCTGGATAACGCTCATAATCATTTATAAGCCGATACATTTGTTGCACGCTGTATGCAACGAGCGTCGATTGATTAACAATAGCCATACAGATTAACGTTGTGGATGAAAAAGTTGGTATATTATAAAGGAAATATTGCAGAAACATGAGGAGATTAAAATGAATTGGGTCTGGTTTGCGATCGGTTCCGCATTTTTTGCCGGATTAACGGCAATTTTAGGCAAATTAGGTGTGGAGGGGGTGAATAGTAATTTAGCGACATTTATTCGTACGGTGGTGATTTTATTTGTGATTGTGGCGATTATTTCCATGCGTAATGAATGGCAATTACCTCAACATATTGCGACCAAACCGGTGATTTTCCTTGTGTTATCCGGGGTTGCGACGGGGCTTTCCTGGTTGTGCTATTATCGCGCTTTACAACTTGCGCCGGCGTCTTGGGTTGCGCCTATTGATAAGCTCAGCGTGGTTATTGCCATTGTGTTAGGCGTGACCATCTTGGGCGAGCCGGTGAGTATGAAATTATTGATTGGGGCGGGATTAATTCTTTCGGGTGTGTTAGTTTTGGCGTTTTAAAAACGCATTGAAAAGGCACCGCACTTTTTTTTAGGTTTTACGGATAAAAAAATAGCTCCCAGACGGGAGCTATTTTCATGTTCTGGTTTTAGAATTAGCCTTTGTAGTTGTAAACGTGTGCAACTAAGTCTAATACTTTGTGAGAATAACCGGCTTCGTTGTCATACCAAGAGACCAGTTTCACGAAAGTATCGGTTAATGCGATACCTGCAGCTGCGTCAAATACGGAAGTTAAGGAACAACCGTTGAAGTCGGTAGAAACTACGGCATCTTCAGTGTAGCCTAAAACACCTTTCATTTCATTTTCGGAAGCGCGTTTCAATTCCGCACAGATTTCTGCATAAGTTGCAGGTTTTTCAAGGTTAACGGTTAAGTCAACAACGGATACGTTTGTAGTAGGAACACGGAATGCCATACCGGTTAATTTACCGTTTAATGCAGGAATAACTTTACCTACGGCTTTAGCCGCACCGGTTGAAGATGGGATGATGTTTTGGGAAGCGCCACGACCACCACGCCAGTCTTTTGCAGATGGACCGTCAACAGTTTTTTGTGTTGCGGTTGTAGCGTGAACGGTTGTCATTAAACCGTCTTTGATACCGAATTTGTCGTTGATAACTTTTGCTAATGGTGCTAAGCAGTTAGTTGTACAAGAAGCGTTGGAAACGATGTCTTGACCTTTATAAGTATCAAAGTTTACACCGCGTACGAACATTGGTGTGCTGTCTTTGGAAGGACCGGTTAAAACCACTTTTTTCGCACCGGCAGTGATGTGTTTACGGGCAGTTTCGTCAGTTAAGAATAAACCGGTTGCTTCAACTGCAACATCAACACCGATTGCACCCCAGTTTAAGTTTGCCGGATCACGTTCAGCCGTTACGCGAATCGCTTTACCGTTTACGACTAAGTTGCCGTCTTTCACTTCAACTGTGCCGTCGAAACGACCATGAGTTGAATCGTATTTCAACATATACGCCATGTATTCAACGTCGATTAAGTCGTTGATACCCACAACTTCAATGTCATCACGAAGTTGAGCTGCACGGAATACGATACGGCCGATACGACCGAAACCATTGATACCAATTTTAATTGCCATAAGATTTCACCTTATTATTTTTAAGTTAAACGAAAAGGTTTAGGTTGGCTATGACCTCGCCTACCAATTTTGCGGGAGATTATAACACGCTTTCTTTAATTTGAGAATGCGTCTCTGAGCGGATGAAGAGAAAATGTTATTGGCAGGAGAAGAAAAAACTCTGTAAAAAATGACCGCACTTTTGCTGATTTTTTATTGGGTTAGGGGCATAATAGGCAAAATTAATTAGAGAGAAACATTATGTTACAAGGCAATTTATATATCATTTCCGCACCCAGCGGCGCAGGTAAATCCTCATTAATCGCCGCATTGTTAAAACAAAATAATCGCCATCAAATGATGGTATCCGTTTCCCACACCACCAGACAGTCGCGCCCGGGCGAACAGGAAGGCGTACATTATTATTTTGTTTCTCACGGGGAATTTGAAACCTTAATCGAACAAAATGCGTTTCTGGAATATGCTAAAGTCTTCGGTGGCAATTATTACGGCACTTCCTTATTCGCCATTAAAGAAAATTTAGCCAAAGGCATTGATGTTTTTTTAGATATTGATTGGCAGGGCGCACAACAAATTCGTAAAAAAGTGCCCAATGTTAAAAGTATTTTTATTTTGCCGCCGTCGTTGGATGAATTGGAAAGACGTTTAATCGGACGCGGGCAGGACAGTGCGGACGTAATTGCCGACAGAATGGCGAAAGCGATGAGCGAAATTTCTCATTACGATGAATATGATTATGTGATCGTCAACGATAATTTTGAGCAAGCGCTTGTGGATTTGCAGGCAATTCTGCGTGCCGAGCGATTGACATTGGCGCATCAGCAGCAAGAAAATCAAGGCTTGATTGAACAACTACTGGAAAAATCACCTGCATTCTAGTACCATACTGACCCTTTATTGAATTCAAAAACAGATTTAGCAAATTGGAGTAATTTATGGCTCGTGTAACCGTGCAAGACGCAGTAGAAAAAATTGGTAACCGTTTTGATTTAATTTTAACCGCTGCCCGTCGCGCAAGACAATTGCAGCTACATACGCGTGAACCTTTAGTGCCGGAAGATAATGATAAACCGACCGTTATCGCGTTGCGTGAAATTGAAAAAGGTTTAATTAATAACGAAATTTTAGATGCGCAGGATCGTCATGAACATTTGGCGCACGAAAGAGTGGAAGTGAACACCGTTTCTTTGTTATCCGAGTAAAGTGCGGTAAAAATTTAAAACGTTTTTTAGTCGGTCGGGTGTGTTTTGTATTTATTCGAAGGTTTACATCATATTATCCAGGCATATTTACCGCCTGAACAAATTGAATTGGTTAAACGTGCATTTGTGATTGCCCGCGATGCGCACGAAGGGCAATCACGCTCCAGCGGTGAACCTTATATCACCCACCCGGTCGCGGTCGCTTCTATCATCGCCGAAATGCGATTGGATCATGAAGCGGTTATGGCCGCTTTATTACATGACGTCATTGAAGACACGCCTTACACGGAAGAACAACTGAAAGCCGAATTCGGCGCCAGTGTCGCGGAAATCGTTGAAGGTGTTTCAAAACTCGACAAACTCAAATTCAGAACCCGTCAAGAAGCGGAAGTGGCAAACTTCCGTAAAATGATCCTTGCCATGACCAAGGATATTCGCGTGGTTCTCATCAAACTTGCCGACCGAACCCACAATATGCGCACCCTCAGCGCATTACGTCCCGATAAACGTCGTCGTATCGCCAAAGAAACCCTGGAAATTTATGCACCGTTAGCGCATCGCTTGGGGATTGAGCACATCAAAAATGAACTGGAAGATCTTGGTTTTGAAGCCATGTATCCGCAACGTTATGCCGTGTTGCAAAAAGTCGTACAAATTGCGCGCGGCAATCGTAAAGACATGATCGAACGTATTTCCGACGAGATTAAAGGACGTTTGCAGGATGTGGGTATTCAGGCGCGGGTATTCGGGCGTGAAAAGCATTTGTATGCCATCTACCAAAAAATGCGCTTAAAAGATCAGCAGTTTCATTCCATTATGGATATTTACGCGTTCCGCACCGTGGTGAACAATGTGGATACCTGCTATCGCGTGCTTGGGCAAATGCACAGCCTTTATAAACCGCGCCCGGGGCGGGTAAAAGATTATATTGCCGTGCCGAAAGCCAACGGCTACCAGTCTTTACATACGTCTATGATTGGTCCGCACGGCGTGCCGGTGGAAGTACAAATTCGTACCGAAGGAATGGATCAAATGGCGGAAATGGGGGTTGCGGCGCATTGGGCGTATAAACAGGGCGGTCGCAACGATAGCACGCCGGCACAAATTAAAGCGCAACGCTGGCTGCAAAGTTTAATCGAACTACAACAAAGTGCCGGTAATTCTTTTGAATTTATCGAAAGCGTAAAATCCGAATTTTTCCCGAAAGAAATTTATGTGTTTACGCCGAAAGGGCGTATTGTGGAATTACCGAAAGGCGCAACGCCGGTGGATTTTGCCTATGCGGTACATACGGATGTAGGCAGAAATTGTGTCGCAGCCAATGTGGATCGTAAACCTTATCCCTTATCACAAGCCTTAGAGTCCGGTCAAACCATTGATATTTTAACCTCGCCGAATGCTAAACCTAATGTGGCGTGGCTTAATTTCGTGGTGACCGCCAAAGCCCGTTCCAGCATTCGCCACGCTTTAAAAGACTTACGCCGTGACGAAGCCATCGAATCCGGTAAACGCCAATTGGCGCACGCGTTAAGTCCGTTAAAATTGGAAGAACTCAATTTTGAATATACCCAAAATGTCCTGACGGATCTGAAATTAGCGAGCTTAAACGACTTGTTTATGGAAATCGGTCTGGGTAACCAAATGAGCACCGTCATTGCGCACCGTTTGTTGGGTGAAGCCATTGAAATTGATACGGATGGCAATCCTGATAATCACGGACCGTTGGAAATCAGCGGTAACGGCGGTTTATTAACCACCTTTGCACAATGTTGTCATCCGGTGCCGGGCGATCCGATCATCGCTTATGCCAGCCCTGGCAAGGGGTTGGTGATTCATCATGAAGCCTGCTCGAATTTAAAAGATCGTGAAAATAACCCGAAAAATTATATGTCCGTTGATTGGGAAAAAAGCGACACGCAAATTGAGTTTGAAGCCGAATTGCGTATTGAAATGATCAATCAGCAAGGTACGTTACCGCATTTGATGTCAACCATTTCCGCGATGGACAGCAATATTCAGAGCATTTGGACGGAAGAGCAGGAAGGTCGTTTATATCAGATTATCGTGCTGTTAATGGTCAAAGACAAAAAACACCTCGCGCACATCATTCGCAAAATCAAATCAATGCCTGAATTAATCAGCATTGAGCGCAATATTAATCAATAAAATGAGCTCCCAATTATTAGATGCGATTCCGTTAACGGCAATTTCCGGTGTCGGTGCGGCTGTGGCGGAAAAGTTAGGTAAATTGGGGATTTTTAACCTACAAGATCTGTTATTTCACCTTCCGCTTCGCTATGAAGATCGTACCCGCATCACGCCCATCGCCGATTTGCAGGCAGAGCATTACGCCACCATTGAAGGTATCGTGCAAAGTAGCGAAGTGCAATTCGGGCGCCGACCGATGCTGATGGTTTATCTTTCCGACGGCACCTCCAAATTGGCGCTGCGCTTTTTTAATTTTAACGCCGGCATGAAAAACAGCTTGCAACCCGGTGCGCGGGTGAAGGCATTCGGCGAGGTGCGTCGTGGGCGTTTCATGGCGGAAATCCATCATCCCGAATATCAAATTATTCATGACAATAAACCGCTGGTTTTGGCAGAAACCCTCACGCCTATTTATCCCGCTACGGAAGGATTGAAACAAACCGCTTTGCGAAAATTAATTGCGCAAGCCCTGCTGGTGTTGGATAAAACGCCTTTAGCCGAATTGTTGCCGACAGAATGTAATCCGCACCCTTTTGATTTGAAATCCGCTATTCAGTTCCTGCATAATCCGCCTCCCGATGTGTCGCTGAGTACCTTGGAAGAAGGTAAACATCCTGCCCAGCAACGACTGATTTTTGAAGAATTGCTGGCATATAACCTGGCGATGCAAAAAGTGCGGTCAGGAATTCAAGCGAATTTTGCCGAACCTCTGCATTATCAATCGGATTTAAAACAGCGTTTTTTGGCGCAGTTGCCGTTTCAGCCGACAAATGCACAGTTGCGTGTGACGGAAGATATTGAACGGGATGTGGCGCAATCTTACCCGATGATGCGCTTGGTACAGGGGGATGTCGGTTCCGGTAAAACCTTAGTGGCGGCGTTAGCGGCACTGCTCGCCATTGATAACGGTAAACAGGTGGCATTGATGGCGCCGACGGAAATCTTAGCGGAACAGCACGCCGTGAACTTCCGCCGTTGGTTTGAACCGCTTGGCATTCAAGTGGGTTGGCTGGCAGGAAAAGTCAAAGGCAAACAACGGGTTGCCGAGTTAGAGAAAATAAAAAGTGGTGCGGTACAAATGGTGGTGGGAACGCACGCGTTATTTCAGGAAGAGGTGGAATTTCATCGTTTGAGCTTGGTGATTGTTGACGAACAGCACCGTTTCGGCGTGCACCAACGACTCATGCTACGGGAAAAAGGCAATCAGGCGGGCGTATATCCTCACCAGTTAATCATGACCGCCACACCGATTCCGCGTACGCTTGCTATGACCGTATATGCGGATTTGGATACCTCGATTATCGACGAATTGCCACCGGGGCGCACGCCGATTACCACCATTGCAATTTCCGAAGATCGTCGCGCAGACATTATCGAACGGGTGAATGTGGCGTGTACGCAGGAAAAACGGCAGGCTTATTGGGTTTGTACCCTGATTGATGAATCGGAAGTATTGGAGGCGCAGGCGGCGGAAGCGGTGGCGGAAGATCTCCGTAAAATTCTACCGCACTTACGTATCGGCTTGGTACACGGGCGAATGAAACCGAATGAAAAACAAGCGGTGATGGCGCAGTTTAAACTTGCCGAATTGGATTTATTGGTTGCTACGACGGTGATTGAAGTGGGCGTGGATGTGCCGAACGCCAGTTTAATGATTATTGAAAACGCCGAGCGCCTGGGCTTGTCCCAGCTCCATCAGTTACGCGGGCGGGTCGGGCGTGGCAGTACTGCCTCTTTTTGTGTGTTGATGTATAAACCGCCGCTCGGCAAAATTTCGCAAAAACGCTTACAAGTCATGCGCGACACGCAGGATGGCTTCGTGATTTCGGAAAAAGATCTGGAAATCCGCGGGCCCGGGGAAGTGCTAGGGACGAAACAAACAGGGATTACTGAATTTAAAGTGGCGAATCTCATGCGTGATCGTAAAATGCTGCCGACAGTGCAATTTTATGCAAAACAACTTATAGAAAAATATCCACAAATGGCAGACTTGTTGATTCGTCGCTGGCTAAATAATCGTGAGATTTATAGCAATGCCTGATTCTATTTTTGCCCGGCTGCATTGGTTGGCGGAAGATGCGTCACAGGCGAAGCAACTGCCGCCTTCAGTTCAATGCTGGTTGTTTGATAAACAATCGCTGACCGTTAAATTAAAGCGGGCTTGTACGCGATTTGACGTGAAAGTGCGGTCAGAAAAATGGATAGAAAAAACATTTGAAAATGAGACCGCACTTTTGCCGACAGAAGCCTATTGGTGTCGGGAAGTTTTGCTATTTGGCGATGGAATCCCTTGGGTCGAAGCCCGCACGCTTATCCCCAAGGCGTTATTAGCCCATTATCAAGACTTATCAACACTCGGTAACAAGCCTATTGGAGAATGGTTATTTCAACAAGCACCAAACAGACAACTCATTCAATGGGCGCAAGATCCTCAAAGCGGATTATATGCCCGTCGTTCCTTGTTTTTAGTCCAAAACATGCCACTGTTAATCAGCGAGCTTTTCCTTGAGAACCGCCTCATAAGCGAATAAAATGACGCAAATTTTTCCATTAAACTGATTATGGACATTCAAACAAAACCCACAATTCTTTTTTTTGATTCCGGCGTCGGCGGCTTTAGTGTTTATCGTGAGGTTAAACAACTTTTGTCTGACTATCACTATTTGTATTGCTTTGATAACGCCTACTTTCCTTATTCCGAGAAGCCTGAAGAAAAGATCATCGAACGTACGTTAAAAATCTGCCAACACATAGATCAGATATATCTTCCGGATCTTATTGTTATCGCCTGTAATACGGCAAGCACCGTCGTATTGCCCGCATTGCGCGAACATTTTTCCGTCCCGATAGTCGGTACCGTACCGGCGATTAAACCGGCAGCAGCGAAAACAACCACGAAGCATATCGGATTACTTGCCACCAAAGGAACGGTAAAGCGAAAATATTTATCTGATTTGATTGATAAATATGCCATCGATTGCCGTGTGGAAAAAATTGGTAGTACGAAGTTGGTGGAATTGGCTGAACGTAAACTGCATGGTTATCCTATTGATTTAAATGAAATTAAATCTGAAGTGCTAACGTGGGTTACAATGAGTGATTTAGATTGTGTGGTGCTGGGATGTACGCATTTCCCTCTGATAAAATCAGAGATTCAGCAATGTTTGCCGCAAGTCACCTATTTTATTGATTCGGGTGCCGCCATTGCAAAGCGGGTAGAATCCTTACTTAGTGACGTAAAAGTGCGGTCAAATAATCAAACAAATAATCAAGTGTTTTGCACCAAAATGCTCGCACAAGAAGATGGTTTACCAAATTTAATTCGGTCTTTAGGATTTGAAACGCTGAGCTTATTAAATGTTGACAGTGAAGTTTCGGGAGAAATTTGACAAAAAATAACCATTCAAAAAGATTTTTACAAAAAAATCGCAAAAAGGGGTTGCAAGGCGGGCATAAAAGCCTATAATACGCCGGCACAACGACGCGCCGTTGTAGTTTTTTATAGACAGCGCGTCGTTTTTTGTTCTTTAACAATCAATCAGACAAACTGTGTGGGCACTTAGAGATTCGTTTTAGATTTAGATATTTAAAAATAGGA
>NZ_NRDF01000014.1 GCF_003130205.1 Aggregatibacter actinomycetemcomitans
CAGTCTGTCGTAGATAAACTCAATCTAAGACCACGAAAGTGTTTAGGCCGGAAAACACCTTATGAGGTTTACTTTAAGAAATTGTTGCACTTGGTTTGACAATTTAAGACAGAAAAACCTCAAAATGTGATCTAAATCGCAGTTTTTAAATGCAATTGCAATACACTATCCCTATAAACATCAATCCAAGGAGAATAGGATGAATAAAACCTTAAAAATTTCATTGTTTGCCATGATTTCTGCGTTAGCTTTTAACGCCACGGCAAATACACAACCGTTAGCCGTGTTGGAACCGCAGGTAAACTATCAACAGTTGCTCACCCAACGGCAGGTAGTGGATGATTTAATCGCGCAGGCGGTGAAAATCCAAAATTCACCGGCGCGGGTGTCCAATGCGGGCTTTACCGCAAAATTGCCAAGCAACATGGAACGTATTGCTGCGATTTTATTGGAAGCCTATGAATTGGAGCCTTATCGCGTTGATTTTCTGTTCGGCGCAGCCAATGCCAATATTTATAACGGCAATACGGAAAAAGCCCTCGAGCTTTATCAAAAGGTATTAACGGTGGCGCCCGATGATGTGAAAGCGCATATTTATTTAACCGCGTGGAATCGTTTTAAACAAAACCAAGGGGAAACCGACAAATACTTCACCCGTTTAAAAGCGCTGGCGCCGCAAAAAGCCGCGGAATTGGAAAATGTATTTAAGATTATTGATAACGCTGCAAGTCAGCCGATTAGCGATAAATTGACACAAAAACTGCCGGCGGATTCCGCCATTATCACTTTGGGTTATGCGTTAAATCCGGACGGCAGTATGCACGATATTTTGATTCAGCGTTTGGAAAAAACCGTAGAAATCGCCAAAAAAAAATCCCGACGCGTTGATTATCGTCACCGGTGGCGTGCCACAAAATAATCGTACGGAAGGCGCCTTAATGAAGCAATGGCTGATTGACAAAGGCATCGACGCCAAACGCATTTACGCCGACAACTACGCCCGTTCAACGGTGGAAAATGCCTTGTTCTCCCGTTACGCCTTAGCGAAACACCACATCAAACACGCCGCCCTGATCAGTTCCGGCAGCCATGTGCGTCGCGGTCGCGCGTTGTTTGAAATCGCCACCTTAGAATCCGGTCCGCAAGGCATCACCATCGAAACGGTGGCAGCATTAGACAAACCGTTGGACGAATTACAAAAAGTGAGTGAAAAAGATTTACTGGGAATCTATCGTGACGGCCTGAAAACCATGGGCTTGCCAATGTTTAATAGCGGCGCATTACAAGATTAATCTTGCAATGCAATTGGGTCGCATCCCGAGCCCACTCCGATCCAAAGTGCGGTTGAAAAACGCTGTGAATTTTCACCGCACTTTTTATGTCCGACGAAATCTTATTTTCCTAAAAAAAAAGAGCAACATAGCCAAGCCATGTTGCTCTTTTTCATGCAAATCAATAGATTATTTTTTCTTCGTCGGCCTTTCCCAGCCTTGGACGTGTTTTTGCGGAACGCGGGTGGTGACCAGTTCGTCGCGTTTGACGTCGTAGCGGATGGTGGAACCTGCGCCGATGGTAGCGCCGCTTTCTATGGTGACCGGAGCGACGAGTTGGCTGTCGGAGCCGACGAACACGTTGTCGCCGATGGTGGTTTTGAATTTGTTGGCGCCGTCGTAGTTACAGGTGATCACGCCTGCGCCGATGTTACAATCTTTGCCGATTTCCGCGTCGCCCACATAGGTTAAGTGGTTCACTTTGGAGCCTTTGCCGATGTGTGCTTTTTTGATTTCCACGAAATTGCCCACATGGGTATTTTCTGCCAAATCGACGCCCGGGCGTAAGCGGGAGAACGGTCCGATGGCGGCATTGGCGCCCACGGAAGCCTCTTCCAGCACGGAATACGGTTTGATTTCCACGTCATCACCGATGTCACAGTTGGTTAATACACAGCCCGCACCGATTTTCACCCGATTTCCTAACCGCACTTTGCCGTTTAAAATCACGTTCATGTCGATTTCCACGTCTTTGCCGTGGGTCAATTCACCGCGCAGTTTGAAGCTGTTCGGATCCAATAACATCACTCCCGCCAGCAATAATTCGCCTGCCTGTTTTTGTTGGAAATATTGCTCAAGCGCGGTCAGTTGCAGGCGATTATTCGCGCCTTCCACTTCCATTAAATCTACCGCTTGCACCGCCGCCACTTGGCAACCGTCACGATTTGCCAAGGCGATAACATCGGTCATGTAGTATTCGCCTTGCGCGTTGTTGTTATCCAACTGCGCTAGCCATTTTTTGAAAGAAGCACCGTCGGACACCATCACGCCGGTGTTCACTTCCTGAATGTTGAGCTGTTCCGCGCCGGCATCTTTTTGTTCCACAATGCCGACAACGTTGCCGTTTTCGCGCAAAATACGACCATATCCCGTCGGGTTATCCAACACGACCGTTAACAAGGCAATACCGTTATCCGGCTTGGCAGCGATGAGTTTTTCCAAGGTGTCTTTGGTGATCAGCGGCGCATCGCCATAGAGCATTAAAATGTTTTCGTCATCGGCAAAAAACGGCGCCGCCTGTTGCATGGCGTGACCCGTGCCGAGCTGTTCCGTTTGCAACACCCAATTCACCGGCTCGCCCGCCAGGCGCTGTTGCATTAAATCGCCGCCGTGTCCGTAAACCAAATGAATATTGCGCGCGCCGAGCTGTTTGGCGGTGTCGATCACGTGTTTCACCATCGGTTTGCCCGCAATGGGGTGCAACACTTTCGGCAAATCGGAATACATACGGGTGCCTTTGCCGGCAGCCAGAATTACTACGCTGAGTGCTTGAGTTGTCATAAAGAATGTCTCTTTTGTTCGCTAAAAATTGCGCGCTAGTATATCATTCTTGCAATTTCGAGTTAAGTTAAGGATACGCCGCAATATGCAACAGGAATATTATCTCGGCATCATGTCCGGCACCAGTTTGGACGGTGTGGATGTCGCCCTGATGGCATTCACCGAACAACCGCAATTCATTGCCGGGCAGTTCACGTCAATGCCGACGCATTTACGACAAGATTTATTGCAATTAGTTTCTCACGGCACCACCACATTACAGCAACTGGGCGAGCTGGATCAGCGTTTAGCCCTGTTATATGCTGACGCCGTCAATCGCTTCCTCACCACCCACAACCTGCCGTCGCAACATATCCGTGCCATCGGCTGCCACGGACAAACCGTGTGGCACGCGCCACAGGGGGATTTTCCGTTTACCCTGCAAATCGGCGACATGCATCTGCTTGCCGCGCGCACCGACATTGACGTGGTGGGCGATTTTCGGCGTAAGGATATGGCGTTCGGCGGGCAAGGGGCACCGCTGGTGCCCGCCTTTCATCAAGCGCTGTTTTATGATGAACGTTGGGCGACAGTGGTGCTGAACATCGGCGGCATCAGCAATATTTCCGTGCTGCTTCCCCATCAGCCGATTATCGGCTACGACACCGGCACGGGCAACGCCTTAATGGACGGCTGGATTGAGCGCCATCTGGGCAAATCCTACGACGCCGACGGGCAGTGGGCGCGCAGCGGGAAAGTGCGGTTGGAATTATTGGCGGAAATGCTGAAGGAACCTTATTTCCAACTGCCGCCGCCGAAAAGCACCGGGCGCGAATTGTTCAACCTTGCGTGGCTTGAAAAAACACTGGCAAAAACGACCGCACTTTTGGGCGAAATCCCGCCGCAAGACGTGCAAGCCACGTTACTGGAATTCACCGCGCAAAGCATTGCCCTTGCCTTAAATCGGCTTGAAACCGAACTGCCGCGCCGTTTGTTGGTGTGTGGCGGCGGCGCGAAAAACGGCTTGCTGATGGAACGCCTGCAAGCGCTGCTGCCAAATTGGCAATATCTTCCGACCAACGACGCGGGCTTAGATGTGGATTATGTGGAAGCCGCCGCCTTCGCCTGGCTTGCTTATCGCCGCATTAACAACCTGCCATCCAATTTGCCCAGCGTAACCGGCGCCAAAAGTGCGGTCAGTTTGGGCGCCATTTTTCCTGCGGAGAAGATCTCATGAGCGAACAAAATTTAGTAAACAGCCTCGAAAACATGTTAAGCGAACAGCGCAATCCGAACACCATGCACATTGACTCCCTAGAGCCGTTGGAGGTCGTCACCTTATTAAATAAGGAAGACAAATTGGTGGCGTTGGCGGTGGAAAAAAAACTGCCGCAAATCGCACAGGCGGTAGAACGCATTGTGGCGGCATTTCAGGCGGGCGGACGCTTGGTTTACGTGGGCGCGGGCACCAGCGGTCGCCTTGGCGTACTGGATGCCTCCGAATGCCCGCCCACCTTCGGCGTGCCGTCCGGCATGGTAGTGGGGTTAATTGCCGGCGGGGACACAGCATTGCGTAACGCGGTGGAAGGCGCGGAAGACAACCGCGAAGCGGGCGAACAGGATTTACGTCGCATCAATTTCAGCGCCAAAGACGTGCTGGTGGGTATCGCCGCCAGCGGGCGTACACCGTATGTGATTGGCGCCTTGAACTACGCCAAACAGCTCGGCGCGACCACGGTATCGTTGGTCAGCAACCCGAACGCCGTCATGAGCGACATCGCAGACATCGCCATCACCACCGCCGTCGGACCTGAAGCCCTCACCGGCTCCAGCCGCTTAAAATCCGGCACGGCACAAAAAATGGTGCTGAATATGCTCACCACCGCCGCCATGATTCGCCTCGGCAAATGCTACCAAAACCTCATGGTGGACGTGCAAGCCACCAACCAAAAACTCAAAGCCCGCGCCATCCGCATTGTCATGCAAGCCACCGACTGCAACGCCGCCACCGCCGAACAAACCCTACAAATCACCAACGGCAACGCCAAAACGGCGATCATGATGTTGTTAAGCGGATTGGATAAAACACAGGCGGAAGCGCTGTTAGCACAAAACCAGGGGAGATTGCAGGACGCCTTGGCGGGGTAAAAAAACGCCGGGGAAAATGACCGCACTTTTGCCACACTGATCACACTTTCAAAATAAAAACACCGAAAAAATGCACCGCACTTTTCCCTTTTGTGTAAGCGTTGTAGAATAAATTTTATCTAAATTCGTCAACGGGATATTGTTATGAAGCGCGCGAATTTTCCTTTCCGATTAACGTTGCTGACAAGCGTAGTCACGTTGCTTGCGGCTTGCCATTCCATTATTTATCAACCCACCAAAACCATTGAACAAATCGATCTGCAACGCGGTTATCGTTTGGAAAACACCATGCAACAAGCGCTGCAAAAAGAGAATCTGGTGATAATGACCTTTTCCGGCGGCGGTTCGCGGGCGGCATCTTTGGGCTACGGTGTGTTGGAGCAATTTAAAAACGCCATGGTGCGTCCTACGGAAAAAGGCGATACTCTGTTACAAAATATTGATGTGGTGTACGGCGTGTCGGGCGGTTCGGTGTTGGCGGCGTATTTTGCGCTGGAAGGGCAGGATGTGATCCCGAAATTTAACGAATCCTTTTTGAAAAAAGACTTTCAAAAGAAAGTGATTAACGAAGTGTTTTCCATGAGCAACGTGCCTCGGCTGACCTCGCCGCAATTCGGACGGAGCGATTTGTTGCAGGAGCAGTTGAATCTTGCATTGTATAAAGGGAAAAAATTTGCCGACCTCGCCCAACATCGAAAAGGGCCTTTTGCGGTGATCAATGCCACGGACATGACCATGGGGCAAAAAATATCCTTTACCCAAGATTTCTTTGATTGGCTTTGTCTGAATTTAAACGATATTGAAATTGCCCGCGCGGTGGCGGCATCCAGTGCCGTGCCGTTAATTTTTTCCCCGGTGACGCTCAATAATCATGGCGGATCTTGTCATATCCATAGCAAAAAAGCGATGTTGACCGAACAGCCGGGTTATTGGCTCCTGCTGAATAATTTTAATGCCATGGAAAAACGTTTTGCCCGCTATCAAAATAATCCCGAAAAAACCTATTTACATTTGGTAGACGGCGGTTTGACAGACAATTTGGGATTGGCGAGTTTATTGGATATGTCGAATTTATTGAGTATGCATGAGTTATATACAGAATTGAAAAAGTCCAATTTGCGCAATATTGTCGTGGTGAATGTGAATGCACAAAACGAAAATACCAGTCAGATAGATAAATCGGCAGATGTGCCGGGCGTGAAAGAAGTGGTTAATACAGTTATCAGTGTGCCCATTGATAAGGCGACGGAATCCACATTGCAATATTCACAAAAATTTGCCGACCAATGGAATGCTTACACTAAGCGCAAAAAAGACGTGAAAATTAAGATTTATTTTGTGAATTTGAGCTTGCGGAAGCTGCCTGAAGGACAGTTAAAAACCGATGTGTTACATATCGGCACGTCTTTCTATTTGCCTGAATCTGATGTGGATAAACTGCGCGAAGCCGCTAAGATTTTGTTAGAGCAATCGAAGGAATATCAAGAAGCGCTGAAGGCATTGCAATAATCTTGATAGGTGCGGTGTAAAAATACATTTTTTTATGACCGCACTTTTGCTTGCCTGTCGCACAAATATTGACTTCTCCCCTTTGCGTAGTAATATGCTCCCACTTTCCATTACAGACTTTTTTTATGCTAGCGTTTTCACATCAGGAACATATTGAATCCTACTATTCCGTCACCCGTAACCAACATTTTGAGTTGCCGCCGTTAAGTCAAAAAGCATCCGCCGACGTTTGCGTGGTGGGCGCGGGCTTTTTCGGTTTATCCACCGCGCTGGAGCTTGCCGAGCAGGGCAAAAGCGTCATTGTGCTGGAAGGCGCACGGATAGGCTTCGGCGCTTCGGGTCGTAGCGGCGGACAGGCGATTAACGGGTTTGAAGACGGCATCGACGAATATATTGCGCAGGTGGGTTTGGAAACCGCCCGCAAGCTCTGGCAGATGTCGCTGGAAGCCATTGAGATTATTGATGAGCGCATTGCCAAATACGGCATTCAATGCGATTGGAAGAAAGGCTATGCCACCTTGGCGTTAAATGAACGCCGCATGGAGGATCTCATCGCTATCGAAAAAGCCAGCCATGAGATTTTCGGCTATCAAAATATGCAGCTGTGGGATAAAGCCAAGCTGGAACAACATCTGGGCAGCAAAATTTATTACGGCGCGTTGTACGACAGCAATTCCGGGCATTTACACCCGCTCAATTATTGCCTCGGTTTGGCGAAAGCCTGTTTGGATCTGGGCGTGCGCATTTATGAGCAGTCGCCGGTAGTGGATTTACAGGAAAAAGCCACGGAAATTGAAGTGTTCACCGATCAAAGTTCGGTCATCGCCAAAGATGTGGTGTTAGCGACCAACGCCTATATTGACGCCCTGCCGAAAAGCATTCACCACGGCATTGCGCGCAAAATTTTGCCGGTGGAAAGTTTTATTATCGCCACCGAACCGTTGGATCAAGCCACCGCCGATTCGGTGATTAACAACGGAATGTCCGTGTGCGACAGCAATTATTTACTGGATTATTATCGTTTAAGCGCCGATAACCGCTTGCTGTTCGGCAGCGACTCCAGTTCGGAAAAAGATATGATCGAAGTCATGCGCGGCAATATGTTGCACGTTTTTCCGCAGTTGGAACAGGTCAAAATTGATTACGGCTGGGGCGGGCCTATCGACATGACCATCAATTCCAACCCGCATTTCGGGCGCATTTCGCCGCATATTTATTTCGCGCAAGGCTATTCCGGACACGGCGTTGCGCTCACCGGTTTGGCGGGGCGCATTGTGGCGGAAGCCATTTTAGGCAACGACGAGCGTTTAATGATTTTCAGTCAATTAAAAGTGCCTTCCGTGTTCGGAGGCAAATTAGTGAAGAATCTGGCATTAAAAATAGGCATCAATTATTATCGTTTCTTAGATAAATATCGTTGATTTTGTAGACAAATTTTATTTCTTTTAGTTATACGATAGAGAAAATGATTATTTTATTCGGCGCAGATTTACTGTAATAATCCACCGCACTTTTCCTGTTATTAAGTAAAATAAAGGAACGAATTATGAAAAAATCCATTTTAGCAAAAGCATTACTGTTAGCCGGTTTAGCCCTCGGCATCGCCACGCAGGCGGCAGGCGAAATTTCCGATCGCGTAGAAAAAACCAAAACCTTATTAGTGGGTACGGAAGGCACCTACGCCCCGTTCACCTTCCACGATGACAGCGGCAAATTAACCGGTTTTGACGTGGAAGTTATCGAATCTGTGGCGCAACGTTTAGGCTTAAAAATTCAATTTAACGAAACCCAATGGGATTCCATGTACGCCGGGTTAAACGCCAAACGTTTCGACTTAATCGCCAACCAAACCAGCCCAAGCCCGGAACGCTTGAAAAAATACCTTTACACCGCGCCTTATAACTACTCCACAGCAGTTATCGTGACCAAAGAGAGCGATGACAGCATCAAAACCTTTGAAGATTTAAAAGGCAAAAAAGTGGCGCAATCCTTAACCAGTAACTACGGTAAAATCGCCAAAGCCAACGGCGCGGAATTGATTGTAGTGGAGGGTTTGGCGCAAGCCTTGAAACTCATCACACAAGATCGCGCACAAACCGTAGTAAACGACCAATTAGCCGTGTTGGATTACTTCAAAAAACAACCGAATGCCGGCTTAAAAATCGCGGTAAAACGCGATGAAAAAGTGCCTTCCGGTTTCGCCGTGTTAAAAGGTGAAGAGCCGTTGGTGGAAAAAATCAATCAGGCGCTGGAAGAATTACGAAAAGACGGCACCTTGAAGCAAATCTCAATTAAATGGTTCGGTGATGACATTACTCAATAATTTTCTCGCCTCCCTTCCCTTTATGAACGCAGAAAGAGCTGATGAAGTCATCAGCTCTTTTTGGCCTATGTTGGAAGCGGCAATTGATAAAACCATTCCGCTGGCAATTATTTCCTTCTTTGCCGGTTTAGTGATTGCGTTGGGCGTGGCGGTGATTCGTACCATGCCGAAAAGCGGCATCGGTTTGCGTGTGTTGCAACTGCTTTGCCGCATTTATGTCTCCACCATTCGCGGCACACCGATGTTGGTGCAGATTTTCATTATTTTCTACGGCTTGCCGGAAGTGGGCATTAAACTGGATCCCTTTCCGACGGCGATTATCGCCTTTTCCATTAATATCGGCGCCTACGCTTCGGAAACCATTCGCGCGGCGATTTTGTCTATTCCGAAAGGACAATGGGAAGCCTCCTATTCTATCGGCATGAACTATTTCCAAACCTTCACCCGCACCATCATGCCGCAAGCCTTGCGCGTGTCCGTGCCGCCGCTGTCCAACACCTTCATCAGCAACGTGAAAGACACATCATTAGCGTCTTTGGTGCTGGTGACTGAGATGTTCCGCGTGGCGCAAAACATCACAGCGGAAAACTATGAATTTATTATGATTTATAGCGAAGCGGCATTAATTTACTGGTGTATTTGCCTGGTCTTGTCATTTTCGCAGGAACGCCTGGAAAAACGCCTGTCCCGCCACTTACAAGCCTAAGGAAAGCCTATGTTAGACGTTCATAACATTCATAAAACATTCAATAGCAATCAAGTACTGAAAGGGATCGATTTTCAGATTCAAAAAGGCGAAGTGGTGGCAATTCTCGGTCCTTCCGGTTCCGGCAAAACCACGTTTTTACGCTGTTTAAATTTACTGGAACGCGCCGAACAGGGTACGTTGCGCTTCACCGACGGCAGCCTGGCGCTGGATTTCGCCAAAAAAATCAGCAAAGCCGACGAATTAAAACTGCGTCGCCGCTCTTCCATGGTGTTCCAGCAATATAATTTATTTCCTCATCGCACCGCACTTGAGAACGTGATGGAAGGCATGCTTGTGGTGCAAAAGAAAAGCAAGGCGGAAGCGGAACAGCGCGCCGTTGAATTGCTCACCAAAGTAGGCTTAAAAGACAAAATACATTTATATCCGTCCCAACTGTCCGGCGGGCAGCAACAACGTGTCGGCATTGCACGCGCGTTGGCGGTGCAGCCGGACATTATTCTGCTGGACGAACCCACCTCGGCGCTGGATCCGGAATTGGTCGGCGAAGTGCTGCAAACCTTGAAATTACTGGCGCAGGAAGGCTGGACGATGATTATCGTTACCCATGAATTGCAGTTTGCCCGCGATGTGGCGGATCGGGTGATTTTAATGGCGGACGGCAACGTGGTGGAACAAAACAGCGCACGCGAATTTTTTGAAAACCCGCAACAGGAACGCACCAAACAATTTTTGTTGCAGGCAAAAATTCCGATCTGTGTGGAATATGAGATTTAACCCGTCACTTAAAGGGCGATTTGCGGATAATATTGTTCGCTGATTGCCACAAAATCCGCTAAAGAAATCGACCGCACTTTTGTTGATGACGGCAAAAGTGCGGTTAAATTTCTCGCCAAAATATCTTCCTGCAGCACTATGCATTGCGCCTTACAGCGCGCCAATAAATCCGCTTGTTTTAACGCCAATAACACGCCGTCCTGCCACAGCACGACCGCATCCTGTGCGGTGGCATTCAGCAAATAACGTTCCAGTTCGGACGGGGAATAATGGGCTTGGGAAAAGGTATAAAGCATAATCAGAAAGTCAGAATTTTTTCACTTTGTTGCAGAATATTTATCAGCTGTTTGCGCGGCAACACCGCGCAATTTAACGATAAATCCTGCGCATGAAGTTGAAATTGTTGCAGGGAATCGGCACAAACATAACGCCGTTCAATGTCGTATAAATCTAATAATTTTAATGCACTTGCCGTGTCTTTTTGCAAAATCAATTCCGCCTGTTGATGTTTTTGCAAATTCAACACACCGTCATCCAAGAAAAACACCGCGATGTCCTCTTCCGTACAAAATGCCGTGGCGGCAAGCAACGCATCTAATCCTTCCCGTGTATTTGCCGTGCCATAAGGCGCATGACGAAAAATAAAGGCAAGTTTAATCATAGAGTGAGCACTCGATCGGCTTGTAACAGGGCTTGGCTGAATTCACCCAAGCCGGCAAGTTGAAAAACGTCCGCCAGGTTAACCGCACTTTTATCGGCGGCAGAATCACTATCCACCACACCGCGTCGTTGAGCCGCGGCAACGCATAAATGCAGCGGCACGTTAAATTGACGGGAAAATACCTGCCAGGCTTGGACTAAATTGAATTCGTCGTTGGCGGGATAAACCAAGGCGTTGCCGTTGTTCACGCCGTCCTGATAAAAAAAGATTTGGCGGATCTGATGTTTTTGCACCAACAGCTGTGCCAGTTGGTATGCCAAAAACGCACTTTGGCTGCCGTAAGCCGGTTGTTTCACCACCAACACATAATCCATGGCTTATTCATCCTGATCCTGTTTAATTTGACGAATATATAAATACACGGTATGACGGGAAATATTGAGACGTTCCGCCACTAAATTGATGGCATCTTTAATGTCGAAAATGCCTTTTTCATATAGAGAAACGACAATTTGACGGTTTTTGTTATTATTCGCCACCATGCGATCGGCAGTGATCTCCTCAATGGTTTTCCCCACAGTTTGCACTACCAGTTCTTCTACCGAGCTGGCAAAATTCACCGCTGAGGTTTCTCGGTGATCGGGGGTTGGGATAAAATTTTGCAGAAATTGCGACACCGGCACGTCTAAATTAATGTTGATACAAAGCAAGCCGATGATACGCTTTGTACTGTTGCGAATAGCGATGGTTACCGACTTCATCAAGCCACTATTTTTCTCCTCATTGATAAAATAAGGTTTACTGACGCTGTCCGATTTCATCTCGTGCAATGAACGCAAAGCAAAATTCGTTATAGGCGAACCCACCTGACAGTTGGTATTATGCCCGTTGGCGATATAAATGGCGGAATGTTCTAAATCCTCAAAGGAATGTAAAACGATTTCGCAATGTTGCCCGATAAGCGCACTCACGCCGTCAACCACGGCAATATAAGAATTTAAAATGGTGCGATCTTCGTCAGTAAAAGGTCGTTTATCCGCTAACATGAAAGAACGTGTTTATTGTTATAAGCCACTAGAAATAACCGCACTTTCGCTTGTCGGAAAAGTGCGGTCGTTTTTCAGGTTATTTCGCCGGGGTGACATCCAACACTTCCACATCAAAGTGAAGTGTGGAATGCGGTGGAATTTTATCGCCCGCGCCGTCTTCACCGTATGCCAAATCCGCCGGAATGACCAACTCGATTTGTCCGCCTTTTTTGATTAATTGCAAGCCTTCGGTCCAACCTTTAATCACTTGATTTAACGGGAATTCGGCAGGCGTACCGCGCTCGCGGGAGCTGTCGAATACAGTGCCATCCGGCAATTTACCGGTATAGTGAACTTTAACCATATCGGTGGCTTTAATGACATCACCGGACCCTTCTTTTTCCACACGATATAACAAGCCGGAGGCAGTTTTCTTCACGCCATCTTTCTTAGCAAATTCTACCGTGAATTTTTTGCCTTCTTCTTCCGCTTTTTTCACCATGGCGGCAACACGTTTTTCATTTTCCGCTTTTAACTTGGCATTAATGCCTTGCAAAGCAGAGGCGATTTCTTTGTTGCCTTCCAATTTTACTTTGCCGTTTAACACGTCAGAAATCCCGGCAATCACTTTCGCATTGTTGTAATCAATCATGCCTTTTTGTGCGTTAATTAAGCCTTGTAAATCGGAACCGAATAATACGCCCACCGCGTAAGAGGAATCATCGGTGAATTTTGCATCATTTTTGCTTTCCGCCAAAACACCGCTAGAAATGACCGCACTTAAAATCAGCACCGGCACTGAAATTTTCTTCATTTTTAACATTGGGTTCTATCCTTTATAATAAGTAAAAAATGCGTTGAATAGGGTAAAACGGATTCAACAAATTCACAACAGTTATTTAGGAAATATTATGTCGATACAACAAAATTTAGCGCAGCGTATCACCGAATTGGAGATGAAAACAACCTTTCAGGAAACTGTCATTGAAGAATTGAATCAGGCATTGGTTGAACAACAATTTATTCTGGATAAAATTCAGCTCCAGTTACGTTATCTGGCGAATAAAATACAAAATATACAGCCTTCCAATATCGCCAGCCAAGCAGAAGAAACCCCGCCACCGCATTATTAAAGTTAAAGAAAATAAAAAAGGGCGCCGAACCGGCGTCCTCATTTATTTTATAATGTTGATTATTTCGCGAAATACGCTTCTAAATCATCACTCCCACCGATGTGTTTACCACCGATGAAGACTTGTGGCACAGTCGCACGACCGGAAATCGCACGTACGCTCACGATAGTCGCATCGTGACCTAACACGATTTCCTCAAAGCTCAAGCCTTTTTCGTGTAACATTTGTTTTGCTTTTGCACAGAACGGACAACCCGGTTTAGTGAAGATCGTAATAGATTCTTGAACTTGGTGTTGCGGTGCAAGGTACTTCAACATGGTGTCGGCATCGGACACTTTGAACGGATCACCCGGTTCGTTTGGTTCGATAAACATTTTTTCTACTACGCCATTTTTCACCAGCATAGAATAACGCCATGAACGTTTGCCAAAACCTAAATCTTCTTTTCCTACCAACATGCCCATGCCTTCGGTGAACTCGCCATTACCGTCCGGAATGAAAGTAATGTTGTCGGATTTTTCATCTTCTTTCCATGCATTCATCACGAATGTATCATTCACGGAAATTACAAGAATATCATCAACACCGTATTTTTTGAATACCGGCGCTAATTCGTTATAACGTGGTAAATGGGAAGAAGAACAAGTCGGGGTGAATGCACCCGGTAAAGAGAAAACGATAACGGTTTTATTATCAAATAATTCGGATGTAGTGACATCAATCCATTGGTCGCCTTGACGCGTACGGAATGTCACTTGAGGAACTTTTTTACCTTCCATATTAGACATGATTTTTCTCCTATTAAAATTTGCAGAACACATTTAGAAACCGCCGTTAAAAGCCTAAGCAATATCTAAACATGAGGTGAATTATAGGTAAAATTATGATATAGTCGCAATCAATTAATTCTATTTTTTTAATTGCTACCTTCTATAATTGAGGATCTATGAATATTCGTGATTTAGAATACCTTGTAGCGCTTGCCGAACACAAGCACTTTCGTCGTGCGGCGGATTCTTGTCATGTAAGCCAACCGACATTAAGCGGACAAATTCGTAAACTGGAAGATGAGTTGGGTATTATTCTGTTGGAACGTACCAGCCGTAAAGTATTGTTTACCCAATCGGGTTTATTATTGGTGGATCAGGCTAAAACCGTCTTGCGCGAAGTAAAGTTATTAAAAGAAATGGCAAGCAACCAAGGCAAAGATATGACCGGTCCGCTACATATAGGCATTATTCCTACTGTAGGACCTTATCTAATGCCTCATATCGTACCGACCTTACAGCAAAATTTCCCTGATCTGGAATTATTCCTTTATGAAGCACAAACCTATAGGTTGTTAGAACAACTGGAAACCGGCCGATTGGATTGCGCTATTGTAGCGTCCGTACCGGAAACTGAAGCCTTTATTGAAGTCCAACTATTTAATGAAAAAATGCTTCTTGCTGTTGCTGAGCAGCACCCATGGGCTAATGAAAATTCAGTCTCAATGTCCTTACTAAAAGACTGTGAAATATTAATGTTGGACGATGGGCATTGCTTACGCAACCAAGCATTAGGTTATTGCTTCACTGCCGGCGCACGGGAAAACGCCCATTTTCAGGCAACCAGCTTAGAAACTCTACGCAACATGGTCGCTGCCAATACCGGCGTCACTTTAATGCCACAGCTTGCTGTGCTCAGTGAAGGCAATCGTAGTGGCGTAAAATACCTGCCTTGTGATGAACCAGAACCATCCCGCGACATTACCTTGGTTTATCGCCCGGGTTCACCATTACGTGCACGTTATGAGCGAGTAGCAAATACGGTGAGTCAATCGGTTAAATCTATCTTATCTTCTTAATGGGGTAAGCTATGGTCGGAATTCGGGCGCAGCAAAAAGAAAAAACCCGTCGTGCCTTAATTGATGCGGCTTTTAACCAGCTGACGGCAGAAAAGAGTTTTTCCAATTTGAGTTTGCGGGAAGTCTCCCGCGAGGCCGGTATTGCTCCGACCTCATTTTATCGCCATTTTCGCGATATGAATGAGCTTGGTCTCACCATGGTGGATGAAGCAGGTTTAATCCTACGTCAACTCATGCGTCAAGCACGTAAACGCATTGCCAACGGTGGAAGCGTTATCGTCATCTCAGTGGAAACCTTCTTTGAGTTTATCAACAACAGTCCAAACATATTCCGCCTACTATTGCGTGAAAGTTCAGGCACATCACAGGCTTTCCGCACTGCCGCCGCCCGTGAGATAAAGCATTTTATAGACGAACTGTCAGAATACATCGCCCACAAAAACCACTATTCCCAATATATCGCTTATGTACAGGCCGAAGGGATGGTCACCATTGTATTTACCACTGGCGCCAGTGCCTTAGACATGAGTAAAACGGAACGGGAGCAGTTAAAAGAGCGGTTGATTTTACAACTCAGAATGTTGGCAAAAGGTGCTAAATATGAAACCAGGGATAAATACAAGCCTGGCTAATTTTTAACCGGTTCAATTTAGCTCTGCTTATTTTACATTTCATGCCAAAAACAGATCGTTAGGTTTTATACCCCTCAAATAGTTAAACTAACCGGACTTTGTAGGAACAACTATGACATTCGGCCGTTGGCAATCGGGATCACCTGATCGCAAATCGCCATGGTGGAGGCGCGATGGCTGACGAGGATGATTAATTTTTCCGCTTTTACATTCAATAAAGATTGCAAAATCATGGCTTCGTTTAAGCTGTCCAGATTGCTGGTAGGTTCGTCCAGCAAAATAATCGGCGCGTTGTGCAAGAAAGCGCGGGCAATGCCGATGCGTTGTTTTTCGCCGTCAGAAAGGTTGTTCCCCATTTCGGTAATTTTGGTGTCATAGCCTTCCCGCAGGCTCATGATAAATTCATGAATAGACGCTTTTTTCGCCGCTTCAATCACTTGTTCTTTGGTCGCATTGCGGTTCGCCAACAAAATATTTTCATAAATGGTTTCGTTGAAAATATAGGTTTGTTGTGTGATATACGCAATATTATCGCGCAAATTCACCGTGTTAATGTGTTTTAAGTCGGTATCGTTAATACAGATGCTGCCTTGTTGCGGATCGTAAAAACGCATAATCAATTTTAACAGCGTGCTTTTTCCGCTGCCGCTGCGTCCGTGAATGCCGAGAATTTCACCTTTGTTTATGTGTAAATTCACACCGGATAAAATTTGTTCCTGCGCATAAGCAAAACTGACATTTTCTACCTTAATTTGCTGCACATCGGTGATACTTACTCCATTTTCCACGTCTTTCAATTCAGGCTGTTCCGCCAGCAACGCCAATACCCGCTCGCCGCTGGCAAGGGTTTGCAGCAGGTTATTGGAGAGATTACTTAAGGCAATCACCGGTCCGTAGCCGGACATAAGCAAAATCACCGCCACTAACAAGCCGACAAAATCAATTTTATCATAAGCAAATAACGTTAAGCCCACCAGTAAAATCACGATATTGAAAAATGACACGGCGATTTCCGTAAAGGAACGCACATTGCCTTCCTGTTGTTTGATTTTTAAGAATGCCTGATCGATTTTTTCGCTGCGTTGGTGAATTTCCTGTAGGCGTTGCTGTTCGTTGCCGAATAACTGAATTTCTTTCATGCCACGAATGCTGTCGAGGAAGAAATCGTTCATTTCGCCCACCAGCTCGCGGTATTTGCGCCCGTCTTCGCGCGCCATTTGGGTAGTGACGATAGGCAGAATAATGCCGATGGTGACATACGCCAACAACGCCACCAACACGAACCACCAGGAAATGTGAGCGAATACCGCCAATAAAATGGCGGAAGTGAGAAAGGCAATAGCGATGGGGGCGACGGTATGCGCATAGAACACTTCCAACAATTCAATGTCGTTGGTGACTAAAGAGAGCAATTGCCCGGATTGTTTATCCTGCAATTTAACGAACGCCAGGCGACGCAATGCGCCGAACACTTTATCGCGCAATAATGCCAATAATTTGAAAGCGATGTAATGCCCGGACATTTGTTCCAGATAACGCAAAATGCCGCGTGCCGCCGCTAACACGATAAGTGCGGTCAAAATTTGCGATAAATTTAAGTGAACGTGGAAATTAAGCAGTTCCGCCAAGCCCATGGCGCCCAGCACCATAATGAAAATCGCGCTGAGGAAACCAAGGGTGCCCATAATGATGGTGAAACTCATGATGTGGGCTAACGGCGTGACTAATTTCATAAGCTGCCACATGACGACAAATCCGTTCTTACGCATGATTTGCCCCCATTCTGATATTTTCTAAATTCTTTTGTTGATTGAACATTTCTGCATAAATTCCGTTTTCCTCCATTAAAGAGGCATGATCGCCGGATTCCGCCAAGCGACTGCTTTGTAACACATAAATCTGATCTGCGTTCACCGCGTTTGCCAACCGATGAGAAATCATCACAATGGTTTTGCTGTGTTTAAACTGTTGAATAAATTGAAGAATAATTTCTTCGCTTTCCACATCAATGTTGCTGGTGGCTTCATCAAAAACATAGACATCAGCGTTATGCAAAAGGGCGCGGGCAAGCGCCAAACGTTGAATTTGCCCGCCGGACAAATTGCTTCCGCGACTGAGCAACGGCATCTCCAAACCGCCGTTTTCCCGCACGAAATTCGCCAGATTCACTTGTTCCAAACATTGATAAATGGCGTTATCGGAAGCATTCGATAACGCCATTAACATATTTTCCCGCAGGCTACCTTTAAAAATGTAACTGCTGTGACTTACCAGCGAAACGTGGTGATATAAGGAATGGCGGTTAATCTGTTTAATATCGATTCCGTTAAACAAAATTTCGCCTTGTTGCGCCTGATAGAATCCCATTAGTAAAGATACCAAGGTCGATTTGCCACAACCGCTTTTGCCCACGAAAACCGTTAACTGTTTCGGCTGGATGCTGAGAGTTAAGCCGTTAATGGCGAGTTTTTCCTCGGAATAGGCAAAATGCAAATCGTTAATTTGCACGGTGACTTCATTTTTAACCGGAAAATCCACCGCACTTTTATTTTCTTCCACCGGCGTATCCAACAGCGTAAAGATTTTTTCCGAAGCAGCTTTGCCGTTCATCGCCACATGGAAGAAGGAACCAAGCAAGCGCAATGGAATGAAAAATTCGGAAGCCAGTAAAATAAACAACACCACGCCGAAAACGGGTAAATTGCCGTCCTGGAATTGTAAAAGTGCGGTCAAAATACCCAGCGCAGCGCCGCCATAAGCCAATAAATCCATTAGCGAAACGGAGTTCAGCTGCATGGTGAGCACTTTCATGGTAATGGTGCGGAAATTTTCCGCTTCAATGTCCATTTGTTTGGCTTTGTAATCGTCGTCCTGATAGATTTTTAAAGTAATCAAGCCTTGCAGGTTATCCAAAAAACTGCTACCTAAGCCTACATAAATGGACCAATATTTCGCTAATAAACGTTTGGCGATTTTATTCACGGCAATAATGGACATAGGAATTAACGGTACGCAAACCAACAGAATGAGGGACGTTGGCGCGTTGAAAAAAAACAAAAAAATAAACAACGTGAGTGGCGCAAGCAGGCTGTAAAAAAGCTGCGGGAGATAACGCCCGAAATAAATTTCCAGCTGTTCTACCCCTTCGGAAGCCACTTGAATTACGGAAGAGGTTGATTGTTGATTTACTTGATTAAGCGGCATGGAAGACAGTTTTTGATAAATCAGCGTGCGTAATTTGTGTTTCACCTGCGTACTGGCTTTATAGGACGCTTTCACTGCCATTTTGCCCGCCCAGGCACGTAGTGCCAAACAGGCAATTAAAACGACGGTAAAAATAACCGCACTTTGGAGGGTAAGCGAACGCTCAAACGCCCATTGCAAACAAACGGCAAACACCACTGCGCTAATAATGCCGCCAATTAATACAACCCAGTTCCACAATACATTAATCGCAATCCATTTTTTGCTGTTGGCGACCGTATTTATCAGCCGTTTATCAATCATCATAATGTTTATTTGTCCTTAAAATCACCTCAATGAAAGTGCTATATCATAACATTTACATGACAAATGATAATTAATTTTATTCGTAAAAATAATGTATTTCGTGTTTAACGGTTAAATAAAAAAATAGCGCCTGAAATAAGACGCTATTATTCCCCTAAGCAAAATCGTGTTATAGGAAAATATTTGCAAATAATAAGCCTAAGGCTAAGCTGAATGCCATACTCAATAAGCCCGGCAACATGAAGCTGTGATTGAAAATGTATTTACCGATGCGTGTGGTGCCCGTAGTGTCAAAGTCGATAGAGGCAATGATCGGACCGTAGTTCGGAATGAAGAAATAACCGTTTACTGCCACAAACACACCAACTAATACTGCCGGCGGAATGCCAAGGGCAATACCAAGCGGGAATAATGTTGCCACCGTTGCCCCTTGGCTGTTTACCAATACAGACAGGATAAATAAGGCGATTGCAAATGTCCAAGGCGCAGTTTCTACCAACCCCCTCACCATACCTTTCACTTCTTCAAGATGCGCCTGCATTAACGTATCACCTAACCATGCGATACCGAAAATGGCGATAACTGCACGCATACCGGCATGGAATACCGAACCCTTGGTAATTTCCGTACCGTCCGGTTTACAGGTTAAGATAATTAATGCACCGATGGTTAACATAATAATTTCAATGGTGTGTGCCATACCCATCGGTTTGCCGTCGAATACCGGACGTAATGAAGGCATTGCCCCCATTAAAACCACAAGTAATGCACCGAATAAGAAAAGTGAGACGGAAATTTTTGCGGTTTTGCTAATTTCAAGTTCTTTACTGCTAGTGGTTGAATTGAAAACTTCCGCATATTTAGGATCGTTTAAACGATGTTGATATTCCGGATCATCTTTTAATTCTTTGCCCATTTTGTTCACAAAGATACAAGCAAGGAAAAGACCGACTATCGTAGAAGGAATGGTAACAATCAGGACATCCCCCAGGTGAATACCCTGCGGTTCAAGGTAGGCAACCACGGCTACCACCGCCGCCGCAATCGGGCTTGCAACAATAGCAAATTGTGATGCGATAACCGCCATGGATAACGGACGCTCCGGGCGAATACTATTTTGACGGCTCACTTCAGCGATAACCGGTAATACGGAGTAAGCCACGTGTCCGGTTCCTGCTAACAGCGTAAATGTCCAAGTTACCGCAGGTGCCATGAAAGTAATGTATTTCGGATTACGACGTAAAATATTAGTGGCAATTTTGATCATGTAATCTAACCCACCGGCAGCCTGCATTGCCGCTGCTGCTGCAACTACCGCCATAATCATAAACATCACATCAATTGGCAAGCCGGCAGGTTTTAAACCGAACCCAAAGGACAAAATTGTAAGCCCCAAGCCACCAAATACACCTAAACCGATTCCGCCAACACGCGCACCGATTAAAATGCAGAGCAGCACAATGGCGAACTGAAATAAAAACATAGCAGACATACTGCCTCCTTAGAATAAAAATAAAAAATTGTTTAATGTATAAGAGATTATACTCAATGAGATTTTGAGAGAAATGCCTTATACAAAGGCAATCGGGATTTAGTTAACTTCAAAATTCACCTTAATTATATAAGAATGTTGTAATGGTGAGTATGGCGGATTTTGGACGTTCTGATTAAATTATGATCTATATCACATTTTAAATAAATAATTGATTGTTATTTCAACAAAATTAATAGAACCTGCAGAGACAATAATTTTTGATAAATGACTCAAGTAAAGTTATACTTGAGCCCTTATTTTTAAACCTGATTATTGAGAAAAAAATGCAAGAATTTATACCCATGGCAACCGCTTTTGCCAAAAATCATACCTTGATCGTCGTCGCTTGGGTAGCTGTCTTTTTGATGGTGATCTATAACTTCGTAAAATCCGCCACCAGTAAAACCAAACTTATTGATAATGCGGAAGCGATTTCCTTAATGAACAACCAAAATGCCGTGGTTATCGACTTACGCTCCATTGATGAGTTTAACAAAGGCCATATCATAAACAGTTTAAACATCCTGCCTTCCGAAATTAAAAACAACAATATCGGAAAAATTGAACAGCACAAAGACATTCCGGTAATTTTAGCCTGTGCCGATTTCGTTTCTTCCCGTTCTTCCGGTGAAATTCTGGCAAAACAAGGTTTCAATCATGTTTATGTGCTAAGAGAAGGCATCGGCGGCTGGCGTGCAGCAAATTTACCTTTAGTTAAAAAATAAAATAAGGATTCGAAAATGACCGAAGAAAACAAAGAAGTGGCAAACCAAGAACAAGAAGTTCAAGCGGTGTTGCAAATTCAACGCATTTATGTGAAAGACGTTTCTTTTGAAGCACCAAACCTACCGCACATTTTCAACCAAGAATGGAAACCGCGTTTAAGTTTTGATTTATCTACCGAAACCGCCAAATTAGGCGATGATTTATATGAAGTCTGCTTAAATATTTCAGTGGAAACCACATTGGAAGATTCCGGTGATGTGGCATTCATCTGTGAAGTGAAACAAGCGGGCGTGTTTACCATCAATGGTTTGGAAGAAATGCAAATGGCGCATTGCTTAACCTCACAATGCCCGAATATGTTATTCCCGTATGCCCGTGAATTGGTTTCCAACTTAGTGAACCGCGGTACTTTCCCGGCATTAAACCTTTCTCCAGTAAATTTTGACGCACTATTTGTTGAATATTTTCAACGTCAGGAACAACAAGCGCAAGAAGCCGGCAAGCAAAGCGAACCAACAGTAAATTAATTGAAAAACCCACTTTTTAGTCTTGAAAAGTGGGTTTATTTTTTCGGTAGCGTTTTTTTGCCTCTTTTTTGCCATAAGGAGTAAATGATGAATACAACCATAGCCGATTATCCTATCACTGTGCTGGGTGCCGGTTCTTTCGGTACGGCATTGGCTATCGCTTTTTCACGCAACGGACATTCCACCTATCTATGGGGACACAACCCGACAAAAATGCAGCAACTTCAGGCAGATCGCCAAAATAACGCATTTTTACCCGATATTATTTTTCCGTCATCTTTGGTTATTGAAGCCGATTTAGGCAAGGCGATTCAAGCCTCAAAGGATTTATTACTTGCTGTGCCGAGCCATTGCTTCGGTGAAATTCTCGCTGAAATTCGACCGCACTTACGCGCTGATCATCGTATCGTATGGGCAACCAAAGGCTTAGAGAGGGATACCGGGCGTTTACTGGAAGAGGTAATTAAAGAAAAACTTGGCGAACAGTACCCGCTGGCGGTGCTTTCCGGCCCGACATTTGCCAAAGAATTGGCTTCCGGTTTACCTACCGCCATTACGCTGGCATCCGATAACGAAGCCTTTGCCCGACAATTTCAGGCACGCATTCACTGTAGTAAACATTTTCGGGTTTATATCAATAATGATATGCTCGGCGTACAACTGGGCGGTGCGATTAAAAACGTCATTGCCATCGGTGCGGGCATTTCCGACGGCATGGGTTTCGGTGCCAATGCCAGAACGGCGTTAATTACCCGTGGCATTGCGGAAATATCCCGTTTAGGCGCCGCACTTGGCGCTAATCCGAATACCTTTATGGGAATGTCCGGCTTAGGCGATTTAGTATTGACCTGCACCGATAACCAATCACGCAACCGCCGTTTCGGCATCATGCTCGGGCAAGGCGTTTCGGCACAAGAGGCGATGGAAAATATCGGGCAAGTGGTGGAAGGCTTTTATAACACCAAAGAAGCCCATTTATTGGCGCAACGGCACAACATCGAAATGCCCATCACCGAGCAAATTTATCAAGTACTGTTCTGCGGCAAAGCAGCAAAAGATGCTGCCGTGAATTTACTGGGCAGAGAACGTAAAGGGGAATAATCATGTCATTAGAAGTTTGGCAAAATATTCGTCAGGAAGCGAAACAGCTCGTCGATAACGAGCCTATGCTTGCCAGTTTTTTTCATTCGACGATCTTAAAACATCACAATTTAGGCAGTGCATTAAGCTACATTTTAGCCAATAAATTAGCCAATACGATTATGCCCGCCATCGCATTACGTGAAATCATCGAAGAAACCTATCAGGCAAAACCCGGCATTATCGAATGCGCCGCCTGCGACATCATGGCTGTGCGTCAACGTGACCCGGCGGTTGAATTATTATCCACGCCGTTGCTTTATTTAAAAGGCTTTCACGCTTTACAAAGTTATCGCATCACCCATTATTTATGGCAACAAAACCGCAAAGCCCTGGCGATTTATCTGCAAAACCAAATTTCCGTCGCATTCGACGTGGATATTCACCCCGCAGCAAAAATCGGGCATGGCATTATGTTTGACCATGCCACCGGCATTGTGGTGGGCGAAACCTCGGTCATTGAAAATAATGTATCTATTTTACAAGGGGTTACCTTAGGCGGAACAGGTAAAGAATCCGGTAATCGGCATCCAAAAGTGCGTGAAGGCGTGATGATAGGCGCCGGTGCAAAAATTTTAGGCAACATTGAAGTGGGAAAATATGCTAAAATTGGTTCTAATTCCGTAGTGTTGCAACCGGTGCCGGAATATGCCACCGCAGCGGGTGTACCTGCACGAATCATTGGTAAAGATAAAGATGCCAAACCGGCATTTGATATGAACCAAAACTTTATTGATCTTGGTATGGAACTGAATATCTGATTTCCATTATTAAATCAAAAACTATTAAATCAAAAACACCGTAAAAATGACTCGCAATCGAATCAAGTTCGATTATTCGTCCCGATAGGGCCGTTGGCAAAGCCAACGTTCGAAATCCGTTGGATTTTATAACCGCACTTTAGACGCATTAAAGTGCGGTTAGTTTTTTTGTTATTTTTAAATTTAAAAACCAATTTTAGATGGATAACTTATAATGCAAAAGCAATCATTATTTTCAAATGTAAAATACCTATTTGTCTTTTTTATCAGCTTATTTTTTGTTATTTCCTGCGGAAATAATACGGATAAATTAGAAGATGAATACCTTGGCGAAATACAAAAGGATAGCGAATACCGCTATGTCATCGATATTGATAAACTAGCCAACGGAAAAGCGATTGAAACCTCGGTAAAAATGACAATTTCGCCGGAAAACTCGGGAATAACGGGAAAATACCTGTTCAATAAACAGGCTGACTTAGCGCAAAATCTTGTGATAATCGAAGGAAAACCGCAACTTCAAGGCGACATTTACATCGACCTTCAATGGGGTATTTACGGAAATATGAGTTATTCGCCGAAATTATTTAAAAAGCGATATTTACTCAAAATAAAATAAATAAAAGCCGGTGTTATTACCGGCTTTATTTTTATCATTAGGCATTAATTAAACGATAAAGTGCGGTGTCTTTTCGGTCTAAATAATGGGTGGATTGAATACGACGAATAGTTCTGGATTTGCCACGAATTAATAAGGTTTCCGTTGTTGCCAAATTACCTTTACGATGAATACCTTTTAATAAATCGCTATTGGTAATACCCGTTGCGGCAAACACCAAATTATCATCACGCACCAGTTGTTCCAGTTGCAATACGGTGTTCACTTCTACGCCCATTTCCTGACAACGGCGAACTTCCTCCGCCGCCACAACGCCTTCCGGCGCACCGCCGATACCGTAAACCATATCCACTTCCGCTTCCGGCAAACAGCATAAAACGGAAGCGGCAACATCGCCGTCAGGAATGGTAAATACGCGTACGCCCAATTCGTGCATTTTTTCAATCACCGTGCTATGACGGGGTTTATCCAACACCATGACACTTAAATCGGACAATAATTTGCCTAATTTAGAAGCAACACGACGCAAATTTTGTTCAATAGGCAAATTCAAATCAATCAAGCCTTTCACTTCCGGCCCCACCATCAGTTTTTCCATGTACATATCCGGCGCTTTTAAAAAGGTATTTTTACCCCCTGCCGCCAGCACGGAAATGGCGTTAGACTGCCCCATTGCCGTCATTCGTGTACCGTCAATAGGATCAACGGCAATGGACACCAACTCGCCCATGCCGGAACCGACTTTTTCACCGATATACAACATCGGCGCCTGATCAATTTCCCCTTCGCCAATCACGATTTCCGCATCCATATGAATCAAATTCAGCATATAGCGCATGGCTTTCACCGCCGCATCGTCCGCCGCATTTTTATCTCCGCGTCCCAACCAAGCAAAACCGGCTAACGCGGCAACTTCCGTAACTCTTGAAAATTCAATGGCTAATGCTCTGTTCATGATCTATCCCTTAAAATCAAAAATGTGAAATCGGCTTATTTTAGCACTAAGCAAACGATTGCATACTAAAATTTAAGAGAAAATTTTAGCGAAAAGAATTAATTAGCAGATAATGCGATTCTTTTCTTTAAAAAAGACGATTAAGTAAGGTAGAATATGGCCACTTTACATCCATTTGTTTTAGAGGAAATTACTATGTCACTAGAAATTCTAGACCAGTTAGAAAACAAGATTAAACAAGCTGTCGAAACCATTCAGTTGCTTCAATTGGAAGTGGATGAATTAAGAGAAAAAAATGGCAGAGCACAACAAGAAAATGATGCACTACGCGGTGAAAACGAACAATTAAGAGGCGAACACCAAAATATTCAAGAACGTTTACGTTCGCTTTTAGGTATCACCGACAGCATCTAACTATTTATTTTTAAACAAGGGTTTAGTTTATCTAAGCCTTCTTTTTTAGGAGAGAAAATGCAGCCTAAAATTTGCTTAATTACCGGCAGCACATTAGGTGGCGCCGAATATGTTGCCGAACACTTGGAAAGCGTATTACAACAACAGGGTTTCAGCACCGCACTTCTGCACGGACCCTCTTTAGACGAAGTCATTAATGAAAAACTGTGGTTGGTGGTCACCTCCACCCACGGCGCTGGCGAATTGCCGGATAACCTAAAACCGCTATTTGACGAACTCAAGACCGGTGATGCGGATCTTTCGGGTTTACGATTTGCCGTCATTGGCTTGGGCAACTCCGATTACGATACCTTCTGTTTTGCGGTGGATACAGTAGAGCAGACTTTGCTGACAAAAAGCGCGGTCAAAATTACCGACGCTTTGCGTATTGATGTCTTAACGGAAGCCGATCAGGAACAATGTGCGGAAGACTGGCTACCTAACTTTGTGCAACATCTTTAATCTTTTTGCTCAAAATAAAATCAATCATTTTCTCAAAACTCTTGTGGATAACTTCACATAAAATTGTGAAAAATCTGTTTTTATAACATGAATAAATTTTACAAAAGATCTAACTGTGGATAAATAACAAAGTTACCCACAAGAAATTTGAGGGTGGATCGGTAAGATCTTAACAACTTGTAACATGATCCATCTCTTTCATTTACCACATAAAAAAGATCTTATCCAAGGTTTTCGTCGATCCTAATTATAGTAATAATAAACTTTATATATAGATAAAGATCTTATTATTTATTAACGTCGGATCCCGTCTTCCGTTCCCCACAAACTGACCTTTTATCCTCACAGGATTTTCAGTAGAATAGCAACCAATTTTTAAAAGGATCAGAGGATCCGTCACAGAATGTAAGAGATAAAAAAATAATGATGTTTTATACAGAAACCTATGATGTCATCGTGATCGGTGGCGGCCATGCAGGAACCGAAGCCGCATTGGCACCTGCACGCATGGGGTTAAAAACCCTGTTGCTTACGCATAATGTGGATACCTTAGGGCAAATGTCCTGTAATCCGGCGATTGGCGGGATCGGCAAAGGGCATTTGGTCAAAGAAATTGATGCCATGGGCGGTTTAATGGCAACCGCGGCGGATAAGGCGGGTATTCAATTTCGTACCTTAAACAGCAGTAAAGGCCCGGCGGTGCGTGCAACACGTGCACAGGCAGACCGTGTGTTATATCGCCAAGCGGTGCGTATCGCCCTTGAAAATCAACAGAATTTGGATATTTTTCAACAAGAAGCCACGGATATTTTAATTGAACAAGATCGTACTACGGGCGTAGTGACCAAAATGGGGCTGAAATTTCATGCCAAAGCCGTAATTCTCACTGCTGGCACTTTTCTCGCCGGTAAGATCCATATTGGTTTGGAAAATTATACCGGCGGGCGTGCAGGTGATCCGGCTTCCGTGATATTGGCACAGCGTTTGCGTGATCTCAATTTACGGGTGGATCGCTTAAAAACCGGTACGCCGCCACGTATTGACGCACGTACCATTGATTTTTCCGTGCTTGCCGAACAACATGGCGATGTGCAATTGCCGGTATTTTCGTTCATGGGATCGGTCGATCAACATCCCCGCCAAATTCCGTGTTTTATTACCCATACCAACGAAAAAACCCATGAGGTGATCCGCAATAATTTGGATCGCAGCCCAATGTACACAGGCGTGATCGAAGGAATTGGTCCGCGTTATTGTCCGTCTATTGAAGATAAAGTAATGCGTTTTGCCGATCGCAATTCTCATCAGATCTATTTGGAACCGGAAGGCTTAACCAGTAACGAAATTTACCCGAACGGTATTTCCACCAGTTTGCCGTTTGATGTGCAAATGGGCATTGTCAATTCCATGAAAGGCTTGGAAAATGCACGGATTGTGAAACCGGGCTATGCCATTGAATACGATTATTTTGATCCACGTGACTTAAAACCGACATTGGAAACCAAATCCATTCAGGGGTTATTCTTTGCTGGACAAATTAACGGCACAACCGGTTATGAAGAAGCGGCGGCGCAAGGTTTGCTCGCCGGAATTAACGCCGGGCTTTATGTGCAGGAAAAAGACGCGTGGTTCCCGCGTCGCGATCAGGCTTATATCGGTGTGTTGGTGGACGACCTCTGCACCCTTGGTACCAAAGAACCGTACCGCGTGTTTACCTCCCGTGCGGAATATCGCTTGTTGCTACGCGAAGATAACGCCGATATTCGTTTAACGCCGATTGCCCATGAACTTGGGTTGATTGATGAGGCGCGTTGGGCGCGTTTTAACCAAAAAATGGAAAACATTGAGCTTGAACGCCAACGCTTACGCAGTATTTGGCTACACCCGCGTTCGGAATATCTGGAAGAAGCGAATAAAGTGTTGGGCAGCCCACTGGTGCGCGAAGCTAACGGCGAAGATTTATTGCGCCGTCCGGAAATGAATTATGAAATTTTGACTTCTCTCACCCCTTATCAGCCGGCAATGGAAGATAAAGAAGCGGTGGAACAGGTGGAAATTGCCATTAAATATCAAGGCTATATTGAGCACCAAGAAGAAGAAATCGAAAAACAAAAACGCCACGAAAACACGGCTATTCCGGCGCAGTTTGATTATGCTAAAGTTTCCGGTTTATCAAACGAAGTGCGCGCGAAGCTAGAACAACATCGCCCGGTGTCTATTGGTCAAGCAAGCCGAATTTCCGGCATCACACCGGCGGCAATTTCCATCATTTTAGTGAACTTGAAAAAACAAGGGATGCTAAAGCGCGGGGAATAATCTTTCACTAAAAACAAAAAAGTGCGGTCGGTTTAGCAGACGTTTTCATAAATAATTGACCCGATCTCATGCAACACAAATTTTGATGGCTAATCGGGTTATGTTGCCTTATCAGAAGTAAATGTGCGGGGCGATGAGATGAGATTGGCTAAGCTTATCACGCATTTTTGCCAGCCCAAGGTTAAAAACCGAGGATAGTGAGTACCCTCGGTTAAGTATCAAACCCTGTTATGGTAAAAGTTGTAGTGCTTGTTTCACTGCCACATCTAATTTTGTGGTTGGGTGACCAAGTAATTTCTCAAGGGTTTTATCCTCTGAAAATAATGCACCATTTGATGCGTCCACATCACATTCTGCAGTTAACCTTGCAAAATCTTCAGGCAAGCCTGCTTTTATAAGCGCCGCTGAATAATCTGCGGCAGGAAGATCGACATAAGGAATCTCTTTGCCTGTTTGTTTACTGATTTCTGCAGCTAAATCCGCTAATGTCCAACTGGTTGAGCCGGCAAGTTCGTAAGTTTGGTTGTCATAACCTTCACCTAATGTCACATTTACCGCTGCTTCAGCAAGTTCTGCACGACTGGCGGATGAAATACGTCCCTCTTTTGCCGAACCGTAGAAAGCGTTATTTTCCAATGCTGCAGGAATAAAAGCGGTGTGGTTTTCGGTGTACCAGCCGTTGCGTAAAATGGTGTAAGTAATACCTGATGCTTTTAATGCGGCTTCGGTTTGTATGTATTCATCTGATAATAAACGTACATTATTTTCTTTGTTAACGTTGATAAAACTAATATAGATGATACGTTTCACGCCTGCTTTTTTGGCTGATTCAATAACATTATTGTGTTGTGCGAAACGTTGTCCAATTTCGTTGCTTGATACTAAAATTAAGGTATCTACGCCTTGCAATGCTTCCACTTGACCTTCCACTTTTGAATAGTCAAATTTGCGTGCTTCCACACCTAAAATTTTTTCCGGGGAACGCACGAGGGCGATAACGTTGACGTTTTTTGCTTTTAATAAATCTAATGCGATGGCACCGAATTGACCTGTTGCACCTGTAATGGCGATAATTTTGTTTGTCATGTTGTTTTCCTCCTGGTAGTGGGATGGTTGACCGTATTAGTCGATGGCAACTATAATAATTACATTACTTACTTTTGAGAAGTACTTACATAAACGTAAGTTTTGGAAAATTTTTAAATTTATTTATAATTAATTGATTTTTAAGGAAATAAAAATGGAAAATATTTTTGAACGTGGCAATGTTTTGGCTTTAGCTTGTCCTTCACGGCAGATATTACAGCATTTAACCAGCCGTTGGGGCGCGTTGGTATTGGTGAGTCTGCATTCCGGTACCAAACGTTTTAGCGAATTGCGTCGCGCCATTGACGGCGTGAGTGAGCGAATGCTGACGAAGACCTTACAAGAATTGGAATCGGACGGTATGTTAGTTCGCAAATCCTATAATACCGTGCCGCCGCAGGTGGATTACACGCTGACGGAATTTGGTTCGGAGGCGTCAAGTAAAATGTTTGAATTGGTGGATTGGCTGGAAAGCAATTTGAGCAGGATTTTGCAGCAACAAGCGAAAAATGCATAGAATACTGACCGCACTTTCAAGTAGAATGTGCGGTATTCTTAAAAAGAGTATCTCATCAATGAAAGCTAAATTAGACAGCCTCCTTGCACAAGCAAAGATTCAACCAAGCGATCAACAAAAACAGCAGTTGATCGATCTCGTCAATTTATTAAACAAATGGAATAAAGCCTATAATTTAACCTCCGTGCGCGATCCGCAAGACATGTTGGTGAAACATATTTTGGATAGCCTCGTGGTTAGCCCTTATTTACAAGGAGATCGTTTTATTGATGTAGGTACCGGTCCGGGCTTGCCCGGCTTGCCGTTGGCGATCATTAACCCCGATAAGCGGTTTGTGTTGTTGGATAGCCTGGGCAAGCGTATCAGCTTTATTCGTAATGCGGTGCGTGAGTTGGGACTAACAAACGTTACGCCGGTTTTAAGCCGTGTGGAAGAATATCAACCGGAAGAAAAATTCGACAGCGTATTAAGTCGTGCTTTCGCTTCTTTAAAAGACATGACCGAATGGTGCCGGCATTTACCCAAATCCGATGGTATGTTTTATGCGTTAAAAGGTATTTATCAGCAGGAAGAAGTACAAAATTTAAGTGATCAATTTCAGATTGAAAATGTGATTCCTCTTGAGGTCCCAACGCTTATCGGTGAACGACATTTGATACTTTTGACTAAAAAGTAAAATTTTTGTTAACTATCTTTTGTTGTAGTTCATTTACCACTTTTTGAGTGCTTTTGAGTTGAATCTCATTTTTTCAAGGGTATAATTGCTCCGTTTTAAGGTTTAAAAAAGTTATGTCCAGAGTTTTAGCACAAGCCCGAACCAAATATAAAAAATCTATTTACATTGAATTTTTCGTCGGTCTTGTTTTGAGCTCTATTATTGCGTTGTTAGCCAATACCCAAAGTGCGGTTGATTTCTGCTTAGGATTTTTTGCCGCGTTCATACCTTTTTCTATCTTTGTGTATGTTGTTTTTTATCGCAATCAGGATTTATCAAAAAAATTAACCGCACTTTATCGCGGTGAAGCCATTAAATTTGTGTTGACGATTTTATTGATTATTTTTTCGTTTAAATGGCTTTCGGTAACATATTTTATTGTTTTCTTTACAGGTTTTTTTACAGCATTAATGCTAAATAATATCATCCCATTTTTGCTGAACAGGTCTTAAGTTTTATTTTACAAAGGGTTAACTATGTCTGAACAAACAACTTCAGAATATATCGGTCACCACTTGTTCTTCCTTAAAACGGGAGACGGTTTCTGGAATATTCACGTTGATACCTTATTTTTCTCTATTCTGTCTGCCGTTATTTTCCTTTTTATTTTCAGACGGGTTGCTAAAAAAGCAACGCCGGGGGTGCCGGGAAAATTGCAATGTCTGGTGGAAATCCTGGTAGGTTGGGTTAACGGCATCGTTAAAGAAAATTTCCATGGCCCGCGCGATGTGGTTGCGCCGATTGCTCTGACTATTTTCTGTTGGGTGTTCATTATGAATGCCATCGACTTAATTCCGGTTGATTTCCTTCCGCAACTTGCCGGTTTATTCGGTATTCACTATTTAAGAGCCGTTCCTACGGCAGATATCAGTGCCACGTTGGGGATGTCTATCTGTGTCTTCTTCCTGATTCTTTTCTATACGGTAAAATCCAAGGGTGCTGGCGGTTTAGTTAAGGAATATACCTTGCATCCGTTTAATCACTGGGCGTTTATTCCCGTAAACTTTATTCTTGAAACGGTGACGTTATTGGCTAAACCGATTTCTCTCGGTTTCCGTTTGTTCGGTAACATGTATGCGGGCGAATTAATCTTTATTCTTATTGCCGTTATGTATTCCGCCAATATGGCGATTGCGGCATTAGGGATTCCATTACACCTTGCTTGGGCGATTTTCCATATTTTGGTTATTACGTTACAAGCATTCATCTTTATGATGTTGACAGTGGTTTATTTGAGTATTGCTTATAACAAAGCAGAACATTAATTTTTTATTAACCGGCTCTAGGGCTAAAAACTTAACTTCTATTGGAGAACATTATGGAAACTGTAATTACAGCTACAATTATCGGTGCATCTATCCTTCTTGCATTCGCTGCATTGGGTACGGCAATCGGCTTCGCTATCTTAGGCGGTAAATTCTTAGAATCATCAGCCCGCCAGCCGGAACTTGCTTCAAGCCTACAAACTAAAATGTTTATCGTGGCAGGTCTTTTGGATGCGATTGCGATGATTGCAGTTGGTATTTCTTTACTTTTCATTTTTGCAAACCCATTCATCGGTTTATTACAATAATCACCTTATTTGCTTATCAACGTGAAGCAAGCAGATTAAGGAGGACGTTGTGAATTTAAATGCAACATTAATTGGTCAGCTCATTTCATTCGCTCTATTTGTATGGTTCTGTATGAAATTTGTTTGGCCGCCAATTATTAAGGCAATTGAAACGCGTCAAAGCCAAATTGCAAATGCTTTAGCTTCGGCGGAAGCGGCAAAAAAAGAACAAGCAGATGCCAAAACCCTTGTTGAACAAGAAATTTCTAAAGCCAAAATTCAGGCACAGGAAATTTTGGACGCTGCCAACAAACGTCGTAACGAAGTATTGGACGAAGTTAAAAACGAAGCTGAAGAACTTAAAGCGAAAATTATTGAACAAGGCTATGCGGAAGTGGAAGCCGAACGTAAACGTGTTCAAGAAGAATTGCGTATTAAAGTGGCGTCTTTGGCTGTTGCCGGTGCAGAAAAAATTGTGGGTCGTTCTATTGATGAAGCGGCAAACAATGACATTATTGATAAATTAGTTGCAGAACTATAAGAAGGTTGAGCTTATGTCAGAATTAACTACCATAGCTCGCCCTTATGCTAAAGCAGCATTTGATTTTGCCGTAGAACAGCGTTCGGTTGACAAAAGTGCGGTGGAAAAATGGGGAGAAATGTTAGGTTTTCTTGCTGAAGTGGTTGAAAACGACACCATGAAAGATTTCTTAACAAGCTCTTTTTCCGCACAGAAACTGGCGGATACGGTGATCGCAATTTGTGGTGAACAAATAGATCAATATGGGCAAAATTTGATTCGGTTAATGGCTGAAAATAAGCGTTTAACTGTCTTTCCGGCAGTATTCAAAGAATTCCAACATTATGTTGAGGAATATAACGCAATTACGGAAGTTCAGGTCACCTCAGCTCAACCATTAAGTGTCGCGCAACAAGAAAAAATTGCTGCCGCAATGGAAAAAAAATTAGCCCGTAAAATTAAGTTAAATTGCAACATTGATAACTCACTGATTGCCGGGGTTATCATTCGTACAGATGATTTTGTGATTGACGGAAGTAGTCGCGGGCAACTTACCCGTCTGGCAAATGAGTTGCAATTATAAGAGGATTAGAAGATGCAACTAAATTCAACTGAAATTAGTGAATTAATAAAAAAACGCATTGCCCAGTTTAATGTAGAAAGCGAAGCGCGTAATACGGGAACAATCGTTTCAGTCAGTGATGGTATCATCCGTATTCACGGTTTAAGTGAAGTGATGCAAGGTGAGATGATTGCATTACCGGGAAATCGCTACGCAATGGCATTAAACTTAGAAAGAGATTCTGTTGGTGCAGTGGTAATGGGTCCTTACGCCGATCTTGCGGAAGGGATGGAAGTACAGTGTACCGGTCGTATTCTTGAAGTGCCGGTAGGTCGTGGTTTATTGGGCCGTGTGGTAAACACGCTTGGTCAACCGATTGATGGTAAAGGTGAAATTGAAAATGACGGTTTTTCTCCAATTGAAGTCATTGCACCGGGTGTAATTGAACGTAAATCCGTTGATCAACCTGTTCAAACCGGTTATAAAGCCGTTGACTCCATGGTGCCAATCGGTCGTGGACAACGTGAATTGATTATCGGTGACCGTCAAACCGGTAAAACCGCATTGGCTATCGATGCTATCATCAACCAACGTAATTCCGGCATTAAATGTATCTATGTTGCAATCGGTCAAAAAGCATCAACTATTGCTAACGTGGTGCGTAAATTAGAAGAGCATGGCGCGTTAGCCAACACTATCGTGGTTGCCGCTTCTGCTTCCGAATCTGCCGCATTACAATATTTAGCCCCTTATGCCGGTTGTGCAATGGGTGAATATTTCCGTGATCGCGGTGAAGATGCGTTAATCGTTTACGACGATCTTTCCAAACAAGCGGTTGCTTACCGTCAAATTTCCTTATTATTACGTCGTCCGCCGGGTCGTGAAGCTTATCCGGGTGATGTATTCTATTTACACTCACGTTTACTTGAGCGTGCTTCCCGTGTAAATGAAGAATATGTAGAAAAATTTACTAACGGCGAAGTAAAAGGTAAAACCGGTTCTTTAACCGCACTTCCGATTATCGAAACACAAGCGGGTGACGTTTCCGCGTTCGTTCCAACCAACGTCATTTCGATTACCGACGGTCAGATTTTCTTGGAATCCAACCTATTTAACTCCGGTATTCGTCCTGCGGTAAACCCGGGTATTTCGGTTTCCCGTGTAGGTGGTTCGGCACAAACTAAAGTTATCAAAAAATTAGCCGGTGGTATTCGTACCGCGCTTGCGCAATATCGTGAATTGGCAGCGTTTGCACAGTTTGCATCCGATCTTGATGATGCAACCCGTAAACAACTTTCTCACGGTGAAAAAGTAACCGAATTGCTAAAACAAAAACAATTTGCGCCACTTTCCGTTGCAGAACAAGCCGTTGTGTTATTTGCTGTTGAGTTCGGTTATTTAGACGATGTGGAATTATCAAAAATTGCAAGTTTTGAGACCGCACTTTTAGATTATGCAAATCGTAATTATGCCGAGTTTATGCAAGAACTGACCAAAACCGGTAACTATAATGACGAAATCAAAGATACGTTAAAAGGTATTTTAGATAGTTTCAAAGCTAACAGTGCTTGGTAGTAACGGAGAAACAAGATGGCAGGTGCAAAAGAGATAAAAACCAAAATTGCCAGCGTACAAAGTACGCAGAAAATAACCAAGGCAATGGAAATGGTTGCAACCTCGAAAATGCGTAAAACGCAGGACCGTATGGCGGCATCTCGTCCGTATTCTGAAACTATCCGTAATGTTATCAGTCATGTGTCTAAAGCCAGTATCGGTTACAAACACCCGTTCTTAGTGGAACGCGAAGTGAAAAAAGTCGGCATTTTGGTTATTTCTACCGATCGTGGAATGTGCGGTGGTTTAAACGTTAATTTGTTTAAAGCCACGCTTAACCAAATTAAGGCTTGGAAAGCACAGAATGCCGCTACCGAACTTGGTTTAATCGGTTCTAAAGGGATTAGTTTTTTCCGTTCTCTTGGTTTTAATGTAAAAGGGCAACTTTCCGGTTTGGGTGATAACCCGGCTTTGGAAGAATTAATTGGTGTGGCGAATGCCATGTTTGATGCCTATCGTAATGGTGAAATTGATGCCATTTATATTGCATACAATAAATTCATTAATACGATGTCGCAAAAACCGGTTGTACAACAATTAGTTCCTTTACCGGAAATGGAAAACGATCACTTAAGCGAAAGACAACAGGCATGGGATTATATTTACGAACCTGATCCGAAGGTACTATTAGACAGTCTTTTAGTTCGTTATTTAGAATCTCAGGTTTATCAAGCGGTTGTAGATAATTTAGCTTCAGAACAAGCGGCTCGAATGGTAGCGATGAAAGCAGCAACGGATAACGCAGGTAATTTAATTAATGATTTGCGGTTGGTGTATAACAAAGCTCGTCAAGCAAGTATCACAAATGAATTAAATGAAATTGTTGCCGGCGCGGCAGCGATTTAATAGAAGAGGAACGGTAATGGCGACAGGTAAAATTGTACAAATCATCGGTGCGGTGATTGACGTCGAATTTCCACAAGATGCAGTACCAAAAGTTTATGATGCATTAAAAGTTGAAACAGGCTTAACCCTTGAAGTTCAACAACAATTAGGTGGTGGTGTGGTGCGTTGTATCGCACTGGGTGCCTCCGATGGCTTAAAACGCAGTTTAAAAGTAGAAAATACCAATGACCCGATTCAAGTGCCGGTAGGAACAAAAACCCTTGGTCGTATTATGAACGTATTGGGCGAACCAATCGATGAACAAGGTCCAATCGGTGAAGAAGAGCGTTGGTCAATCCACCGTTCGGCACCAAGCTACGAAGAACAATCAAACAGTACCGAATTATTAGAAACCGGTATTAAAGTTATCGACTTAATCTGCCCATTCGCAAAAGGGGGTAAAGTCGGTTTGTTCGGTGGTGCGGGTGTAGGTAAGACCGTAAATATGATGGAATTAATCCGTAATATTGCTATTGAGCACTCCGGTTATTCCGTATTCGCCGGTGTAGGTGAACGTACCCGTGAAGGTAATGACTTCTACCACGAAATGAAAGATTCCAACGTATTGGATAAGGTATCTCTGGTTTACGGTCAAATGAATGAGCCGCCGGGTAACCGTTTACGTGTTGCTTTAACCGGTTTAACCATGGCGGAAAAATTCCGTGACGAAGGTCGCGACGTATTGTTCTTCGTGGATAACATCTATCGTTATACCCTTGCTGGTACCGAAGTATCCGCTCTTTTAGGTCGTATGCCGTCAGCGGTGGGTTATCAACCGACCCTTGCGGAAGAAATGGGTGTGTTACAAGAACGTATCACTTCAACCAAAACCGGTTCCATCACCTCCGTACAAGCGGTTTACGTTCCTGCGGATGACTTAACCGACCCGTCTCCGGCAACTACCTTCGCACACTTAGACTCCACCGTCGTATTGAGCCGTCAAATTGCATCTTTGGGTATTTATCCTGCGGTTGACCCGTTAGACTCTACATCCCGTCAATTGGATCCGTTGGTTGTCGGTCAAGAACACTATAATGTCGCTCGTGGCGTACAAGGTATCTTACAACGTTACAAAGAATTGAAAGACATCATCGCGATTCTTGGCATGGACGAATTATCCGAAGAAGATAAATTAGTGGTAGCGCGCGCGCGTAAAATCGAACGTTTCTTATCACAACCATTCTTTGTTGCTGAAGTATTTACAGGTTCACCGGGTAAATATGTTCCGTTAAAAGAAACTATTCGCGGCTTTAAAGGTATTTTAAGCGGTGAGTACGACCATATTCCGGAACAGGCGTTCTACATGGTCGGTTCCATCGACGAAGCGCTAGAAAAGGCCAAAAATATGTAATCACTTCAAGCTGATGCATATCAAACTTGAAGGAGAAAAACATGGCAACATTTAATTTAACAGTGGTAAGTGCAGAACAACAAATCTTTTCCGGCAACGTGAAAAGCGTTCAAGCGACCGGTATTGAAGGCGAGCTCGGTGTTTTACCGGGCCACGCCCCGTTACTAACGGCGATTAAGCCGGGTATTGTTAAGCTGACGTTGGAAAATGATAGCGAAGAAGTTATCTATGTTTCCGGTGGTTTCTTAGAAGTGCAACCGACTGTGGTTACCGTCCTTGCGGATATCGCCATTCGAGGTCAAGAACTTGACAGCGAACGCATTCTTGCTGCGAAGAAACGTGCCGAAGAAAACATTCGTCAGCACCACCACGATGCGGATTACGAAGTGTTAATGTCCAAACTTTCTAAAGAATTGGCAAAACTTCGTGCTTATGAACTGACAGAACAATTAATGAAATCTAAACGCTGATTTTATTAGTAATCATAAAAAATAAAAAGTGCGGTGAAAAACCACCGCACTTTTTTACTATCCCTAATTAATTCGTTTTCAACTTATTCCAATATTTTTCATAAATATCAATGGCGTTGCCCACATCGCCTTGAATAATGCCTTTTTCCACCTGCTCTTCCGGCGGGAATAAGGTCGGGTTGTTTGCCATTTCCGGCGAGATTAATGGTTTTACGCCGTTGTTCGGCATGGAATAACCCAAGCGCTCCAGAACCACTTTGGCGTTTTCCGGACGTAGCAGGAAGTCGATGAATTTATAGGCGTTTTCGACATTTTTCGCGCTTTTCGGAATGGCATAGTTATCCATCCAGAAAATGGCGCCTTCTTTCGGATAAACAAATTGAATATTTTCGTTCTCACGGTGTGCCATATAGGCGGAACCGTTCCAAATCATGCCCAGCGCCACTTCGCCCTGCACATAAGGTACTTCCGGCGAGTCGGAGTTAAACACGGCGACGTTCGGCAATAATTTTTCCAACCGTTCGTAAGCGGCTTTGATTTCGTCTTCGTTGGTGGTGTTCGGTGATTTTCCGTCTAACAATAACGCCACATGAAACACTTCGCGCGCATCACTAGTGAGCAATACTTTGCCTTTGTATTCCGGGTTCCACAAATCTGACCAGCTGATGATTTTGTTGACGTCAATATCTTCCGAGTTCACAGCGATACCGGTTAAACCGTACACATAGGGCAGGGAATAGTCGTTATTCGGGTCGAAATCTTTGTGCAATAAATTGTCCGGAATTTGTTTGAAATTGCTTAACTTGCCATGATCCAATTTTTGCAGCATACCGTCTTGCGCCATTTTGTTCACATAATAGCTGGACGGGAAAACCAAGTCATAACCGGCATTGTCGGAAATCAGTTTAAGTTTGGCGTACATTTCCTCGTTGCTTTCAAAGGTAGAATAAATCACTTCAATGCCGGTCTCTTTAGTAAATTCGGCAATGAGATTGGAAGGAACGTAGTCGGTCCAGTTATAAACGTAAAGTTTTTCTTGCGCAAAAGTGGTGGTGGAAAGGAAAGTTAGGGCTAAACAAAGGGATTTTAATGTTTTTGCAAACAAATTTTTCAATTTATTGTCCTCCGGAGCTAAAAATAGCGAGCGGTTAAATTTTATCAGGAAACTGAGTAAAAACTCGGCGGGCAGTATAGCAGATTTTAAACGCTTGTCCCGTAGTTTTATGAAGGCATTGCGCCGTTTTGCCCATAAAGTGCGGTGGGTTTTTTGATTATTTCTGATTTTCGAAGTGGTTAAAATTTCCCTCTGTACTTTTTTAAAACAAAGTTGTCTGAAAGATCGATAAGGTATAGATGATTTCGCCTGTGTAAAAATATTATATAATAGCCAACAAAAAGGTAATCAGTCAGGAAAAACTATGTCCCAAACCCACAACGAAAACTCCCGTGTAAAAATCCCCACCGTACTGCACCTGATGCGGCTGGGCTACCGCTATCTTTCGCTAAAAACCGTAACATGGGACAAGCAGACCAATATCTTTCCCGACATCTTCACCGAGAGCCTGTGCCGCATCAATCCCAACCTATCGCCGGATGACACACGCCGCCTGCTGACCGACATCACCATCGAGCTGGACAACGAAGACTTGGGGCAACAATTTTACGAACGCCTCATAAGCCGCTCCGGCATCAAGCTGATCGATTTCCAAAATTTCGACAACAACCGTTTTCACGTCGTAACCGAACTGCCCTGCATCAACGGCGACGAAGAATTCCGCCCCGACATTACCCTGCTGGTAAACGGTATGCCGCTGATCTTTGTCGAAGTCAAAAAGCCCAACAACAAAGGCGGCATCGGCGCAGAACGCGAGCGGATGGCAAAGCGCGCGCAAAATCCCAAGTTCCGCCGCTTTATCAACATCACCTAATTCATGGTTTTTTCCAACAACATGGAATACGACGACGGCGCAACCGAGCCGGCGCAGGGCGCGTTTTACGCCTCATCCGCCTACGGCAGCCCCGCGTTCAACTACTTCCGCGAAGAACACAAACTCAACCTTGCCGAGCTTTTAGACACCCTTTCAGACGACCTTGCAAACACCGTCCTGCAAGACAACAACCTGTCTGTCATCAAACACAGTCCCGAATTTGTCAGCAACAAATCTCCCGACACACCAACCAACCGCATCCTGACCTCTCTGCTGTGCCGCGACCGCCTCGCCTTTCTCCTGCAATACGGCTTGGCATACGTCGAAACACAAAACGGCATACAAAAACACATCATGCGCTATCCGCAGCTTTTCGCCGCCTACGCCACTGAAAAACACCTGACCAACGGCGGCAGAAAAGGCGTCATCTGGCACACACAAGGCTCCGGCAAAACCGCGCTTGCCTACTACAGCACCCGCTATCTGACCCGCCATTACGCCAAACAGGGCATCGTGCCCAAATTCTATTTCATCGTGGACAGGATCGACCTCTTGAAACAGGCGCAGCAGGAATTTACCGCCCGCGACCTCGTCGTCCACACCATCGACAGCCGCGAAGCCTTCGCCGCCGACATCAAATCCGCCCAAACCCTGCACAACCATTCCGGCAAAGCGGAAATCACCGTCGTCAACATCCAAAAATTCAAAGACGACCCCGACGTCGTCGCTAAAAACGACTACAACCTCGCCATCCAGCGCGTCTATTTCCTCGACGAAGTACACCGCAGCTACAATCCCAAAGGCTCATTTTTAGCCAACCTCAACCAGTCCGACGTAAACGCCGTCAAAATCGGGCTGACCGGCACGCCGCTTATCGGCGTAACTGCAGGCAGCGTCAACACCCGCGAACTCTTCGGCGACTACATCCACAAATACTATTACAACGCCTCCATCGCCGACGGCTACACCCTGCGCCTCATCCGCGAAGCCATCAGCTGCCGGTACAAAGCCCAATTGCAGGCAACATTGGCGCAGCTTGAAATCGAAAAAGGCAGCTTTGAGCGCAAAGTCATCTACGCCCATCCGCACTTCGTTCGCCCGATGCTCGACTACATCCTCGACGACTTCGTCAAATTCCGCAAAACCAACCAAGACGACAGCACGGGCGCCATGATTATCTGCGACAGCGCAGAGCAGGCGCGGCAGATGTACGCCCATTTTCAGACGACCTCGGACCACAAATTCACCGCCACCCTGATACTGCACGATGTCGGCAGCAAAGACGAGCGCGACCAATGGGTCAAAGACTTCAAAGCCGGCAAAACAGACCTTCTTTTCGTGTACAACATGCTGCTGACCGGCTTTGATGCTCCGCGCCTGAAAAAACTCTACTTGGGCAGACTCATCAAAGCCCACAACCTTTTACAGACCCTCACCCGCGTCAACCGCACCTACAAAAACTACCGCTACGGCTACGTCGTCGATTTTGCCGACATCCAAAGCGAATTCGACAAAACCAACCGCGCCTATTGGGACGAGCTGACCAACGAGTTGGGCGACGAAATCGGCAGCTACAGCCAACTTTTCAAAACCGCCGAAGAAATCGAACAGGAAATCGCCAACATCAAAGCCGCTCTGTTTGACTTCGACACTGAAAACGCCGAGGTCTTTTTCAGCCAAATCAACCAAATAAAAGACAAAACCCAGTTGCTCGCCCTCAAAAAAGCCCTGCAAACCGCCAAAGAGCTGTATAACATCCTGCGCCTGCAAGGCGACTATGAATTTCTAGAGCATCTCGATTTCGACAAACTCAACCTCCTATACCGCGAAACCGCCGCCCGCATCGACACCCTGAACCTTTTCGAAAAACTACAACAGGGCGACACCGCACACCTGCTCAACGAAGCCCTGGAAGACATCTGGTTCCACTTCGTCAAAACCGGCTAAGCCGAGCTTAAACTCGCCGACGATTTAAAAGATATCATGCGCAAAGTCCGCGAAGGGCTGGCGGGCAACTTCGACCAAGTAGACCCCGAATTCATCAGCCTGCGCGAAGAACTGGAACGCATCTTCAAGAAAAAGAACCTCGCCGAAGTCGGACAAGACGACATGAAAACCAACATCGGCATACTCGAAACCGTCTATGCCAAAATCAAAGAGCTCAACCGCAAAAACGACCTACTGCGGCACAAATACCACGGCGACGCCAAATACGCCCGCATCCACAAACGCCTGCTGGAAAACCCTGCCCTCTACGGCGACAAACAAAAAGTCTTCGACGCGCTCAACGGCGTAAAAACTGATGCCGACCAAAAAGTGCTGGATATGGAACAGATATTGGACAACCAAACCTACTTTGAAAAACAAATGCAGGGCATTGTACTGAAACGCTTTCGGACAGAACAAAAATTCCCCGTCCAACCTGCAGACATCCAAGCCATCAACCGCCTGCTGGTGCGCGAATACTTGCAAGAGGGCGGGCGGCAGATATAGGGCGGTTCAGTTGTAAACTTTAGGGTTACAACTGCTGCAAGGCAAAGGCGAACGTTATATTGCCGAACCTGAAAAAATAACAGAGTATCAATATGGTAGGTATCCTGAAAAAGTGCGGTTGGATATTGAGAATATTTTCAGATGATCTTTGAAGAGAAATAAAATTTTATGAATGAATTACAAGATTGTATTTTAGGTGATTTGGTAGAGTTCCAACGTGGATATGATTTACCAAAAGATGCTTTTGTAAAAGGCGAATATCCTGTTCAATCTTCCAACGGAATTTTGGGTTATCACAATGAATATAAAGTTAAAGCACCTGGAATCACGATTGGGAGAAGTGGAACAGTCGGTATTCCGCATTTAATAACAAAAAACTTTTTTCCGCATAATACAGCATTGTATGTAAAAGATTTTAAGGGTAATAACGTCCAATATATTTATTACCTATTGAAAAATTTAAAATTAAATGAATATAAAACTGGTTCTGGTGTTCCAACCATGAACCGAAATCATCTGCATCCGTTAAAAATCAGAGCGTTCACCGACCTCAAAACCCAACAATCGATCGTCGCCGTCCTCTCCGCCTTGGACAAAAAAATCGCCCTGAACAAACAAATCAACGCGCGCTTGGAAGAGATGGCGAAAACCCTGTACGACTACTGGTTCGTGCAGTTCGACTTCCCCGACGCGAACGGCAAACCCTACAAATCCTCCGGCGGCGAAATGGTCTTTGACGAAACCCTGAAACGGGAGATTCCGAAGGGGTGGGAGGTGAAGAGTTTATGGAAAATAGCAAAATATTTTAATGGATTAGCTTTACAAAAATATCGCCCTGAGAATGAATTTTCTGATTTTTTTTCAGTTATTAAAATCAGAGAAATGAATGAAGGTATTTCTTCAAATACTGAAAGAGCAAGCACAGACATCCCAAAAGAAGCAATTATTGATGACGGAGATATTTTATTTTCTTGGTCTGCAACTTTGGAAATTAAAATTTGGTCGCAAGGTAAAGGTGCGCTAAATCAGCATATTTTCAAAGTAACTTCTGCGGTATACCCAAAATACTTCTATTATTTTGAATTATTGAATTACTTAAAACATTTTAAAATGATAGCTGATTTAAGAAAAACAACAATGGGACATATTACCCAAGACCATTTAAAACAAGCATATATTTGTATTCCATCTAATAGTCTATTAGAAAGATTGGAAGAAATTATTGAGCCTATTTTTCAAAAAATTCTAATAATGCAAAAACAAAACCACCACCTGACCCAATTGCGCGATTTCCTGCTGCCCATGCTGATGAACGGGCAGGTTTCCGTGGCGGAAGAGTAGTTCGGGCATTAATGCCCGGCCTGGGGCTTCCAAATCCGACCGCGCTTTTCAGTCCGCCATGTGAAGCTAAAACCGAAATAAAAAACAAACGAACCAAAAAAATGACCGAACTGTATTTCACCGAACAAACCAAAACCTTAATCGACAGCCTGAAAACCATCTGTGCCCACTACGGCTTGGGCAACGACGGCAACGAGTTCAAAATCATCAGTCAGGCTTTTCTGTATAAATTCTTAAACGACAAATACGATTTCGAAGTCAAAAAAATCCTCGAAGAAAAGCCCGGCGAGCCGATGGAATTCGTCGATATGGAGATTCAGAGCAAAACGGCGGTATTGAAGCCAGAGCATTCCATCCGCTATCTGTCGCAAAGGCAAAACGATGCGGATTTTGCCAAATTGTTCGACGATACCTTAATCGACATTGCCGCGCATAATGCAGAGGTATTCGCGGTGAAAACCGAGGGCGGGGCGAAAATCGTGCTGTTCGAGCGCATCGGCCAATATATCGCCGATGAAAACCGCCGCGACGATTTTTGCCGTGCGCTGATTTCCAAATTGGCGGATTTCAGCTTCGAGACAATTTTTGCGCAAAAATTCGATTTTTTTGCCACGATTTTCGAATACCTGATTAAAGACTACAACAGCAATTCGGGCGGCAAATATGCCGAATATTACACGCCGCACGCAGTGGCACGGATTATGGGGGATATTCTGGTGCCGCAGGTGTTGCGCGGTCAGATGCAGCGTGGACGTGTACGATCCGTCGGCGGGTTCGGGAACATTGCTGATGAACGTGGCGCACGCCATCGGCGAAGACAAATGTATGATTTATACGCAGGATATTTCGCAAAAATCGTCCAACCTGTTGCGCCTGAATCTGATTTTGAACAATCTGGTGCATTCGCTGAACAATGTGATTCAGGGCAATACGATTTTGTCGCCCTACCACAAGGACAAAACAGGTCGTCTGAAAAAATTCGATTTCATCGTTTCCAATCCGCCGTTTAAATTGGATTTCAGCGATTTCCGCGACCAATTGGACAGCGCGGAAAACCGCGAACGTTTTTTTGCGGGGATTCCGAAAATCAAGGCGAAAGATACGGATAAGATAGAAATCTACCAGCTTTTTATCCAACATATCCTGTTCAGCCTGAAAGAAAACGGCAAGGCGGCGATTGTATTGCCGACGGGCTTTATTACCGCCCAATCGGGCATAGACAGAAAAATCCGCGAATATCTGGTGGACAATAAAATGCTCGCCGGCGTGGTGTTCATGCCTTCCAATATTTTCGCCACCACGGGAACCAATGTTTCCATCCTGTTTATCGACAAAACCAATAAAGACAAAGTGGTCTTAATCGACGCGTCGGGCTTGGGCGAAAAAATCAAAGACGGCAAAAACCAAAAAACCGTACTTTCCCGCGAAGAAGAACAAAAAATCTGCCAAACGTACGGACAAGCAGGCAGTGGAAGATTTCAGCGTGGCAGTAGGCTACGATGAAATCCAAGCGAAAAACTACAGCCTCTCGGCAGGGCAGTATTTCGAGGTGAAAATCGATTATGTGGATATTTCCGCCGATGAGTTCGAGCAGAAAATGGCGGCGTTTTCCGCTGATTTGGACCGGCTTTTTGCGGAGTCTGTCGAATTGGAGCGGGAAATTGGGGAGAAGTTGCAGATGTTGAGGTTTGGGGAAAAGTAGCAATAAAACTCTCGTCTGAGTAGAAAGAAGAGATGATAAAGTGCGGTCTATTTTCAGAGCGTTTTTCAATGTGAAAAACACTGGAAAAAACCACCGCACCTTTCTTTTATCAAATAAAAACCCGCGCGTTATTTAAACGAATTCAGCGCGGATTTTATGTTCCTCTAATTTGTTGATCAATTACGCCAGGGTGCCTGTCCAGGCGCCGAAGATGCCGATGACGAAGAAGCCGACGATAATCCATAGGGCGTTTACCCGATTGCGCAACAGCCACATACAGGCGAAGGTGAGCAACAACGCCAGTAAGCCCGGCATGAGACTGTCTAAGATGCTTTGTACGGTGGTGACCTCAACAGTGCCGTTTTGTTTTGTGATGGTGGAAACTACTAACGGTACGTTAATACTGGTCCATTTTTGCACCAGGGCGCCCATGATGAACAAACCGAGGATTGACGCGCCTTCGGTAAGTTTTTGCAATAAGCCGCCGCTCATGTCGCTGACCACGTCCAACCCTTTACGGTAGCCGTAAATTACGCCGTAGTAACGGGTGGCGAGACGCACGAGGTTAAATAAAACGAAGAACAGAATCGGCCCTAAAATGCTACCATTTAATGCCACGCCTGCGCCGAGTGCGGCGAAAACCGGGCGTGCGGTCCCCCAATAAATCGGGTCACCTACACCGGCAAGGGGACCCATGAGACCCACTTTAATCCCGTTGATGGCGGCATCTTCCACCGGTTTGCCATTGGCACGCTGTTCTTCCATGGCAATTGCCACGCCTAATACGGGGGCGCCGACGAAAGGCTGGGTGTTGAAAAATTCCAGGTGGCGTTTAATGGCGTCTTTGCGTTCTTGCGAATCCTGTACCGGGTATAGCCGTTTAATTACCGGCACCATGGAATAGGCAAAGCCCAGCGCCTGCATGCGTTCGAAGTTCCATGAACCTTGGAACAGATTAGAGCGCATTACGACGGCATTCAAATCACTTTTTGTTACTTTTCTTATTTCGGTTGTCATGTTATCGCTCCTTATTAATCCAGTCTGTTATCCAGGTCGTTGCCGGCGGCAGTTGTTACCTGTACGACTTGTTTGCTTTGGTTATATTTTGGCTGCATTTGGATGTATAACACCGCCATCACGATGCCTAATACACCGAGGGCAACCAGATTGAATTCGGTATAAGCGGCGATGACGAAGCCCGCGTAGAAGAATGGCATTAAATGCCCTGCGCGCATCATGTTGATGACCATGGCGTAACCGACTACGGCGATGAAGCCACCGGCGATTTTAAGCCCGGTTGTCACTACGTCAGGAATGGCGTTCAGCATTCTTTGAACTTCATCAGTACCGGCGGTTAAGGCGACGATCAGCGCCGGAATGGCGATACGCATGGCTTGTAACATTAGCGCGCTGCAATGTAGCCAGTCCAAACGCGCCAGGCTGCCGTCTTCCACTGATTTATCCGCGGCATGCTGGAAACCCACGGTGATGGCGCGCACGATATAGGTCAACACCTGACCGGCGGCGGCAAGCGGAATCGCCACCGCAATCCCGGTAGAGATTTCTTGTCTACCGACGATAACCAAAATGGTTGAAATCACGGAAGCCAGTGCCGCATCAGGCGCCACCGCTGCGCCGATGTTCATCCAGCCTAACGCCAATAATTCCAAGGTCCCGCCGATAATGATACCGGTTTTAATATCGCCCAACGCTAAGCCGACTAAGGTACAGGCAATTAACGGGCGTTGTGTTTGCCATTCGTCAAGAATCGATCCTGCGCCGCAAATACAGGCGACCAGAAACACCAGAATAATTTGTAAAGTGGTAATTTCCATAATTATTTCCTTTAAAGTAAGTTATTTTTCTTTAATAAATCCATCATGTACTGGCGGCTGTCATTTGAAACTTTACGTACATCTAGTTCAATATTTTTGGCATCGAGGGCTTTAAATGCGGCAATATCTTTGTCGTCCACGGACACCGCACTGGTAATCATTTTTTTACCGTCGCGATACGCCATGCCGCCCACGTTGATGGATTTAAAATCGATGCCCGCGTCGGAAAGGCGCAATACGTCCGTCGGATTGGTAAATAGCAACATCATGCGCTCGCCGGCATATTCCGGGTTGTTGTAAACCCGCACCATTTTGTCCACATTTACCACATGGGCGGTGACCCCGGGCGGTGCAACGCTTTTCAGCATGGTAGCGCGCACGGTGTCTTTCGCCACCTCATCGCTCACGACCACAATACGCGATACGCGGCTTTCTTTCGTCCAACGGGTTGCCACTTGCCCGTGAATCAAGCGGTCGTCAATACGTGCCAAACCGATTTCCAAATGCCCTTCCTGATTCGGTGTGACCACCGCAGGTTGCGGTTCTGCTTGAGGCGCGGCGGGTTGTGCCGGAGCTGCCGCTGTCGGCACAGTCGGTTCGGTTTCCTGTTCCTGATAACGCAGCGCACGTACGCCGGTACGACCGGTTTCCAAGGCGATTGCCACCAATTCATCCAAACTTGGACCATCATCCCGCGCCATGAAGGCTTCCACCAGCATCGGCACGTTCACACCGGTGACGATATCCATGTTGTCTTTGCCTTCCGACACGCGGTTCGCCGCATTAAACGGACTACCGCCCCAGGTATCCACCAAAAACAGCACTTGGTCACAGTGGGCAAGATCGCCGCTGAGTTTCGCCTGATATTTTTCCATGATAGTCTCAGCGTTTTCACCGGGCACAAAATCAATGGTCGCCACATTTTCCTGTTCGCCGATGAGCATTTCTGTGGTTTTTAACAGTTGCTCCGCCGCGACTCCATGTGTTGCGATAATAATTGCGATGGTCATTTGGTCTCCTTGAAGATAATTATACCGTTTACCATTCTACCTAAAAACCGGCAACTCATTCGTTTAAGCTAGGTGCTTTTTAGTAGATTTTATGTGATCAGGATCACATTTTTATAAAAAACACGAAGAAAAAGCACCGCACTTTAGTGTGTCCGTAATGCCGTTGTGTGAAAAAACAATCATCCGATTTGTCGTTGGCACAATAAAATCGGATTAAATTGCATGCAATCGGCGCGAATCATGTAGAATACGGGGCAAAATTAATCAACGATACCTTCCTTACCACGGAAGGCGCAAAAGTGCGGTGAAAAATAATGGTGTTTTTTGCCTCCGCAGAATGAGAAAATCCGATGAGTGAGCGCCAACATTACCGTAATTTAGCCCTAATTGCCGCCATGGCATTGTTTATGCAATCCCTTGATGCCACCATTTTGAACACCGCGCTGCCCGCCATTTCCGCCGATTTGCATGAATCGCCGCTGGAAATGCAAATGACGATCATCAGTTATTCCCTCACCGTTGCCTTGTTTATTCCGCTCACCGGCTGGATTGCGGATAAATACGGCACGCTCAATGTGTTTCGGGTGGCGGTGGCGATTTTTGTACTCGGTTCCGTGGCTTGTGCCGCCTCCAATTCGTTAAATGCGCTGATTTGGTCCCGTGTGTTGCAGGGGCTGGGCGGCGCGTTGATGATGCCGGTGGCGCGTTTGGCGATTATTCGCAACGTGCCGAAAACCCAACTGGTTGCCGCGTGGAACGCCATGGCGATGGCGGGGCTTATTGGCCCGGTGTTGGGACCGATTGTGGGCGGTTGGCTGGTGACGCACGCCACATGGCATTGGATTTTCTTGATTAACATTCCTATCGGTTTGCTCGGCATTTGGTTTGCCGGACGACATATGCCGAACAGCACGGACAATATCGGTAAACTGGATTTGCGGGGGTTCGTGCTATTTGCTGGCGGCTTGGCGGGCTTGACCCTCGGGTTGGATTTATTGTCCGAAGATCGTGTCAGCCCATGGATGACCGCTTTGATTCTGGCTGCTGGAATAGGTTGTTTTTCCATTTATTATGTTTATGCCCGACGGGCGCAATATCCCTTATTGTCACTCAATATATTTGCGGTTCGCACCTTTCGGGTAGGCATCGTTGCCAATCTGTTCATTCGCTTGAGCGGTTCCGGCATTCCGTTTTTAATGCCACTCATGTTGCAGGTGGTGTTTAATTATGGCGCCGATGTTGCCGGTTGGCTGCTCGCGCCGATCGCTGTGAGTTCGGTGTTGACCAAATCCTTCGCCGGAAAAATTCTGTCGCGCTTCGGCTACAAAACGACGTTAATTTTGACCGCACTTTCCATGACTTTCGCCATTGCTGCCATGAGCCTCTTAGATCAGCAAAGCCCGATTTGGCTGTTGGTGCTGATTCTGGCGTGGTACGGTTGCTCCATGTCGATTATTTTCACCGCCGTCAACACCCTCGCCATTAGCGACTTAAGCGACCACAACGCCAGCACCGGCTCCACTTATCTCAGCGTCATCCAACAAGTAGATACTGTCTCCCAGCCCCAAAGTCAAATGTTTTTTCACTAAGCTAAACAAACTTGTGGTTGGTAAAAAGTTTT
>NZ_NRDF01000015.1 GCF_003130205.1 Aggregatibacter actinomycetemcomitans
TACCGAACTCAGAAGTGAAATGCCGTAATGCCGATGGTAGTGTGGGGTATCCCCATGTGAGAGTAGGTCACCGCCAAATTTATTACTTTAGTTTATTCAGTCTTGTTAGTAAACTAAAGTAATAAAAATTTTAGTAGTCATAGTGCAGTAGATCCACCTGAATCCATACCGAACTCAGAAGTGAAATGCTGTTACGCCAATGGTAGTGTGGGGTATCCCCATGTGAGAGTAGGTCACTACTAATTCTCATTCTGGAGTGGTAGTTCAGCTGGTTAGAATACCTGCCTGTCACGCAGGGGGTCGCGGGTTCGAGTCCCGTCCATTCCGCCAACTTTTATAATCTTTTCAGGTTATACATATTAGTAGGGGCGTAGTTCAATTGGTAGAGCACCGGTCTCCAAAACCGGGTGTTGGGAGTTCGAGCCTCTCCGCCCCTGCCATTATTTCATTGTAAATTGTCTTTATACATTCTAAATCTAATATTTTTAAATAAGAAAACTGCACTTTAAAATCAGATTAAAAAAGTGATCTGCGCCCTAAAAGTTGGACAGATAACTAAATCTAATTTAAATATTGAGCTCTGTACTGCGCAGGGTCCAAATCGTCTAACCCGAGCTTAATTTGCTCCTGGGTATAATAACGAATATAGCCATGTATCGTCCATTCTGATTCATCAATGTCCTTAAACTGACGGTAATCAACGTGCTGAAAAAACGCTTTATCACCGCATTATCATAACCGTCTCCCCCGTCGGCTCATGTTCTAGATGGCATAAATAAAAGGCGAACCGTTATCTCGTATCAACATCTTACGCCAACGGGCACGTCCATAAAGGCAGTCCTGGTCGGTGTGTATAATCGGTAAATCCGTTTCCTTTAAATTGCCTTAATGTCTTTTTCAACATTGATGAGACCAAACCGAATATCGGGCATCATCCCGTTGTAACGGCGACAATCTCCTGATTGGCTAAGTCCATCATGGGAGAAAGATACAGTTTCTCACGCCCCACCTGACGCTCGGTCTCACATCCGTTTTAGCTCCAGGTATTACCCATTTCTCCTTCAACTTCGTGGCGGTAAAGTTGTATTGCAGCAAATTCATCGCAATATGGCTCGTTTTCCCCACTTCCTTACGTTTTTCACTTTCACATAAGAACGAATTCCCAATGCCAACACTGTTTTACCACTGATGAATATCCCTTCTTTACGTAGTTTTATTCGAATTATTCGATATCAGTTGCCCCCTTCGTTTTGCTGATAAAGGGCGAGAATACGTCGGCGAATGTCGCCGTGGTCTTTGGCTTTTACTGTGTAATAGAGGGCCTAATGGGAGAGCCCGATAATCTTCAATAACAATGGTGTTGAATGCTGACCCTTTAACTCGTTAACGATGTTCCTTTTTTCTATCAGGCTTTTTGCTCGTCCGACTACTTGAACTTTTTTAAGGTAGTATTCTCCGCTCTTAAATACTCCAGTTTCTTAAGTAATGCCTTAATATCTTGAGGATTATTGCAAGTTGACGTTTCTGTTCACTTGGCATTTCCATTTTTCTCGGTGTGATAGTTGATGATGTGATTTTTGAATTCGATTGAATAATGTTTACCCATAATAATCTGCACCTTAATTGGTGGGCTGTAGTGCCTAGCTTTAGGGGGGGCAGATCAAGGTGCGGTTTAGTTTTCCCTTTCATTGAGAAAAAACCGACTTTCCGCTACAATACGCGCCATTCTTTTTCGCAAGCAAAGCACTATGTCAGAAATCAAACTTATCGTCGGGCTTGGCAATCCCGGTGACAAATATGCGGACACCCGTCACAATGCGGGTGTCTGGTTGATGGAGCGTTTGGCGCGCCGTTTTAATGTTATCTTAAATCCAGAAAACAAATTTTTCGGCTACACCGCGCGTGCCGTGGTGAACGGCAAGGAAGTGCGTTTTTTGGTGCCGACGACGTTTATGAATTTAAGCGGCAAAGCGGTGGGCGCGTTGGCGAATTTTTACCGCATTAAACCGGAAGAAATTTTGGTGCTGCACGATGAGTTGGATTTACCGCCCGGCACGGCAAAACTCAAGTTGGGCGGCGGACATGGCGGTCATAACGGGCTGAAAGACATCGTGGCGCAGCTGGGCAATAACAATAATTTTCACCGTTTACGTATCGGCATCGGTCACCCCGGGTATCGCGATTTGGTGGCGGGTTATGTGTTAAATAAGCCCGCGCCAAGCGAACGCGACGCGTTAGACAAAGCGCTGGACGAAGCGACGGATTGCGTGGAATTGCTTTTCAAAGACGGCATGGTGAAAGCCACCAATCGGCTAAACAGTTTTAAAGTTTAATGAACAAAAAGTGCGGTCGTTTTTACGATCGTTTTTCAATAAGGAAAAATTATGGGATTCAAATGTGGCATCGTGGGTTTGCCGAATGTGGGCAAATCGACGCTTTTCAACGCCTTAACCAAAGCCGGAATTGAAGCGGCGAATTATCCGTTTTGTACTATCGAACCGAATACCGGCGTCGTGCCGATGCCTGATCCGCGTTTGGACGCGTTGGCGGAAATCGTTAAGCCGGAACGCGTGTTGCCGACCACCATGGAATTTGTGGACATCGCAGGCTTGGTTGCCGGCGCAAGTAAAGGCGAGGGGCTGGGAAATAAATTCTTGGCGAACATTCGCGAAACCGACGCGATCGGCCATGTGGTGCGTTGTTTTGAAAATGACGACATCGTGCACGTTGCGGGCAAAATCGATCCGTTAAACGACATCGACACCATCAACACCGAACTGGCGTTAGCCGATTTGGACAGCTGCGAACGCGCCATTCAACGCTTGCAAAAACGCGCCAAGGGCGGCGACAAAGAAGCGAAATTTGAGCTTGCCGTAATGGAAAAAATCCTGCCGGTGCTGTCCGAAGCGGGTATGATTCGTTCCGTGCCGTTAGACAAAGACGAATTATTGGCGATTAAAAGCTACAACTTCTTAACCTTAAAACCGACCATGTACATCGCCAACGTGAACGAAGACGGGTTCGAAAACAACCCGTATCTCGACAAAGTACGTGAATTCGCCGAAAAAGAAAGCTCCGTAGTGGTGCCGGTGTGTGCCGCAATCGAAGCGGAAATCGCCGAACTGAACGATGATGAAAAACTGGAATTCCTGCAGGATCTCGGCATTGAAGAACCGGGCTTAAACCGCGTGATTCGCGCCGGTTACGCCTTATTGAATTTACAAACCTACTTCACCGCCGGCGTGAAAGAAGTCCGCGCCTGGACGGTTTCCGTGGGCGCCACCGCCCCGAAAGCCGCCGCCGTGATTCACACGGATTTCGAAAAAGGCTTTATCCGCGCGGAAGTGATCGCTTATGAAGACTTTATTCAATACAAAGGCGAAAACGGCGCGAAAGAAGCAGGAAAATGGCGTTTGGAAGGGAAAGATTACATCGTGCAGGACGGCGATGTAATGCACTTTCGCTTCAACGTATAAAACATTTCAAAAAACCGACCGCACTTTTTAAGTGCGGTATCTTTTTATTTCATTTGAGGAAAGCAAAATATATCAAATATTACAATTCTCGACGGTGCTTAGACAACAATCCGCGATGATCTCAACCCGCAGCAATGCCTCGCCTGGGCACAAAAATGGATCGGCAACGATGCGACTATTGTCGGCGGTTGTTATGGTATCAGACCGGAGCATATCGCGGCGTTGTCGGAAGCGTTTGAATAATTGAAGCAAATCTCCCCTAGTCCCTCTTTACAACAGAGGGGAATGTTCTTCAGATATTTATGTACCGTGATAAAACTACTGTTAGGAGAAATCCATGACTACCTTCACCCAAATTAAACATGACATCATGTCCGATCCGCAAAATGCATCCTTTACCGAGCGCGGTATTGAACCGTTGTTTGCAGCACCGACAGGGGCGCGCATTAATGTTGTCGGACAAGCACCCGGAGTGAAAGCGGAGCAAACCTGTTTGTACTGGAACGATAAAAGCGGCGACCGATTGCGTGAATGGTTGGGTGTGGATCGTGAGACCTTTTATCATTCCGGGCTATTTGCCGTGATCCCCATGGATTTTTATTATCCGGGTAAAGGTAAATCGGGGGATTTGCCGCCGCGTAAAGGTTTTGCAGAAAAATGGCATCCATCGATTTTAGCGGGTTTGCCTAATATCGAACTGACCATTGTAATCGGGCAATATGCGCAGCAATATTACCTGCCGCAGAATAAACGTAATGTCACGGAAACGGTGAAAAATTACCGGGAATTTCTACCGCACTTTTTGCCGTTGGTGCACCCCTCACCGCGTAATCAGCTTTGGCTGGCAAAAAATCCGTGGTTTATGCAGGATGTAGTGCCAACCTTGCGACAACTGATCAAACAAATTCTCTCCCGTTAATTTTCTCTTTCTTAAGGCAAGCATATGTCGCTTTCATTAACCGTATCGGCAAATAAGTAAAAAACATTATGCTCATCACGTTGTGGGTGTTCATCGGTGTGAGACCGCCTTGTGTTATCTACACACGCTCAAAAATGAGCACGATGTGAGTTTGGTAACTGTGCCGGACAGCGCCATTACATTAAATTTATACGCCGCCATTACCATGTTATTCCTCGGTATTCCCGCGTGATTGTAAAAATGCCCGATATGTCCATGGCGGGCTGAAGCTATAAACAGCAGTGAGTGTGAATCAAGGAACACTTCCGCTCCCAAAGAGGCCGGCTTATTCGTAATCCGGGGTAACTTTTACCCCGGATTACATAGCATTGGTTTGCTAGACGCTGAGAAATAAAAGTGCGGTCATTTTCACGAACGTTTTTCAACAGGCAAGGCCGTTAATTAACGATGCATTAAACCTCAATTCCATTAAAAAGTGCGGTACTTAAATAGCGTTCGGCAGCAGACGGTAGGATAACAACGATCAGCTTGTCTTTAAATTCAGGCAGGTTCGCTAAGCGGTCAGCAGCCGCTACAGCAGCACCGGAAGAAATCCCGGCAAGAATCCCTTCTTCCGCCATCAAACGGCGGGCAGTGGCAATGGCGGTGTCGCTATCCACGGTTTCCACGCGATCCACTAAAGAAAGATCTAAGTTTTTCGGAATAAAGCCTGCGCCGATACCTTGAATTTTGTGCGGACCCGGTTTCACTTCTTCGCCCGCGAGCGTTTGAGTGATAACCGGAGACTCTGCCGGTTCCACGGCAACGGAAGTGATTTGTTTACCGTGATCTAATTTAATTGCGCGGGAAATGCCGGTAATCGTACCGCCTGTGCCTACACCGGCAACCAATATGTCAATTTTGCCCTCGGTGCCTTTCCAGATTTCTTCACCGGTGGTTTTGCGGTGAATATCCGGGTTCGCCGGGTTTTCAAATTGTTTTAACATTACATAACGATTCGGATCGGACGCCATGATTTCTTCTGCTTTAGCAATGGAGCCTTTCATTCCTTTGGCACCTTCAGTCAGCACTAAATTTACACCGAGACCACGCAACAAACGTTTACGTTCGGCACTCATGGTCTCCGGCATGGTAAGGGTGATTTTATAACCACGCGCTGCCGCAACATATGCCAATGCAATCCCGGTATTACCGCTGGTGGCATCAACGATTTCTTTGTCTTTCGTCAGCCGGCCGTCTTTTTCCGCCTGCCATATCATGTTAGAACCGATACGACATTTCACGCTGAAACTCGGGTTGCGTCCTTCAATTTTCACGACAATATTGCCGTTGCCGAAATGTTTTAAACGTACTAACGGGGTATTGCCGATAGAATAAGAATTGTCACTGTAAATAGTCATAATATGTTCTCCTGAGGATAAAATAATGAAGTGGCGTTAGTTTTAGCATGAGAACCGCCGATAAAACAATAGCTATTTTTTATAAATCATATAATCAAAAGCTATTTCGTGACGATAACACCGTCGCCGGAAGAGCGACAATTTATGCTCATTTCAGTGCCTGTTTGTTCTTGTTGCGGGCGCTTAAATAACATGCGGTATTCGCTCACCCACATTGCCGTTGCACCACACACTGCCACGGGAATAATCACCAGATTAACCACCGGCACGAAAGTACAAAGCGTCACCAAACCGCCGAAGGTTACCGTCACATTGCGCTTAATCGCCAGTTCGTTTTTCATTATGCCGAAAGGGATTTTGTGGTTATCAAAAGGATAGTCGCAATATTGAATCGCCATCATCCATGCGGTGAATAAAAAAGTCACTACGGGAATCGCGGTTTGTCCCAACAAAGGCGCAAATCCCAACAAAAACAAGGCGATGATTTTCGGCAAACTGTAAACCAACTTTTGCCATTCACGCGCCAGCATACGCGGCACATCTTTCATAAAATCCCACAGAGACATATCCTGCAAATTTTCCCCCGTCAGCATTTTTTCCACCTTTTCCGCCAGCAAGCCGTTAAAAGGCGCGGCGATGAAGCCCGACAGCGTGGTAAAGATGAAATAAAACAGAACGAGAATCATGAGAATGGAAAGCAGCAACAAAACGCCGCTCAACCAACTCAGCCAATCGGGAATGTAGGACATAATGCCGTCAATATAACCGCCGATTTGGTTCACAAAAAGCCAAAACAAACCGCCTAATAACAGCACATTTAACAGGATCGGCATGATCACAAAACGGCGCAGCCCTTTCTGTAAAACCAAATGCCAGCCCATCACAAAATATTCAAAACCGGATTTCATTTCCGCGTGTTTTAACATAGCGTTATCCCTAAGACAAAAAGAGGTTCAGGATACAAAGTGCGGTGAAAAAAATCAAACTTTGTCTATCATCAATTTTGCAAAAATATGATAAGCTTACGACCAACTTGCGTGAATTTTGTATGATTGGAGAGTCGGCAATGGATTTAAATACAATTTTGATTATCTTGGGCGTTATTGCATTATTGGCATTAGTTGCGCACGGAATTTGGTCAAACCGTCGCGAAAAATCCCAATATTTCAAAAACGCCAATACCTTTGCACAAAATCGGCAGCCGAACCGTTTTAATGCGCCGAACCCAACGGCGCGCCCTGCTACAGACGCGCCCATTGCCGCAAAACAAAAACATTCCTTTGTTGAAGGTACGCCGCAGCCACAACAGCAAGCCTTAGATTTTGAAGAAGCAACCGTGCCAAGCCCGACTGAAAACAAATCCATCGAACGCGCCGTAGATGAAATTAAAATCACGCTGCCGAGCGGTATGTCAAACGCATTCCATCAGGCGGAACCTGTGCCGCAATACGCACAAAGTGAACAAGGGCTACAGCAGCCATTACAACCTTCGCAACCGATCCCAAGCATGCCAAACGACACGCCGTTTAAACCTTACGGCGAGCCGTCGCCTTACGCCGATCCGAACCGCGTTTCCATCACGCAAATGGAGGAAGAATACACCACGCCGACAGTTTCATTAACGCCGTTGGAACAGGAAAGCCACGAACCGACTGCAGAAACGCAAGTGGCGCCGCAACCGACGGCAAACAAAGGGGAAAATCCGGCGAAACCGTCTTTCATTATGTTGTATGTGGTGGCGCCGGAAAATCGTGAATTCAACGGCGGACGCTTGGCGCAAGCCCTGGACGGCTTAGGCTTTATTTTCGGCGATCAGCACATTTATCACCGCCATCTGGATTTAACCTCTGCCAGCCCGGTGCTATTCAGCGTCGCCAATTTACAACAGCCCGGCACTTTTGATCCTTACGACATGGACAACCTGTTCACCGTGGGCATTGCGCTGTTCATGCAATTACCTTCCCCGGGCAACGACACCGTCAATTTAAAAACCATGATTCGCGCCGCCCGCAATTTGGCGGACGAACTGGGCGGCTTCGTGTTGACCGACAAACAGGAAATTTTCAACGACCACGCCGAACAGGAATATTTAGCCAAAGTGGCTTAATCATGGCGGCGGCTTAAAAACGTTTTCAAAAACGACCGCACTTTTCGCTCACCGAGCACCTCAAAAGTGCGGTCATTTTTTTCGGTATTTTTTACGGAATCACAATGACAACCTCAATTCAACAACAGATCGACGACCTCAGAAAAACCTTACGTCACCACGAATATCAATACCACGTTTTAGACGATCCGCAGATTCCCGACAGCGAATACGATCGCCTGTTTCATCAACTCAAAGCTTTGGAACAACAACATCCCGCACTGGTCACCGCCGATTCGCCGACTCAACGCGTGGGCGCGCGTCCGTTGTCCGAATTTGCACAAATTCGCCATGAAATTCCCATGTTATCCTTGGATAACGCCTTTTCCGATGAGGAATTTTTCGCCTTCGTCAAACGCATCCAGGATCGCCTGGCACTCGTGCCGGAACCGCTGACCTTTTGCTGCGAACCGAAACTGGACGGTTTAGCCGTCAGCATTTTGTATGTGAACGGCGTCCTCAGCCAAGCGGCAACCCGTGGCGACGGCACTACCGGCGAAGACATCACGCAAAATATCCGCACCATTCGCAACATTCCGTTGCAACTGCTGGCGGATAATCCACCGGCGCGTTTGGAAGTGCGCGGTGAGGTGTTCATGCCGCACGCGGGCTTTGAACGGTTAAACGAACGCGCGTTGGAACACGGCGAGAAAACCTTTGCCAATCCGCGTAATGCGGCGGCGGGCTCATTACGCCAGTTGGATCCGAAAATCACCAGCCAGCGCCCGTTAATGCTCAATGCGTATAGTATCGGTATTGCCGAAGGCGTGGAACTGCCGCCGACCCATTTTGAACGCCTGCAGTGGCTGAAATCCGTTGGTATCCCGGTGAACAATGAAATTCAGTTGTGCGACGGCATTGAAAACGTTTTAAATTTCTACCGCACGATTATGGCAAAACGCAGTTCCCTAGGCTATGACATTGATGGCGCGGTGCTGAAAATCAACGATATTGCGCTGCAACAACGCCTCGGTTTTATTTCCAAAGCGCCGCGTTGGGCGATTGCCTATAAATTCCCCGCACAAGAAGAGCTGACCGTGCTCAATGATGTGGAGTTTCAAGTAGGGCGCACCGGGGCGATTACACCGGTTGCCAAGCTCCAACCGGTTTTCGTGGCAGGCGTAACAGTAAGCAACGCGACCCTACACAACGGCGACGAAATCGCCCGCCTGACCATTGCCATCGGCGACACCGTAATAATCCGTCGCGCGGGCGATGTGATTCCGCAAATTATCGGCGTGGCGCATGATCGCCGTCCGGCGGATGCGCGCCAAATTGTTTTTCCGACACACTGCCCGGTATGCAGTTCCTTAATCGTTCGCATTGAAGGGGAAGCCGTTGCACGCTGCACCGGCGGATTATTCTGCGCGGCGCAACGCAAAGAAGCGTTAAAACACTTCGTGTCACGCAAAGCCATGGATATCGACGGCGTGGGTGGCAAGCTCATTGAACAGCTGGTGGATCGCGAATTGATTCATACCCCGGCAGATTTGTTTAAATTAGATTTAACCACTCTCACCCGCCTTGAACGGATGGGGCCGAAATCCGCCGAAAATGCTTTAACCAGCTTAGAAAAAGCGAAAAATACCACCCTTGCCCGTTTCATTTTCGCCCTGGGCATTCGTGATGTGGGCGAAGCCACTGCGTTAAATCTGGCAAATCATTTCAAGACTTTGGAAGCGTTGCAAAATGCCGATTTGGAGCAGTTACAACAGGTGCCCGACGTGGGTGAGGTGGTAGCGAATCGCATTTTTGTATTCTGGCGTGAAGCGCATAATGTCACCGTGGTGGAAGATCTCATCGCCCAAGGCGTACATTGGGAAACCGTTGAAGTGCAGGAAGTGAAGGAAAATCCGTTCAAAGATAAAACCGTGGTGCTCACCGGTACCCTCTCGCAAATGGGACGCAACGACGCCAAAGCCTTGTTACAACAACTCGGCGCCAAAGTCAGCGGCAGCGTTTCCGCCAAAACCGACTATGTTATCGCCGGTGAAGCTGCCGGCTCGAAACTGAGCAAAGCGGCGGAATTAGGCGTACAGGTGTTGAGTGAAGAAGAATTTTTGGCATGGCTCAACGAATAATAAACGGGACAGGCTTGATGTATGCCCTCATAAAAAACATTTGAAAAAACGACCGCACTTTTCCGCCGTTACTCCGCCATTTTCTCCTTATAATGCAAACGGCACACGGAAAGGTAGCTGTCGTTGCCGCCGATTTGGATTTGATCGCCTTGTTTAACCACTTCGCCCCGTTCGTTAATACGCAACACGAAATTAGCTTTGCGTCCGCAGTAACAAATGGTTTTGAGTTCTTCCAGCTGATCCGCCCACGCCAGTAAATAGCGGCTGCCTTCAAATAATTCCGCTTGGAAATCGGTGCGCAAACCATAGCACAACACGGGAATGTGCAGTTTATCCACCACATCACTCAGTTGATAAACCTGTTCTTTGGTTAAAAACTGGGCTTCATCCACCAAAATGCAATGGAGCGGTTCCTGCGCCAAATGTTGTTCGATTTCAGCGAACAAATCCGTATTGCGGGCAAAGGTATTCGCCTGTTCGCTAATCCCGATGCGGGAAGTCACCTGCCCTACACCGAAACGATCGTCTATCGCCGCCGTATAAACCAGCGTGTTCATGTTACGTTCGCGGTAGTTATAGGAAGATTGCAGCAATGTGGTGGATTTTCCCGCATTCATGGTGGAATAGTAGAAATACAATTTAGCCATGTTTATTTAAGCACCCAGCGCCAGAAATGATAGCAAATAAAGCCCGTCACCGGCGGCAGCGCGGCTAAAATAAGCACGCCGATGGTGGTGCGCCCGCCCGCCATTTTGCCGACTTCCGTTAAGAAATCGATCAGCACGTCCGTGGGCGTGGTAAACACGAAAAAGGCGATAATCGCTAACATAACGAAACAGCCGATGCCGGCGGCACGCATTGCTCTGAATTTGATTTTGTCCATTTGTTTTCCTTTTTATTGAAAGTGCGGTCGAAAATTTATGTGTTTTTTCCACCGCACTTTTGGGTTAAATCGCGGTTAATTCGGTCATCGCCCAACGAGGACGGACTTCAATTGCCAATCCTTGTTGCTGCCCCTGTTTTAAACGTAAAAAACCGGCATAGGCGATCATGGCACCGTTGTCCGTGCAAAATTGCGGCTGCGGGTAAAACACCTCACCGCCCAGTTTTTGCATAAGCTCCGCCAAGGTTTGACGCAACTGTTTATTGGCACTCACGCCGCCGGCAATCACTAAACGCTGCAAGCAGGTTTGTTTTAACGCACGCTTACATTTGATTGCCAGCGTGTCCACCACTGCTTCCTGGAAGGCGTAGGCAATATCCGCCTTGCTTTGTTCGCTCAGTTCGCCCTCTTCCTGTAACACCTGATGAAGGGTGTTGGCGGCGAAGGTTTTTAGACCGGAAAAGCTGAAATCCAAGCCGGGGCGATCGGTCATCGGGCGCGGAAAGGCAAAACGATTCGGTGTGCCATAAAGCGCCAAACGTGCCAACGCCGCCCCGCCCGGGTAATCCAAACCGAGCAATTTGGCGGTTTTATCAAAGGCCTCGCCTGCCGCGTCGTCGATGGATTCACCCAACAATTCATAACGCCCTACACCGTCCACCCGCACCAATTGGGTATGCCCGCCGGACACCAACAGCGCCACAAAGGGAAAGTGCGGTGGATTTTCCTCAAGCATGGGCGCCAACAAATGCCCTTCCATGTGATGTACGCCGATTGCCGGCACATTCCACGCGTAAGCCAAGGCGCGCGCAACGGTAGAACCCACCAACAACGCGCCGACCAAGCCCGGACCGCTGGTATAAGCCACGCCATCAATGTCTTCGGGGGTTAAATTCGCTTCTTTTAATGCGGCTTGTAATAGTGGCGCCAGTTTGCGGATATGATCGCGCGACGCCAGTTCCGGCACCACGCCGCCGTAATCCGCGTGCAAGGCGATTTGGGTATGAAGTTGGTTGGCGACCAAGCCTTTTTCTTCGTCATAAATGGCAACGCCCGTTTCATCACAGGACGTTTCAATGCCTAAAATTCGCATTTGAGTTCTCTTTTTTATGGGTTTTATTGGCGCCAAATTTTACCCGCTTTACATGATTTTAACCAGTTTTCCGATGCGGATTTCAGGAAACCCTCAATCTGCCCTTTACTTTCATGCGTAATTTGGATTAAAATTGCGTCCTTTATTGAATCTGCCGCAGGCGCGGCAACAAATAAAAATTTAAATTGCAATTAAATTAATTAAACTCATTGAGGTGATTGGCTTATGCCTGTAATTAAAGTTCGTGAAAATGAATCCTTTGACGTAGCATTACGTCGTTTCAAACGCTCTTGCGAAAAAGCTGGTATTTTAGCAGAAGTTCGTGCTCGTGAATTCTACGAAAAACCAACAACCATTCGTAAACGTGAAAATGCAACCCGTGCAAAACGTCACGCAAAACGCTTAGCCCGTGAAAACGCACGCAACACACGTTTATACTAATTAACAGCATTTTTAACTCGAGTTATAAAAACCGTGAATCTTTCCAGGCTCACGGTTTTATTTTCTCTCAATCTCATCAGTTAGGCTCATATTTCGTTCACAATAAGAGGCAGAATACTCGATGAAAGGCTCCATCCCACGTACCTTCATAGACGATATTTTAACCAAAGTTAACATCGTCGATTTAATCAATTCCCGCGTAAAACTGAAAAAAGCCGGTCGTGATTATCAAGCCTGCTGCCCGTTTCATCACGAAAAAACGCCGTCTTTTACGGTGAGCGACAAAAAGCAGTTTTATCATTGTTTCGGTTGCGGCGCGCACGGCAACGCCATTTCCTTTTTGATGGAATATGACAAGCTGGAATTTGTGGAAGCGGTGGAAGAACTGGCGGGCTTTCTCGGCTTGGAAATTCCCTACGAAAAACGACCGCACTTTAACGACGGCGGCAAACAGATCGGTTTCCAAACCAAGCGAAATCTGTATGAGTTAATGCAGGAAATCGCCAAATTTTACCAACAGCAACTGCCGTTAAATATTCCCGCGCAAAGTTATCTGCAACAACGCGGGCTGTCGGCGGAGGTGATTGAGCGCTTTCAAATCGGCTATGTGCCGAACGCCATGGATGCCGTCTATCGACAATTCGGTAAAACCCGTGAGGAACAGCAAAAACTGTTCGATTTGGGCATGCTGTCGCGTAACGATCGCGGTAATGTATACGATAAATTCCGCAATCGGATTATGTTTCCCATTCGCGATCGGCGCGGTCGCACCGTTGCTTTCGGCGGACGGGTTTTAACCGATGAAAAACCGAAATACCTGAACTCGCCGGAAACCGTGACCTACCACAAAGGGAGCGAGCTTTACGGTTTATATGAAGCCTTACAAGCGGACGCTTCACCTCAAAAATTGCTGGTCGTCGAAGGCTATATGGATGTGGTGGCGTTGGCGCAGTTCGGTGTAAATTATGCGGTGGCGTCTCTCGGCACCTCTACAACGTCGGAACAAATTCAGTTACTTTTCCGCGCCACGGAACAGGTGGTTTGCTGTTATGACGGCGACCGTGCAGGACGGGATGCGGCTTGGCGCGCCTTAGAAAATGCCCTGCCGTATTTGGAAGACGGTCGTCAGCTGAAATTTATCTTTTTACCCGACGGCGAAGATCCCGATACTTTTATTCGTCAATACGGCAAACAGGGCTTTGAAGAATATCTCGACAATGCACAGTCTCTAAGTGAATTTTTATTCGCTCATTTAACGCCGCAAGTGGATTTTTCCTCAAAAGAAGGCAAAGCCAAACTTGCCGCACTGGCAATTCCGTTAATTAAGCAAATTCCCGGCGATGTGCTACGTTTGGATTTACGCAATACGCTCGCTAAAAAATTAGGGATTTTGGATCCCGCGCAGCTGGAGAGCATGATCCCGAATCAGGCAAAAACGGAAGAAGCTGTCGCATCAACCATTCAATTTAAACGCACCCCAATGCGTATTCTGATTGCATTGCTGTTACAAAATCCGGAATTGGTGAAATTTGTGCCGGATTTGGAACCTTTAAGAAATCTTAATGAACCGGGTTACGATTTGCTCGCAGAATTGACCGCACTTTGCCGTGAAAAAGTAGGGATTAGTTCGGGACAATTGTTGGAACATTGGCGCGATACAACACAGCAAAACACGCTTGAAAAATTGCTCGCGTGGAACCATTTGATTGAAGACGATAAGATTGAAGACACGTTCCGCGAAACATTACGTTATTTCTATCTGCAACTCGTTGATAAACGAATAAATTGGCTCATCGCTAAAGATCGCGCGAATGGCTTGGATCTGAACGAGAAAAAAGAACTTTCACATTTGTTAGTAAAAAAACAAGAAAAGAGATAGTTAAACCATGTTAACGATGATAAAATCCCCGGCATTTTATCTTTTCCAAATAAGTAAGCAAGGCGGATATTAAATATGGATCAAAATCCACAGTCTCAATTGAAACTACTCATCGCACAAGGGAAAGAGCAAGGTTATTTAACCTACGCCGAGGTAAATGACAGCCTCCCCGAAGAATTAGTCGATGCAGATCAAATTGAAGATATTATTCAGATGATCAATGATATGGGAATTCAGGTGTTGGAGACCGCACCAGATGCCGATGATCTGATGCTCAATGAAAATATCACCGATGAAGATGTCGTTGAAGAAGCAACCCAAGTATTATCCAGCGTGGAAGCAGAATTAGGGCGGACTACCGACCCTGTACGTATGTATATGCGTGAAATGGGTAGCGTAGAATTGCTTACCCGTGAAGGCGAAATTGATATTGCCAAACGCATTGAAGAAGGTATTAACGAAGTACAAAGCGCCATTGCCGCTTACCCTGAAGCCATCACTTACTTAATTGAGCAATATGATTTGGTAGAAAACGGCGGTGTACGCTTAGCCGACTTAATCACCGGTTTCGTTGATCCTAATATGCTAAGCGAATCCGAGACTGAAGAATTGGCAGAAGATTTTAATTCCGAAGAAGATGGCGGTATTGATAATGAACACGAGGAGGAAGAAGATAACGAAGAGGTCAGTAGCGATGACAGTGATAGTGATAACAGTATTGATCCTGAAATTGCACGGGAAAAATTTACCGCACTTAAGCAGCAACATCAAAAGACCTTAGAAAGCATTGCCAAACATGGTCGTACGGCGAAAAAAGCAAAAGATGAAATTCAAGTGTTATCAGACATCTTCACTCAATTTCGCTTAGTACCAAAACAATTCGATATGCTCGTGCTATCTATACGTGGCATTATGAAACGTGTTCGCAGCCAGGAACGTTTCATTCAACGGATTGTGGTGGAAAATGCTAAAATGCCAAAATCCGGTTTCCAAAAAAGCTTTATAGGACATGAAACAACTGATACGTGGTTGGTGAAGGCCTTGTCTGCCGGTAAATCCTGGTCGGAAAAGTTGGCACAATATGAAAACCAATTACGCCAAGCCATCACCAATTTTGTGCAAATCGAACAAGATACCCATCTGACGATTCCACAAATCCGAGAAATCGGCGAGCGCATCACACAAGGTGAATTAAAAGCCCGTCGTGCAAAAAAAGAAATGGTAGAAGCAAACCTGCGCTTGGTGATTTCTATTGCTAAAAAATACACCAATCGCGGATTACAATTTCTTGATCTTATTCAAGAGGGTAATATCGGCTTAATGAAAGCAGTAGATAAATTTGAATACCGGCGCGGCTATAAATTCTCTACTTATGCCACTTGGTGGATTCGTCAGGCAATTACCCGTTCTATTGCCGACCAAGCCCGTACCATTCGTATTCCGGTACACATGATTGAAACTATTAACAAACTCAATCGTATTTCTCGTCAAATGCTGCAGGAAATGGGGCGCGAAGCCTCGCCGGAAGAACTGGCAGAACGTATGGGAATGCCGGAAGATAAAATTCGTAAAGTGCTGAAGATTGCGAAAGAGCCGATTTCGATGGAAACCCCAATTGGCGATGACGATGATTCCCATTTGGGGGACTTCATTGAGGACTCAACCTTAGAGCTTCCGTTAGATTCCGCGACCGTGCAAAGCCTGAAAGCAGCAACGCATGAAATACTGGAAGGTTTAACCCCACGGGAGGCCAAAGTCTTGCGTATGCGCTTTGGTATCGACATGAATACCGATCATACTTTAGAAGAAGTGGGCAAACAATTTGACGTAACCCGTGAACGTATTCGCCAAATCGAAGCCAAAGCATTACGTAAACTGCGCCATCCAAGCCGTTCCGAGACTTTACGCAGCTTTCTGGATGAGTAATTCATAATACAATAACAATCCGCACGTACAACGTGCGGTTTTTAGGCTACCCTATAAGGGCCTAGTACTTCACATGCCCTTCAAAGGGCATGTGAAAACCAACAACCGTGAAATAACTCTATGACCTACCCCTTAAAGGGGTCCACATATTCTTTCTTCGATAAATTATCCTGAATCATGTCTTCCTTTTCCTGATTCCTTATATACTCCTACACTACCTTTGTATTTGGCCCTACCGTGCTTACATAATAGCCTTTCGACCAAAAATGTCGGTTACCATATTTGTATTTTAGGTTTGCGTGCCTTTCAAAAATCATTAACGATGATTTTCCCTTTAAATACCCCATAAAACTTGATACCGATAATTTCGGCGGAATTTTTAGAAGCATATGAATATGCTCTTTCATTGCACATGCTTCTATTATTTCCACATTTTTATAGTCGCATAATTGCCTTAATATGCTACCTATATCCGTTCTAAGCTTTCCATAAATAGCTTTTCTTCTATATTTCGGTGTGAAGACAATGTGGTACTTACAGCTCCATTTGGTGTGTGATAGACTTGAATCATCATTGGCTTTACTTACCATTGACTTATCCTCCTATATCTTCAATTTTGGTTGTCAGCCTTATTCATTATATAGTGAGGATTTTTTATGTTGACCGCTTAAGCTCTTTGATTCCATACGCATAGCGTACGGTTTTTATAGCTAGACATTGTCTAGCTATAATAAAAAAAGCCAAATTATTCGATGATAATTTGGCTTATAAAAAACACGTAATTAATTGACCGCACTTCTGGAAACGGTTTTCTTACGACGGCCGGTTTTTACCGCCGAAATCGGCTCCAGTTTGACAAACTCAACGCCCAACGGCGGATTTTCCAACGCGAGACCTAACACTTCGTCGATGGTTTCCACCGCATGAATCTTCAGATCACGTTTCGCATTTTCCAGAATATCTTCCAAATCCTTTACGTTATCTTTCGGAATAATCACAGTTTTAATTCCGCCACGGTGTGCCGCCAACAATTTTTCTTTTAAACCGCCAATCGGCAATACTTTGCCGCGCAGACTGATTTCACCGGTCATCGCCACTTCCGATTTCACCGGATTGCCGGTTAAACAGGAAACTAAGGCGGTGCACATTGCAATCCCCGCACTTGGACCATCTTTCGGTGTAGCACCATCTGGCACATGGATGTGAATATCGCGTTTTTCGTGGAATTCAGGGTTAATGCCTAGTTTATCCGCACGGGAACGCACTACGGTCATTGCCGCCTGAATGGATTCTTTCATCACATCGCCAAGAGAACCGGTGTAGCTGAGTTTGCCTTTGCCCAGCACCGACGCGGTTTCAATAGTGAGCAAATCACCGCCCACTTCCGTCCATGCCAAACCAGTGACTTCACCGACGCGGTTTTGCGTATCGGCACGACCGAATTCAAAGCGTTTCACACCCAGGTAATCGTGCAGGTTTTTCGCATTGACTTTGATGGATTTTAATTTCTTATCTAACAGTAAGGTTTTTACTGCCTTACGACAGATTTTTGAAATTTCACGTTCCAGATTACGTACCCCGGCTTCACGTGTGTAGTAGCGGATAATATCCACAATCGCACTTTCATCAATGGTTAATTCGCCCGTTTTTAAGCCGTTACGCTCCATTTGTTTGGCGATTAAATGGCGGATGGCGATATTCAGTTTTTCATCTTCCGTATAACCGGATAAACGAATCACTTCCATACGATCCAATAACGGCGTCGGAATATGCATGGAGTTGGACGTCGCCACAAACATCACATCGGATAAATCATAATCCACTTCCAGATAATGATCGTTAAAGTGGGCATTTTGTTCCGGATCCAATACTTCCAATAAAGCGGACGCAGGATCACCACGCATATCGGAGGACATTTTATCAATTTCATCTAACAGGAAGAGCGGATTTTTCACGCCGACTTTCGCCATTTTCTGAATAAGTTTGCCCGGCAGCGATCCAATGTAAGTTTTGCGGTGACCGCGAATTTCCGCTTCGTCACGTACGCCGCCCAGCGCCATACGCACATATTTACGCCCTGTCGCATTAGCGATAGATTGCCCTAAAGAGGTTTTACCTACCCCTGGTGGTCCCACCAAACAAAGAATCGGACCTTTCAACTGATTTAAACGGGTTTGAACCGCAAGGTATTCCAGAATACGTTCTTTCACCCGCTCCAAACCATAGTGATCGGCATCTAAAATTTCCTGCGCCTTGGCAAGATCTTTTTTCACTTTGCTACGTTTGTGCCAAGGCACTTGTAACATCCAATCAATATAACTGCGCACTACCGTTGCTTCCGCCGACATCGGTGACATCATTTTTAATTTTTGCAATTCGGCTTCGGTTTTCTCACGCGCTTCCAGCGGCATTTTCGCCTCTTCAATTTTTTGGCGTAGCTGCTCGATTTCACTCACGGTATTTTCTACTTCACCGAGCTCTTTTTGAATCGCTTTAATTTGTTCATTCAAATAGTAATCGCGTTGGCTTTTTTCCATTTGTTTCTTCACGCGACCGCGAATGCGTTTCTCGACCTGCAATAAATCCGCTTCCGATTGCATTAAACCAAGCAAATATTCAAAACGCTCCACTACATTGTTCATCTCCAGCACTGCCTGTTTTTGTGCGACGGAAACCGGCAAATGAGACGCCAAGGTGTCGCTTAATTGTTCAAGATTTTCAATTTGTTGTAATGCGGAAAGAATATCAGGCTGAACTTTTTTGTTTAAATTCAAATAGTTTTGAAATTCATCCAACGCCGCTTTATGGACGACTTGTAATTCTTTCTTATTGCCAAGTGTACTGTTCAACGGCTCAATTTGCGCCTGAAAATGTTCACCGGAATCTTCAATATGATAAATTTTGGCGCGTTGTTGCCCCTCCACCAACACTTTCACCGTGCCGTCCGGCAACTTTAACAGCTGAATAATGTTGGCAACGGTGCCCACATCATACAAATCTTCAATGTCCGGCTCTTCCAATTCCGCCTGTTTTTGTGAAACCAACAACAGCTGTTTTCCATTATTCATGGCTTCGTCAAGACTGCTAATGGATCGTGGTCTGCCGACAAATAACGGCATCACCATGTAAGGAAACACGACAACATCGCGCAATGGCAATACCGGTATGGTTTGTAATTCTGATTTTTTTGCTCTCATCATGTACTCTCTTATCTAAATTCCGCTGGTTTGGCTCTATATTGGGATGGATTATGTAAATTCAAGACCTAAAACAGATATGCCGGCACAGAAAAGTGCGGTCGTTTTTTTCAGTGTTTTTTATTATTGGAACGGTTGTCAGTATAACCGAAATCGATTGGGGTAAGGCAAAATAAAAAGAAAATTCATTAAGAATGGCGGAGAGGGAACATCAATCTTTTACGCGCTTCCCTTGTCGTTACTGCATTCTTATATCGTTATGATCCCTCACTGGGAGTTAAACGGGGAGTTAAATTAGGTACTTGATTGTATTTCATACCACAAAATAAGCAAGTAAATTATCGCATTTCATTTAGTATAGTTTCAGGTTTACCATCTTTGCTTGAATACCTGCGGCTACAAGTTTTTCCGGATAGAGAATGATCCATTAAAGCGTTCGCTTTGTTCACTCATATCTACTCCTTTGGCTAACTTACCAATTTATGAACAATATTGAATCCATTTGGATTCAAATAGATCAGCTAAATAGTAATTAGATTAGGTAGTTAAAGCATTAGAATTGAGGTGTGATAATCGACATAACACCACTAGAGAAATGTTTGTATATTTATTGTGCAATCCACGTTAAAAAGCCACGTAAAATTTCACGTCACGGAAAATCCACTTCCCTCCCCGCCGGATTTGCAAAAAAAGCTTGCGTTTTTTCAGTTAATTTCAGGAGTTTAAAACATTTAACCAACTGATATATAATAAAAATATTGGATTCATGCCAAATTTCTTAACTGTAAAAATTTCACTAAATTTCAGTATTTTTCAGTTAAGAAAAAAGAGAAAACACCACAAATCAAATATAATTGATTGATATATAACAAAATAGTTAATTTTACGTGAGCAAAAATAAGGATTTTCTTTTCAGTTAAGAGGAGAATTGAAGTGAAAACAGCCAAGATACTGTATAATGTCTGTGGAAGTGATTCTATTATCAAAAGAACAGAAAGAGTTCATACTGATCTAAGTCGCCTTTACTGCATATGCAAAAATAAAGAATGTAATCATCGCTTTGTTATGTCAATGGAGTTTAGCCATTCAACGCGGGCAAGCGATCTAAAAAAAGATGAAATACTAAAAACACTTTTAGACCAGTTGCCCGAAACAAATAAACGGGAAATAATCCAATTTCTACAAGGTACTATGAATGAGCATAGCCGGACTTAATCGCCTCTATTTTGCATTGTTCTACATAATTTCCCCACGATTGCATAATTTCTTGTCTTGATCGCCACTTTTTGGATTTATCATACGCCGCACGCACTTTTCCGCGGTTTTCATGCGATAAACAAAGCTCAATTGATTCCGATGAGAATATATCCAATTCATGAAGATAGGTGCTTGCAATTGAACGCAAGCCATGAGCGATCAATAACCCCTTAAAGCCCATTCGTTTTAACGCTACATTAGCCGCTTGGGTACTCATCGGTTTGTTATAAGGAGCGGAGTAAGTTGCAAAAATATACTTACGATTAAAAGTGTATTGCTTCATCTGTTCTAGTATGTGTAACGCTTGAGTTGAAAGAGGAACACTGTGAGGACGTTTACCGCCCTTCATTCGCTCAGCAGGTATATGCAACGTTTTTGTTTTCCAATCAATATCCGTCCATTCCACCTGAACAGCCTCGGCAGGGCGCAAAATAGTTAATAATTGCCATTCAATTAAAAGTGCGGTCGGCTTCTGCACATTTGCGCTATTCAACACCCGGAAAAGTGCCGGCAATTCTTCCGGCTTTATAGTCGGCTGATTCTTTGATTGAATATAGTTAAATTCATCATGAACCTTCCGAAACGGATTTTTAATGATCAATTCTTCATCTTCTGCTAACTGAAAAATCTGCCCTAAAGCAATATTTATCTTATACAGTGTATTAGAATTTTTTAAAGGCAAAAGCGTAGGTAAGAATGACTTTAAATTTGCTTCCGTAATCGGCATAGATGCCAAAGTAGGGAATAAATGCAATTCTACCCGCCTAAATGCCTCATTAATGGTCTCTGCCTTAAATTTCCCCTGTATTAAGCGTTTATCACGCCATAGCCGCGCTAAATCTGCAAAATTCATAACATCTTGAGGCGGTTTGTTTTGCTCACTGCGATAAATATTAGGGTCAATATTACGCAATAGTAAACGGCGATATTCTTGCGCCATTTCTCGCGCATAAGAAAGGGATAAATCCAGATAACTTCCTAAACTGATTTTCTTATGTTTACCTAAAAATTTATAAGAAAAATACCAAATTTTAGCCCCGTGGGTGAAAACTCGAATATACAAGCCTTTACCATCTGATTTTGTATATTCTTTATCCAATGGTTTAAGATTTTTTAGGGTGGTATCGGTTAAGGGTTTAACAATTTTGCTCATAATCTTCTAACTAACTGATTTAATAGTGAATATCACCGTTTTAGATCCCACCTAGAAGAATAAAAATTTTACTGGGTGTTAAACTGGGATCTAAAAAGTACGAATATAAGCAATCAAAAATGAATGATAATGAACAATAACAAATAGTAATTTATTGAATTTATTAGTGTTTTTATCTAAAGATGAACGTTGGCGAACGTAAAAGAATTGATAAATGGCGGTGAGAGGGGGATTCGAACCCCCGATGCAGTTTCCCACATACACGCTTTCCAGGCGTGCTCCTTCAACCACTCGGACATCTCACCGTGATTAGGACTTGCGCACTATAAGGATTTCATTGAGCCTCGTCAAGTATTTTTGCAATTTGTATGATTAGAAGATAAAAATTTTACCAACAATCGGGTAAAATTAGCGCGAGTTAAAGGGCTATTCCATTCACTCTCACATCTTATTTTCATTATGCTAAAAAAATGGTTTCTTTCTAAAAATGTGTTCTTGGCGGTTAAACCTTTCAGCGCGCTAAAAGACAGTTTCCGTGCGGGCTACAGTTCCCGTCATTTGATCAAAGACATTATCGCCAGTCTTACCGTCGGGATTATCGCCATTCCGCTTTCTATGGCGTTGGCAATCGCCAGTGGCGTGCCACCGCAGCACGGGTTATATACAGCAATTGTGGCGGGGATTATCATCGCCCTTGCCGGCGGTTCCCGTTTTAATATTTCGGGGCCGACCGCCGCCTTTGTGGTGATTTTATATCCCGTCACTCAACAATTCGGGCTAAGCGGATTATTGATGGCAACCCTGCTGTCGGGCATTATTTTGGTGTTAATGGCGCTTTTCCGTTTAGGGCGATTAATCGAATATATTCCGCTGCCGGTCACGCTCGGCTTTACATCGGGTATCGGCATTGTTATCGCCACCTTGCAAATCAAGGATTTTCTCGGTTTAGACATTGCACAAATGCCGTCCCATTATCTTGAAAAAATACAAGTCATTTTGACCGCACTTCCAAGCATCAACTGGGCGGATACCGCCGTCGGCGTCGTCACCCTGTTCGTCTTAACCCAATGGCACAAACTGCGCCTGCCGATTCCGGGGCACTTGCCTGCGGTGATTATCGCCACCTTATTATCTTTAGGGCTGACCCATTTCGGCTTTTCCGTCGCCACCATCGGCTCACAATTTCAATATACATTATCCGACGGCAGCACCGGTTTTGGTATTCCCAGCATTCTACCGGAATTTGCTTTGCCGTGGAACATTCCCGATGCCCAAGGCAACCTGATTAACTGGAACTTCGACACCATTCAAAGTCTGCTTCCCGCCGCATTTTCCATGGCGGTATTAGGCGCCATTGAATCCTTATTGTGTGCGGTCGTGCTGGATAACATGACCGACACCAAACACCATTCCAATAATGAACTGTTGGCGCAAGGTTTAGGCAATATCGCCTCCCCGTTTTTCGGCGGTGTCACCGCCACCGCCGCCATCGCCCGTTCCGCAGTGAACGTAAAATCCGGTGCGGTCTCGCCGCTTTCCGGTGTGGTTCATGCGTTATTGGTGCTTTTTGCCCTATTATTCTTCGCACCGGCACTTTCCTATTTGCCGTTATCTTCCATGGCGGCGTTATTATTGGTCGTCGCCTGGCACATGGCGGATTTACCGCAAATCATTCAACTGATTCGCCGCTCAGGACGCAATGAAATCACGGTGTTATTGGTCTGTCTGGTGCTTACGGTGCTCTTTGACATGGTTATCGCCATCTCGGTAGGCGTCTTACTGGCAAGTTTATTATTTATCCGTACCATCGCCGAAATGACCAAATCCATCAGCATTGCCGTGCCGGAAGATTTAGACGACGTATTAATTTACCGTATCAGCGGACCGCTCTTTTTCGCGGCGGCGGATAATCTCTTCGCCGACCTGCACGACAAAACCGTGCACACGGATCACGAAATCAAACACATCGTTTTACAATGCGATGCCGTAACCGTGCTGGACACCGGGGGCATCCACGCCCTCACCCGTTTCGTGCAGCATATGCTTCCGCACCAACAACTTTATATGTGCAATATGCAATTCCAACCGCTGCGGACTATCGTTAAATCCGGTAGCCTGCCGGAAATCAAAAAAATCAACTTCGCCACCGATTTGCCGGAAGCATTGAATAAAATTCGGGAGTTTGAGGGAATTGAGGTTAAGAGTGAGAGTTGAATAATTCATTAAAACTAGCATACTTTTAATAAAACATATGTTTATTTTTTCTCCGTTTTAACATCCTTGGGAAACGGTAAACAATAAGCACGCTTAAAATCAGAATACAATCTAACATTTTTTGCCTGCTCATAGACTCATTCATAATCATACTAAAAACTATTGTCCAAATAGGCTCTAATAACATGATAATAGCTGCGTTATTAATATCACAATGCTTTTGCGTGACTGTTTGTAAAAATACTCACAGATTGGTAGCTATAAGAATACTACCGAAAAACCAAAACCAGGTATTTTCGGGAATAGGGAAATAGCATTTTTCAAAAATTAATGAGTAACTTCCAACTAAGAAACCAACAACACCTAATTGAATCGTAGTTAGAGATAAAGTCGGGATATTTTCAGAAAATTGATTATTTAAACAAAATATAAGGCTACAGAACATAAAGCAAGTAAAAAGAGTATATTATCATACGAAAAATGTAATCCCTCTCCTTCTTCATTTGAAAGCAAATATAAACCAGAAATTGCAAGTGGTAAAGAAAACCCAAAAATATATTTAGGCCGATATTGAAATAATATCTAGGATATCGCAGGCGTAATCAGCATTGCCAAGCTATGTAAAAAAGCACCTTCCCCCAAATAATCACTATGAGTTAAGTCTATAATCCATAAAAGCATATTTAAGATATAAGCAACTAACACTTACTGCCTTGACTATTTTGATATATTCTAACTTTCGAATAATAATGTAGGAAAATAGTGAAAAAATAAGAAATACCAGTGTAAAAAGCAGCCTGATAAACTCATATAAGCGGTATACTTTCAGAAAAAAACACCCTGAAGTAGTAATAAATTTTACAAAAGATAAAATTATCCCCCGAAATATTTACACATAAATAATCTATACATAGAAATCTGTACTTACCTAATAAAGTACAGCCCAAGAATTTTTATTTAGATTTATAAATTAAAACGACTCTATCATCAAAAGTATAATTCCCTTTTATAACACCTTTCGTCGATGGATTTTCAATACGCAATGGATCTGACTGTAATTCAGATTTTAGTTGATTTTCATAGCCTTCAATCGCTGCTTCTTTAGGATAGGTTTCATATCCATCTGAAGATAATTCAATCACTTTTGGTTTTTTATCAAACTTCCAAGTTTTTAATTCATTTTCAGGAATAGTAAAGCCATCTATTGCCCAATATTGAAATGCTTTTGGCGCATTTGGGTTGTTTTGAAATTCTGATTGTCTTTGTAATAATGGCATAATATAGAAACGACCGAGGTCATTTTCTTCTATTTGTTCAGGTGTAAGCTTAAGATCTTTCAGAATTTTTACTCTTAACGCGCTATTTAAAACATCTACATATTTAGCTTCATCATTGTAATTCACGCCATCAATTCTGGCTTTTGAATCGCCAATTGCAACAAGTTCATTAGAATCTAAGTTATACCAAATTAAAGTTGCAGTTGGTCTAAACAATGGATTTTTCTCAAAATCTACATCTGAATTTTGGTTATAGAACTCTTTGAATTTCTCATTAATTTTCTGTAAAACTACCTTTTTATCAGTATTAGGAGGCAACGATTGAAAAACATCTTGAATTATATCTCGGCTAACGCGTCCACCTTTTTTGCCATCATATTTCTTGCCTGATTTATCAGTAGCACCATCAAAAACTGCAAGATAATGATCATTAAAGAATAACCCATCTTCACAAATTTGATTATTTTTCTCACCTGGACCACCTTTCCCTTGAATAAAATAATCAATAGAGCCACTTTTAATCATACTTTGGACAGGTTTATCATAAGTCAGATTATCCTGTGCTAAAGTAACTAATGGTAGAAGTGGTAGAATAAACAATACTTTTTTCATAGTTTCCTCCTTGATAGAAACAATGTTATTTATTGAAATACATTTTTTTTAATGCCGCTTCCAAACCACGAAATTCAGCTAAGCCTTTTAATCGGCCAATAGCAGAGTAGCCTGGATTGGTTTTTTTATGTAAATCATCTAACATTTGATGACCATGATCCGGACGCATTGGGATTAAACGTGTTTCTCCCTTGTCTAATCGGCGATACTCTTCGGTTAATAAGGCTTTCACTACGTTAAACATATCTACATCGCCCTCTAGATGAGCTGCTTCGTGGAAGCTTAAAGGATTGTCTTCATGTTGGGTTGAGCGCAAGTGAGCAAAGTATATACGGTTTGCAAATTGTTCGGTCATTTTCACCAAATCATTATCAGAACGGACACCATAAGAGCCGGTACACATTGTAAAGCCATTAGCCGGTAATGGTTGGGTTTCTACAAACCATTGCATATCGTCAATAGTTGAAACAATGCGCGGTAAGCCTAAGATTGGACGCGGTGGATCGCCATTCTAATGCCGACTTCTTGCGCAACAGGGACAATTTCATTTAAAAAATGAGCCAAATGCGTACGAAATTTTTCTGGCGAAATATCTTTGTAACGATCTAATTGACCTTGAAATTCATCTAAGGTGTAGCCTTCCTCTGTCCCAGGCAGCCCGGCAATAATATTACGAGTGAGCTGTTGAATATCTTGTTCAGTCATTTTTTCGTAATAGACTTTTGCCGCTGCGATTTCATCTTTGGTGTAAGTTTGTTCTGCGCTCGGGCGTTTTAAAATATGAAGCTCAAAGGCAGCAAAAGCGATCTGATCAAAACGCAATGCTTTAGAACCGTCCGGTAATTCATAGGCCAAATCTGTTCTTGTCCAGTCCAAAACCGGCATAAAGTTATAGCAAACCGTATCAATACCACATTGTGCTAAATTGCGTAATGTTTGTTTATAGTTATCAATCCATTTTTGATAATTACCTGTTTGGGTTTTAATTTCTTCATGAACCGGTACGCTTTCAACCACCGACCATGTTAAGCTGGCATTTTCTACTTCTTTTTTGCGTTTTTCGATTTCTTCAATACTCCAAATTTCACCATTTGGAATATGATGAAGTGCAGTCACAATACTGGTTGCCCCGGCTTGTCGAATATCTGATAAAGAAACAGGATCTTTAGGACCGTACCAACGCCATGCTTGTTCCATTTTTTAACTCCTATTTATTTCTAACGTTCTACAACAATTGGACTCATATTAAACAAATAACCATCAAAATTAGGATCATCCACATCAGATAATTCAAAAAGTTTTTGTTTAACATTTTCTAAGTGTTGCCACATTGCTTTCTTGGCCATTGCAGGATCTTTTCTCTGTAAGGCCGTAATAATATTCTCATGATCTTGCAACCAAAGATGTCTATGACTTTGATTTGGAATATGAAGATGAAGCCCTTTCCACATTTGGCTGTTTACGCGAAGATCCCATAATGCTTTTTGCATTTGCACGATCACTTCATTTTGCGTAATTTCCGCGATAGTGCGGTGAAAATCTTCATCAGCAACGTAATCTTCGTCACCTTGCTCAAGTGTTGCCCGTTCTGTCGCTAAAATATCTTTTAGTTTCGTAATGTCAGCCCTTGTTGCTTGTAATGCAGCAAATTCAGCTATACTGCTTTCCAATAATTGACGCGCTTGCAGTAATTCAAATGGCCCGACATCTACCTTATCTAGCAAATCATCGTTACTTGCAGATCGTTGCGGTAATGCTATCACATACACACCAGAACCTTTTCGCACTTCAACAAGGTTCTCGATTTCAAGCATGATTAATGCTTCTCTAATGACAGTACGACTGACATTAAAATATTCGGCCAAATCACGCTCAGCAGGTAACTTATCACCTACTTTATATTGATGATTAGCGAGTTGTTCTTTTAATTCATTTCCTATTTTTTTGTAGGATCGTAAGTCATCTAAGTTCATAAGTTTTTCCTAAATTTAGTTTGATAAACTCAATTTATAATTTGAGTTAGCTAATTGACCATTAATAATTAATTTTCTTCTTTCTTGTTCAGGAAGACGGAAATTAATTTCTGTATACTTAGGTAAATAGTTGCCTGATCTTTCTAAAGTGAGTTCTATTGTTTGGCTAGTACATTTTAGATGAATATCAAGTTTTAAATACTTACCTTTCAAATAATCAAAACTTTCACCATCATCATCAAATATCGTGATTTTTCTTTCTCCCTGATTAATAAAAGGCATAATCAATAATTCTCGATAATTATCAGACAATATATTTTTCTGACCTTTTCTTGCCATTGGAACAACGCATCCCGCTCTTAAGAATAAAGGAATTCTCTCTAATAGTGCATCCACCGTGATTTTTTCGCCGCCATTAAACCACTCATGAGTATAAAAGTCATACCAACCCGTAAAATTTTGTGGAAGATAAACATCACGTACTCGTTGATCAGGCTCAACGATAGAAGCAATCAATAAATCCTCCCCAAAAAGATAATCATCATTTTCTTCAAATGTGTTTTTATCATGTTCATGATCAAGGAAAGTTGGGCGTAACATTGGTTCGTTATCATGGTGTGCTTTCCAAAGTGTATTATATAAATAAGGCATTAATACATAACGCAGTTCGATAGCATCACGGATAATATTTGTCACTTGTGGGTACATCCATGGCTCATTGACAGTTTTATCATCATTCCAAGAATGGATAGTAAAGCGTGGATGCATTACACCATTTTGAACCCAGCGAACAAATAACTCCGGATCTGGCTTCTCGCCTGAAAAACCACCAACATCATGACCGACGTTATAAAGGGCTGAGAGACTCATCCCTAATCCCATTTTGATGTTATAGCGTAATGTATTCCAGCTTGTACGGTTATCACCAGACCAAGTTTGAACATAGCGATTCATGCCTGGAGAACCTGAACGAGAAATTAAATATGGACGTTTATTTGGTGCATGCTCTAATTGCGCTTCATAAGATGATTTCATCATCAATAGTGGTTGTAATGGGCGTAATAAGTTAATTGGCATACCTTTTCCAAAATAATGGCATTTGGCATAGTTATCCCACACTTCAAATTCATTATTATCATTCCAAGTTGAATCAATGCCATAATCCAGCAATTGCTGTTTTACATTTGATTTCCACCAATTCACTGTATCTATGTTAGTAAAATCTAAATGTGAACCTTCATCATCCCAAAACATCGATCTTTCCGGATTATCAGATTCAGAATCTTTAATAAATAATCCCAATTTTTCCACTTCTTGATAACGTGGATGATCTCGCAATAAGCAGGGCTTAATATTAGCGGCTAGTTTTATTCCTGCATCATGGAAATGTTTTGTCATTTCTTTTGGTTGTGGAACTTTGTAATAATTCCAGTTAAAGACATAACGTTTCCCATTAATAGATGTATAACCTGATGAGAGCTGGAATGAATCACAGGGAATGTTGTATTCATCGCATAAATCTACGAATTTTTTAAGTTGCTCTTGTGCATCAGGTGCATCGGTGTAATGCATTGTAGAACCGCTATAACCCAAGCTCCATTTGGGTCCGAAGATAGTGCCACCGGTTAATTGGCAATATTTTTTCGTCACATCTAAAATTTTAGGGCCTAAAATGACGTAGTAATCAAGGTTTCCGTCTTCTGCTTTGTAAGTGCGGTAATAAGCGTGGTAGTTATCAATTTCACTACCTAAAATAAACCAGCAAGGAGCAAGGTTGTCATAATACAAGCCATAGCTAACATTGTCGGTATGGGTGATATAAAACGGAATATGTTTATAAAGTGGATCGGTATATTCTGCGTTATATCCCATTGCATCAAGATTACGCATTTCGAAGCGGCGACCGTGACGGTTGAGATTGCCTGTCTTCTCTCCTAGGCCATAATAATGATCTTGAACACTTCTTTGTAAATAATGAGAGACTTCAGTATTTGATATTCCCATTAAATAAGCACCGGTTTTTCTATCAGCAAAGAGTTTTTTCCATTCCCCATCTTGTTTATATTCCCATTCTAAATAGAGTGGTTGATGAATAGTTACCCTTAAAAGTGCGGTTGAAATTTCAAGTGTTTTTTCTGTTTGTTTGATTTCATAATCAGGACATGAGAAACCAACTAATGACCATTTATCACGGCCTCGCCAATCAACATCGGTTTGATTTGGTGTAATTGCCCAAGTATGTGGCACTTTAAATTCATTATTTTTCGTGAAAGCAACTCGCAATATGTCATTTTCTAATACAAAAATATGAAGTTGGTAGCCATGATCACAAGAAATATCAATGCGATGATTATGGTTTTCTACAAAAAGCCAATTTTTAATCGTTTTCATCTCTATTTTTCCCAGTCAATAAATTAATAACCTAGCAACATTCGTGGTAACGCTAAACTTAATGATGGAACATAAGTCACCAATAATAACGTCATAATGAGGGCAAAATAAAATGGTAACAATGGATTAATAACCTGATTAATTTTTATGCCGCCAACAGAACAACCGATAAATAATGCACTACCAACCGGTGGAGTACAGATACCGATAGAAAGGTTGAATGCCATTAACACACCAAAGTGAACGGGATCCATACCTAATTCTGTCACGATAGGTAAGAAAATTGGTGTAAAGATAAGTAATGCCGGGGTCATATCCATAAATACACCAACCACTAATAAAATGATATTAATGATTAATAGAATAACAATCGGGTTATCTGAAATATTTAATAATGCATCACTAATTGTGTAGGGAATATCAGCATTTGCCATTGCCCAAGACATCCCCATAGATGTGCCGATTAGGAGGAGAACGATGGCGGTTGTTACAACAGAGTCTAAAATAATTTTTGGTAATTCTTTGATTGTCACTTCACGATAGAAAACAACTGCAAGAATCAAGGTATAAACAACTGCGAAGGCGGATGCTTCAGTTGCCGTGAAAATACCACCAATAATCCCCCCCATAATCACAATGATTAAACCAAGGCTTGGTAAGGCATCCAGTGTTTTTTTCATTGCTTCAGAACGAGTTGGTTTTGGTGAAACCGGGTATTTTCTTTTTTTCGCAATAACAGCGACGATAACCATGATCGATAGTCCCATCAAAATACCCGGAATGTAACCAGCAAGGAATAATGCGCCGATAGATGTGCCACCTGAAATCAAGGAATACACAATGAAGGTATTACTTGGTGGAATTAATAATCCGGTTGGGCAAGACGCTATATTAACAGCTGCAGAAAAAGACGGGTCATAACCTTCTTTCCTTTGTAATGGGGACATAATCCCGCCCATTGCTGCACCTGATGCTACTGCGGAACCTGAAATTGAACCAAACATCATGTTAGCCAATACGTTTACGTGAGCAAGAGAACCAGGTAGGCGACCTCCGATAACTTTAGCAAATTCAATTAATCGCATTGCAATGCCACCACGGTTCATAATGTTACCGGCTAAAATAAAGAATGGAATAGCAAGTAAGGAGGAACTATCTAAGCCAGATGCCATTTTTTGAGAAATTACAGCAATAGCCGCATCAAAAGGAATTGATAGCATAATGGTAAGAAGTGATGCGATACCGATAGAAAATGAAATTGGTACACCAATAAATAACAGCATAAAGAAACTAGAGCAAAGTATAATGATATTTGACCATTCCATTTTATTCTCCTTGGTGAACTGCATTCATGCTGTGGATGTTATTAATGATATCTCTGAGAAGGTAAAGGAGCATAAAGCATCCGCTTAGTGGAATTGCCAGATAAACAAGCCCCATTTGAATGCCTATCACTGGTGATATCTGTCCGTTATTTACCGTATCTATAACGAGTTTGAATCCACCATAGCACATAATAACGGCTGCAAATGAGACACTGATAAGGTTAATGATAAGTTGTAAACGATTTTGATTAATTGGAGAATTTTCAAATTTGTTGACTAAAAGATCAATGGCAAGGTGTTTCTTCCGACCTAATGCATAGGCGGCCCCCATTAATCCAACCCAAATAAAGAGAAAGCGCGCGATCTCATCAGTGTAAGTACTTGGCGTGTTAAGAATATAGCGAGACAAGACTTGCCAAATTACGCAGATAACTAAAAATGAACTTAATGCAACACAGAGTGTTGATAAGACCCAATTTATGACAGATATGAACTTATTCATTACGACTCCTTTTTGCCATTAAAGTTAAATTGGTAAACCAATTATGCTTTAAAATTTCTTTTCTGCAAGTTTTTTTGTTTAAAAGTGTGATCTGGCTCACCAATTATAAATAATTGGATTGACCACTTGATTTTTTTGAGTCTATTATCTTCACAACCGCCTAGTTGTTAGATGGTTATTCTTTAATTTACTTACTATGGGAGATGCGTTATGCAAATCAAAAAAATGTTTTTTCTTATGCATTGGTCTTGGCGTTATCAGCTGGGATTGCGTTTTCAGCTTGTGCTAAAACCGTACTAAAATTAAGTCATAATAATGATAAAACTCACCCTGTGCATATTTCGATGCAATATATGGCAGATGAAGTTAAAAAATTAACAAATGATGAAGTGGTGATCCGAATTTATCCAAATAGCCAGCTTGGTAGTCAGCGTGAATCAATGGAATTATTGCAATCCGGATCACTAGATATGGCAAAATCAAACGCAAGTGAATTAGAAGCATTTGAGCCATCTTATGGGGCATACAATATTCCGTATCTTTTCCATAATGTTGATCATTATTATCGTGCTCTACTTGATCCTGAAATTGGGCAAAAAATTCTTGATTCATCAAAAGGCAAAGGTTTCATTGGGTTGACTTATTATGATGGTGGTGCGCGTAGTTTCTATGCGGGTAAGCCAATTAAATCGCCTGCGGACCTCAAAGGGATGAAGATTCGCGTTCAACCAAGTCCAACAGCCGTTGAAATGATTAAATTAATGGGGGCATCTCCAACGCCCTTAGCATATGGTGAACTTTACACAGCTTTGCAACAAAAAGTGGTAGATGGCGCTGAAAATAACCAAACTGCGTTAACCTTAGCGCGTCACGGTGAAGTGGCGAAATTTTTCAGTGAAGATGAACATACTATGATCCCCGATGTGCTTGTGGTTGGTCAAAAATCTTGGGACAAATTAACCCCAGAGCAACAAAAAGCACTCAAAAAAGCAGCTGACGATTCAATGATGTATAACAAAGAGTTATGGCAAAAAATGATTGCTGAAACTGCTCAAGAAGCCAAAGATAAATTGGGTGTAGAATTTGTGAAAGTCGATAAACAACCGTTTATTGATGCAACAAAAAGTATGCATGATGCAGCAAAAGCAAATCTTTTGCTTAAGGAGTATATTGAACGTATTGATAACTTAGCAACCAAATAGTTATAGTTAATGTAGGAAGGATACGCCTTCGCGTATTTTTTCATTCTGGGGCAAATATGAAAAAAATTGCATTTATCGGCGAATGTATGATTGAACTGAATGGGAAACCTTTCGGTGAAATGTGGCAAAGTTATGGTGGAGATACATTAAATTCGGCCACTTATCTTAGCCGAATGAGTTCGCCAAATGACATTCAAGTTTACTATGTTTCTGCGTTAGGCTCGGATAATTTAAGCGAGCAAATGCGTGTACATTGGCAAGCCGATGGTATTAATACAGACTGGGTGTTGAAAGATGGACAACACCAACCCGGTTTATACTTTATCCAGCTTGATGAACAAGGAGAGCGTACTTTTCTTTACTGGCGTAATCAATCTGCAGCACGTTATATGGTACAACATATTGATTTCAAAAAGTTTTTATCTTATTTTGAAAATGTGAATATGATCTACCTTAGTGGTATATCACTTGCAATCTTACCAAAAACTGACCGCACTTTTTTAGTTGAACAACTAGTGAAATTGGCTCAAAAAGGCGTGCAAATTGCTTTTGATAGTAACTTCCGACCTAAACTATGGGATTCATTAAAAGATGCTCAAGAGAGTTATTTGCAATTACTACCTTATGTCAGTCTTGCTCTTGTCACTTTTGATGATGAACAATTATTGTGGGACGATGAAAATGAACGAGCTACTTTAACTCGCTTGCATCAGATTGGCATACCAAAAGTAATTGTCAAATGTGGGCGAAATGGAGCCGTTTTTTCAGATTCTCAAACATCTGAACATGGCCAAGTTGTGCCGGAACCAATATTAAATGTTGTAGATACTACATCAGCAGGAGATTCTTTTAATGCCGGATTTTTAAATGGTTATTTACGAAATAAACCTTTAGAGATTTGTTGTTGGCAAGGTAATCGTGTCGCGGGCATTGTGATTCAACATAAAGGCGCGATTATTGATAAACACGCCACTTCTCATCTTCAATCTGAATTTAATTAACGGAGTACAGTATGAATATTGCAGCTAACCATAATTTAGAAAATAAATTGATCGTCATTACTGAAGCGGGTGGGGTGTTATGCGCATTCTTAGCTAAACAACTCGCACACACTAAAGCAAATCTTGCTTTATTGGATATTAATTTTGAAGCGGCCGACAAAGTCGCACAAGAGATTAATCAAGCGGGCGGTCGTGCAAAAGCCTATAAAACAAATGTGTTAGAACTTGAAAATATTAAAGAAGTCAGAAATCAAATTGAAGCCGATTTTGGTACTTGTGACATATTAATTAATGGTGCCGGTGGCAATAATCCAAAGGCCACAACAGATAATGAATTTCACCAATTTGATTTAAATGAAAGTACAAAAACTTTCTTTGATTTAGATAAATCTGGTATTGAATTTGTATTTAATCTCAACTATTTAGGTACATTATTACCAACACAGGTTTTTGCGAAAGATATGATTGGTAAAAAAGGTGCAAATATCATCAATATTTCAAGTATGAATGTCTTTACACCACTAACAAAAATTGCAGCTTATTCCGGTGCTAAAGCTGCAATTAGTAACTTCACGCAATGGCTCGCCGTTTACTTTTCTAAAGTAGGTCTTCGTTGTAATGCCATTGCACCTGGCTTTTTAGTGATGAGTAATCAAAACCGTGCATTATTGTTTGATGCGGAAGGCAAACCAACCGCTCGCGCCAATAAAATTTTAACCAATACACCAATGGGACGTTTTGGTGAACCGGAAGAATTACTTGGCGCATTGCTCTTCTTAATTGATGAGAACTATTCAAGTTTTGTGAATGGAGTGATTGTGCCGGTTGATGGTGGGTTTTCTGCTTATAGCGGTGTATAAGGGGATAAAAATGAAACAATTTATGGACGAAGATTTTCTTCTTTCAACAAACACAGCCAAAACGCTTTATCACGACTATGCAAAACATCAGCCTATTTTTGATTACCACTGTCATTTAAGTCCAAAAGAGGTAGCTGAAAATCGCCAGTTTAAAGATCTGGCTGAAATTTGGTTAGAAGGTGATCATTATAAATGGCGTGCTTTACGTACAGCGGGCGTTCCGGAGGAATTAATTACAGGTAAAGCAGATAATTATCAAAAGTATCTTGCGTGGGCAAAGACCGTTCCGCTTTGTATAGGTAATCCAATTTACCACTGGACTCATTTAGAACTACGTCGCCCTTTTGGTATTACCAACACATTATTTAATCCGCAAAACGCAGATAAAATTTGGCATCAATGTAATGAAATGTTGCAACAGCCTGAATTTTCAGCGCGTGGTATTATGCAGCAAATGAATGTGAAATTGGTCGGAACAACGGATGATCCAATCGATTCCTTAGAATATCACCAAGTGATAAAAAATGATGGTAGCTTTGACATTGATGTTGTACCAAGTTGGCGTCCGGATAAAGTCTTTAAAATTGAATTGCCACAATTCAATGATTATATCGCCCAGCTTGACCAAGTCGCCGATGTTGAGATTCGTTCATTTGCTGATTTACAAAAAGCATTAGTAAAACGCTTAAACCATTTTGATGAACAAGGTTGCAAATCGGCTGATCATGGTATGGAAATTGTCCGTTTTGCACCGATTCCTGATGAGTCGATACTTGATGGAATTCTTCAAAAACGTTTGCAAAATCAACCGCTCTTAGAAGAAGAAATTGCGCAATTTAGTACAGCAATTTTGGTATGGTTAGCTTCTGAATATTGTAAACGTCAGTGGGTGATGCAAATGCATATTGGGGCAATTCGTAACAACAATAGTAGAATGTTTGCGTTGCTTGGCAACGACAGTGGGTTTGATTCTATTGGCGATCACACTTATGCCGAACAGCTTTCTCACTTATTGGATGCTATGGATCGTCAAAATCAATTGCCAAAAACCATTTTATATTGTTTAAATCCGCGTGATAACGAGGTGATTGGCAGTATGATTGGTAATTTCCAAACCGGTGGAGTAGCAGGCAAAATCCAATTTGGTTCTGGCTGGTGGTTTAATGATCAAAAAGATGGCATGGAGCGTCAGTTACAACAACTTTCACAGTTGGGTTTATTAAGTCAATTTGTAGGAATGCTCACTGATTCTCGTAGTTTCTTATCTTACACTCGCCACGAATATTTCCGCCGTATTTTATGTGAAATGGTAGGCAATTGGGTAGAAAATGGTGAAGCGCCAAATGATATTCCATTATTGAGTAAAATGATTGAAGATATTTGCTTTAATAATGCAACACGTTATTTTAAATAGGAAAAATTATGTCATACACAACCAGCCAAATCATCGAAAAACTTCGTCAATTAAAAGTCGTGCCGGTCATTGCCTTAGATCATGCGGAAGATATTTTACCCCTGGCGGATACCTTGGCACAAAACGGTTTACCGGTGGCGGAAATTACCTTTCGCTCTGAAGCGGCGGCGGAAGCGATTCGTTTGTTACGCGCCAATAAACCAGATTTTTTAATCGCAGCCGGAACCGTTTTAACGGCGGAACAAGTGGTGTTAGCCAAAAACAGCGGTGCAGATGTGGTCGTTACACCGGGATTTAATCCTAAAATCGTGCAATTATGTCAGGATTTAGCGTTGCCCATCACACCGGGGGTAAACAATCCGATGGCAATTGAAGCCACGTTGGACGTCGGTATTGACACCGTGAAATTCTTCCCGGCGGAAGCTTCCGGCGGTGTGAAAATGATCAAAGCCTTATTGGGCCCTTACGCACAATTACAAATTATGCCGACGGGCGGTATCGGTATGCAGAATATTAAAGATTATCTGGCGATTCCCAATGTGGTGGCATGCGGCGGTTCCTGGTTTGTGGAAAAGAAACTCATCAGCGAAAAAAACTGGCAGGAAATCGGGCGATTGACGAAAGACGTGGTGGAATGGGTCAACGCTTAATCATGAATTAAGCAATAAACTGAACCGCACCTCAACATCAAAGTTGAAGTGCGGTCGTTTTTCAGCGCGTTTTTTAATGCGCTATTATTTTGCCGCTTTATAGGGTTGACGATAGAATTTCAAATAATAGTCGTTAACCATTTTATCCAAATCCACATCGCTAAAAAGCGTCGGATAAAGCACTTTGGCAAGCCATACCTCGCCTAGCACTATCGCTTCAGGCATCGGATAGCCCCACGCCTTGGCGTATTCGGGCATTAACCAAACGCGATGATTTTTAACCGCATCAATGGTCGCCCACACGTTATCGGTTGTAATGTCGTTCACCACGTTCGGATAACGGTCCTGCACCAAAATAACGGCAGGATCCCATTTTAAAACTTCTTCCATGGAAACCGTCTGAAAACCTTTTACGCTTTCCGCCGCCACGTTGTATGCGCCCGCATGTTCCAGCATTAAACCGGTATATTTGCCGGAACCGTAAGTCCCGAGATTCGGATTGGCAATATAAGTGCGAACGCGTTTTTCTGGCGGAATATTGCCCAAACGCGCCGCCAACATTTCACGATTAGTAAAGGTGGCTTTGATTAATTCCTCGCCTTGTGCTTTTTTCTCGAAAACCTCGGCAATAATCTCAATCCCGCGTTTCAACCCTTCGTTGTAGGCATTGTTTTTATCGGCAATCGTCGGGTTAAGTTTACTTTGCTCCGTTTTATCACCGCTACGTAACGAAATGGCAATCACCGGCACATTCATTTGTGCTGATTTTTTCAATCATTTCTTTCGGCGCATAATTGGTCACAAAAACAACATCAGGTTTGATTTCCATTAGGCTTTCGATATTGACCGTATTTAAATCGCCCGGCATCGGTAAATCCGCCAATTCCGGCGCAAGACGCACAAAATCCTTGCCAAGCTGCTTTTGCCAGTTGGAAAGCACGCCCGCAATTTGCTTGGTCGCGTCCAGCTGTACTGCAAGATTTAGGGTTTGGTGCTGCAATATCACCGCACGATGAATATGGTCGGGAATGGTCACTTGTCGGTCAAGTTGATCGGTAATCACGCGATCAGCCCAAACAGAAGTGGAAAACACGCTCAATAAAAGTGCGCCAAGTAGCATTTTAAACGTCATAAAATATCCTTTGTTGATGTGAAAGGGAGTGTTGGTACAAAAAAACAAGAAGAAAGTGCGGTGATAAAAAACCACGTTTTTAAATGTTCGAAATTCTACCAAAACGCTATATATTTTTGAATATAATCGTTGGAATTTATGGGCGCAATATTGCCATAGAATGAGTAACGCGATTGCTATCGGGACGTGATATTGAGAAAGCGGGAATATTTTGCGAATCAAATATGTCGTTTTTAATTAAGCGTATTAAAAAAAGTGCGGTGAAAAAACACAATGAATTTCCACCGCACTTTTTATTTATGGAAGATTAAAACAACACCCGTGCGCGAATGGTGCCGTCGATTTCGCGTAATTTTGCCAATAACGGCGCGGTGTCTTCCGTTTCCACGTCAATGACGACGTAACCGATTTTCGGGTCGGTTTGTAAGTATTGCGCGGCGATGTTCACGTTGGCTTCCACGAAAATCTGGTTAATGCGATTAAGCACGCCCGGACGGTTTTCATGAATATGTAACAAGCGTTTGGAACCTTCGTGTTCCGGCAGGGAAACTTCCGGGAAGTTGACGGAGGACAGGGTTGAGCCGTTGTCGGAATATTTCACGAATTTGCCCGCCACTTCAAAACCGATATTTTCCTGCGCTTCGGCAGTTGAACCGCCGATGTGCGGGGTTAATAACACGTTGTCGAATTGGCGTAACGGCGAGACGAATTCTTCATTAATGGACGCCGGTTCTTTCGGGAACACGTCAATTGCCGCACCACGTACTTTGCCTGCTTCCAAGGCTTTTGCCAGTGCGTCAATATCCACCACCGTGCCGCGTGCCGCGTTAATTAAAATGGAGCCCTGTTTTAACTGCGCAATGCGTTCCGCGCTAATTAAATTACGGGTGGAAGGCAAATCCGGTACATGCAGGGAAATCACATCGCAGGATCCGAGCAATTCCTCCAGGCTACGCACCTGTTTTGCGTTACCGAGCGGCAGTTTGTTTTCAATGTCGTAGAAATGCACATCCATACCCAAGGATTCGGCAATAATGCTTAACTGGGAACCGATATGACCATAACCCACGATGCCCAGTTTTTTGCCGCGCACTTCGTGTGAACCCACGGCGGATTTATTCCATAACCCACGATGCACTTCGGCGTTGGCTTGCGGAATGTTGCGCATTAATAACAAAATTTCGCCCAGCACCAATTCCGCCACGGAACGGGTATTGGAGAACGGTGCGTTAAATACCGGGATACCGCACGCTTTGGCAGCGTTTAAATCCACTTGGTTGGTACCGATACAGAAACAGCCCACCGCGATAAGTTTCGGCGCGGCGGCAATCATCTCGGCGGTAAGGTTGGTGCGCGAACGCAAGCCGATGAAATGGGCGTCTTTAATGGCGTCTTTCAAATCGTCGCCGTCCAAGGCTTTTTTGTGATAATCAATATTGGTGTAACCTGCGGCGTGCAAGGTGTCCAAGGCGCTCTGGTGAACGCCTTCCAGTAACACGAATTTGATTTTGGATTTATCCAATGAAACTTTGACTGTCATGTTTGCTCTCCAGTTATTTTTAAATTATTTTTGCGCCGCTCTGGGTGCCGACAATCACCGTGTCCGCCGCCCGCAAAGCGAAAATGCCGTTGGTTACCACGCCTGCAATGTTGTTTAATTCTTTTTCCATCGCTACCGGATTCATAATCTCAAAATTATGCACATCCAAAATGATGTTGCCGTTATCGGTCACCACGCCCTCACGATATTCCGGTGCGCCGCCTAATGCCACCAATTTACGCGCCACTTGCGAGCGCGCCATGGGGATCACTTCGATTGGCAGCGGGAAAGTAGAGCCTAACACATCAACCTGCTTGCTACTATCCACAATGCAGATGAAATTTTTTGCTAGTGCAGCCACAATTTTTTCACGTGTCAACGCCGCGCCGCCGCCTTTAATCATCATTTTTTGCGGATTGATTTCATCGGCGCCGTCCACATAAATATCCAACTCGGAAACATCATTGGCGCTGAACACCTCAATGCCTTGTCGGCGCAATAATTCTTCCGATTTTTTGGATGCCGCGACCACGCCTTTAATTTGATTTTTTAGCGCGCCCAAGGCTTCAATAAAACAATTGACGGTGGAACCGCTGCCCACGCCGACGATCATCTCCGGCTTTACAAATTGCAAAGCCGCTTGCGCGGCGATTTTCTTCATTTTAAGTTGATCCATTTTTGCTCCTTAATAACAAAATTACGCGATGTTATTTCGCGTAAACGTTTGCTTTTACTTTAATCAGTTTTCCGCGGATAAACAAGTGGCAGGCAAATTTTATTCCGGCAAAAAGTGTTCCAACAGTTCATTTAAAAACAGTTTGCCGTGCTCGGTGATCTGCCAAGTGCGGTCGGTTTCCGTGATGAATTTCTGTTCCTGCGCCCAAAGAACGTCATTTGCTACCGCACTTAAAGGCAAGCCTGTCAGTTGCTCAAAGTCGCTTTTCGGGACGGGTTCGAGCAAGCGGAAGCGATTCATAAAGAACTCGAACGGGCGATCCTCGGCGCTCACCGACCGTTCTTCATACAAATACTCTCCGCGCATATAGCCTTTCGGGTGTTTGGTTTTGCTGTAACGCAGGATACTGCCATTGGGAAAACTGAGCTTGCCGTGTGCGCCGCAACCGATGGCAAGATAATCGCCGAATCGCCAATAATTTAAATTATGTTGGCACTGAAAACCCGCTTTGGCGTAGGCGGAGGTTTCGTATTGTTGATAACCGGCGGCGGTGAGTAATTGATGTCCCCGGTCGAAAATATCCCACAATTCGTCCTCATCAGGCAACTTAGGCGGGCGGTAAGCGAACATGGTGTTCGGTTCGATGGTGAGCTGATACCAGGACAAATGCGGCGGCGCAAGCGCAATGGCTTGACGTAAATCGTCCAGCGCTTCGTTTAAGGTTTGATTCGGCAAGCCGTGCATTAAATCCAGATTGAAGCTGCGTAGGTGAGAAACGTTGGCAAAACCCACCGCACTTTTGGCTTCTTCGGCGTTATGAATGCGTCCCAGTTTTTGTAATTTTTCATCGGAAAAACTTTGAATGCCCATGGAAATACGGTTCACGCCCGCCTGCACATAACCGCGAAAACGCGCTGCTTCCACCGTGCCGGGGTTGGCTTCTAAGGTGATTTCAATATTCGGCGTAAAAGGAAGGCGTTGTTCGATCTGGGCTAATAAATCCCCAATGGTTTCTTCGGAAAACAGGCTTGGCGTACCGCCGCCGATAAAAATGGAATGAAGCGGACGCTGTTGCACGCTTTCCTGATAACGCGCCAAATCCGCCGTTAAATCCGCCAGCAGATGCCGCACATAATCCTGCTCGGGAATTGTGCCTTTTTGCGCGTGCGAATTGAAATCGCAGTACGGGCATTTCTGCACGCACCACGGAATATGAACGTATAAACTCAGCGGAGGCAATACAAACGGGTTCAACATCGCCGCCGACATGTTAGCGTACAACCACGGCGGTGCCGCTTGCCACAATCATGAACATGCTTTTGGACTCGGAAGTGATGGTGGTGTAATTCACTTCCACGCCCACAACCGCATTGGCGCCTAAGGCTTTAGCATTTTTCGCCATTTCGTCCAAGGCGTCTTTGCGTGACTTGGTAATACGCGATTCATACATCCCGGCGCGTCCGCCGATGATGTCGGTGATGCTGGCAAAGAAATCACGAATAAAATTCGATCCGGCGACCACTTCGCCGAAGACCAGCTGTTTGTATTCCACGATTTGTTTGCCTTCAATGTGAGGTGTGGTGGTGATAATCATGTTACTTCCTTAAATTCGTTACCAAAAACGACCGCACTTTATGCGCTTAATTTCGTTTTAAGCACCGCTAACGCGCGGGCGCGGTGGGAGATTTTCTTTTTCTCGACGGTGTCCAGTTCGGCAAAAGTGCAACCCTGTTGCGGGCTGAAAAATAATGCGTCGTAACCGAACCCGTTTTCACCTTTTTCCTCAAAAGCGATGACGCCATGGCATTCCCCTTGCGCGATAATCGGTGACGGATCGGCGGGATGTTGCAAGAGCACGATGGTGCTGACGAATTTGGCTTTACGCTGTTCCGCCGGCACATGGGCTAACTCCGCCAATAATTTGGCACGATTTTTGGCGTCATTGCCCTCTTCACCGGCATAGCGTGCGGAATACAGCCCCGGCGCACCGTTCAACGCCTCAACCACCAATCCGGAATCATCGGCAATGGCAGGCAAACCGGATTTTTCGGCGGCATAGCGCGCTTTTAAAATGGCATTTTCAACGAACGTCAGCCCCGTTTCTTCCGGGCTGTCGATACCTAAATCCGTTTGTGCAATCACGTCAAAACCGAAATCCGCCAACACATCCGTCATTTCTTTGACTTTGCCTTGGTTGCCGGTCGCCAATACAATTTTTTGCTTCATTTTTGTTCTCTCAAGTGCGGTTGAAAAATGCCCCGTATTATAACTGCGCCCAATAAAAAAGACGAGGAACATTGCCTCGTCTTGCATTAAAACAACAACTAAAGGAAAAAATTATAAGGCGATACGGTCGCGATTTTTTTCTAAGGTCGCTTTGCCGATGCCTTGCACTTCCAACAACTGCTCCACCGCGCTGAAATTACCGTGTTTTTCACGATACTGCACCACCGCTTCCGCTTTTTTTGCGCCGATGCCCACAAGGGCTTTTTGAATTTCCGTTGCCGTGGCAGTGTTAATATTCACTTTCTCGCCCACTGTTGCCGTTGTCGTCGGTTGCTCCATTTGCACCGCCGGTTCAGCCGCTTTTTCCGCCGCCGCGGCAGAACCCGCGAACACCGAACCTAACACGAACAGCGAAGCCAAAAGATGTTTCATTGCTTTCATAGTGATTCCTTTTCTGACTAAAGTTAAACAAACGTTGAATCAATCAACGGGCGTACTTTGCCGAAAAGGGAAAAAACGCGCGAGAAAATGACCGCACTTTTGGGATCCTGGTCGCAAAATCAAGAAAAGTGCGGTGGGAATTTGGGGTGTTGGTGTTTTTGAGGTATAGTAGACAAAAGGGGTGGTTTTACCAACTCTTTCCATTTAGAAAATCCTTAATAAGCACTATGTTACGCCTCCTTGTTAAACCACGATGCACGGATAATTTTTGTTCTTGAATTTACAATCCAAGTGCAAAAAAGAAGAGTTCATAATAGTGTATAATTTTTGTTCCCAAACAAAAAACAAAC
>NZ_NRDF01000016.1 GCF_003130205.1 Aggregatibacter actinomycetemcomitans
TACCGAACTCAGAAGTGAAATGCCGTAATGCCGATGGTAGTGTGGGGTATCCCCATGTGAGAGTAGGTCACCGCCAAGCCTGATAGGGAGCCCTGATGTGAGAGCATCGGGGCTTTTTGTTTTTGGGTAGGGTAAACGGGATTGGAATTTGGGGTTATGAAGAAGGTTCTGATTTATGGGACAGGTAAATAAACCTAAGTTAAATATTGGGTTCTTTTGAATTTATGAACAAAAAATACATTTTTTGCCAACACCGTCTGATTCAAAAAGTATGGCTCATAAAACCATCTTCAGCGCTATAAATGCCCGCATTGCAATAAAGTGTTTTCTTTTAAAATAAACTTAATCCAACATAAATTTGGGAAGATTATGCGGATTGCTATTCGGTAAGAGCCTGAAATGTTATCTTGATAAAGCGCCTAAAACCACGCTAAATCCCCCCTGAATATCCTTACTGACACCACTTTCTTTTGTTGGGATTTTTACGTGCTCGCGCTTTTAAAAAGAGCATTATATTTTTAACGGTGCTTAATCACGACAGGCGGATTTGGGTCTGAAGCTGACAATAACGTCGGGCTTGGTGTCGATGTATAAGCCGTTAATAAGTTGCAGGCAGTACGGTACGGCGCTGAAAATCCCTTTCACCAGAACATTGCCCTGTTCGTCTTTTACCCCTTCCAGGGTCTCTTTGATGGCTTTCGGTTGTCCGGGTAGATTTAAAATGAGGCTTTCTTTGCGAATGACGCCCACTTGGCGGGAGAGAATTGCCGTCGGCACAAAATGCAGGCTGACCTGTCGCATTTGTTCGCCGAAACCGGGCATTTCACGGTCGGCAACGGCGAGGGTGGCGTCCGGGGTCACGTCGCGTTTTGCCGGTCCCGTGCCGCCCGTGGTCAGCACCAAATGGCAATGCAGCTCATCCACCAATTCGCACAGGGTGCGTTCGATTTCCGCCTGTTCGTCGGGAATGAGGCGTTCCACCACCTCGAAAGAATCCGCCAACGCCTGTTGTAACCAATTGCGTAATTCGGGTATGCCCTGATCCGGATAAATCCCTTGTGATGCCCGATCGGAGACGGACACTAAACCAATCTTTAAAAGTGCGGTCATTTTTTCCCTCGTTTTTTAGCGCTGTTAATCATCAATTCACCGTTGATCGGCAGCGATTTTAGCTGCCGTTGTGGTGCGACTAGGTCCAGTAATATCGGACGACATGGAAGAAAATCGGCGCAGCAAAGCACAAGGAATCCATGCGATCCAACATACCGCCGTGTCCGCTAATCATGTTGCCCCAGTCTTTTACGCCCATGCTGCGTTTCATGGCGGACATAACCAGGCCGCCTAAAAAGCCCATCAGGCAAATCAATAAGCTCATGAGCACCGCTTGCACCGGGTTAAACGGCGTCAGCCAATAAAGCAAGCCGCCCAGTACGCTGGCGCTTACCACGCCGCCCACAAAGCCTTCCATGGTTTTCGACGGCGACAATTTCGGCGCAATTTTGTGTTTGCCGAATAATTTGCCCCACACATATTGCAACACGTCGCTTGCCTGCACCACCAGAATCAGGAAAATCATCAGCAGTAAATTTTTGCCTTCAAAACCGGCAATGTCCAAGGTCAGCATGGCGGGAATGTGGGAAATACAGAATACGCTGATCATCAGCGCCCACTGCACTTTGGTGGAGCGGTCCAGGAAATGCGCGGTGTCGCCCAACAGGGCGGAGAGGATCGGAAGAAACAGGAAGCCGTACACCGGAATAAAAATGGTGAACATACTGAACCAGTCGATTGCCACTAAAATGTATTGCACGGGCAGGATGACGTAAAAACAGGCGGCAAGCGCCAAATGGTCGCCCCGGCGGATGTACAGTAACGAGAGAAATTCCCGTAATGCCATAAAGGAAATCACGAAGAATAAAAAGATGACGCCGTAAAAACCCAAGGCGGCAGCGGCGAAGATGATTAAAATCATCACCCACCAGGCATTAATGCGTGCGTTTAAGTTGTCAATCACGGCGTGCGGCGTGGACCAACCCGTTTTGAATTTTAAGCCGTAACCGATGGAAGAGGCGATAATTAAGGTGATCATTAAACCGCCGAACAGTTTCCACATTTCCATTATGCTCTCCCCTTTTCGGTTAAATTCAAACTTAATAATGCCTGCTCGGCACGGGCTAAAAATACGGCTTTGTCTTCATCGTCACGATAAAACAACGGCTCGCCCATATATAAATCGCACAATAACGGAATCGGCACCATAAAGCCTTTCGGCAACACATTGTGCATATTGCTGATCCACACCGGCACCATTTCCAACTGCGGATTTTGTTTCGCCAGATAATACAGCCCGCTCTTGAAGGGCCGTAACGGCAAATCGTCGTCCATTTTGCGCGTGCCTTCCGGGAAAATAATCAAGGAATGGTGCTGCAAGGCGTCGCTGATTTGTTCGGTGATGGCTTGCGGATTGTCGCCGCCGCGTTCGATCAACAACATATTAAAGACTTTATACGCCAAGAAACGACGAATCGGACCTTTCGTCCAATAGTCCGCGCCGGCAACCGGACGGGTGTTTTTACGTATCAAATAAGGCAGGGAAACCCACAGCAAAATAAAATCGCCGTGGCTGTTATGGTTGGCAAAATACAAGCGGTGCTTATCCGCCGATTGATGTTGCACATTTTTTTGCGCACGCACACCGGTGATAAACGAGGTGAGGCGACACAGTAGAAAATCAATGAGTTTGGCTAACATGATTGTGCTCCTAGAGGTTGTCCGCTTCAGCCAAGCCGGATTTAACCCGCTTTATACAAGTCATTATCAGTAGAATCACCACCGCCCAGGCTGCCCAATAAAGCCAGGCAGGTAACGCCGGGATAAAAGCATAAACCAAGCCTAATAAACCGAATAAAAACGCACGGTCGCTTTTGCCCAACGGACCGTCATAACGGCGGGTTTTGCCTTGCACTTGCCCCAACACGCCGCAAAATTCCGTCAATGCCGAGAGCCAAATAATCAAGCCGATTTGGAACGCATCAAAGGGAAAAATCAACGCAAAAGGCAAATAAAGTGCTGCATCGGACACCACATCGGTAATTTCATTTAAGTAACCGCCCAGACGGGATTTTTGGTTAAACTCGCGTGCCAGCATACCATCAATGGCGTTCAGCGCCATGCGTACAAATAACCAAATCGGAATGAGGAGAAAAAGCCAATGATAGGCAGAAAGTGCGGTCAAAATTAGCCCTAAAATCACGGAAATGGCACAGGCGGTTAGCGTCACCTGATTGGCGGTAACGCCCCGTTGTTCCAGTTTGACGACTAAAGGGCGCAACAGATTTTGGAATTTGGGTTTGAGATCGTAAATACTCATACACTGCGCCTTAAGGGTTAAAAGGAAATAGAAAAGGAATGAGGAACACACTCACCAACATCACTAAGAGCGTAAACGGCACGCCGACTTTCATGAAATCTGCAAATTTATAGCCGCCGGGACCGAAGACCATAGTATTCACCGGTGAAGAGACCGGCGTCATAAAGGCGGCGGAAGCAGCGATAGCAACGACCATCGCAAACGGCACCGGCGATAAATTCAGCTGGTGCGCCATGGTGATGGCAATCGGCGCGATCAGAATCGCCGTGGCGGTATTGGAGATAAACAAACCGACCACCGCCGTGAGAATAAACAGGCTAATTAAAATCCAGTGTTTGCCCATGCCGCCCACCAGATGCAACATTAAATCCACAATCATTGATACCCCACCGGTTCTTTGTAAGGCAAGGGAAAACGGCATCATGCCCACAATCAGCACCAAGCTGGACCAATGTATGGATTCGTACGCGCTTTTGCTGTCCACGCAACGGAAATAACCGAGCATTAAACAGGCAATTAAGGCGGCAACCACGTTCGGCACGAGGCGGGTAACCATTAACAACACCATCACCGCAATGCTGAGTAAGGCGTAAGGCGCTTGGCTTTGAGCGGGCACGGCACGGGTAATTTCGCTCGGGTAATTCAATACGAAGAAGTCTTTGCTGTGGCTACGCATTTGCTGAATTAATTTCCAGTCGCCCACCACTAACAACAAATCACCCGCTTTGTACGGCATTTCCACAAAATGCCCGTCTAACACCTCGCCATCACGTTTGATGCCCACCACATTCAAGCCGTATTTGGAACGGAAACGCAACTGTTCGGTGGATTTGCCGATACAATCGGAATCCGGCACCAAAATCAATTCCGCCATGCCGATGGAACTGGCTTGTTCGGAAAAATACTGCGCACGAATTTCCGCCCGTTCCAGGTTATATTCCGAACAAAAGGTTTCGATGTCTAATTCGGGGTCGCTGATATCCATCAACAGGATGTCTTTTTCACGCACTTCGGACGTTCCCAACGCCGCAATAAACATCGGACGAAAACGCTTCCATCGTTCGATCGCCAACACATTCAAACCGTATTTGGAACGCAAGTGCAATTCATCCAGATTTTTACCGATAATCGCGGAACCTTTTTTCACCACGAAACGCTGCGCCCGCAACTGTAAGCCGTACTCATGGATCAAATCGCTCATGGAGCGTTTATCCAGCTTGTTATTATCGGCTTCGTTGCCGGATTTCAGCCAACGGCGTGCCACCAGCATATAACCGATGCCAAGGAGCAAAATCACTAAACCGATGGGCGTAAAATCAAAGAATTTCAGGCGTATACCGGTTTCCCGCACCAGCTCGGCATTCACTACCAGGTTCGGTGCTGTGGCGATTAAGGTCAGCATACCGCTAATCAAGCCTGCCACACTGAGCGGCATCATCAGGCGTTTGGGCGAAATATTCATTTGCTGGCAAATCATTAATACCACAGGAATAAAAATTGCCACCACGCCGGTAGAACTCATAAATGCGCCGAGCCCTGCCACCGCCAGCATCATGAACACCAGCACGCGCGATTCGCTGTTATGGGAAGCTTTGAGCAGCCATTCGCTCACTTGATACGCCACGCTGGTGCGCACCAAGCCTTCCCCGACGATAAACAATAAGGCAATTAAGATGATATTCGGATCACTGAATCCGGCGAAGACTTCTTCAACGGTCAAAATACCACTGAGGCTGAATGCCAACATCACTAACATGGCGATAATGTCCATGCGGATGCGGTTGTGAATGAAAAGAATGACGGCGGTAATCAGCAACAAAACAACCCATAACCACGGTTCCGCTTGGAATGAATTGAAGAAATGAGAGATTTGACTCATAGCCACCTCTGGAATGAAGGCTTGTTATTATTGGCTGAATTATAGCGATTTTAGTAATTTTTTAACAGGTGCAAAACTGCGACGATATTCCGGCAGCACGCTAAATTCCCTTAATTTTTCCAAATGTAGCTTGGTGGGATAGCCTTTGTGCTTAGCGAATTCATAGTGCGGATATTTTTTATCCAGCTCGATCATTTCCTGATCACGTGCCACTTTTGCTAAAATGGACGCGGCGCTGATTTCCGGCACCAAAGCATCGCCTTTGACGACGGCTTGCGCGGGAATCATGAGATTCGGTGGAATCCGATTGCCATCCACCAACACAAAGTGCGGTTGAATTTTCAGGTGTTTTATCGCTCGCTCCATGGCAAGCATGGACGCGTGCAAAATATTCAACTCGTCGATTTCATTCGGTTCCGCCCGCCCGAGCGCCCATGCCAACGCTTTTTGCTTAATTTCTTCTGCCAGTAATAACCGTTTCTTTTCCGAGAGTGTTTTGGAATCCGCCAGCCCTTCAACAGGATGCTGCGGATCCAAAATCACCGCCGCCGTCACCACCGCCCCCACCAAAGGACCTCGCCCTACTTCATCTACGCCAGCAATCAGTTCATAGCCTTGGGGATAGATAAATTTACTCATTGTTTTGCTCCAGTAAATCAATCACTGCCTGCGCCGCCTGCTGATCGGCATCGCATTGAATCATTTTGTGCAACTCGGTGAAACGTTGAATTAAAACGTTGAGATTTTTGACCGCACTTTCATCCGTATCCAAATATACTGACAGTTTTTCCGCCAAATTAGCCGGATTACATTCAGCCTGAATTAACTCCGGCACCAACATTTCATCCGCCAGAAGATTCGGCAGGGAAATATACTTGGTTTTCACCAAACGTTTCGCCAGGAAATAGGTGAACGGTTTCATGCGGTAGCCTACCACCATCGGTGATTTGCATAACATGGCTTCCAATGCCGCTGTGCCTGACGCGAGTAAAGTGGCTTCGGCGGCAATCATGGCGGAGCGGGCATTGCCGTCCAATAGGATAACATCTAAATCTGGCGCCACACGTTGTTTGATTTGTTCAAATTGCTGACAACGTTTGGCGTTAATCAACGGCACCAGAAATTGTAAATGAGGATAACGTTGACGTAATAATTGGGCGGTTTGCAAAAAAGGCGCGGTAAGAAATTCCACTTCAGAACTGCGGCTGCCGACGAGGATGGCAAGATAACGTTGGTTTTCGTCCAGATTCAGCAAATGACAGGCTTCTGCGCGATTCGGTTTCAACGGAATAACGTCTGCCATAGTGTGCCCGATGAAACGGCAAGGCACGTTAAAGCGATCGTAAAAGGCTTTCTCAAAAGGCAAGAACGCCAGTACCAAATTGGTCGCCGCACCGATTTTATACACGCGTTTCTGACGCCACGCCCACACCGATGGGCTGACGTAATGAATGGTTTTGATGCCGTTTTGTTTGAGTTTCAACTCCACATCCAGGTTAAAATCCGGTGCGTCGATGCCGATAAATACATCCGGTTTCAACGCCAATAATTGCTGAATAATACGGCGGCGAATTTTCAGCAGGCGTGGCAGATGTTTAAGCACCTCCACTAAGCCCATGACGGACAGTTCTTCCATATCAAACAGGCTTTCAAACCCTTCGGCAATCATACGCGATCCGCCGATGCCGATAAAACGGGCATTGGGATAACGCACTTTGAGGGATTTAACCAAACCGGCGCCGAGAATGTCACCGGACACTTCGCCGGCAATGAGGGCGATAAGCGGGGAGTCGTTTGTTGCAATACGATCTGACATATAAAAACTCTGAAAAAACGACCGCACTTTTGATGGATGAGATCAAAGTGCGGTCGGAAAATAACGCGTTTTATCTGTTGAGGTTAGCGAATAATGCCGCGTGTTGAACGCTTGAAAAACTCAACGAAAAAGCTGATTGCCGATTCGGTCTCGGCAATTTGCTCAATTTCCGGCATCACTTCTTCTAATGTTTTCCCGCTGCGATAAATCATCTTGTACACATTACGAATAGTACGCATGGTTAACTTATCAAAACCACGACGTTTCAAACCTTCAATGTTCACACCGAACGGTTGTGCATGATTGCCTTGTGCCATCACATACGGCGGGACATCCTGGCTGACCATAGAACCACCGCCCAACATCACGTGCGCGCCGATGACCACAAATTGGTGAATTGCGGACATGCCTCCCACAACGACAAAATCGTCCAGTTGCACATGGCCGGCAAGCGTAGCATTATTGGCTAAAATACAACGGTTTTTTATCAGACAATCATGCGCAATATGCACATTAATCATGAGTAAATTGTCGTCGCCGATTTTCGTCACACCACCGCCTTGTGCCGTTCCGCGATGAATGGTCACGCTTTCACGAATGCGGTTGCGGTTTCCGATCACTACACGGGTAGGTTCGCCTTGATATTTCAAGTCCTGGTTGACTTCACCGATACTGGCGAACTGATAAATTTCATTATCTTCGCCGATTTTGGTGTTACCGTTAATCACAACATGGGAATGAACAACGGTACCTTTACCGATTTTCGCAGCTTTACCGATAATGGTAAACGGACCGATGACCACGTTCTCGCCGATTTTAGCGCCTTCTTCAACGATCGCCTGAGGATGAATTTTTGCAGTTGGGTGAATCATGTTTATCCTCTTATATTGATTTATGCTCCACGGCGGGCACACATTAACTTCGCTTCGCAGGCCACTTCGCCATCGACCGTTGCGATTGCCGTGAACGCGGTAATACCACGACGTTCTTTTATGACTTCAACGTGTAATACCATTTGATCGCCCGGAATAATCGGACGTTTAAAGCGGGCTTCATCTACACCGGCGAAATAGAAAATTTCGCCACCTACCAATTCGTGGGTTTTAAATGCCAAAATGCCCATAGCTTGTGCCAAGGCTTCAAGAATTAACACCCCCGGTAAAATCGGATTATCCGGGAAGTGCCCGGTAAAACAGGGTTCGTTTACGCTAATATTCTTAATTGCAGTTAACCATTTACCTTCTTCAAAGTTAATCACGCGATCAACTAATAAAAATGGATAACGATGGGGCAATAATTGCATTATTTCGTGTGATTCGATAATTCTTGAGTTTTGTTCAGTCACGGGTTTACCTTCAATACTAAAATAATAAACAAAATCAGCGCGGATTATACGTTATTTGTGTGATTAACACAAAATGAACTATTCCTGGCTCATCTTATTTTAATTTTTTTTCTAATGCCTTGATGCGCTTACTCAACCCGTCAATACCCAGTGTCAATGCAGCGGTTTTGCGCCATTCTTTGTTGGTTTGCAATGGAATGCCGGAAGAATACACGCCCGGTTCGGTAATCGGACGCATCACCATACCCATGCCGGTAATCGTCACTTGATCGCAGATTTCCATGTGACCATTAATCACGCTGGCACCACCGATCAAACAATAACGACCGACCGTCAGGCTGCCCGCCATAATTACACCGCCCGCCACTGCCGTGCCGGTACCGATATGTACATTATGGGCGATTTGACACAGGTTATCGATGATCACGTTATCTTCAATCACCGTGGCATCCAGGGCACCACGATCGATACAGGTGCAAGCGCCGATTTCCACGTGATTGCCGATAATTACCTGTCCCACTTGCGGAATTTTAATCCATTTGCCGCGCTCATTGGCGTAACCGAAACCGTCACTGCCAATCACCGCGCCGGATTGAATCAGGCAATGCTGACCGATTTGTACGTCGTGATACACGGAGACGTTCGCCCAAAGCTGGGTATCTGCGCCGATTTTCGTGTTTTTACCCACAAAGCAATTGGCGCCGATTACCACGTTATCCCCCAATTCCACGCCGGATTCAATCACCGCATTGGCGCCGATGGACACATTCTCACCAAGAAAAACGTCGTCAGCAATGACCGCACTTTTTGCAATGCCGGTCGCCGCTTTAGGTGTCGTATCCATATACTGCGCCAGTTTGGCATAGGCGACATAAGGGTCTTTAACAATAAGCAGATTGCTGTCCGGTGAGCAAAATTCCACATCCGCTTCGGAAACCACTAAAATTCCCGCTTTCGACTGCACCAATAGCGCGCGGAATTTGACATTAGAAATAAAGGTCAGTTGCTGTTCGTTTGCCTTGTCCAAAGGGGCAATATTGCTAACAACAACATCGGCGTTACCACGAATGGTAGCGCCGATTTGTTGTGCTAATTCAGAAAGAGAATAAGTTCTCATTATTTAGCCTGTGCCGGAATTGCTTTTAATACTTCTTCAGTGATGTTTTTGCCATCTACACCATAGACAACGGAACGATCATCAAGCACTAACGTATAATTTTTTTGTTTCGCAACATTGTTAGTCGCGGTTTGAATGCTGGCAACTAATTTTGCAGTTTCCTCATTTTCGCGTTTAGCATAGTTATCTTGGAACTCTTTTGCTTTTTGATCATGCTCGGCGATTAATTTATTAATTTCCTCTTGCTGGTCGTTGCCATATTTATTAATTTCACCTTCACGCTTTTTGATGTCGGCAGAACGCAATTTCGGCGCATCTTTTTGTAATGCAGCCACTTTCGCCTCGACTTTTTTCTGAATATCGGCGATCTTGGTATCAATTTGTTTTTTGTTTTCGGCTAATTTATCTGCGGTCGGTTTGAATTCGGCTTCTAATTTTTCTGCTACCGCTTTACGATCAGGGTGATTTTGGAAAAGGTACTCTGCGCTAATAAATGCAATGTTTTCGTCAGCCATGGCTAAAGAGGAAGAGAAAGCTAAGGCCAAAGAAAGTGCGGTAAGTTTTACGATTTTTTTCATGTTTCGATTTTTCCTTTTGGTGGATTAAATGTGAATTTTCAGTGCCGCTTTAACGGCACCGGTATTTTTTAGTTGTCCCGTATTTTCTATGAAGCTCATCTTGACTAGAAAGAACCGCCGATACTGAACTGGAATTGCTCAATATCATCATTTTCGTATTTCTTAATCGGTTTCGCATAAGAGAAGACCAACGGGCCAATCGGTGATTGCCATTGGAAGGCAAGGCCGGCAGAAGCACGAACGCGGGAAGGATCACCGTAATCCGGTAATTTCAAATTCGTAAATTTGGCTTTTTCACCCTTCCAATGTGTATCCCAAACACTGGCAGCATCCACAAAGAAGGAAGTGCGCACGGAGTTTTGGTTTTTTTCGGCAACAAACGGAGTCGGCACGATTAGTTCCACACTTGCCGTTGCCATAGCATTACCGCCCACAATATCGCCGTTCACAATGTTATAACAGCTTGAATTGACATTCACACCGGAACCGCTACATCCATTCACCCTCGGATTGATATAAATTGCTTGCGGACCAATCGCGCTGTAGGCGAAACCACGTAAGCTACCAATACCGCCCGCAGTGTAAGTTTGATAGAACGGCAGACGTTTACCGCCAAAGCCGTTGGCATAAGCCGCGCCTAAACGACCGGACAATACCCAAGTTTGGTCGCGGTTAAGCGGATAGAAACCTTGTACATCGGCGTTCAGTTTGTAGTATTTGTTATCGGAACCCGGAATCGTGACTTTGCCGCCAATAGAGGCTTTTACCCCTTTGGTTGGTAAGAAACCACGGTTCAAACTATTGTAGTTCCAGCCGAAGGAAATATCATAATCGTGTGATTTGAAGGTCCATTCGTTATAGTTTAAGGAGGCTAAATATAAGGCTCGATTATATTCAGGCGTGATATTTTTCAGTTTGTTATAGGCATAGCCCAAGCCAACATAGTAGGCATTATTTTCATTCACCGGGAAGCCTAATGTTAAATTACCACCGTAAGTGGTACGCGCATAGGACGCGGATGTCGAGTTTTTGGAGTTATCATAATTTTCGAAGAATATATTACCGCCTAAGCTAACCCCGTCTTTGGTGAAGTATGGTTCGTTATAACCTAAGTTGACACTGGTGCCGTAATCGTTACGGGAACCCGCCAAGCTCAACGAGGAACCCATGCCGAGGAAGTTATCCTGTTTGACGCTGGCTTGGTAGCTTAAACCGCTTTCCGTACCATATCCCACACCGAAGTTAATACTACCGGTGTTACGCTCTTTCACTTTATAAATGACATCCACTTCATCGCCGGTACCTTCGACCGGCTCGGTGCGGCTTTCTACGGTTTCAAAAAATCCCGTACGATCTAACCGCACTTTACCCAGTTCGACCAAATCGGTAGATAACCAGCTGCCTTCTTGTTGGCGCATTTCCTGACGTAATGTGCTGTCCGCGCTGACGGTGTTGCCTTCAAAACGAATTTGACGAACGGAATAACGTTTGCCCGCATCCACCACAAAACTTAACCCGACGGTTTTGGCATCATCGTTAAAGTCAGGTTGCACGTTCACTTGTGCGCTACCGTAACCACGTTCGCCCAAGGTGGATTTAATACTGTCTTCAACGACTTGTACATCGCTGCGACGGAATTCTTCGCCGATATGAATTTGGCTCAATAATGGTGCCAGTTGCTCGCTCATACCACCTACATCGCCCACGATACGTGTGCCATTGACGATATATTTTTCACCCTCAGAGACGTTAATGGTGACGCGTGCTTCGGTTTTTTCATCATTTAGCTGAACATCATTGTCAACGATTTGCGCTTTGACATAACCACGATCCAGGTAATAATTTTGAATGGTTTCTAAATCTTTGGAAAATTGGGTTGAGTCGAATTTATTGCCGAATAACTTCCACCAGGCATCCGGTTGAAGTTCCATTTGATCTTGCAATCTGTCGCTGTCAAAGGCTTGGTTACCCACAAAGGTCACACCTTTTAACAACGCCACATCGTTCTCTTTAATTTGAATTTTTACCTCGGCACGATTATTCGGCAACGGATTCACGATAGTTTCCACTTTTGCGTTATAACGCCCGACGCTGTGATAATGATCTTCTAAACTTTTACGGAAAGCTTCAAGTTTTTCACGATTTAATATATCGCCTTTCTGGAAGCCGTTGGCATTTAAATTTTGTTTTAATGCATCATTAGGAATGGATTTGTTACCGTCCAGCACCACATCGGAAATAATTGCTTTCGGCACCACGGAAATGACTAAGGTATTACCTTGTTGGGAAGCTTTAACATCTTCGTATTGACCGGTTAAAAACAGGTTACGTACTACAGCGGCAATATTGGTATCGTTAATTTTTTGCCCGACACGCACCGGCAAACTTGCGATAATATTGCTTTCGGTTCCCGCCTGAACGCCGTCAACACGAATGTCCTGTACCACGAAAGGTCCGGCAAGCGCGGCGGTTGAGCTAAACAATAAGCTTGCAATTAAAAGTTTTTTCATCGTCATTTTTATCCTGTATCAAAACTAATTTAAACGTAAAAAATCATTGATCAGCCCGAATCCCATTAACATCAATAATAAGACCGCACCGATTCGATAACTAATATTCTGGACCTGTTCGGAAACTGGTTTTCCTTTAAGGGCTTCCAGCGCCAGGAAGACCAAATGTCCGCCGTCTAACACCGGCAACGGAAAGAGGTTCATCACACCCAAATTCACGCTGATTAACGCCATAAAGCTCAAATAGTAAATCAGACCTAGTTCAGATGATGCACCTGCGCCCTGTGCAATGGAAATCGGACCACCCAAGTTATTCAACGATAATTCGCCGATGAGCAATTTACCGATCACTTTTACGGTTAACCAAGAGAGTTGGAATGTCTTTTCAACCGCTTTCTGTAGAGATTCGAGCACATCATACTTTAATTCGGTACGATATTCATCAGCCACCGGGTAAAAAGTCGGTGAAATGCCAACAAACCAACGCTTTTTGTCATTAAGCTCCGGAGTAATGGTTTTTTCCAACCACTCACCGTTGCGTTCTACTTTTAAGGCTAACGGTTTGCCCTGTTGAACCCGTTCGATAAAATCCTGCCAGACAATTTCTTTACCGTCCGACCAATATAATTTATCACCGACCAACAACTTTTCCTTTTGCGCAGGAGAATCGTTAGTGACTTTAGACAAAGTCATATCCACTTTGGTTCTTACCGGAACAATTCCTAGTGAACCGAAAGCACTTTCTTTTTCAGGATTAAAGGCCCAGTTAGATAAATCTAAAATTTTGTGTTGTTCAATAGTAGAACCAAACTCTACCAAAGTTAATTCCACCTTGCTTTCGCCCGTTTTAGTCGCCAGCAACATATTAATCGTTTCCCAATCCGGCGTAACAACACCGTCAACTTCAGTAATCTGGGTATTTGGTGAAACTTGTGCCTTTGCGGCAATGGAATGAGGTTGAACTTCCCCGATCACCGGTTTAACGCTGGGAATACCGATAGAGTAAATAACGAAATACGCCAGAATAGCAAATAAGAAATTGGCTAAAGGTCCGGCGGCAATAATGAGTGCACGTTGCGCGACGGTTTTGTTATCGAAGGCTTGTTCGGCAAGTTCAGGCGGAATCTCTTCATTGCGCCCGTCCAGCATTTTCACATAGCCGCCAAGGGGAATCGCCGATACGGCAAACTCTATCCCCCGTTTATCGGTGCGCGACCAAATCACTTTGCCAAAGCCGATGGAAAAACGATGAACTTTTACACCGCACTTTCTTGCTGCCCAAAAGTGCCCGTATTCGTGCACCGCTACCAAGACGGCGATAACAATCAGAAATGAAACCGTTGACCATAAAAATGACATAGCCAATCCTACAACACAAAGAAATAGAAATACGCAAAGAACGGTACGGCGGCAGTTAAGCTGTCAATTCGATCCAAAATGCCACCGTGCCCCGGAATCAGGTTGCTGCTGTCTTTAATGCCGCTCTGGCGTTTGAACATACTTTCCGTTAAATCGCCTAAAATCGAAATGGCTACCGTCACCACAGATAACGCAATAAACGCCGACGGCGAAACATCTTTAATCAAGCTTTGTTGCGTGACATTTACGAAAATCGCGGAAACCACGCCCGCCATCACCAAACCGCCGATCGCGCCCTGCCAGGATTTGCCCGGCGACACTTTCGGCGCCAATTTGTGTTTACCGAATTTACGCCCCACAAAATACGCGCCGGAATCCGCCACCCAAACCAAAATAAACACATACAACAGCAGCATAATGCCGTGGTAAGGTTGCGCTACATAATTATCCAAACGGAGCAATAACACGCCGATTAAAAACGGAATCAGCGTAAAAAAAGCAAAGAAAAATTGCAGCACGGAATGTTTCGCCCAAAGATTGTTGCTTTTCGGGTAGCTCACTACAAAAGATAACGCCACCAGCCACCAAATCACTGCGCCCAATAAAATCGGCTGCGCATAATTTTCAAAGACCCGACCGGCATCCAGGTAATTGCCTTCATCATAAATCCAGAGGAACAAAAACACCGCACTTAACACGGTGATGGCATAACGCCAGAACGTCGCTTGTTTGAAATTGAAGAACTGAGTCCATTCCCAAATACCTAACACCACAACCACGCCTAAGGCGAGCGCAAAATAATAAGGTGAGAATAAAAATAACGCGGCGAATACAATGGCGATTAACACAATCGCCGATAAAACCCGTTGTTTAAGCACAATAAATTCCTCTGTTATTCCGTCCCGCCAAAACGACGATGACGCTGTTGATAAGATAGGATCGCCTGATGAAACTCGGCTTCATTAAAATCCGGCCAAAGCACATCGGAAAAATAAAATTCGGCGTAGGCGGTCTGCCATAATAAAAAATTACTGATGCGCTGCTCGCCGCTGGTACGAATAAGTAAATCCACTTCCGGCTCGTCTTGCGTAACCAAATGCTGTTGCAACAACGCTTCGTCAATGTCCGCCACTGCAAGTTGTTGCGCCTGCACTTTTTGTGCCAGCTGTTGTGCCGCCTGCACAATATCCCAACGCCCGCCGTAATTCGCCGCGATATTTAAGGTAAGTGCGGTGTTATTTTCCGTTAATTTTTCCGCGTTCTTAATTTTTTCCTGCAACCCTTCACTGAAGCGCGCAACATTGCCCAGAATCTTTAATCGAATATTATTTTTATGCAGTTTTTTCACTTCAAAATCCAGCGCCTGCATAAACAAATTCATCAACGCACTGACTTCCTGCTCGGGGCGATTCCAGTTTTCACTGCTAAACGCATATAACGTTAAATATTTCACACCGATTTTGCGCGCGTAAGACACCGCCTCGCGCACCGCAGCCACACCGTTTTTATGCCCGAAAATGCGCATTTTGCCTTGTTGCTTCGCCCAACGTCCGTTGCCGTCCATAATGATGGCGACGTGTTGTGGAATATTATTCGGATCCAGTTCTGTCATTATCCATTCTCTGTTTAAGCATCAGTGAGACCAATGTGCCAGTTGTTTGCGTGCGCATTCACGCGCCGCACGATCCACATCCAACACATCATCAATCTGTTTGATTTGTTGCGGCGCAATTTGTTCCACCACCGCCTGATTAAGTTTGGCAATGTCGGTAAATTTAATTTGACGATCTAAAAACGCCTGCACGGCAATTTCATTGGCGGCGTTCATTGCCGTCGTGGCATATTGACCGGCGGCAAAAGCCTCAATGGCGAGTTGCAAACAAGGATAACGCAGATAATCCGGCGCTAAAAAAGTCAGCCCGTTTAATTGATAGAAATCCAACGGCGCGACGCCGGAAAAAGTGCGGTGCGGATACGCCATGGTTTCGGCGATCGGCGTGCGCATATCGGGGTTGCCCATTTGGGCGATGACGCTACCGTCGATATAACGCACCATGGAATGAATAATGGATTGCGGGTGAATAATCACTTCCATTTCGTCGGCGGACGCATTAAACAACCAACGGGCTTCAATGTATTCCAAGCCTTTGTTCATCATGGTGGCGGAATCCACGGAAATTTTCTTGCCCATAGACCAGTTCGGATGCGCCACCGCCTGTTCCGGCGTAATGGCGTCGAATTCGCTTAAATCCGTATAACGGAAAGGTCCGCCGGAACCGGTCAGCACGATTTTGCCGATCCCAAAATCCGCTAACGGACAAAAGCCGATTTGTTGCTGCGCCTGTGGCGGTAATGATTGGAAAATAGCGTTATGTTCGCTGTCCACCGGCAATAATTGCGCGCCATATTGTTTCACGGCATCAATAAAAATCTGACCGCAAGTCACCAGCGCCTCTTTGTTCGCCAGCAACACTTTCTTACCCGCTTTTACCGCAGACAAGGTCGGCAATAAGCCCGCCGCGCCCACAATCGCCGCCATCACCATGTCTGCATCGGGATGCGCACTCAATTCACAAATCGCCTGTTGCCCCGCCAAAACTTGGATAGGAAGCTGATGTGTCGCCAATCTTTCACGCAATATTTTTGCCGCACTTTCGTCAGCTAAAGCAACAAAGTGCGGTCGAAATTTCAGGCATTTTTCAAACATCGCCATCGCATTGGAACCGCCCACCAAGGCAAACGCTTCATAGTTTTCCGGATTGTGTTCAATCACTGACAGGGTGCTGTTGCCGATAGAACCTGTGGCACCGAGAATCACGACCTTTTGTTTGTTTTGCATAAAATTTTGACCGCACTTTGCAGAGTTGTCGGGCAATAAAATAAACGCGCCCGCATAAGAAAAGACGCAGTAAGCCACTGCGTCCGTGTTTAGCTATGTTCGGCAATTAGAAATCAAGTAATTCTTTTTCTTTGTCCGCCAGCACATCATCCACTTTTTTGATGAAGCTGTCGGTTAATTTTTGAATTACGTCTTCCGCTTTGTGCTGATCGTTTTCGCTGATTTCTTTGTCTTTTAACAAAGCTTTGATTTTATCATTGGCATCACGGCGCACGTTACGAATCGCCACTTTGCCCTGCTCGCCTTCCGCTTTCACGATTTTGATTAAATCACGACGGCGTTCTTCCGTTAACGGCGGCAGTGGCACGCGAATGGTAGTACCGGCAGAAGACGGATTTAAGCCCAAATCGGAAGTCAAAATGGCTTTTTCCACGGCTTGAATCAAAGAACGATCGAACACGGTCACCGCCAACGTACGCGCATCTTCCGCTACCACATTGGCTAATTGGCGTAACGGCGTCGCAGAGCCGTAATAATCCACTTGAATCGCATCCAACAAACTTGGCTGCGCACGACCGGTACGGATTTTTGCAATATGTCCTTTTAACGCGTCCAGGCTTTTTTCCATACGTTCTTCGGCATCTTGTTTAATTTGATTAATCATTCAACTTTCCTTTTCAATAAAAAAGATAAAACGGCATGATTCTACTGGATTTTTATAAAATTTTGAATCATTTTCTTTTGAAAATACGGCTTTCAGACGTAAGTTTTTGGTGCTTTTTATTTTTTGATGGACAACAAAGTGCGGGCGAATTTTCATGTGTTTTTTTCATACAAAAAACGGTAGAAAATCATTTCTACCGTTTTTCCTTTTCACGAAACCCTGCTTAACAAATGGTCGTGCCGACATCGGTGCCGAGGATCACTTGGCGTAATGCGCCCGGTTTACCCATATTGAAGACCCGAATCGGCATGCCGTGGTCGCGGGCAAGGGTGAAGGCGGCAAGATCCATCACTTTTAATTCTTTATCGATGACTTCCGCATAGGTTAAGTTTTTATACAATTTGGCATTGGCATTTTTTGCCGGATCGCAGTCGTACACGCCATCCACTTTGGTGGCTTTTAACACCACATCCGCTTCAATTTCAATACCGCGTAAACAGGCGGCGGAATCGGTGGTAAAGAAAGGGCTGCCGGTGCCGGCAGAGAAAATTACGACACGTTTTTCGCGTAACATTTTGATGGCTTCGGACCAGTTGTAGGTATCGCAAATACCGTTTAACTGAAAGGCGGACATTAATTTAGCGTTGACATCGGCGCGATGGAGTGCGTCACGCATTGCCAAGCCGTTCATCACGGTCGCCAGCATCCCCATGTGGTCGCCCACTACGCGGTTCATACCGGCTTTGGCAAGTTTGGCACCACGGAATAAATTGCCGCCGCCTAACACAACGCCGACTTCCACGTCCATTTCGATGAGCTCCTTAATTTCTAACGCCATTCTATCTAAAATGGAAGGATCGATACCGAATCCCTCATCGCCTTGTAAGGCTTCACCACTGAGTTTTAACAGAATTCTTTTATAAATCGGTTGACTCATATTTTTCCCTTTGTGTTAGCAAAAATCGGCTCATTTTAATGGATCTTGTCTAACCTGTGAAGCAAACATTGGAAAATGCTCCAAAAACCGACCGCACTTTACACGGCGAAACGCATCTTCGCATAAAGTGCGGTCGGTTTCAGAGGTGTTTTTTAACTAGGTGAAACTCCATAACAATAACGCCAATAACTGCGGCGAAATAATCCGCAGGAACATGGCGAGCGGATACACCGTGGCATAAGACAATGCCGCCGCGCCGCTTTCTTCCTTAATGGCATTGGCGAAAGCCAGCGCCGGCGGATCGGTCATGGAACCCGCCAGCACGCCGCACAGGGAAAGGTAATTGAGCTTGCTGTATAAGCGAGCAACAATGCCGGTAATCAGCAGCGGTATCAGGGTGATCACTACGCCGTATCCCATCCATTCCAAACCGCTGCCGTTAAGCAGAGTATCCAGGAAGCTGCCGCCGGATTTTAACCCGACCACCGCCAGGAACAGCACAATCCCGATTTCACGCAAAGCAAGGTTGGCGCTTGGCGGCATAAACCAATACAGTTTTCCCACACTACCGATCCGCGCCAAAATCAACGCAACCACTAACGGACCGCCCGCTAACCCCAGTTTTAACGCCACCGGGAAACCGGGAATGTAAAACGGAATGGAGCCTAACAACACGCCTAAGCCAATCCCGATAAACACCGGCAACATTTGCACTTGCTGCAATTTTTGTTCGGCGTTACCGATCACGGAGATGGCGTTATTTAACACATCGGTACGTCCAACCATGTGCAACACGTCACCGAATTGCAGGCTGGTATTGGCGGTCGGCACCAGTTCTACCCCGGCACGATTCAAGCGGGAAATTACCACACCGTACTTTTGGTGAATGCCCAGCGATTTAATTTTCTTGCCCAGCACTTTTTCACTGGTGACGACGACCCGTTCCGCACGAATCTCGCCGCTGATATTGGAAATCGGTAAATCCAATTCCTCACCGATGACCAAACGCATTTTTTTCAATGCCGGCACTTCGCCCACCAAGTGCAGCACGTCACCCGGAAAAATTTCCGTATCGGCTTTCGGCACGCTGATGTCGTCACCGCGTTTCAAACGGGAACAGACCACATCATGACTTTCAAAACCCGGAATATCCGCCAAGCGCAAACCGTCTAGATTTTTATTGGTTACTTTTATGTTAATGGAGCCCAAAGATTCCTTATCCTGCCCGCTTTCATGTTGGAAATTGCGTTCTTCGTCGTCCACTTTCACTTTAAATGCCAAGCGAATGAGCCACATACATAACAAAATCCCGCAAATACCGAACGGATACGCCATCGCGTATGCCGTCCCCATGGTGGTGTTCGCATCAGCAAAGCCCAATTCGTTTAAAATCTGTTGCCCCGCACCGAGAGACGGCGTATTGGTCACCGCCCCGGAATAAATCCCCAAAATAATATCCAACGGCATGCCCGCAAACTTATGAATCACTACCACAGTGAGCCCGCCGAGCAGTACGATTAAAAATGCAAAACCGTTCAGTTTTAATCCTGAACGGCGCAGTGATGAGAAAAACCCCGGACCGACCTGAATTCCGATGGTATAAACAAACAGAATTAAGCCGAATTCCTGCACGAAATGCAACGTGTGCATATCCAGCTTCAGCCCGTATTCATTGGTAAAATGCGCCACGATGATCCCACCGAACAGCACGCCCCCCACGCCGAAACCGACGCCTTTGATTCTCCAATGCCCGATCCATAGCCCGATAACGGCAACTAACGCTAATAGGCTCGTCGTAATTGCAATATCGCTCATATTTACCTCAAACAAAATTAGCTGAAAAGATTATAACAAGTTGATTTTTCACTTGCTGAAGTAAAGCTAAAAAATGCCGACTCCATCACATTTTTACTTGCCTAATAAGAAAATCTTTTTAAAATGAACCGCACTTTTTCGTTATCGGATTATATGATGGATCATACTCAGGAAATTATTACTTCTTTACTTTGGATTGCAAAAACCTTGGCAATCACCGCCGTTGTTTTCAGTTTCAGTATCTTTTTATTGGTGTATCTCACCAGCTGGGGCAAACAATTCTGGATGTTCGCTGGCGGCTATCTTTCGCCGAAGCGCAGCATCAAACCGCTGTTATTTTTCACCTTAATCGTCACCTTGACGCTATTTAGCGTGCGCCTCAGCTTGGTGTACTCCATCTGGTATAACAATATGTACACCGCGCTCCAGGAATTCAACGAACCGGTATTTTGGGAACAAATGCTCCTCTTTGGCTTTATTGCCGGCTTTTCCGTTCTCTCGGCGCTTATTAGCTATTACGTTAGCCAACGCTTTTCCATTAACTGGATTGAATGGCTGAATAGCGAAATGGTGGAAAAATGGATGAGTAATCGCGCTTACTACAAAAGCCAATATACTGGTCATAATCTGGACAACCCCGATCAGCGGATTCAACAAGACGTGCAATCTTACGTCAAAACCACTCTTTCCCTCAGCACCGGCGTAATCAATGCCGTCACCTCCATGATTTCCTACACCATTTTGCTGTGGGGCTTGGCGGGCCCGATGCGCGTGCTCGGCGTAAAAATTCCGCACATGATGGTATTTCTGGTGTTCGCTTATGTGATTTTCACCACGTTTATCGCCTTTTGGCTTGGGAAACCCCTAATCCGCCTGAATTTCGCCAATGAGAAATTAAACGCGAACTATCGTTATTCCCTAATCCGCGTCAAAGAATACGCCGAAAGTATCGCTTTCTATGCCGGTGAAAAAGTGGAAAAAAGCCAACTGTATAAACAATTTCGCGCGGTTATCGACAATATGTGGGACATCGTGTTTCGAACGTTAAAATTTTCCGGTTTCAACTTGGTAGTAAGCCAAATTTCGGTGGTGTTCCCGCTACTCATTCAAGTAGGGCGTTATTTTGAAAAACAAATTAAACTGGGCGACTTAATGCAAACCTTACAGGTTTTCGGACAGTTACACTCAAATCTCTCCTTTTTCCGTAACAGTTACGACAATTTCGCCGAATATAAAGCCACATTAGACCGTTTAACCGGCTTCCAATACAGCGTAGAAGCGGCACAAAAAGAGAGTAAAACGCATATTTCCGACCACCCGAGCGATGTCATTTTCCAACAGCTCAGCGTTAAATCGCCGCTTGGCAAAACCCTGATTAAAGATCTCAATCTCACCCTACTAAAAGGGAATTCACTGCTTATTCAAGGGCAATCGGGCGTAGGTAAAACCACCTTATTACGCACCGTTGCGGGATTATGGACACATGCCCGAGGAAAAGTGTTCTGCCCGCAACATAACACCCTGTTCCTATCACAGCGCCCTTATCTGCCACAAGGGGATTTACTCACAGCACTGTATTACCCGAATTCCACAGAAAAAACGGATTTGGCGGAAGTCAGCGAGGTGTTACAACAAGTTCAGCTTGCCCATTTGCAGGATCGTTTGGCACAGGAACAAGACTGGAACCGCATTTTATCCCTCGGCGAACAACAACGCCTTGCCTTCGCCCGTTTATTATTGCACAAGCCGCAAGTCGCCTTTTTAGACGAAGCTACCGCCAGTCTTGACGAAGGGCTGGAAGACGCCATGTATCGTCTCATTCGCCATACATTACCGAATACGACGATTATCAGCGTAGGGCACCGTTCAACGTTGGTGCCGTTGCATCAACATCGTTTGGAGTTGCAGGTTGATGGAAGTTGGATATTGACTACCGGTTAAGATTTTCGCTCTACTTCACCACAGAGTCCGATCGATGCCTAAAGTGCGGTAGTGTTTTACAGTGTTTTTTAAAACCCTTGAAAAGGGCATAGCAGAAAAGTAGTGGGTAAAAGTGAGTTAAAGACCTTATAGTACGGGGCATTAACCCACTTTTTTGAATTTATCAACAAAAAAATGCATTACGCTGACACAGATGGGGAAAGCCTTAAAAGTTATCATTAGGACGCCTAAAAATAGCCATAAAAATGACTTTTATGTCCGGTTCTGTGGTATCGAAATCATCAAACGTTGTTGACGGAACGCTCGGACAAGCCGAATGAGAGAAGGGTGATTTTTCTTAGAAAAAGCGATATATGAATTAGTTATTCACCTTTGAACAATATGCCGATTTAGGCATTGAAAAACAACTAATCGACTTAAAGGATAAGAATTAAAACAAAAATTAGCCGTGCATCATGGTTTAACAAGGAGGCGTAACATAGTGTTTATTAAGGATTTTCTAAAATAGAAAGAGTTGGTTTTACCAACTCTTTTGTCTATATTCCTGCATATTTATTATTGTTTAATAAATATACAGACCCTGTTAGAGTACTCGATCGATGTCTCTAGATGTTCTATCAGTTAAATTATCAGAATTTGTAGCTCACTGATAAGACGAAAGTTCGCCCTCTGGCATAATTATTCAGAATAGAATTGGTCTTTCCACCGTATCTTCCGTTACATAATCCGTTAGAATCACACTGAACTATATCATCTCCATAGGAATTGAGATTTTCAAAGGTGGAGAAATAACGTTGGGTTGCGGCATCATTTGCGGCATCCAACGGGTCAATATATCTTTTATCAAAGACATTTTATATATCCGCGCGAATGACTAAATTTTCGATGGGTTCATAAGCCACATAGAAATCAACCGCTAACGGTTGCTTATCAATAGTCTCGGTTTCTTTAATCACACGTTTGCCGATATTATGCGGATCAGCGGTATTGCCGGGTTGAGTGCCGTCAATGTATCTTTCTTCCGTAGTGGCACGTTTACTTTTACCGTAATATCTGACCGCACTTCCGACGGTTAATTTACGATCAAACCAGCGTGAACCGATTTCCAAGCGACCATAATCTCTCGGCAACGTAGAAATTTTAGTTAAACCATAACCTTGTTTTATTTGATCCTGTTTCGATGCGTTATTTGGTGATTCACTGGCATCGCTGTAGTTAGTCGGCTGATTGGTTTTCTGATAAGCGTAAGACAAATTGGTAAAGAACCGACCCGCATCATAATTAAGCTCTAATTCCAAGCCATGTTTATTGACGCGTTTTTGATAATTTCGGTGTTGAATCGTATAGCTCAGCCCGGTTGTCGTTACCCAACTTGGCGGTACACCGGCTTGAGTATTCCACCATTTGCCATAAACGTTATGGATGTAATCTTTAATGCGGCTACGATAAAACACGGCTTTTAAACCCAATACATCATCATCCAGGAACACATTATTTTTGAACGTATTAAAACCGATTTGATAGGTATCCGCACGCTCGGGTTTTAAGTTTGTGTTCACACCGGAATCGCCGATTTGTGAAAAATACATTTCCTGAATATTCGGCATTCTATGGGTTCTGGCATAGCTGATAAAAGGCATAAAATAATCACTTGGCGCGGCGCTCAAAACGACGGAATGATTGACCGCACTTTTCTTGCCGCCCTTTTTATACACCGGTTCATACAAATCACAACTTGGATTGCAGTGTTTTTTATAAATTTCCGAATCTTCTCCAAATGCCTTTTTAAAATCGCTCGGGCTGTTGTAATAGGCAGTATATTCACCGTTAAACTTGTACTTCACAAAATTCACACTGTAATCAAGTTTAAAGATGTCACGAGTCAAAGAGGTATCCAGATAAACCGTATTAAAACGCTGTTCGCCGGAAGGCTGTAAAATAGTCGATTTTTGCGGAAGTATGCCTTTATCGCCTTTGAAACGACCTAAAAAGTCATATAGTCTGCCTTTTTGCGAAGGACCGTCGTAAAAAGGACTGAGTTCTTCCGGGAAGCGATTTTTAGTATATTGATTTTTAAATAAATTCACGCCTAAGGTCGTTTTCAGATCGGTTTCTTTTGGCAGCGAAAAGGTATAGCTGTTACTAATATCAATAATATCCGCCGTATTTTTGGTTTCTAAATATTTCAGTACCTGCCAGCCGCCAAAACGTGAACCGCTCGGATACTTTTGTTTGCCTACGTTATGTGCCAGCAATACATTGAGATCAAGATAGCCATTATTATTAAAATTATAATTTAATTGATAATTCCGATTCTCGATTTTTCTACTGCCGATATGATTATCAAGCGTTCGGTATTGTAAATTTAAGGTATGTCGATCATCTGAAAATTCCACTTTCACTAAATGGCTTTTTGAACGCTGAACCAAACTTGAAGGATCTATCGGTGTTAAATCCCATTGTGGAACTTCGTTTTCATTCCAGATTTTACCTAACTCGGCGATATATTCCTTTAACTTTTGCGGATCGTTATATTTTTTATTCCAAGGATATTCCCACGTACTCTTACCCGCTGAATTTTTTATCGAAAAGTCACGTTCCCATTCGTTTTTTTCACTGTTAAATTTCAACTGATGGCTGCGGAAAAATTCATTTCTTTTTCTTTCAAGAAACCCTTTACCTACATCGGAGATACGTTCGCCACCACCGCCGACCTTATAATTTTGTGAAACCTCTCTTTGGCTATAACCGTACAGAACACCGATATATCCGCCATTGTCCAACCATTTACGGGCAGCGCCCATTGCCATGTAGTTATATTTGGTTTCGTTATCGCCGGTTAATCCTTTAGTGAGGAAGCCATAGTTTTTATCTCCCTGAATCACATCATTTACACCCAAAGTTCTGAAATTTGCCGCCCCGTACAAGGAATTTACCCCGCCGGTTCCGCTAAAATTGCCTTTGGTTAAATCTATACCGGCAATAAAATTCGGATCGATTGCCGCACCAAACTGCGAATTACCACCTGCACGCCCCGCATCCATGGAGGTTGAATAAAAAGTTTGTGTCACCCCATCAACCATGGTGTTCGCCCGTCCAAACCCGGTTTCGCCGCGAATGTTTAAGGATAGTACGCCGGAACCTTTATCCTGTTGAGTAAACGCCCCGGGAATACTGCGTACCACATTATCAACGGTTTCTGTGGACTTGAAGACATTCTCGCGGGTACTTTTGGCTTTCGCCTCGGTAAATGGTTTTTTCTCGTTCGCAATGGTTTTTTCAACAACGTCGATTTGATCTAATTGTTCCTCTGCATTGGCAACATTCAGCACGTTTAAAATGCAAAATGTGACCAAATTTAACTTAATAAACTTGCTCATTTATTCTCCTTAGGAAAGTTTATTTTTATTAGTCTTGATAATCATTCTCATTATCGATCTTTTTATAAATGAATACAATAAAAGCAATATAAGATTTTTGCTAAAACGTGTTTGCAGAAGAATCAATTAGATAAGCTGCATCAATTTTACAAGTGATCAATAAATAAGCATTTTTATCAATATTGACAGGCGACTTATTTTATATAGAAAAATAAGTTATTAGCAAGAAAAAAAGAAATTCAAAAAATGGGAAGAGGGGAGATAAAGAAGAAAAAAGTGCGGTGAAAATCCACCGCACTTTTTACACAAAAACCAATAAAACGCTAGCAAACAACTAAATTGACATTCTTGTTTTTCAGCAGTTCATCAATGCTCGGCGGTACGTCCATGTCGGTAAAAACATATTCCACATCGGTAATTGAACCCAGTTTCACCATGGCGCGGCGGCTGAATTTGGAATGGTCGGTGACTAACAAGGTGTTGCGGGAATTATCAATAATTGCCCGTTTAACCTGCACTTCGTGGTAATCGTAATCCAGCAATGTGCCGTCTAAATCAATAGCGCTGATGCCTAACACGCCGAAATCCAGACGGAATTGGGACAAAAATTCTACCGTCGATTCACCGATAATGCCGCCGTCTTGACGTAAAGAACCGCTGGCGATGGTAATGTCGAAAGAGTCATTTTGCATGAGAATATGCGCGGCATTGAGATTGTTGGTGACAATACGTAATCTTTGATGCCCCAGCAAAGCAAAAGAAACGGCTTCGGAGGTAGTGCCGATGTCGATAAACAATGAGGCGCCATTTGGAATGAGCTCAACCGCCTGTTTGGCGATACGATTTTTTTCTTGAGAAAAAAAGTGTTTGCGATCGTGATAATCGCTGTTTTCGGCGGTGGAAGGTGAAGCGGCGCCGCCATGATGACGGCGAATGAAGTTGGCTTCCGCCAGTTCATTTAAATCGCGTCGAATGGTTTGCGGACTCACGTCAAACAAAGCCACCAATTCATCGGTGCTCAAATACCCTTTTTGCTTCACCAGTTCGACAATTTTTTGATGACGAAGAGATTGTCTCATGCGTATTTCCTCATTCCCATAAGCATTCGGGCTGCTAATTTACCGCATTTTAGTGAGGAAATCACGATTTAACGCGAATATTTCGATCCGCAAACGCCAGCAATACGCCCACCAACAAACCGGAAATATGCGCCGTGTTGCCAATATTAATATCCACCAGCGGACCGGCAAAGCCAAGCAAAATCCCGACCACCAACATATTGAAAAAGCCTTCCGGCACGTCAAAATCCATTTTTTTATTGAGCTTATCCAACACAAATACATAGCCCAGCACCGCATACACCACGCCGGACAAGCCAAAGAATGCCGGTCCGCTCACCATGTTTTGCGCAATGCCGCTCACCGCGCCGGCAAGGAAATAAATTTGCAGCAGCTTGAAACTGCCCAATCGGCGTTCAATCGCGCCACCGAAAATCCACCACCATGTGAGGTTAAACAGAATGTGCATATTGGACAAATGCACTAAAGTATGGCTGAAATAGCGCCAAATTTCGCCGTATTGGTCGGACTCATCGGGAAAATGGGAAAACAGTACGATAGGTTCGGCAAAACCGAATAACATGCCAAGATAAATCAGGGCACAAAGTGCGGTCACAATGACGGTTATTTTTCGCTGTTGAAGGTAAGCCGGCAAGGAAATTGCACTGTGCGGTTGCGCATCATTGGATACTGCCCCACGACGCACTTTAATGGGGCTTGCGCCGCTTTGCCAGGCCTGCGCGTTCTGCTGTGCCAGCCATGTTTGTAAAACATCGTCACATTCCTGCACAATCGCTTCAAAGTGCGGTGCATTTTGCGGCAGAAAAACATGATAAGCCGGCTCGCCCTGTTCGTTGGTCTTTTCTTCAACGACTAAATCCACTTGATATTTCGCGCGAATATGCTCACGAAAATGACTGACTAACGCGGGAATTTCACTACCAAACAAATGCTGCATTTGCTATATTCCTTTTCCAAAAATTTGATGTACGGAGAAAAAATGAGAAATTCAAATTTGCCCTCGGGCTTCAGCCCTTTCAGCTGGGCGATTGCTATGTTTTGCTTACCGGTGTTGCTTTGGCCTTTGGCGCTGTTAATTTCACCGAATTTATTGAATAACCCGAACCTCAGCGACAGCCAAATCCACGCCATGTCGGTTTTCCTGTGGGGTTATCCTTTCGTTTTGGGCATCATAGCACGGATTCTTTATAAACTGCATGAGCGTAAACCCACGTTAGCACGTCGGGGTTTAACCATAAGTGCGGTCATTTTTTACGGCGTTTTATTCTATGTCGCCGTTGTCGGATTTAACTAAAAAGCGCTGATTAATAGGCGGTTTCCAGCGGCAAATTGGCTTCCACCCAACCGGCAAAGCCACCCCGCACGCTATACACTTTTTCATAGCCGCGTTGTAACAGAAACATAGCGACACTGCGGCTACTCACACCATGATAACAACTCACCACAATCGGCTGGTCGTAATCATATTCTGCTTCAAAATCCGGCCAGGTGAGTTCCGTTAAATTCACCGCGCCCTGTGCGTGGGAATAATTAAAACTCGCCTGATCGCGCACATCCGCCAGTACGGCATTTTCATCCTGTTGTAACATCTCCCACGCCTGTTGTGGGGAGATTTCAATAAATTCTGTCATAAACGTGATTCATTAATGGGCTTTATGGCTGGTGCCGTAAAGGATTTTGTCCGTATATGCCATGGCAATGGCGGAAGCTAAGAAGCCCAAATGTAAAAGCAGCTGCCACATCATGGTTTTTTCATCCATATTTGACGCATTCACGAAGGTTTGCAACATATGGATAGACGAAATGCTGATAATCGACATCGCCAATTTCACTTTCAACACCGACGCATTCACATGGCTCAACCATTCCGGCTGATCCGGATGCCCGCGCGTGCGCAGCTTGGAGACGAAAATCTCATACCCGCCGATAATCACCATCACCAGCAAATTGGCGATCATAACTACATCAATCAGATTCAACACCGCCAACATCACGGTGTTGGAATCCATTTTCTGTAAATTGACAATTAAATGCCACAGGGATTTCATAAATTTATAAGCATAAATGCCCTGCACGACGATCAACCCGAGATAAATCGGCAGTTGCAGCCAACGGCTGGCGAAAATAATTTTACTGATTGCCGTCGGCTCATAACGCGGTTTAATTTGTTGTCCTTGGTTCGCTTGTTGCACGGTTTCCCCCAAAAAAGATTAAAAGTATAAAAAGGCGGGCAAAATTAACCGTTTTCCGCCTAAAATTCAACGTTTTTTTAACATTATGGGGAAATTGTAAAAACGCATTAAAAATCCACCGCACTTTTATTCTTCTAAATTTTCCTTCGTTACCAACAACCGCTCCGTTTCAAAATCATGGTGCAGCGGTTCGATGTCCGGTAGGGTTTTGGTGGCTTTGGCGGAGAGGGCTTTGAAGCGTTCCACTTTGCCCATTAAACCTTGTTGCCCGACCAGCGCGGTGACGGTGCTGTTGTAGTGGGAGCTGACGGCGGAAAGGCTGTTGCCGACTTTTGCCAAACGTTCGGCGAGAAGGCAGATTTGGTTATAAATGTCGCCGGCTTTTTCGCTGATTTCGCGCGCTTCCGCATTGCCGCGCTCTACCCGCCACAGGTTCGCCACGGTACGCAAAATCGGCATGAGTGTGGTGTGGGACACCATGATGACATTTTTGTCGTAACCGTAACCGAACAGACTTGGATCCATTTTTAACGCTTCAATATAAGCGGGTTCCACGGCAACGAACATCAGCACGAAATTCGGGCTGCGTACGCCGATAAGGTTGCTATAATCCTTGCGCGATAACTCGTCGATGTGATTGCGCAGCGCTTTAATATGCTCACGCAGGAACGCCTGACGTGCCATTTCATCTTCAGAACTGACCGCACTTTCATAGGCATTGAGGGACATTTTGCTGTCGATAATCAAATGTTTGTCAGCGGGTAGATTGAGAATAAAATCGGGATAATTTCGTTTGCCTTCCTCGTTTTTAAAATGCGCCTGCGCGGTGTAATGTTCGTCTTCCACCAAACCGGCGGATTGCAACGCGCGCTCCAGTTGCATTTCGCCCCAGTTGCCGAGGGTTTTCTTTTCGCCTTTTAACGCGGACGTGAGGTTATTCGCCTGTTGCGACATACTCAAGCCGATTTCCAGCACTTTTTTAATTTCCGCTTCCAGACCGGCGTTGCCTTTAACGGACTCCGAATGAATTTCATTCACCCGCTTCTGAAAACTTTCAATTTGCTCACGGAACGGCTTCAGCAGGCTGTTCATGGAGGCTTGATTGGTTTGTTGGAAACGCTGACTTTTTTCTTCCAGAATACGATTGGCAAGATTTTGAAATTCCGTGTTGAGCTGTTGTTTGGTTTGCTCGAAATTTTGCTGCTGTTCGGCAAAATGTTTTTCTTTTTCCGTTAACGTGATCTTGAGCTCCGCCAGCTCCTGGGAAAGTGCGGTGTGTTTTTCCGTTAAATTTGCCAACGCTTCTTCGCGACGGGAAATCAGGCTTTGGCTTTGTTTCAGCTGACCGCGCAACCCCTCCGTCTGCGCCGACGCCACGCCGAAACGTTCTTTTAAAGCGGTAATCTGCTCCGCAATGGCGCTGTGGCGGGCTTGTTCTTCGTTCAGTTCCGTTTGCAAATACAGCACTTTTTCATCGCGCTCGGTGAGGCGAATTTGCAAGCCGTCCGCCACGGTTTGCGCTTTCACCACTTCTTGTTCCAATTGATTTTTGCGTGCGGTGACGGCATCAAATTTCGCCAATAACTGATTAAAATCTTCGATATTTTTATTGAGATCCTGCTGCAATTCCACGCTGTCACGCTTGCGTCGCGCGCCCACAAATAACAAAATCAGGCAAAGCACGCCGAGCGCGGCGCAAATGCCCAGTAACACATTTAAATCAATATCCGGTACAAACATTTTTCCTCCTGCTGTTGGCGCATTAGTATAAAGGAAATCCGCGCCCTTTGCCGACCTTTTTCGGGTGGCAAAACGCCGTAAACTTGCGTAAAATTGCTTTCATCAAAAACGTTTGCCAAAATGACCGCACTTTTAGGAATCCGCATGAGCGAACCTTTATTTCAAGCCACCAAACACGAAGAACACTGCCCGCAATGCGGCGCCTTGTTGCAAATCAAACAGGGCAAAAAAGGGCTGTTTCTCGGCTGTTCCGCTTACCCGCAATGCGAGTACCTGAAGCCATTGCACGCAGGCAATGAAGTAAAAATCCTCAAAATGCTGGAACAAAGCTGCCCCGAATGCGGACAGCTTCTAGCGTTAAAACAAGGGCATTTCGGGATGTTCATCGGTTGCAGCAATTACCCCGACTGCCATTTTGTGGTGCATGAGGAGGCGGAGGAAGAAACGGAAGTACATCTGCCTTGCCCGGAATGCAAAGCAGGGCAATTGGTGGCGCGACGCGGACGTGTGGGCAAACCGTTTTACGCCTGCAACCGCTTCCCGCACTGCAAATTCTCCGTGCCGAGCAAGCCGTATGCCGTACGCTGCCCGCAATGCCACGGCAGTTTAGCCTTATTAAAAAAACAACAGGACGGTCAACGCACCTGGCAATGCGTCAACAAAGCCTGCCGTCATATTTTCACGACCGAGTAACCTCATGAATTTACAAGATATTGTTGAACAGTTGAAACTCCAACGCGTGGTGGCGTATCCCACCGAAGCGGTGTTCGGCTTGGGCTGCAATCCGAATAGCCAAAGTGCGGTGGAAAATTTACTTGTTTTGAAACAGCGCCCCGTGTCGAAAGGCTTGATTCTGATTGCGCCGACTTTGGATTTTTTATTGCCCTTTATTAATGAAGCCCGTTTAACGGAACCCCATTGGCAACGTCTCACCACACAATACGCCCGCCCGACCACGTGGGTCGTTCCCGCGAAAAAGACCACGCCGAGCTTTCTCACCGGCGATTTTGACAGCATCGCAGTGCGCATCAGTCGGCACCCCGCCGTCAAACTGTTATGTGAGCAAGCGGGTTTCGCGCTCACCTCCACCAGCGCCAATTTAAGCGGACAATCGCCCTGCCGCACGGCGCAGGAAGTCACCCGTCAATTCGGCGCCGATTTTCCGGTGTTGGAGATGCCCGTGGGCAGTGCGGTTAACCCGTCGGAAATTCGCGATATTTTCACCAACCAAATTTTTCGTCAAGGATAAATCATGTTATACGCCGTTTGGGGCACCCCTATCATTCAAAGCAAATCACCGCAAATTCACCGCATTTTCGCCGAACAAACCGCACAAGACGTGCAATATGACGCCATATTGGGCGACGAACAGGATTTTGAACAGCAATTGCTGGCGTTTTTTGCGAAAGGCGCGGCGGGCTGTAATATCACCTCACCTTTCAAAGAACGGGCGTTCAAACTGGCACAGGCACACAGCGAACGCTGTTTATTGGCAGAAGCCTGTAATACCCTGAAAAAACGGGATGACGGCAGCCTTTACGCGGACAACACAGACGGTGCCGGTTTAGTAACGGATTTGCAGCGTTTACATTGGCTCAAGCCGAATCAAACGCTACTGATTCTCGGCGCGGGAGGCGCCACCAAAGGCGTATTATTGCCCTTATTACAGGCACAGCAAAACATTATGATTGCCAACCGCACCTTATTCAAAGCGCAACAACTGGCGGACAAGTTCGCGCCTTATGGCAATATTCGGGCGGTTGAACCGGATAAAATTCCCGCGCAGTCTTTTGATCTGGTGATAAATGCGACTTCATCAGGCTTACACGGCGGCACGGTACAAATTGATGACGCCATTTTGCGAATGGCGAAAGCGGTTTACGATATGCAATATGATCGACAACAAGACACGCCGTTTTTGGCGCGTTGCCGTACGTTGGGCGTGCAAAAGCGCAGTGACGGCTTCGGGATGTTGTTGGCGCAAGCGGCGCATTCCTTCCATTTATGGCGTGGCGTGATGCCGAACATCGAGCCGCTGTTTGAGGCGTTATAATCGGGTCGGGCTATGTTTGGTGCGCCAAACGCCGTCGGCGATGATCAACAACATGGCGATGACCAGGCAAATAAACAGCGGATAACTCTGTACATCAATTTCTTCGCCGATGAGCAACGAAATCCCCACCATCAGGCAAGGTTCTACATAGCCCAGCAAGCCCAACAGGTTCATCGGTAAATGGTTGCTGGCGAGAATATAGGAATTGAGCGCGGTGCCGCTGATTAAGCCGAGGATCAACAATAAGGTTAAAATATTCGGGTTACTTTGCTGCACCTGGGCAATATCCACCTGCCAGGCGAAATAAATACAAAACGGCAATAAGGTCAGCATTTCCAGGAAGAACGCCGCCAGATCGGTCATTTTCAAGATGCGGCGAACCACAAAATAGGTGGTGTACCCCACGCAAATGACCGAGGCTTCCCAAGAAATCTCCCCTTTCAGCACAATATTCGACAGCACGCCCACGGCAGCAATTACCACCGCAAAAAATTTAATGCGGGAAATACGTTCTTTAAAAATAAGGCGCGCCGCCGCCACCATCACCAAGGGCAGCAATAAATAGCCGAAAGAAACACTGAGCGAGCTACCGTTATTCGGCGCCCACAGAAACAACCACATTTGGAAGCCCATCAGCGCGCCGGTAAACACAAACGCCAGCGCAAAGTACGGTTGTTTTTGAATGCGTTTTAAATGGGCGACAAGTGCCGCTTGCTGTTTAAACAGCACCACTGCCGCCGCCACGAAAGGCAGGGTGAACACAATGCGATAGCCAAAAATATCCGTTCCGCTCAAAGGTAACAGCAAGGTGGAAAAATAATACATATAGCCGAACAGCAGGGAGGCAAATAATGAAAATGCGATGCCTTTTAACATGGTGAAAAAACTCCTTAGATAATGACCGCACTTTACTCCAACAAATCCCAAAATGCACGCACTAAAGGACGCTCCAGCGCAGGTTTTAAGGCGCATACGCCCAATTCGAAAGGAGCAATAGGCACATCCAATTGCAACGTGGAAATCTGACTGTTCAACGGGCTGTTTTTAATCACCACATCCGGCAGCAACGGGCAGTCATCGTGCGGGCGTGTTGGAATCCTCTTTTGTGGCGGAAGTGAAATCCGACTTAATGGGCGAACAAACCATTCTGTGCGGTATGTTGCAAGCGGGTTCCATCGTTTGTTACGACAAATTGGTGGCGGACGGCAAAGATCCGGCTTACGCGGGCAAATTGGTACAATACGGCTGGGAAACCATCACCGAAGCCTTAAAACAAGGCGGTATCACATTGATGATGGATCGTTTATCCAACAGCGCAAAATTACGTGCCTTTGAGTTAGCGGAACAAATCAAAGAAGAATTGGCATTCTTATTCGCCAAACACATGGACGATATTATCAACGGCGAATTCTCCCGCGTGATGATGGAAGACCGGGCGATCGGCGATGCCAACTTATTGAAATGGCGTGAAGAAACCGGCAAAACCGCCTTTGAAAACGCACCGAAATACGACAGTAAAATCAGCGAGCAGGAATATTTCGATAACGGCGTGTTAATGGTCGCTATGGTGAAAGCGAGCGTGGAATTGGCGTTCGACACCATGGTCGCAAGCGGCATTTACGAAGAATCCGCGTACTACGAATCCCTGCACGAATTACCGTTAATCGCCAACACCATCGCGTGTAAACGCTTATATGAAATGAACGTGGTGATTTCCGACACGGCGGAATACGGTAACTACTTATTCGCCAACGTTGCCGGCCCGATCATGCAAAAAGCCTTGGTACCGACCTTACGCAAAGGCGACATCGGTGAACCGACCCCGACGGTAGAAATCGACAACATCACGTTACGCGATGTCAACGATGAAATCCGCAATCACTCGGTGGAATTAATCGGTCAGGAATTATGCGGTTACATGAAAGACATGAAACGGATTTCCTTACAAGGTTAATGCCCGAAAGAAACAAAAGCCGACAATATTGTAGGCTTTTTTATGGGGGAAAAGTGCGGTCGTTTCCGGAAATGTTTTTACGTGCTGCAAGCAACTCGCGCAAGAAGTGATAATAAGTTGACAGCCTGTGGTTTGAAGATTAAAATCTGCGGTCTGTTCTTGTATGGACAGATTTGTAAAACAACATTCTTTAATGAATTTATTAAACTGGAGTTTTTTAATGGCAACAATCAACCAGCTAGTACGCAAACCGCGTGTGAAAAAGGTTGTAAAAAGTAACGTTCCTGCATTAGAGGCTTGCCCGCAGAAACGTGGTGTATGCACCCGTGTGTACACAACTACACCTAAAAAACCGAACTCAGCATTACGTAAAGTATGCCGTATTCGTTTAACCAATGGTTTCGAAGTAACCTCATACATCGGCGGTGAAGGTCACAACCTTCAAGAACACAGTGTTGTGCTTATCCGTGGTGGTCGTGTTAAAGACTTACCGGGTGTGCGTTATCACACCGTACGCGGCGCATTAGACTGCGCAGGCGTGAAAGATCGTAAACAAGGTCGTTCTAAATACGGCGTTAAACGTCCTAAAGCTTAATGGATCTCTGTTAAGTAAGGCCAAACGTCTAAATTAGTAAAACTTATTTAAATCACAAACTCCAGTATCTAATTAGCCTCTTGTAAAAAGTGCGGCTAATTTTTATCGAGTTTTGGGATACCCTGAAGATTATAGAAACGGAGAAATTCGCAATGCCACGTCGTCGTAGTATTGAACAACGCAAGATTTTACCGGATCCGAAGTTCGGTTCAGAATTACTTGCTAAATTTATCAATGTCATCATGGTAGATGGTAAAAAATCTATCGCAGAATCTATCGTTTATAACGCGTTAGACACTTTAGCTCAACGTACCGGTAAAGAAGCTTTGGAAGCTTTTGAAGCAGCATTAGAAAACGTGCGCCCAACCGTGGAAGTGAAATCCCGTCGTGTCGGTGGTTCTACTTACCAAGTGCCGGTTGAAGTTCGTCCGGTTCGTCGTAACGCATTAGGTATGCGTTGGATCGTTGAAGCTGCACGCAAACGCGGTGATAAATCCATGGCTTTACGTTTAGCTAACGAATTGTCCGACGCTTCCGAAAACAAAGGCGCGGCAGTTAAGAAACGTGAAGACGTTCACCGTATGGCTGAAGCTAACAAAGCGTTTGCCCACTACCGTTGGTAATATTCGGTTAGTATTTACGTTTTTGGGCTTCATCTCATATTTCTATGTGGTGAAGCCTCATTCATATATAAAATTTCATATTTAATTTTAAATAAGAAATCGTCAAGGAAATAATAATGGCTCGTACAACCCCTATTGAAAGATATCGTAACATTGGTATCAGTGCGCATATTGATGCGGGTAAAACTACTACTACTGAGCGTATCTTGTTCTATACCGGTGTCAGTCACAAAATCGGTGAAGTACACGATGGTGCTGCAACCATGGACTGGATGGAACAGGAACAAGAACGTGGGATTACCATCACCTCTGCGGCAACCACCGCATTCTGGTCCGGTATGTCACAACAATTCCCACAACACCGTATTAACGTTATCGACACCCCGGGACACGTTGACTTTACTGTTGAAGTAGAACGTTCTATGCGTGTTCTTGATGGCGCGGTGATGGTTTACTGTGCAGTTGGTGGTGTTCAACCACAATCCGAAACTGTGTGGCGTCAAGCAAACAAATATGAAGTACCGCGTATTGCGTTCGTTAATAAAATGGACCGTACCGGCGCAAACTTCCTACGCGTGGTTGACCAATTAAAAACCCGTTTAGGTGCAAATGCCGTTCCGCTTCAACTACCAATCGGTTCAGAAGAAAACTTCACCGGTGTTGTTGATTTGATCAAAATGAAAGCGATCAACTGGAACGAAGCTGACCAGGGTATGACCTTCACTTATGAAGATGTTCCCGCCGATATGCACACTGCCTGTGAAGAATGGCGCCAAAACTTAATTGAAGCGGCAGCAGAAGCTTCAGAAGAGTTAATGGAAAAATACCTCGGTGGTGAAGAGTTAACTGAAGAAGAAATCAAAGCAGGTCTTCGTCAACGCGTATTAGCAAACGAAATCATCTTAGTAACCTGTGGTTCCGCGTTCAAAAACAAAGGTGTGCAAGCGATGCTGGATGCTGTTGTTGAATACTTGCCGGCGCCAACCGATATTCCTGCGATTAAAGGTATTAACCCGGATGAAACCGAAGGTGAGCGTCATGCAAGCGATGAAGAGCCGTTCTCCTCATTGGCATTCAAAATCGCAACTGACCCATTCGTGGGTAACTTAACCTTCTTCCGTGTGTACTCCGGCGTAATCAATTCCGGCGATACCGTATTGAACTCCGTACGTCAAAAGCGTGAACGCTTTGGTCGTATCGTTCAAATGCACGCAAACAAACGTGAAGAAATCAAAGAAGTTCGCGCAGGTGATATTGCGGCGGCAATCGGCTTAAAAGACGTCACCACCGGTGATACATTATGTGCGATTGACGCGCCAATCATCCTTGAGCGTATGGAATTCCCTGAGCCGGTAATCTCTGTTGCTGTAGAACCAAAAACCAAAGCAGACCAAGAAAAAATGGGTATTGCATTAGGTCGTTTAGCACAAGAAGACCCTTCATTCCGTGTTCACACTGATGAAGAATCCGGTGAAACCATCATTTCCGGTATGGGGGAATTACACTTGGATATCATCGTTGACCGTATGAAACGTGAGTTCAAAGTGGAAGCTAACATCGGTAAACCACAAGTATCTTACCGTGAAACTATTCGTACCCGTGTTAACGATGTGGAAGGTAAACACGCAAAACAATCCGGTGGTCGCGGTCAATACGGTCATGTGGTTATTGACTTGTATCCATTAGAGCCGGAAGGTCCGGGCTATGAATTTGTTAACGAAATCAAAGGTGGTGTAATCCCTGGTGAATATATCCCGGCCGTTGACAAAGGTATTCAAGAACAACTTAAATCCGGTCCGTTAGCGGGTTACCCGGTAGTTGATATCGGTGTTCGTTTGCACTTCGGTTCATACCATGATGTGGACTCCTCCGAATTAGCGTTTAAATTAGCGGCATCTTTAGCATTTAAAGCAGCGTTCGCTAAAGCAAACCCTGTTCTGCTTGAGCCAATCATGAAAGTTGAAGTAGAAACCCCACCTGAGTACGTAGGTGACGTAATCGGTGACTTAAGCCGTCGTCGTGCAATGGTGAACGGTCAAGAAGCGAACGAATTCGTTGTTAAAATCGATGCAGAAGTCCCGCTTTCAGAAATGTTCGGTTACGCAACTGACTTACGTTCCCAAACTCAGGGTCGTGCTTCCTACTCAATGGAACCATTGAAATATGCTGAAGCACCGAAAAACGTAGCTGAAGCCGTAATTGAAGCTCGTAAAAAATAATTTTGTTTAACTAATCCACAAGCCACTCCGGCTTGTGGACTTATACATTGAGGAAACTTAATCGTGTCTAAAGAAAAATTTGAACGTACAAAACCGCACGTTAACGTGGGTACAATCGGCCACGTTGACCATGGTAAAACC
>NZ_NRDF01000017.1 GCF_003130205.1 Aggregatibacter actinomycetemcomitans
GGATGTCATGGTGGTTGTGGCGTACGGTTTGATTTTGCCACAAGCGGTGCTGGATGCACCGAAGTATGGCTGTCTTAATGTGCACGGTTCTCTGTTGCCGCGTTGGCGCGGTGCGGCACCGATTCAGAGAGCGATTTGGGCCGGTGATTTACAAACCGGCGTAACCATTATGCAAATGGATGCGGGCTTGGATACGGGCGATATGTTGCACAAAGTTTATTGTGACATTACAGCGCAGGAAACCTCCGCCGGTCTATATACCAAGTTGGCTGAAATTGCTCCCGCTGCGCTGGTTGAGGTGTTGGATCATTTAACCGACGGCACTTTTATCGCCGAACGCCAGGATGACGCGCAAAGTAATTACGCTGAAAAATTATCAAAAGAGGAAGCGAAACTAAATTGGCTGTTATCGGCGGCACAGCTGGAACGCAATATTCGCGCCTTTAACCCTTGGCCTATCGCCTATTTGGAATTAACCGACGGGGCAGGCAATCCGCAAACCCTGAAGGTTTACCAAGCCACCGTGTTGCCGCATACCAATAAAGCCCCCGGAATGATTTTATCGGCGGATAAGCACGGCATTCAAATTGCGACGGTTGACGGCGTGTTGAATTTGTTACAGTTACAACCGGCAGGCAAGAAACCTATGTCCGCACAGGATTTGTTAAACGGGCGTGCCGACTGGTTCCAAGTCGGCAAGGTGTTGCCATAATGAAAATGAGCAACGCAAAAACGTCGGCAAAAACCACCGCACTTTCCGCCCGTACAGCAGCGGTACAGATTCTTTTTCAGGTGCTGGATCAGGGGAAATCGCTTTCCTCCCTGTTGCCTGACGCCCAGACAACCGTCAAAGTGCAAGACCTTCCATTGTTGCAGGAAATTTGCTTTGGCGTGTGCCGTGTGCTACCCCGTTTGGAACAGATTATTGCACAGTTGGTTGATAAACCCTTGCGCGGTAAAAAGCGTATCGTGCATTGCTTACTGTTGGTCGGGTTGTATCAAATTTTGTACACCCGCATTCCGGCGTATGCCGCCGTGGATGAAGTGGTGAACACCACCAAGGCACTGCAATTACAAAGCTTTCAAGGTTTGGTGAACTCCGTGTTGCGTCGTTTTTTGCGTGAGCAAGAAAGCATGCTGGCAAAAGTTGATAAACATTGGCAAACGCTACATCCCGATTGGTTGGTAAACAAGCTGAAAAAACAGTACCCGAACTGGCGCGAGATTATCGAAGCCAATAACCAAAAACCGCCTATGTGGTTGCGGGTCAACACACAAAAAAACAGCTTGGAAACATACCGCACTTTATTGACGGCACAGCAAATGGACGCGCAGATCACGTCCCATCCGCAAGCACTGGGATTAACGCAGCCGACCGTCGTGCAGCATTTGCCGTTATTTGCCGAAGGTGGCGTGACGGTGCAGGATCTCCACGCCCAATGGGCAGCGTTGTTATTACAGCCGCAAAACGGTGAACTGATTTTAGACGCCTGTGCGGCGCCGGGCGGCAAAACCACCCATATTCTGGAACTGGCACCGCAGGCGGAAGTCATCGCTTTAGATGTGGAAGAAAACCGTTTACAGCGGGTAAATGAAAATTTAGCGCGTATGCAGCAGCAGGCGACCGTCATATGCGGTGATGCGGCAAATCCGCAGGCATGGTTGACGAAATTGGGGAAAAGTGCGGCGCGTTTTGATCGCATTTTATTAGACGCACCTTGTTCCGCCACCGGTGTGATTCGTCGTCATCCCGATATTAAATGGTTGCGCAAAGAAGCGGATATCCAACCATTGGTTGAACTACAAGAGCAAATTCTGCAGGCGTTATGGACATATTTAAAACCGAACGGGGTCTTGTTATACGCCACCTGTTCTGTGCTGGCAGAGGAAAACGCCCGGCAAATTGAACGATTTTTACAACGCACGCCGGACGCACAACTCGCGGCATTGAATTTGCCGGAAGAAGTGTTGGCTCGCAACCAAAGTGCGGTCGGTTTTCAGTTTATTCCGCAAATAGATGGCGGCGACGGTTTTTATTACGCAAAATTGGTTAAACGCGAAAACTAACGCGTGGTCACGGAGGGAATTGAATGAAAATAATTATTTTAGGTGCCGGGCAAGTGGGCTCTACCTTGGCGGCGAATTTGGTCAGCGAAGATAATGATATTACGTTAATTGATGATGAATCTATGCGTTTGGAGCATTTGCAGGACAAGCATGATTTGCGCGTGATGCAAGGCTTGGCATCATCTCCGAAAGTGTTGCGCGAGGCAGGTGCGCCTGATGCGGATTTATTAATTGCGGTTACCGGCTCCGATGAAATTAACATGGTGGCTTGCCAAATTGCCTATACGTTATTTAATACACCCACCAAAATAGCGCGCATTCGTAACGGCGAATATTTAAAAGAAAAAGAGAAATTATTTAACCCTGACGTGCTTCCCATTGATCATATTATTTCGCCGGAAAATCTGGTTACTAAGGATATTGTGCGTTTGATAGAGTATCCTGGTGCGTTGCAGGTGGCGCATTTAGCCAAAGACAAAATCAGTTTGGTCGTGGTGAAGGCGTATTACGGTGGACCTTTGGTGGGGTATCCGATTTCCACGTTGAAGGAACACATTCCTCATGTGGATTGTCGTGTAGTGTCCGTTTTACGGCAGGATAAAATCATTCGTCCGCAAGGTTCAACCATTATTGAAGCGGGCGATGAAGTGACGTTTATTTGCGCGACGGCGTATATCAAAGCAGTCATGAGCGAATTGCAACGCTTGGAAAAACCTTATAAGCGGATTATGATTGTGGGCGGCGGTAATGTCGGCACCGGCGTGGCGAAGCAGTTGGAAGAACATTGCACGGTGAAACTCATCGAACGTAATGCCGAGCGGGCTGCGGTGTTAGCGGAGAAATTATCGAAAACCCTTGTGTTTAACGGCGATGCTTCCGATCAATCCCTGCTGTTTGAAGAACATATTGAAAATATTGATGTTTTTCTTTCTCTCTCCAGTGATGATGAAGCCAATATTATGTCCGCGTTGTTGGCAAAACGGTTCGGTGCGAAGAAAGCCATGGTGCTGATTCAGCGCATGGCGTACATCAATCTGATTCAAGGCGGCACCATTGATATTGCTATTTCGCCGCAACAAGCGACGATTTCCGCGTTGCTCGGACATGTGCGTAAAGGCGATGTGGCAAATGTAGTTTCTCTGCGTCACGGCTTGGCGGAAGCCTTGGAAATCATTGTACATGGCGATGAAACTACCTCTAATGTTATCGGTCGTCTTATCGGCGAGTTAAAATTACCTACCGGTGCAATTATCGGTGCAATTCTGCGTGGGAACGAAGTCATTGTCGGCGATAATCAACTTGTTATTCAGGAAGGGGATCATGTGGTCGTGTATTTAAGCGATAAGAAATATATTTCCGACCTGGAAAAATTATTCCAGCCAAGTGCATTTTTCATCTAAATACGCGGAAAAAATTGTGCTTCTTAAATAAACTATCTATAATATACAGCCTTTTTAATTGGTAGTGTGCGTATCGCATTTTATTTTTAACAAGTCTTAGGAGAGCATTATGAGTTTCATTAAAGAATTTCGTGAATTTGCCATGCGTGGCAATGTTGTTGATATGGCAGTCGGTGTAATCATCGGCGGCGCTTTCGGTAAAATTGTCAGTTCATTGGTGGCTGATGTTTTTATGCCGGTATTAGGTATTTTAACCGGGGGCATGGACTTTAAAGATTTGAAATTCGTCTTGGAACCGGCAAACGGTGATATTCCTGCTGTAACGTTAAACTATGGTGTATTTATTCAAAACGTATTTGATTTTGTTATTATTGCGTTTGCCATTTTCATGATGATTAAGGCGTTAAACAAACTGAAAAAACCGGAAGTGGTGGAAGAAGCACCGGCAGAGCCTTCAACGGAAGAAAAATTATTAACTGAGATTCGTGATCTCCTCAAAAAATGATTTTTAGCCAAGAAAAATCTTCTCAATTCGGGAAGATTTTTCTTTCTTGTTGCATATCCCGTTTTCCCTTCATCTTTCTTACCAAGGATAAATTATGACAAATTTAGATGAATTACAGGCGGAAACCCGCAAGATTATTACCGATTTATTAAATGACGGTAGCGATCCAAATGCGCTTTATATTATTGAACATCATATCTCTCATCATAATTTTGATAAATTGGAAAAAATTGCTATGGACGCCTTTAAATCCGGTTATGAAGTGTCCGAGGCGGAGGAATTTGAGGAAGAGAACGGCAGGGTGATTTTCTGTTGCGATATTATCAGTGAACTGGAATTAAAACCCGAACTCATTGATGCACAACAAAAAGAGTTGTTGCCGTTAATCGCCAAATACCAAGGCGGTTATGACGGTTGGGGCACGTATTTTGAAGATCCGGATGTCGATGATGACGAATATGGTGATGACGGTGAATTTTTTGACGAAGATGATGCCTTAGATGATGACGATGAGTTCGTTAAACGTTAAAAAACATTTGTAAAAACAACCGCACTTTTTAATTTTTATAGGAGAAAACCATGAAATTCAAAAATTTAGTTTTATTGCTGTTGCCTTTAAGCGTCGCTTTAACTGCCAATGCCGAAGCTAAGGTTACCGACGAACTGGAAAAAAACGTCATTTCTTTTAACACTGAAGTCACGAAAGAAGTGGATTATGACGTAATGGAAGTCACTCTTTTCGTGAAACAGGAAAATAAGAATTTAAAAGAATTGAACCAAGCTATTAATGAGAAAGTGAATGCTGCATTGGATGTGATTAAAAAGCAAAGTGCGGTGCAAATTAAGAAAAATACGCGTAACACACAAGTGCGTTATGATAACAAAGGCAAACAATCCGGTTGGACTGAACGTGCTGATTTAGTGTTGGAAAGTAAGGATTTTGTAGTCTTATCCCAAGTCATTTCCGATTTAAACGAGACGTTCGCTATTGCCGATGTCATGCAAAAATTATCTAATGAAGCCGCGGTGAAATTTGAAGATGAAATGCTGAAAAGCGCTTTGACACAATTCCAACATAAAGCGCAGTTAATTCAGACTTCTCTTAATGCTAAAGGGTATGAAGTAATCAGTCTGGGGTTGGATAACAGAAATGAAATACCGTATTTAGGGGGACGTATGATACCGGTGGCTAAAATGAAATCTTTTGCTTCAGAGGTTGCTGATGAAGTGAGTCTTGATAGTAATGATAAAGCAGAATTAAAGACCTCGGTGAGTGCACAAATTAGGTTACTGAACTAATTGCGTTTGCTTGAGAATATTTTCTATAAAATAATAAGCTTTTCTGCGCTTACGTTTTGCGCAGAAATTCTTTTTTGAACAATGAGGTAAACCATGAAAGTTGCAAAAAATGTTGTGGTAAGCATTGCTTATCAAGTTCGTACCGAAGATGGCGTGTTGGTGGATGAAGCCCCGGCAAACCAACCGTTACAGTATTTACAAGGTCATAATAACTTAGTTATCGGCTTGGAAAAGGCGTTAGAAGGCAAATCCGTTGGTGATAAATTTGAAGTCCGCGTGAAACCGGAAGAAGGTTACGGCGAGTACAATGAAAATATGGTACAACGCGTACCAAAAGATGTATTTGTCGGCGTTGATGATTTGGAAGAGGGTATGCGTTTTATTGCTGATACCGACATGGGCCCGTTGCCGGTGGTGATTACCGAAGTGTGCGATACCGATGTGGTGGTTGACGGAAACCACATGTTAGCCGGTCAAGAATTACATTTCACCGTCGAAGTGGTTGATACCCGTGAAGCGACTTTAGAAGAAATCGCACACGGTCATTTACACCAGGAAGGCGGTTGCTGCGGCGGTCATGGTCATGACAGTGATGAAGACGGTCACGGCTGCGGTTGTGGCGGTCATCACCGTTATCATGACCACGATCATGAGCACCATCATCATGGCGAAGGTGGTTGCGGCTGTGGCGGCAAACACTAAAAAACACTTTAAAAAAAGACCGCACTTTTTACGTTGCGGTTTTTTGTTTTAGGCTAGTGACTGAAACTGCTTATTTAGTGTCAGCTTTTTTCAGCACGTTATACATTTGATCTTTCAAACGCAATTTTTCCTTTTTCAACATTTCCACTTCATTGTGCGTACCCAATTCAATATGGGATTCAATGTTTTTAATACGTTGGTCCAGTTCATTGTGTTTATCAAATAGATTGGCAAAATAAGCATTTTCGGTTTTGAGTTTTGTAATTAAATCTCGGAATTCCGGAAACATAGGATTGGCCTCATCATAAGTTAAGTCGGTATAACGATGGTTATACTGTCATTATCTTACCGAATTCCATAGGAAAGAAACGTGCGGGAGATCACAAAACACGCGTATAAAATTTAACATTTTTTCACAAGCGATGTTCCCGTCGAATTTTCGCCAATAAAGCGTTGCAGCATTGATCCAACAATGTGTAGGTCTGATTAAAATCTTTGGTGTACCAAGGGTCGGGAATATGGTCGATGCCTAATGTCGGGCAAAGTGCGGTGATTTGAAACAGCTTTTCTGACCGGGCACCGAACAATTGTTCCAAATCGCGCAGGTTGTCGTTATCCATGGCGATAATATAATCAAAATCTGTCCAATCTGTTAACCGCACTTTACGGCTGACAAAACCGTTGGAAGCGATTTTATGCTGATCCAATATATCGGCGGTGCCGCAGTGCATATCTTCGCCGTCATGCCAGCCGGACGTGCCTGCGCTGGCAGTGATGATATACTTTTGTAAATTGGTTTGTTTTACTTTCTCACGCATTACGTACTCTGCCATGGGAGAACGACAAATATTGCCTAAACAGACAAAAAGAATTTTAACTAGTGGCATGATTTTTATCCAAAAAGTCATAAAAAATCCTCGTAGCGAGGATTTTTCTAATAAATTAGCAGGTTCCCCATAAATCATATTCGTCGGCGTCGGTAATCGTGACGGAAATAACGTCGCCGATATTGACCGCACTTTGGCTTTGATTTTCCACATACACCACGCCGTCAATTTCCGGTGCGTCCGCCATGGAACGGCCGATCACGCCTTTTGCATTCACTTCATCTACAATCACCGGCAGGGTTTTGCCGATTTTTTGTTGTAAGCGTGCGGCAGAGATTTCTTGCTGTACTTGCATGAAGCGGTGGAAGCGTGCTTCTTTCACCTCTTCCGGCACCTGATCCGCCATATCCGTTGCCGGCGCGCCTTCTACCGGGCTGAATTTGAAGCAACCCACGCGATCCAGTTGGGCGGCTTTGAGGAAATCCAGCAGCATTTGGAAATCTTCTTCCGTTTCTCCCGGGAAGCCCACGATAAAGGTGGAACGCAAGGTGAGTTCCGGGCAAATTTCGCGCCATTGCTGAATGCGTTCTAAAGTGCGGTCGATTTTGCCCGGTCTTTTCATTGCCTTGAGAATTTTCGGGCTGGCGTGTTGCAACGGAATATCCAAATAAGGCAACAGCTTGCCTTCCGCCATGAGCGGAATCAGCTCGTCCACGTGCGGATATGGATAAACATAGTGCAAACGTACCCAAACGCCGAGATTGCCCAACTGGCGACACAAACTGATGAGGTTGTTTTTAATCGGCATGCCGTTCCAGAACACGGTTTTGTTTTGATTTTCTTTGCTTTGATCCAAAGCATACGCCAAGGTATCCTGCGAAACGATCAGCAGTTCTTTCACGCCCGCATCCACCAGGCGCTTCGCTTCGTCTAGCACTTGCGTAATCGGGCGGCTGTTCAAATCGCCGCGCATGGACGGAATAATGCAGAAGGTACAGCGATGGTCGCAGCCTTCGGAAATTTTCAAATACGCATAATGTTTCGGCGTCAGCTTCACCCCTTGCGCCGGTACAAGACTTTCATAAGGGTTATATTGCGGTTTCGGCACATATTTGTGTACCTGATTCATCACGGTTTCATAACTGTGCGGACCGGAAATTTCCAACACTTTCGGGTGTACCTGGCGAATTTGGTCTTCTTTGGCGCCAAGGCAGCCGGTTACAATTACTTTGCCGTTTTCTTCCAGCGCCTCGCCGATGGCTTCCAGTGATTCCTGCACCGCGCTGTCAATAAAACCGCAAGTGTTGATGATCACCAAGTCGGCGTTTTCATAGCTCGGAATGATGTTATAACCGTTGGAACGCAATTCCGTCAAAATGCGTTCCGAATCCACTAAATTTTTCGGACAACCAAGGCTGACAAAGCCGATATTGGGGGTAGTGCTCATAAATTTTCTCAAATCATCTATCGTAAAATAAAAACGGCTAATTCTACTTGTTTTAGTACAAAAAGGCGACAAAGAAATGTGTGACGGATGCCACGTCAAACCGTGCAAATTGGTGTGACGGCTTTCAATTTCAGCGGAATCGTATATAATGTGTGCCGTTTTTTAGCCGTTAAAAAGCAACCTAATATTAATCTTAACAAGAGGAAAAATCATGGCAAAACAAAAACATGCCTTGCAAATTCCACCTCAAAACGTGCAAGGGACGCTGACGTATCAGCATCAACGCGGGGTGATCAAAGATAATGCCATTCAGGCGTTATTACACGACAAACTCTTTCGTCAACGCATTGAGCGTAACAAGAAAGGCAAAGGCAGCTATCAACGTAAAGCGAAACACGCAAATCGTTATTACGAAAAGCCCGATAATAAGATTTCTCTGATCAGAGATGTTATTATCGGGCTTTTTTCTTTCCGTTTATTTCGTGCAATGTATTGATATTAAAGAGGTTATTGTGACAGCAAAAACAGAAGTTTTATTTAACAACACATGGAATGTCAGAATCAGCGACCCGGGTGAAGAGGGCGCGCAAAGTCATTTTTTTGAAACCATTTATATTACGTTAGAAGCGCATATTAACGACAACGAGACAACATACGAATTTACCCGCAAAGTAGAAGACCAAATTAAAATTAAAAAAACATTCACCGATTTGGATGAATTATTCATTTATTTAAGCGAACAAATTTCACCGGTCGCGTTGGGGCATTTGGGCATTAAAATCGGAAATTTGAGGTTGGCAAGTGAATAGTTGATCGTGCCAAAACTTAACAGTAAACCCGACATTGTGTCGGGTTTATTTTATGGCGCGAAAAGTGCGGTCACAAAAAAGTCCGTTTTTTGAACGTTGGCCATGCCAACGGCCCGGGGTGAATAAATCACTTCAGTGATTTATGAATATTTTTAAGCTGTTTTTTCGTGGGTGGTGTTCACAGAATTGATAACACGCTTTCCGGCGGGCGTCCGATTTTGGCGTTGTCGCCGTTAATTACGATAGGGCGCTCTAATAACGCGGAATGTTGCGCAATGGCTTGTAGCAAGTCCTATTGACTCAGCGTCGGGTTATCCAAACCGAGTTCTTTATACAGCTCATCTTTGGTGCGCATCATTTGGCGAATGTCACTAATGCCTAATTTATCGGCGATGGCTTGCAGCTCCGCAACGGAATAGGTTTTCTGCAAATAAAGTTCGACTTGCGGTTGAATTTGATGGTTTTCCAATAATGCCAGGGTTTCACAGCTTTTGGAACAGGACGGGTTGTGATAGATAATAATGGACATAGAAATTCCTTATGTTAGTGTAATTTGCCTGGATTTTACCTTATAATCAGGCAAAATTTATAGAGGTAATTACATGATTGAAATGTTAAAAAATTGGTACCGGAGACGATTTAGCGACCCGCAAGCTATGGGGTTGTTTGCTATTTTATTCTTTGGCTTCGTCGCAATTTATTTTTTTAGTGATTTAATTGCGCCGCTGTTGGTAGCGATTGTGTTAGCGTACCTGTTGGAATGGCCTGTGCGCTTATTAAATGAAAAATTGAAGTGCCCGCGTTTGCTTGCTACCGGCTTGGTTATTGGCAGCTTTACCGGCTTGGTGTTTTTGGTAGTTTTAGTGTTGATTCCGAATTTGTGGACACAAATGGTCAATTTATTAAGTGATTTGCCACATATGTTTAATCGGTTTAATGAATGGCTGCTGTCTTTGCCGGTACGCTATCCGGATATGATTGATGCACAAACCGTGGAATCGATTTTCGGCACGGTGAAAGAGAAAATTTTAGGGTTGGGCGAATCAGCGTTAAAATTGTCGTTAGCATCAATTATGAACTTGGTGACGCTGGGAATTTATGCGTTTTTAGTGCCGTTAATGGTGTTTTTCCTGTTGAAAGATAAGCGTCAGTTAATGGACGGTGTGAGCCGTTTTTTACCGCGTAATCGTACCTTGGCGTCAAAAGTGTGGGTGGAAATGCAACAGCAAATTGCCAATTATATTCGCGGCAAGTTGGTGGAAATTTTGGTCGTTACCGTAGTGACTTATGCGATTTTCCTGATTTTCGGGCTGAATTACCCGTTATTGTTGGCGGTGGCGGTCGGGCTTTCCGTATTGGTGCCTTACATCGGCGCCGTGCTAGTGACGATTCCGGTGGTGTTGGTGGCGATTTTCCAATTCGGCGATACGCACACGTTTTGGTACATCGTTATCGCCTTCGTGGTGTCGCAATTATTGGACGGAAATCTGCTGGTACCGTTTTTGTTCTCCGAAGCGGTAAATTTGCACCCGTTGGTAATCATCATTGCCGTTTTGATTTTCGGTGGCTTATGGGGATTCTGGGGCGTATTTTTTGCCATTCCGCTGGCGACGTTGGTGAAAGCGGTGGTGAACGCCTGGCCTTCCAATGAAGCGGCGGAATAAAAAACACCGGGAAAAACAACCGCACTTTAAGGGCTAAAAGCCAAAGTGCGGTCTAAAATCAAAACGTTTTTAGCATAAAAAATGCAGCCATCTTCGGCTGCATTTTTGCTTTCTTTGGGCTTTCCTGGGATTGACGTCAAACCAATAATCCTGCCGCTCTCACCACTGCATGAATGGCTTTTTCTTCGGTGGATTTAATGGTTTCTTCGTTCGGGATTTCCTGTTGGGTACGATTCACAATGGCACCGGCGATCATGCCCGCCCGCAAACCCAAAGCGGAACACATGGTGAACAAGGTGGCGGATTCCATTTCATAATTCATTACGTGCAATTCCTGCCATTGTTTGAGCGAACCTTGGAAATGGCGATAGATTTTGCCGGTAAAAGTGTCGTAGCGTTCTTGCCCCGGATAAAAGGTGTCTGACGAGGCGGTGATGCCCACATGGACGTTGTTGCCCGCATCTTCTGTCGCCACTTTATACAACGCATTGGTGCATGCAAAGTCGGCGACTGCCGGATATTCCAGCGGCGCAAAGTGACGGCTAGCGCCATCTAAACGTACGGCGCCGGTGGTGATTAATAAATCGCCGACATTAATATGCGGTTGAATGGCGCCGGTGGTGCCGATACGCAAGAAAGTGCGCACTCCCAGTTGTGCCAATTCTTCCACGGCAATGGAAACGGAAGGTCCGCCGATACCGGTGGAACAAACCACCACGGCGTGTTCGTCAATATAGCCGAGCCAAGAAGTGAATTCGCGGGTGGCAGCAAGGAATTTCGGGCGATTTAATAAGCGGGCGATACGTTCAACCCGTTCCGGTGCGCCGGGTACAATGGCTAATTTGGCGCCGTTTAACATGGCTTTGGTTAAGCCGAGGTGAAATACGTCTGACATAATTTTCTCCTTTTATGTAAGGTATTGTCCTTTTAAGGTTTAATGTCACGCAAAATCGGATTTTGCATGGAAATTAAGGTTTCTGTGGATTGAATTTCATCAATTAACTGAATCTTTGCCGATAACACCAAATGTAATTCGGCGATGGTGTGCGTCATCACTTTAATGAAAATGGAGTAGTTGCCGGTGGTGTAATACGCTTCCACCACTTCATCGATGGTTTCCAGCTTTTTGATCACTTTGTCATAATCTTTGGCGGATTTCAGAATAATGCCGATAAAACCGCACACATCATAACCGAGCTTGCGTTCGTTAATGCGCACTTTGGTGCCTTCAATTACACCGGATTGGCGCATTTTTTCCACCCGCACATGAATCGTGCCAGGACTTACGCCGAAGTTTTTCGCCATTTCCGCATAAGGCGTGCGCGCATCCCGCGTTAATACGCGCAATATTTGCTGATCTAAATTATCAATATTGTGCATAATATACTCCTTGTTTGAAAAAATTTTAATAAATTAAAGAATAAATTAAATTTAATCTAAATTATACCAGTTTATTGTTTGATTATATTAAATTATATTGCATTAAGTTTGAGGAATATGCAAAATCAGCGCCGTTACTTTAAATGAAAGAATAGGGGTATAACAATGAAAAAGACATTTATTTTACAGCAACAAGAAATCAGCTTTGTGAAAAACACATTCACACAAAATCTTATTGAACAACTTGGCATTATTGAAGTTCAGGGACCTATCTTAAGCCAAGTGGGTAATGGTATGCAAGATAACTTATCCGGTATTGAAAAAGCGGTACAGGTTCACGTCAAACAAATTCCGGGCGTGGTTTTTGAAGTAGTGCATTCCTTGGCAAAATGGAAACGTCACACCCTTGCCCGCTTCCATTTTAAAGAAAACGAAGGCTTGTTCGTGCATATGAAAGCCTTGCGCCCTGATGAAGATTCTCTTGACCCGACGCACTCGATTTATGTGGATCAATGGGACTGGGAAAAAGTGATTCCGGAAGGTCGCCGCAATTTTGCCTATTTAAAAGAAACCGTCAATGCCATTTATCGCGCCATTCGTCTCACTGAATTGGCGGTGGAAGCCCGCTTTGACATCCCGTCAATTTTGCCGAAACACATCACTTTCGTGCATACCGAAGATTTGGTGCAACGTTATCCGAACCTCAGTGGCAAAGAGCGTGAAAACGCCATTTGTAAAGAATACGGCGTCGTCTTTTTAATCGGTATCGGTGGCAAATTATCCGATGGCAAACCGCACGACGGTCGCGCACCGGATTACGACGACTGGACCACCGAATCGGAAAACGGCTACAAAGGGTTAAACGGCGACATTTTGGTGTGGAACGAACAACTCGGTACCGCCTTTGAGCTTTCTTCCATGGGAATTCGCGTAGATGAAGCGGCATTACGTTTACAAGTGGGCTTAACTGGCGACGAAGACCGTTTAACCATGGATTGGCACCAAGAATTGTTGCAAGGCAAATTGCCATTGACCATCGGCGGTGGTATCGGTCAATCCCGCATGGCAATGTTCCTACTGCGCAAAAAACACATCGGCGAAGTGCAATCCAGCGTCTGGCCGAAAGAAATGCTGGAACAATATCAGCACATTCTTTAATCTGAAACGAAAAAGTGCGGTGGATTTTAAAAACGTTTTTCAAAACGACCGCACTTTACGCTTCTTCCACAAACCCCAACGCGGTTTCCACAACGTTGATGCCTGCGCCTGCTTTGTAGGCGTTTTCGCTTAAATGGCGGCGCCATTGGCGGGCGCCTTTGCAGTGTTGGAAAGCGCCGAGCATGTGGCGCACGATGTGATTGAGATACACGCCTTGGCTAAGCTGTTGTTCAATATAAGGGAACATTTTTTCTACCGCTTGGCGCGGGGTGACAATTGGCGCGTTAGGATCAAACAGCGTCTGATCGATGTAGCCGAGCAACGACGGGTTTTGATAGGCTTCGCGCCCCACCATCACGCCGTCCACCCGCTGCAAATGTTGTTGCATTTCGTCAAGGGTTTTAATGCCGCCGTTAATGCTGATGAGCAAATGCGGGAAATCCCGTTTCAGTTGATACACCCGTTCGTAATCCAGCGGCGGAATCTCGCGGTTTTGTTTCGGGCTTAAGCCGGAAAGCCAGGCTTTGCGCGCGTGTACGATAAATTCCCGACAGCCCGCTTGTTGCACGGTTTCGATGAAATTACAAAGAAAGTCATAGCTGTCAAAATCATCAATGCCGATACGGGTTTTCACCGTCACCGGAATGCGCACCGCTTCTTGCATTTGTTGTACGCACTCGGCGACCAGCGCCGCGTTTGCCATTAAACAGGCGCCGAACATACCGTTTTGCACGCGATCGGACGGGCAGCCCACGTTTAGGTTGATTTCCTGATAATCCCGTTGTTCCGCCAGTTGGGCGCAATGTTTGAGTTGGGCGGGGTCGCTGCCGCCCAGTTGTAACGCCACAGGCTGTTCCGCCAGGTCAAAATCCAGATGGTCGTATTTGGCGTGAATGATGGCTTGTGTCGTCACCATTTCCGTATAAAGCAAGGCGTGGCGGGAAAATTGGCGGTGGAAATAACGGCAGTGGCGCGTGGTCCAATCCAACATGGGCGCCACGGCGAAGCGTCCGCGATAAAAGTGCGGTGGATTTTGAGGCATTTTTATGAGTTGTCCTTCATGTCTTGTTGCATTTCTTCTTTAATCCGATGGCGGAAGCACCCCGCCGCAAAATGATAGAACGGCTTCGGATTAAATTGGCGTGAAATAATGGAGGAAATCAGGCAGCAAATCAATAGCCAAATCAGCACGGGCTGGCAGCCGGTCATTTCCATCACGATGACGCTGGCGGTCACCGGCGATTGGGTGGCGCCCGCCAGAAATGCCGCCATACACAGCAGCACCAGCAGGCGTTGGTCAATTAAGCCGTCGGTGAAGGTCGCCACTTGCACGCCAAGCCCGGCGCCGATGGTCAGGGACGGCGTGAAGATGCCGCCTGCGATGCCCGTCCAGTAAGTACCTACGGTAGCGAATAATTTCATGATGCCGATGTCCCCTTGCAAGGCTTGCCCGTCGAGGGCTTGCGTGACCACATGATAGCCCGTGCCGTAGGTTTGCCCGTTGGTGTACAGCCCAAGTGCGGTCAGAATTAAGCCCAAAATAAAGGCGGTATAAATGGGATGATTGCGTACCCAGCCGCGACATAAATTCGGTAATACGCCGCTAACGCCTTTTGCCAGCAGGCGGGCGAAAATGCCGCCGAACACCCCGCAAACCACGCCGTACAACAAAACCCATAAATATAAATAAGGAATATCGGTGACGCCATGGTATTTGGGAAAGTAGGGATTGTTGCCATCAATGGCGACCAAGATGAACCCCGCTGCCAATACACCCAGCAGTACGCGCCGTTCCCAGCGTAACAATACGCCGCGTCCGAGTTCTTCAATGGCGAAAATTACCCCGGCTAACGGCGCGTTAAAGGCGGCTGCTAATCCGCCCGCCGCGCCCGTCGCCATCAGCTCATTGGCGCTGAGCCCTTTGAATGCCACGCCGTATTGCCGACAAAGGTTACCCCACCATAACATCACCGCCGCGCCTACTTGCACGGACGGACCTTCCCGTCCTACGGAGGCACCGAATAACATGGCTAAAAAGGTGAGGGGAATTTTCCATAAGGTTTGTGCAAATGCCACTAAACGGGTTTTGTCACTGTTATGGGGCAAGCTGAGAGATGCGATCACTTGCGGAATACCGCTGCCGCCCACATAGGGCGTGTATTTCAATACGAACCACGCCAATGCGGCTAACCCGCAAGGCATCACAACCCAAGCCGCGAGGGGATATTGTTGTGTCCATTGTGCGTTCCATTCCAAGCCTAAATCCGCCAGTTTGGCGAAACTGAGGGAAAACAGGGAAACCAAGGTGGCACCGATCATGAGACAGGAGAATTCGACGGTTTTGTGCGAGAGACGGTGGCTTTGGCGTAATTTCTTGTGAAAAACATACCGCACTTTTAGCACGAAGTGGCGGAATGAGATAATGAAAGCGTTCATTTTTATCGTGAAATTTTAGGATGTTGTGATGTTTTATGATCAATTTCTGCGTAAAACCGAATTTTATACCAATAAATTCGTCTTTGTTAGACATAAGTTCAAAATCTTTACACTGACGCAAAAAATTCGCAATTATATTTTTCGTCGCTTCTTTTAGAATACCACCATTCGCAATCCGCAGTAGGTCGTATGTCGAATAATCAATTTGTTAGTCAATCACTCACATAAAATAAGGAGATTATTATGGCTTTCAATCTTAAAAACAGACATTTATTAAGTTTGGTAAATCACTCAGAACGGGAAATTAAATATTTGTTGGATTTATCCAGAGACTTAAAAAGAGCGAAATATGCCGGAACCGAACAACAAAAATTAAAAGGGAAAAATATTGCGTTAATTTTTGAAAAAACCTCCACCCGCACCCGTTGCGCCTTTGAAGTCGCCGCCTATGACCAAGGCGCCCAAGTCACTTATATCGATCCGAATTCCTCCCAAATCGGGCACAAAGAAAGCATGAAAGACACCGCCCGCGTGTTAGGCAGAATGTACGACGCCATTGAATATCGCGGTTTCAAACAAGAAATCGTCGATGAATTGGCGGCATATGCTGGCGTGCCGGTGTTTAACGGGTTAACCGATGAATTCCACCCGACCCAAATGTTGGCGGATGTGTTAACCATGATTGAAAACTGCGATAAGCCGTTGAGTGAAATCAGCTATGTGTATATCGGCGATGCGCGCAATAACATGGGGAACTCCTTATTATTAATCGGCGCCAAACTGGGCATGGACGTACGCATTTGCGGACCGAAAGCCTTATTGCCGGATGCCGAATTGGTGAAAATGTGCGAAGGCTTTGCAAAACAAAGCGGCGCGCGCATTACCGTTACCGACGACATTGATAAAGCGGTTAAAGGCGTGGATTTCGTGCACACCGACGTGTGGGTTTCTATGGGCGAACCGTTAGAAACTTGGGGTGAACGAATTAAATTGTTGTTGCCGTATCAAGTGACCCCTGAATTGATGAAACGCACCGGCAATCCGCGGGTGAAATTCATGCACTGCTTGCCGGCGTTCCACAACAGTGAAACCAAAGTGGGTCGTCAAATCGCCGAAAAATACCCGGAACTGGCAAATGGTATTGAAGTGACCGAAGATGTGTTCGAATCACCAATGAACGTGGCGTTTGAACAAGCGGAAAACCGTATGCACACCATCAAAGCCGTACTTTACTCCAGCTTAATCTAGGAGGTGCGTATGAGAATCGTCATTGCATTGGGCGGCAATGCGCTGTTACGGCGCGGTGAACCGCTGACGGCGGAAAATCAACGCTTAAACGTGCGTATCGCCTGTGAGCAAATCGCCAAAATTTATCCGAATAATGAATTGGTGATTGCCCATGGGAATGGACCGCAAGTGGGGTTGCTGGCTCTGCAAGGGGCGGCTTATAAAGATGTACCGACCTATCTGTTAGATGTGTTGGGCGCGGAATCCGTGGGCATGATCGGTTACATGATTCAACAGGAATTGGGTAACTTGGTGCCGTTTGAAGTGCCGTTTGCCACGTTGCTTTCCCAAGTGGAAGTGGATATTAACGACCCAGCGTTTAAGAACCCGACCAAGCCAATCGGGCCGGTGTATTCCAAAGAAGAAGCGGAACGTCTGGCGAAAGAGAAAAACTGGACCATTGCAAAAGACGGCGACAAATACCGCCGCGTCGTACCAAGCCCGTTACCAAAACGGATTTTTGAAATTCGTCCGGTGAGATGGTTACTGGAAAAGGGCAGCATTGTCATTTGCGCCGGCGGTGGCGGTATTCCGACGTACTACGATGAACAACACAATCTGCAAGGGGTTGAAGCCGTTATCGACAAAGATTTGTGTTCCGCATTGTTGGCGGAAAATCTGGACGCGGATTTGTTCATTATTGCCACCGATGTGTCCGCCGTGTTTGTAGATTGGGGCAAGCCGACACAAAAAGCGATTGCTTTGGCTCCGCCTGATGAAATTGAAAAATTAGCTTTTGCTGCTGGTTCCATGGGACCGAAGGTGCAAGCGGCGGTAAATTTTGCACGTCATACGGGAAGGGATTCAGTCATCGGATCACTTTCCGACATCGTTGATATTGTGAAAGGCAAAGCCGGTACACGCATTACCAATAAGGCGAAAGAAATCTCTTATTATTCATAATAAAAGCACTTTGAAAAATTCAGCGGTTCAAAGTAAAATGCGCGGTTGGCGTAACTGATTGAAAGTTACGTCAACTTGCCAAACAAAACTGTTGTATTGACGAGGAGTCTGTTATGGAAGCGTCTACTCAAAAAAAGACCTTTAATTTCCCATCGGCATTTACGATTTTATTCTTTATTCTCATCCTTGCCGTGGGACTCACCTGGGTTATTCCGTCAGGATCATATTCTAAATTGACTTACAGTATGACCGACAAAATGTTTGTGGTGAAGACGTATGGCGAACAAGATAAAACCTATCCTGCCACCGAAGAAACATTAAATAACCTCAATATCAAAATCAAACTTTCCAATTTCACCGAAGGCGTCATTAAGAAACCTATCGCCATTCCGGGCACTTACCAACGAATCGAACAGCATTACAAAGGCATTAAGGATATTCCGATCAGCATGGTGGAAGGGACCATTGAAGCCGTGGATGTGATGGTCTTTATTTTCGTGCTGGGCGGTATGATAGGAGTGATTAACAAAACGGGCTCCTTTAATGCCGGCTTAATGGCGTTGGCGCGGCGCACCAAAGGTAACGAATTCATGATTGTGTTCAGCGTTTCCGTATTAATGGTGTTAGGTGGCACCACTTGCGGTATCGAAGAAGAAGCCGTGGCGTTTTATCCTATTCTGGTGCCGGTATTTTTAGCTTTAGGTTATGATGCGATCGTTTGCGTCGGCGCGATTTTCTTAGCCGCCTCCATGGGGACGGCGTTCTCTATCATTAACCCGTTCTCCGTGGTTATCGCCTCCAACGCCGCCGGGATTCAATTTACCGAAGGTATCGGATTCCGTACCATTGGCTTAATTTTAGGTTCGGCGTGTGTTATTGCTTATCTCTATTGGTACTGTAAAAAAGTAAAAGCCGATCCGAGTTTTTCATATACTTATGAGGATAGAGAAGAATTTCGTCATCGTTATATGAAGAATTTTGATCCGAACGTGGTGGTGGAATTTACCCTCAGAAGAAAACTTATCCTGATTTTATTCTGTATCGCGTTCCCAATGATGATCTGGGGCGTGATGGCGGGCGGCTGGTGGTTCCCACAAATGGCGGCGTCCTTCTTATCCATCACCATTATCATTATGTTTATCAGTGGCTTGAAAGAAAAAGACATAGTGGAATCCTTCACCGAAGGAGCATCGGAATTGGTCGGCGTGTCCCTCATTATCGGCTTGGCGCGCGGGGTAAACCTCGTCTTGGAGCAAGGTATGATTTCCGATACGATTTTGGATTACATGTCTAACCTGGTGAGTGGCATGCTGGGCAGTGTCTTTATCCTGGGTCAGTTGGTCGTTTTCGTCTTCCTCGGATTGATTGTGCCGTCTTCCTCCGGTTTGGCGGTGCTTTCCATGCCGATTATGGCGCCGCTTGCCGACGCCGTAGGCATTCCGCGCGACATCGTGGTTTCCGCCTACAACTGGGGGCAATACGCTATGCTGTTCCTGGCACCGACCGGCTTGGTATTGGTGACCTTGCAAATGTTGCATATCCCGTTCAACAAGTGGGTGAAGTTTGTCTTACCGATGATTGGTTGTTTGTTGGTGATCGGCGCGACGTTGTTGGTTATCCAGGTTTCTTTGTATAGTGTTTAACCGCAGTACGCAAAAAGACCACTCGTATCGCAGATTTTTACGGGTGGTCTTGCTATAATCTGTCGGTCTTTTTTATAAAAGGATTTTCTATGCGAAAGAAACTGTTTGATAACATTGATACACGCATTCTTAAGGCATTGCAGCGCAACGGAAGATTGCAAAATAACGAGCTTGCCAAAGAAGTCGGCTTATCCAATTCCGCCTGTCTGCGTCGGGTGAACCAGTTGGAAGAGAGCGGTGTTATTGATAGTTACGCCGCGTTGTTACATCCCAAAAAACTGAATTGCAATTTGTTGGTTTATGTACAAGGCACGTTTTTTGAAGAAGATCCGGAACTCAAAGAGCGGTTCATTTTTGAAGTGAAATTAATCCCGCAAATTACCGAATGTCATCTCATGGCGGGCAGTTACGATTTCATTTTAAAAATGTGGGTTTCCGATTTAGAGGAGTTTAATGCCATTAAAACCAAATACCTCACCAAAGAGATTGGCATTAAAACCCTCAAATCCGAGGTGTCGTTAAAAACCGTCAAATCTACCACCGAATTGCCGTTATAGTTTGATGTCGGCACTAAAAGTGCGGTCATTTTAAAAAACGTTTTTCAAAATGACCGCACTTTTATCCGTTTAAATACACAGAAAAAGCTTGCGAAGTGAAGTGGATTTTAGTACAATCCGCGGGCTTTAATTATAGAAGCCGTTTAGTGTAATCATTTATTAAACGGGTATTACAATAGGTAATACTAACAATGTCTCCGATTTGGGGACTATATAACAGGTAGCTTGCACCTCCTTTTCTTGTTGTTTTGATGTAAGAATTGTGATGGTGTTAGTTTTTTATTAGCTAAATTTATTGGAGCTCTGGTCTCATGCAGAACCAAAGAATCCGTATCCGTCTTAAAGCGTTTGATCATCGTTTGATCGATCAATCCACGGCGGAGATCGTTGAAACAGCTAAACGTACCGGTGCACAAGTGCGTGGTCCGATTCCTTTACCAACTCGTAAAGAGCGTTTCACAGTATTGATTTCTCCACACGTAAATAAAGATGCGCGTGACCAATATGAAATCCGTACTCACAAACGTTTAGTTGATATTGTCGAGCCAACAGAAAAAACTGTTGATGCATTAATGCGTTTAGACTTGGCTGCCGGCGTTGACGTGCAGATCAGCCTAGGTTAATTAAGAGGTTATTACAATGATTGGTTTAGTCGGTCGTAAAGTCGGTATGACCCGTATCTTCAATGAAGACGGCGTGTCAGTACCGGTTACCGTTATCGAAATCGAAGCCAACCGCGTAACTCAAGTTAAAACTCTTGAAAACGATGGCTATACTGCAGTTCAAGTTACAACCGGTTCTAAAAAAGCGAGCCGTGTGACTAAGCCTGAAGCTGGTCATTTCGTGAAAGCCGGTGTTGAAGCCGGTCGCGGTTTATGGGAATTTCGTACCGAAGGTGAAGAATTCACGCTAGGTCAAGAAATTAATGTTGACATCTTCGCAGATGTTAAAAAAGTCGATGTTACCGGTACGTCTAAAGGTAAAGGTTTCCAAGGTGGTGTTAAACGTTGGAACTTCCGTACTCAAGATGCTACTCATGGTAACTCTTTATCACATCGTGTCCTTGGTTCTATTGGTCAAAACCAAACCCCGGGTCGTGTGTTTAAAGGTAAAAAAATGGCAGGACACTTGGGTAATGAACGTGTAACCGTTCAATCACTTGAAGTTGTTCGTGTAGATGCTGAGCGTAAATTGCTATTAGTGAAAGGCGCCGTTCCCGGTGCTACCGGTAGTGATGTTATCGTTAAGCCGGCAGTTAAAGCATAGGTCTGGGAGATAGAGATGGAATTACAAGTTGTAGGTGCTAACGCACTCACTGTTTCTGAAACTACCTTCGGCCGTGAGTTTAACGAAGCGTTGATTCACCAAGTTGTTGTTGCTTATGCAGCAGGTGCCCGTCAAGGTTCTCGTGCACAAAAAACTCGTGCTGAAGTGTCTGGTTCAGGTAAAAAACCTTGGCGTCAAAAAGGTACAGGTCGCGCTCGTTCAGGTGATATTAAATCACCAATCTGGCGTTCCGGTGGTGTCACTTTCGCAGCGAAACCACAAGATCACAGCCAAAAAGTGAACAAGAAAATGTACCGCGGTGCAATCAAGAGCATTCTTTCCGAGCTTGTTCGTCAAGATCGTTTAGTTGTTGTTGATAAATTTGAAATTGATGCACCAAAAACCAAAGTATTAGTACAAAAATTAAAAGAATTAGCACTTGAAGATGTGTTAATCATCACAGCAAGCTTGGATGAAAATCTATTCTTAGCAGCGCGTAACTTATACAAAGTTGATGTTCGTGATGCTCAAGGTATTGATCCGGTAAGTTTAATTGCTTTCGATAAAGTAGTTGTTACTGTGGATGCTGTGAAGCAAATTGAGGAGATGTTAGCATGAGTCAAGAACGTTTGCTAAAAGTGCTTAAAGCACCGCATGTCTCTGAGAAAGCAACAAATAACGCTGAGAAGTCAAACACTATCGTTTTCAAAGTGGCTTTAGATGCAAATAAAGTAGAAATTACTAATGCAGTAGAGCAACTTTTTGAAGTGAAAGTGGATTCTGTTCGTACCGTCGTGGTCAAAGGTAAAACTAAGCGCCGTGGTGCTAAGATCGGACGTCGCAGTGACTGGAAAAAAGCTTATGTTACACTTCAAGAAGGACAATCTTTGGACTTCGTTGAAGGTGCGGCAGAGTAATTACGGAGGAGTAGAAGATAATGGCTATCGTTAAATGTAAGCCGACCTCCGCTGGTCGTCGTCATGTTGTTAAAGTTGTTAACCCTGAATTGCACAAAGGTAAACCTTTTGCTGCGCTTTTAGATACTAAATCTAAAACCGGTGGTCGTAACAACTATGGTCGTATTACTACTCGTCACATCGGTGGCGGTCATAAACAACACTATCGTTTAATTGATTTCAAACGTAATAAATTAGACATTCCCGGTGTTGTTGAGCGTTTAGAATACGATCCGAATCGTTCTGCAAATATCGCTTTAGTGCTTTATAAAGACGGTGAACGTCGTTATATCCTAGCACCTAAAGGTTTGGCTGCAGGTGATCAAATCCAAGCGGGTGCACATGCGCCAATTAAAGTTGGTAATGCTTTACCAATGCGTAATATCCCGGTTGGTTCTACCGTGCATAACGTTGAATTAAAACCCGGTAAAGGCGGTCAAATTGCCCGTTCTGCAGGTAGTTATGTACAGATCATCGCCCGTGAAGGTAATTATGTTACTTTGCGTCTTCGCTCCGGCGAAATGCGTAAAGTATTAGCTGAGTGTTCTGCAACCATCGGTGAAGTAGGTAACTCAGAGCATATGCTTCGCGTATTGGGTAAAGCAGGCGCTAACCGCTGGAGAGGTGTACGCCCTACAGTTCGTGGTACTGCAATGAACCCGGTGGATCACCCACATGGTGGTGGTGAAGGTCGTAACTTTGGTAAACACCCGGTAACACCTTGGGGCGTTCAAACTAAAGGTAAGAAAACTCGCCATAACAAACGTACTGATAAATATATCGTACGTCGTCGTGGTAAATAATTTAAATTAATAAGAGGATAAGCCATGCCACGTTCTCTCAAGAAAGGTCCTTTCCTTGACCTACACTTGTTGAAGAAGGTAGAGAAGGCGGTGGAAAGCGGGGATAAAAAACCAATTAAAACCTGGTCCCGTCGTTCAATGATCATTCCATCAATGATCGGATTGACCATCGCAGTCCATAATGGTCGTCAGCATGTTCCTGTTTATGTTTCTGATGAAATGATCGGTCATAAATTAGGCGAATTTGCACCGACTCGTACTTACCGCGGTCACGCTGCGGACAAGAAAGCTAAGAAGTAAGGGGTAAAAGATGGAAACAATTGCAAAACATCGTTACGCTCGCACTTCAGCGCAAAAAGCTCGCTTAGTTGCGGATTTAATCCGTGGTAAGAAAGTTGCTCAAGCATTAGAAATTCTTACTTACACTAACAAAAAAGCATCTGCTTTAGTGAAGAAAGTTCTAGAGTCAGCTATTGCAAATGCCGAGCACAATGACGGTGCAGATATCGATGATCTTAAAGTTGCGAAGATTTTCGTAGATGAAGGTCCAAGCATGAAACGTGTTATGCCACGTGCTAAAGGTCGTGCAGATCGTATTTTAAAACGTACAAGCCACATTACCGTGGTTGTGTCGGATCGTTAATCGTAGAGGAATAACAATGGGTCAAAAAGTACATCCACATGGTATTCGCCTAGGTATTGTAAAACCTTGGAGCTCTACTTGGTTTGCGAATACACAAGACTTCGCCGATAATCTTGAAGGCGATTTCAAAGTACGTCAATTCTTAAATAAAGAATTAGCGAATGCTTCAGTTTCACGTATCACGATTGAACGTCCTGCGAAAAGTATTCGTGTTACTATTCACACAGCCCGCCCGGGTATCGTAATTGGTAAGAAAGGCGAAGATGTTGAAAAATTGCGTAACGCAGTAGCAAAAATTGCCGGCGTTCCTGCACAAATCAATATCGCTGAAGTGAAAAAACCTGAATTAGATGCGAAATTAGTTGCAGACAGCATCGCTTCACAATTAGAACGTCGTGTAATGTTCCGTCGTGCTATGAAAAAAGCGGTACAAAATGCAATGCGTTTAGGCGCTAAAGGTATCAAAGTTGAAGTTAGCGGTCGTTTAGGCGGTGCAGAAATTGCCCGTTCTGAATGGTATCGTGAAGGTCGTGTACCTCTACATACATTGCGTGCGGACATCGACTATAACACTGCTGAAGCACATACAACATACGGCGTAATCGGCGTTAAAGTATGGATCTTCAAAGGTGAGATTCTTGGTGGAATGGCTGCGCTGGCGCAACCGGAACAACAACCTACCGACAAGCCTAAAAAGGCTCCGCGCGGTAAAGGTCGTAAGTAAGGAGAATCGCTAAATGTTGCAACCAAAACGTACAAAATTCCGTAAAGTTCACAAAGGCCGTAACCGTGGTATCGCGGGCGGTACAGAAGTTAGCTTCGGTACTTTCGGTTTAAAAGCAGTTGGTCGTGGTCGTTTAACCGCACGTCAAATTGAGGCCGCTCGTCGTGCTATGACTCGTGCAGTAAAACGTCAAGGTAAGATCTGGATTCGTGTATTCCCGGATAAACCAATTACTGAAAAACCACTAGAAGTCCGTATGGGTAAAGGTAAAGGTAACGTTGAGTACTGGGTAGCCTTAATCCAACCGGGTAAAGTTCTCTATGAAATGGATGGTGTGTCTGAAGAGATCGCAAGAGAAGCATTTGCATTAGCAGCTGCTAAATTGCCGGTTAAGACCACTTTCGTAACTAAGACGGTGATGTAATGAAAGCTCAAGAACTACGTACAAAAAGTGTTGAAGAGCTGAATGCTGAATTGGTTAACTTGTTAGGTGAGCAATTCAAGTTGCGTATGCAAGCAGCCACCGGTCAGCTTCAACAAACCCATCAGTTAAAACAAGTGCGTCGTAGTATTGCACAAATTAAAACTGTTCTAACCGAAAAGGCGGGTGAGTAATGACTGATAAAATTCGTAGCGTGCAAGGTCGTGTAGTTAGTGACAAGATGGAGAAATCTTTCGTTGTTGCTATTGAACGCAAGGTTAAACACCCACTTTATGGTAAGTTTATCCGCCGCACAACCAAACTACATGTGCACGATGAAAACAACGAAGCTAAATTAGGTGATTTAGTAGAAGTTCGTGAATGTCGTCCGATTTCTAAAACTAAATCATGGACTTTAGTTCGTGTAGTTGAGAAAGCAGTAATTGCTTAATTAACGATAAATAAAAGCCGATGATGTTTATCATTGGCTTTTTTATTTCTTTTGATTCACAGCTAAAAAACATCTGGAAATTCGACCGCACTTTTTGTTGTTTACGTCCCAAATTCATTCCTTTCATGAAAGCGTATAAGTTATTTAAAAGCTTATTGCTTTCGTTATATTTTTTGTGCTAGAATCCGCACCCTATCCATTATGGGTAGGTTCGTCCCGCAAGGGTGGTTTTTTTATTTAACGGAGCACTAATATGATCCAAGAACAGACTATGCTGGATGTTGCTGATAACTCAGGGGCTCGTAGCGTAATGTGTATCAAGGTTCTAGGTGGATCGCACCGTCGTTATGCTGCTATTGGCGACATTATCAAAATTACCGTGAAAGAAGCAATTCCACGCGGTAAAGTAAAAAAAGGTGATGTATTAAAAGCAGTTGTTGTGCGCACCAAGAAGGGTGTTCGTCGCCCAGATGGGTCAGTTATTCGTTTCGATGGTAATGCCTGTGTGATTTTAAATAATAACACCGAGCAACCAATCGGTACTCGTATTTTTGGACCGGTGACTCGTGAACTTCGTTCTGAGAAATTCATGAAGATCATTTCCTTAGCTCCAGAAGTACTGTAAGGAGAATGTAATGGCTGCAAAAATCCGTCAAAATGATGAAGTAATTGTGCTTACCGGCAAAAGCAAAGGTAAGCGCGGTAAGGTAACCAAAGTGTTATCTAACGGTAAAGTGATTGTTGAAGGCGTAAACATTATCACTAAACATGAAAAACCGGTACCTGCACTAGGTAAAGAGGGTGGTTTAGTGAAAAAAGAAGCTGCGATTGATGTATCAAATGTTGCTATTTTCAATCCAACAACAAATAAAGCTGACCGAGTAGGTTTTAGATTCGAAGACGGCAAAAAAGTACGTTTCTTCAAATCTAATAATGAAATTATTTAATAAACTGGAGTAATGCGATGGCGAAACTGCATGATTATTACAGAGATCAAGTAGTAAATGAATTGAAAACGAAATTCAACTACTCATCTGTCATGCAAGTCCCACGAATCGAAAAGATAACCCTAAATATGGGTGTGGGTGAAGCATTGACCGATAAAAAATTGCTAGATAATGCGGTAGCGGATCTGGCAGCAATTAGCGGTCAAAAACCTTTGATTACTAAAGCCCGTAAATCTGTTGCAGGCTTTAAAATCCGTCAGGGATATCCAATCGGTTGTAAAGTAACACTACGTGGTGAACGTATGTGGGAGTTCTTAGAACGTTTAATTACAATTGCTGTTCCACGTATTCGTGACTTCCGCGGTTTAAGCGCGAAATCATTTGATGGTCGTGGGAATTACAGTATGGGTGTGCGTGAGCAAATCATCTTCCCTGAAATCGACTACGATAAAGTAGATCGTGTACGTGGTTTAGATATTACTATTACCACCACAGCTAAGAATGATGAAGAAGGTCGAGCACTATTGGCTGCCTTTAATTTCCCATTCCGTAAGTAAGGCAGGTTACAAATGGCTAAACAATCAATGAAAGCACGCGATGTAAAACGCGTGAAATTGGCTGAAAAATTCTACGCTAAACGTGTAGAGTTGAAAAAAATTATTTCTGACATTAATGCCTCTGACGAAGACCGTTGGAATGCGGTGTTGAAGTTGCAAACTTTACCACGTGATTCTAGCCCTAGTCGTCAACGTAACCGTTGCCGTCAAACCGGACGTCCTCACGGCGTTCTTCGTAAGTTTGGTTTAAGCCGTATTAAGGTTCGTGAAGCTGCTATGCGTGGCGAGATCCCGGGTCTTAAGAAAGCTAGTTGGTAATATGCCACTTTAATTTGGAATCGGAGTAAAAGCACAATGAGTATGCAAGATCCTATCGCAGATATGTTGACCCGCATTCGTAACGGTCAAGCTGCGAATAAAGTTGCGATCAGTATGCCTTCATCCAAGCTAAAAGTTGCAATTGCCAATGTATTAGCTAGCGAAGGTTATATCGAAAGCGTTAAAGTAGTTGAAGGTGTAAAACCTGAATTGGAAATTACGTTAAAATATTTCCAAGGTAAACCGGTTGTAGAAAGTATCCAGCGCGTAAGTCGCCCAGGTCTTCGTATTTATAAACGTAAAGACGAATTACCGAAAGTAATGGGTGGCTTAGGTATCGCTGTGGTATCTACATCTAAAGGTGTAATGACTGACCGTGCAGCTCGTCAAGCTGGTTTAGGCGGTGAGATCATTTGTTATGTAGCTTAATAGAGAGGTAGGAAAATGTCTCGTGTTGCAAAAGCACCTGTTAGTATTCCTGCCGGCGTTGAGGTAAAACTTAACGGACAGTTACTAACAATTAAAGGTAAAAATGGTGAGTTGTCACGCTCTATTCATCATTCAGTAGAAGTTAAGCATGAAAATAACGAATTAACATTCTCACCACGTGAAGGTGTTGAAGGTGGTAATGCTCAATCCGGTACTGCCAGAGCATTAGTTAATTCTATGGTTATCGGTGTTACTGAAGGATTTACAAGAAAACTACAATTAGTAGGTGTAGGTTATAGAGCTCAAATTAAAGGAAATGCTGTTGCTTTAAGTCTTGGATTTTCTCACCCTGTTGAGCATGTTTTACCTGCGGGGATTACTGCTGAATGCCCTTCTCAAACTGAAATTGTTTTGAAAGGTTCAGATAAACAGTTAATCGGTCAAGTTGCCGCAGATATTCGTGCTTATCGTCGTCCTGAACCGTATAAAGGTAAAGGGGTACGTTACGCTGATGAAGTGGTGCGTATTAAAGAAGCTAAGAAGAAATAATTAAGGTAACACTATGGATAAGAAATCAGCTCGTATCCGTCGTGCGGCTAGTGCGCGTCATATGATGAGAGAGCAAGGTGTAACGCGTTTAGTTGTTCACCGTACTCCGCGTCATATTTACGCTCAAGTTATCGCACCAAACGGTTCAGAAGTGCTTGCCGCTGCTTCTACTGTTGAGAAGGCAATTAGTGAGCAAGTGAAATATACCGGAAATAAAGATGCTGCAGCGGTTGTAGGTAAAATTGTTGCAGAAAGAGCATTAGCAAAAGGTGTCAAAGATGTAGCTTTTGACCGTTCCGGTTTTAAATATCATGGCCGTATCCAATCTTTAGCGGATGCTGCTCGTGAAGCTGGTCTACAGTTCTAATTGAGGTAATTTGAGATGTCAAACATCGAAAAACAAGCTGGTGAACTGCAAGAGAAGCTAATTGCGGTAAGCCGCGTATCTAAAACTGTAAAAGGTGGTCGTATCATGAGCTTTACTGCGTTAACCGTAGTAGGTGATGGTAATGGTCGCGTTGGTTTTGGATATGGCAAAGCGCGTGAAGTTCCTGCAGCTATTCAAAAAGCAATGGAGAAAGCGCGTCGTAATATGATCAATGTGGCTTTAAGCGAAGGTACATTGCAGCATCCTATTAAAGGTGCTCATACAGGTTCTCGAGTGTTTATGCAACCTGCTAGTGAGGGTACCGGTATCATTGCAGGTGGTGCAATGCGTGCTGTATTGGAAGTAGCTGGCGTACGTAACGTATTGTCAAAAGCTTATGGTTCAACTAATCCAATCAATGTTGTTCGTGCAACTATTGATGCTTTAGCAAATATGAAATCACCAGAAATGGTTGCTGCTAAACGTGGTAAATCAGTTGATGAAATTTTGGGGTAATTGATAATGGCTAAAACTATTAAAGTAACGCAAGTTCGTAGTTCTATTGCTCGTTTACCGAAGCATAAAGCTACACTACGTGGTCTTGGTCTTCGCCATATGCATCATACTGTTGAGTTAATTGATACTCCGGCAGTACGAGGAATGATTAACCAGGTTTCATATATGGTTAAAGTGGAGGAGTAATAGATGCGCTTAAATACTCTATCTCCGGCTGAGGGTGCTAAGCATAGTGCTAAACGTCTTGGTCGTGGTATTGGTTCAGGTTTAGGTAAAACCGGTGGACGTGGTCATAAAGGTCAAAAATCCCGTACCGGCGGCGGTGTTCGTCGTGGTTTCGAAGGTGGTCAGATGCCTTTATATCGTCGTTTACCTAAATTTGGTTTTACTTCTATGAAATCTGCAGTAACAGCAGAAGTCCGTCTAGATGATCTGAATAAAATTGAAAATGGTATTGTGACTTTAGAAACATTAAAAGCTGCCAATATTTTAACTAAGGACATTCAGTTTGCTAAAGTAATTTTAGCGGGTGAAATTAAAACCAAATTAGTTATTCGTGGGTTGCGTGTTACTAAAGGCGCCAAAGCAGCTATTGAAGCTGTTGGCGGTTCAATCGAGGAATAATTAATGGCTAAACAACCAGGCTATCAAACAAGAAGTACTCAAGGCGGTACAAGTGAACTGAAGAGCAGATTATTATTTGTTTTAGGGGCGCTTATTGTTTTCCGAATTGGTTCATTCATTCCGGTTCCTGGTATAGATGCAGCTGTATTAGCTCAGTTGATTGAACAACAAAAAGGCACCATTATTGATATGTTTAACATGTTCTCTGGTGGTGCCTTGAGCCGCGCTTCAATTTTTGCTCTTGGTATTATGCCTTATATTTCGGCATCGATCATTATCCAATTGCTAGCTTCGGTTCATCCGGCACTCGCAGAGTTAAGAAAAGAGGGTGAGTCAGGTCGCCGCAAAATTAGTAAATACACCCGATATTCAACGGTTGTGCTTGCTACTTTACAAGCGGTAGGTATTTCAACCGGCTTACCTAATACGTTACCAGGTCTGGTCCCGAATCTGGGATTTGGATTTTATTTTACTGCAGTAATTAGCTTGGTTACAGGAACTATGTTCTTGATGTGGTTAGGTGAGCAAATTACAGAGCGTGGTATTGGTAATGGTATTTCTTTAATTATTTTTGCCGGTATCGTAGCGGGGTTACCTGCAGCTATAGGTCAAACGATTGAGCAAGCTCGTCTCGGTCAAATGCATCTTCTTGTTCTTCTATTAATTGCTGTTATTGTTTTGGCGGTTACTTACTTTGTTGTTTTTGTAGAAAGAGGGCAGAGAAGAATAAAAGTTGAATATGCTAAACGTCAACAAGGCAGACAAATCCTGGGGGGACACTCTACCCATCTTCCGCTAAAAGTGAATATGGCGGGAGTTATCCCGGCGATTTTTGCGTCAAGTATAATTCTTTTTCCTGCAACACTAACTCAATGGGTTGGGCAGGGGTCCAGTTTGGAATGGTTAACTGATTTATCAATTTTATTGCATCCGGGACAGCCTTTATACTTAGTCGTTTATGCTAGTGCTATTATCTTCTTTAGTTTTTTCTATACTGCTATGCAATATAACCCTAGAGATACGGCAGATAACTTGAAAAAATCAGGTGCATTTATACCTGGAATTAGACCAGGGGAACAAACATCTCGATATATCGATAAGATTATGACTAGACTGACCCTCATTGGTGGTCTCTATGTTACATTTGTTTGTTTGGTCCCTTATATCATGACATCTGCTTGGAATGTGCAATTTTATTTTGGTGGTACTTCCTTGTTAATTGTTGTGGTGGTAATTATGGATTTCATCGTTCAGATTCAAAGTCATTTGATGTCTACAAGATATGAATCTGCGCTGAAAAAAGCAAACCTTAAAGGTTTTGGACAATAGTCCGATTATATAAAAGGGATAAGCAATGAAAGTTCGTGCTTCCGTTAAGAAATTATGTCGTAACTGTAAGATTGTTAAACGCGAAGGTGTTGTTCGTGTACTTTGTAGCGATCCTAAGCATAAACAACGTCAAGGTTAATTGATATTTTTCTTGCAAAGAACAGGTTGGGTGGATATACTACTCAGCTCATTTATTTCCTTGACACTCTGTTTGAGTATCCTGAAAACGGGCTTTTCAAGATCAGAGTGTCAACTCATCAATAAACAATAGGAGTGCATAGTGGCCCGTATTGCAGGCATTAACATTCCTGATCATAAACACGCTGTAATCGCTTTAACTGCAATTTACGGTATCGGTGAAACTCGCTCAAAAAGCATTTGTGCTGCAGCGGGTATTGCTGAAGATGTTAAGATCAGCGAATTGTCTGAAGAGCAGATTGACAAACTGCGTGACGAAGTTGGTAAATTTACCGTTGAAGGGGATTTACGTCGTGAAGTAACACTTAACATTAAACGCCTATTAGATTTAGGTTGTTATCGTGGTTTACGTCATCGTCGTAGTTTACCGGTACGTGGTCAACGTACTAAAACTAATGCGCGTACCCGTAAGGGTCCTCGTAAGCCGATCAAAAAATAGTCGGGGTAAATTAAGATGGCAAAAACACCAGTTCGTGCACGTAAACGTGTGAAAAAACAAGTTGTAGATGGCGTTGCACACATTCACGCATCTTTCAATAATACAATCGTTACTATAACTGACCGTCAAGGTAATGCATTAGCTTGGGCTACTGCTGGTGGTTCAGGCTTCCGTGGTTCTCGTAAATCTACCCCGTTCGCTGCACAGGTTGCGGCAGAACGTTGTGCTGAAATTGTAAAAGAATTCGGCTTAAAGAACTTGGAAGTTATGGTAAAAGGACCGGGTCCTGGTCGAGAGTCAACTATTCGTGCATTAAATGCAGCAGGTTTCCGCATTACGAATATTACTGATGTGACTCCGATTCCTCATAACGGTTGTCGTCCACCGAAAAAACGTCGTGTTTAATGACGTTATAGGATAGTTGGAGAAAGAAAATGGCAAGATATTTGGGTCCTAAACTCAAGCTAAGCCGCCGTGAAGGCACTGATTTATTTCTTAAATCAGGCGTTCGTGCGATTGATTCAAAATGTAAAATTGATACCGCGCCTGGTCAACATGGCGCTCGTAGGCCACGTTTGTCTGACTATGGTAGTCAGTTACGTGAGAAACAAAAAGTTCGCCGTATGTACGGTATTTTGGAACGCCAATTCCGTAATTACTACAAAGAAGCAAACCGCTTAAAAGGTAACACAGGTGAAAATCTACTAGTGTTGCTTGAAGGTCGATTGGATAATGTAGTTTATCGTATGGGATTCGCAGCCACTCGTGCAGAGGCTCGCCAATTGGTAAGTCATAAAGCGATTGTTGTTAATGGTCGTGTGGTAAACATTCCATCTTTCCAGGTTTCAGTTGATGATGTAGTTGCTGTTCGTGAAAAGTCTAAAAAACAAGCACGTATTAAAGCATCATTAGAGTTGGCAGAACAAAAAGAAAAACCGACATGGTTAGAAGTTGATGCTGCTAAAATGGAAGGTGTATTCAAACGTGTTCCTGAACGTTCTGATTTATCAGCAGACATTAACGAACATCTGATCGTTGAGCTTTATTCTAAATAATAGAGCTTAGAAGCAAAGAGAGGATAAAATGCAGGGTGCTGTTACAGAATTTTTAAAGCCGCGCTTAGTTGATATTGAACAAATTAGCTCCACTCAAGCTAAGGTTATCTTAGAACCATTAGAGCGTGGTTTCGGTCATACTCTAGGGAATGCATTGCGTCGAATTCTTTTATCTTCAATGCCAGGTTGTGCTGTTACTGAAGTAGAGATTGATGGTGTACTGCATGAATATAGTAGTAAAGAGGGTGTACAAGAAGATATTCTGGAAGTACTTTTAAATCTAAAAGGTTTAGCTGTAAAAGTACAGAATAAGGATGATGTTCTTCTTACACTTAGCAAGTCTGGAATTGGCCCTGTTGTTGCTGCAGATATTACCCATGATGGTGATGTTGAAGTTATTAATCCAGAGCATGTAATTTGTCATCTGACCGATGAAAACGCTTCTATTAGCATGCGAATTCGTGTTCAACGTGGTAGAGGATATGTACCGGCATCAGCTCGTGCTCAAATTCAAGGTGAAGAGCGTCCTATTGGTCGTCTATTAGTAGATGCCTGTTATAGCCCGATTGAGCGTATTGCTTACAATGTTGAAGCGGCACGTGTTGAACAACGTACCGATTTAGACAAATTGGTTATTGAGCTAGAAACAAACGGTACTATTGATCCGGAAGAAGCTATTCGTCGGGCAGCAACAATTTTAGCAGAGCAACTCGATGCATTCGTTGATTTGCGTGATATTCGTCAACCTGAAGTTAAGGAGGAGAAGCCGGAATTTGATCCAATCCTTCTTCGTCCTGTAGATGATTTAGAGTTGACAGTTCGTTCTGCTAACTGTTTGAAAGCAGAAACAATTCACTATATCGGTGATTTAGTTCAACGTACAGAAGTTGAGTTACTTAAAACTCCTAATTTAGGTAAGAAATCGCTTACTGAGATTAAAGATGTACTCGCTTCAAGGGGCTTATCACTAGGTATGCGCCTTGAGAATTGGCCACCAGCAAGTATTGCTGAAGACTAATTTAGTCGTAGGTTAAAGATTTTTCTGAGAAGGATAAGGTTATGCGCCATCGTAAGAGTGGTCGTCAACTAAACCGTAATAGCAGTCATCGCCAAGCGATGTTCCGTAATATGGCAAGTTCTTTAATTGGTCACGAGATCATTAAAACAACTTTGCCTAAAGCAAAAGAATTACGTCGAGTAGTTGAGCCGTTAATTACTTTAGCAAAAGTGGATAGTGTGGCAAATCGCCGCCTAGCTTTTGCTCGTACACGCAACACAGAAACTGTTGCTAAATTATTTAATGAATTAGGTCCACGTTTTGCACAACGTGCTGGTGGTTACACCCGCATCCTTAAATGTGGTTTCCGTGCTGGCGATAATGCTCCAATGGCTTACATTGAGTTAGTAGATCGCCCAGAAGTTTCAAGTGAAGAAGCTGCAGCGGAATAAAAACTAGTTAACTATTAAATTTAAAAAGGCTGAATAATATTTATTCAGCCTTTTTGTTTTATGATTTTTTTGTACAAGGTGTAATTTTATCTGAACTAACTGTTAGTTCAGAGTAGGTAAACAAAGATTATTATAGCTTATTTATGAGATTTAGCTGTTTGTATTTGCTTACTTTCCTTACGATAAGATTGATATGCGATATCCCATATATTTAACTCTTGAATTTACAATCCAAGTGCAAAAAAGAAGAGTTCATAATAGTGTATAATTTTTGTTCCCAAACAAAAAACAAAC
>NZ_NRDF01000018.1 GCF_003130205.1 Aggregatibacter actinomycetemcomitans
CAGTCTGTCGTAGATAAACTCAATCTAAGACCACGAAAGTGTTTAGGCCGGAAAACACCTTATGAGGTTTACTTTAAAAAATTGTTGCACTTGGTTTGACAATTCAAGGTTTAAAAAATGAGGATGACAAAAAATGTTTACGCATCGCCATGCAAAAGAAAGGGCGTTTAAGCAAAGGCTGTGCGGAATTACTGAGCCAGTGCGGGGTGAAAATCAACTGGAATGAACAGCGCTTAATTGCTTATGCAGAAAATATGCCCATCGAAATCCTGCGCGTGCGTGACGACGACATCCTGGGGTTGATTTTTGGGCGTGGCGGATCTCGGCATTATCGGCGAGAACGTGCTGGAGGAAGAAGAATTGGGGCGTCTTGCTGCGGGCGAAACGGTGGCTTATAAAATGTTGCGTCAGTTGGATTTCGGCGGTTGCCGTTTATCCCTCGCCGTGGATCGTGATTATCAATACAACGGCATTTGGGATTTCGCCAACGCCCGCATCGCCACCTCCTACCCGAATTTACTCAAACGTTACATGAAAGAACAAGGCGTGCCTTTCAAAAGTACCTTGCTGAACGGTTCCGTGGAAGTCGACCCCAGTGCAGGACTTGCCGATGCCATTTGTGACTTAGTTTCTTCCGGCGCCATGTTAGAGGCTAACGGCTTAAAAGAAGTGGAAGTGATTTACCGTTCCAAAGCCTGTTTAATCCAACGTGCCGAACCGCTCAGCGCCGACAAAAGGTGTGCAACAAGCCGCCGAATCCAAATACATCATGCTACACACACCGAAAAATAAACTTGAAGAAATCACCGCACTTTTACCCGGCGCCGAAAACCCAACCATCCTGCCGTTGGCGCACGACGATTCCAAAGTAGCAATGCACGTGGTGAGCCAGGGAAATCTGTTCTGAGAAACCATGGAACGCCTCAAAGAGGTGGGCGCCAGTTCTATTTTGGTGTTGCAGATTGAGAAGATGATGGAGTAAAACGTGCCTTTCTCCCGCAAGCGGGCGAGAGGATTGATACCACAATATATAAGGAAAAACCATGCAACCAACCCTTTTCATCGACCGCGACGTCACCTTAATCGACGAGCCGAAAACCAAGTTGCTGAAAAAATACATCGATAAAAACTTGTTCGATCCTGACCTCTCTTTTGTGATTGGTGACCGTACGACGGACGTACAGCTGGCGGAAAACCTCGGCATTCGTGCGTTGCAATACGATCCGCAGAAATTGAACTGGGATCTGATTGTGGAAAATTACTCGGTGAAGCCGTGACCAACATCGGCGATCGCCAACCGCGTTACGCAGAAGTGGAACGCAAAACCAAAGAGACCGACATCAAAGTGCAAGTGTGGCTGGACGAAACGGGCGTGAACAACATCAAAACAGGCGTAGTTTTTTCGACCATATGCTCGACCAAATTGCCACCCACGGCGACTTGTGGATCGACGAACACCACACCGTCGAAGACACCGCCCTTGCCTTGGGGCAAGCGTTAAAACTGGCCATCAGCGACAAACGCGGCATCGCCCGCTTCGGCTTTGTGCTGCCAATGGACGAATGTCGCGCCAAATGTGCCTTGGATTTATCGGGCAGACCGTAGATCAAATTCAACGCCAAATTCAAACACGACAAAGTGGGCGATTTCAGCACCGAATTGACCGAGCATTTCTTCCAATCCCTCGCCTTTTCAATGCTCGCCACGCTCCACCTCAAAGCCACCGGCGACAACGACCACTACAAAATCGAGAGCTTGTTTAAAGCGTTCGGACGGACGTTAAGACAGGCGATAAGGGTTGAAGGGAATGAGTTGCCGAGTTCGAAAGGCGTGTTATGATTCGTAGGAGCGGATTTTATATCCGTCCAAAAGTGCGGTTGAATCTTGCAAAGTTTTTGAGGGAGTTTGACCGGTTGTAAAATTCGTAACAGGGATATTATATATGGAAATCTGCACTCTCTTCTCAAACCTTTTTTCTGGTTTACTAACTAAAATAGTTATAAAAGATGAAAAAGTCGAACATCAAATAAAAATTGAGAATAAAATCCAAATCCCACCTGAAAAAAATAAAATTTTAGACGAAAAAACTGAAGTCAGTGGAATAGTAAAAAGATTAAATCAATTTAAAAATTTACTAAATAAAAATGAGACATATGATACCTATACAATAGCTAAGTTAGCTAGAATAATGGAATTTAGATCTGTTGGAGAATTGGAAAATATTTTCAAAGGTGTAACTGAACCTAATTTTGAGTTTATCGAAAAATTCTGTAATACATTTGGTATAAATGAAGAGTGGCTGACCGAAGGGAAAAGAGAGCCTTTTTATTTAGATAAAAAAACTAATTATGATCCTTTTCATTATTATTATCTAAAAGAATGTAACCCAATCCAAATATACTTTATTCGTTCGGATAATAGTGAACCTTCTGGATATACATTTATAATATTAAAGTTCTCTGATTATAAATATGAAATCATTCATCGTTTATGGCATATTGGTAGTGGTGTTGGTTCTGGTGGTCAAAGTCAAATATATGGTATGTACCAATTGCTTAAACAATTAGATAGAGATAAAAATTTATACTGTAGCGGAAGGATTCTAAAGAAAGAACAATTTGATTTATTATATTCTGGAAAAATATTTCCAGGGTGTATTCTTAAATATCCAACGGAAAATAATATGTGGTGGGATGATTTTACTGATGTCTATAATCAATATTTTAGCCAAAAATCTTATGAAAATATGTATGGTTCGGGATTTGTTAGTGCTCAAAATGTAGTTAAATCATATTTAGGACAGGAAAAACAATGAACCAAATCACCATCATCGACACCGCCTGTGCCAATCTCTCCTCCGTCAAATTCGCCTTTGACCGATTGGGCTATGCGACTGAGATCACAAGCGATCTCAACAAAATCAAATCCGCCGATAAACTGATTCTACCTGGGGTAGGCACAGCGATTGCGGCGATGAAAAACTTACAAGATCACGGGCTAGTTGAGGTTATCCAAAACCTCACTCAACCTGTGCTTGGCATCTGTTTGGGAATGCAGTTAATGACCGCTTTTTCTGAAGAAGGCAACGTGGCAACGCTCAACCTAATGCTAAGCCAAACGGCGTTAATCCCCGACACAGGTTTACCGTTGCCGCATATGGGCTGGAACAACGTGCGTTACGCAGAAGGCTGCCCGCTGTTTGACGGCATTGCGCAAGACAGCCATTTCTATTTTGTGCATAGCTATGCCGTGCTACCGAACGAAAACATCATCGCCACCAGCCATTACGGCGTGGATTTCTCCGCCGCCATTGCCAAAGACAACTTCTACGGCGTGCAATTCCACCCCGAACGCTCGGGTAAAAATGGCGCGATGTTGTTGAGGAATTTTGTGGAGAAAATTTAGTTTTGCGATCCGGGTCTAAATATTGAAAGAGTGTAGTTGTGCTTCTTTCCTGCCTAAGCTACGAATCTACCAATCCCCTCGCCCGCTTGCGGGAGAGGGGATAGGGAGCAAACACAGGAAAAAATTATGCAAACATCCATCATCATCCCCGCCCTCGACCTCATCGATGGGCACGTTGTGCGCCTGCACCAAGGCGATTATGCCAAGCAAACCGCCTATAGCGAAACCCCATTGAGCAGTTCGCCGCTTACCTGCAACAAGGCGCGAAGCAGTTGCATTTGGTGGATTTAACGGGCGCGAAAGATCCTTTGAAACGACAGACCGCACTTACCGGCAAGATTATCGCTGCCACGCAAAGCAAGATTCAGGTGGGCGGTGGGATTCGCACCGAACAGGATGTCGCCGATTTGCCGGTGGTGACGCAGCCGGACATGGTGCAGAGCTGGTTTAACAAATACGGCGTGGAGAAATTTGTGTTGGCGTTGGACGTGCGCATTGAAAACGGGCAGAAGTGGGTAGCGATTAAAGGCTGGCAGGAAACCAGCGCGCTGACCTTCGAAAACGTCGTGGAAAACTACCGCACTTTTGGTCTTCAACACGTGCTTTGTACTGACATTTCCTGCGACAGCACGCTGGCAGACTCCAACGTAAACCTTTATCGCGAAGTGTGCGCCAAATTCCCTGATGTACATTTCCAATCTTCCGGCGGTATCGGCTCGTTGGCGGACATCGAAGCCCTCAAAGGCACGGGCGTGATTGTGGGGCGCGCATTACTGGAAGGCAAATTTACCGTAGCGGAGGCAATCAAATGTTGGCAAAACGGATAATTCCTTGTTTGGACGTGCGAAACGGGCAGGTGGTGAAAGGCGTGCAGTTCCTCAATCACGAAATCATCGGCGAACTGAAAGCGTATTTGGCGAAAGAAGGCGTGGAAGTGCGCCTGTAACGCCAAAAAGTGCGGTCGTTTTTGAAGGCGTTTTTTAGAGATAACGATAGACGAACGATGGCGTGCGTTTCCTAACGCGTGCCGGAATACGCGATAAGAAATAATAAGTTACAGCACCCGTTAGGAAACCACAGTTGTTCGAAACATTGTAACTATTTAATAAAAAAGAAAAACTTGGCCCCCCCGTTTACGGGGGGAGCTGGGCGAAGCCCTGAGGGGGGCTAAATCTCAATTTTTAAACAAAACATCGAGATAAATTCCCCCCTTCCGCCCTTCGGGCACCTTCCCCCGTAAACGGGGGGAGGCAAGATACTTTTGAAATATCAATATATTACAATGTTTCGAACAGCCGTGGTTAGGAAACGGGCGCTATCAAGAGCGTGGAAGTGTGCAGATAATATCCTCTCTCCCGTAAACGGGAGAGAGGAATATATGATTAAAATTTAGTGAGAACAAACAATGCAAAACATCAACCGGCAAAAAATCAACAATCTTCTCCCCGTTATCGTGCAACACGCCACCACCTGTGAGGTGTTAATGCTCGGTTATATGAATCCGGAAGCCTCGGAAAAAACCTTGGCGGAAAAGAAGGTGACGTTCTTTTCTCGGACGAAAAATTGACTGTGGACGAAAGGGGAAACCTCGGGAAATTTCTTGAACATGGTGGATATGAGGCTGGATTGCAATCAGGATGCGTTGTTGATTTTGGCAAATCCTGTCGTACTAACCCGCCATGCCGGCACGGGAAGCTGTTTTCGACACCTACGGTATGAACCGAGTTAGATCTTTTTCAGTAAACTGGAAAAAATTTTAAATTTGAAACTAAAGAGCAGGTTTTACATTATCACCTCACGGTGTTATTGCAAAACGCGGATTTAAGCCGGGCGGATATGATTGAGAAATTGAAAGAACGTCACACAAAATAGTTGTTACGGACAAAAAACCACCTCATCGGGTGGTTTTCTTTTGGCTTAATAATAGGAATGTTCGCCGCGTCGGTGTTCGGTAACGTCCCTGGCGCCGTTTAATTCACCCGGAAAGATATTGACCAATTGTTTTTCCACGCCGTCTTTCAGGGTGACATCCACCATGGAACAGCCGTTACAACCGCCGCCGAATTGCAAAATGGCATAGCCGTCATCGGTGATTTCCAATAAGGTGATTTTGCCGCCGTGGCTTGCCAATTGCGGGTTGATCTGGGTTTGAATGACATATTCCACCCGCTCGATTAGTGACGCATCATCCGCCACTTTACGCATTTTGGCGTTCGGCGCTTTTAAGGTTAGCTGCGCGCCGAGTTCTTCGGTGACGTAATCAATTTCCGCCTCTTCCAAAAACGGCAGGCTGATTTCGTCTACAAAGGCGGAGAAACTGTCATATTTGATTTCCGTGTCGTCGGCTTCAACGGAATTCGGCGGGCAGTAAGAAACGCCACATTCGGCATTCGGCGTACCGGGATTGACTACGAAAATACGAATATGAGTGCCTTCTTCCTGTTGATCCAATAAACGGCGAAAATGCGCTTGTGCCGCCGCTGAAATAGTAATTTGTTGCATAACTCTCTCACAGTAAATCAGATTAAATTTGTCGGATATGATACGCCTCACGCCGTTTTTTTTCTACCTTTTGCTACAATAAAAAAGCGGATTAGCCTTTTAAGGGAACGTTATGTGCGGGCAAGCCCCCACACCTGAATATGTGCCACGTTGGCTTGGCGTAACCGCTTGGCGATTTCGTTTAAAGTGGAGCCGGTGGTGATCACATCGTCTACTAACGCCACGCTACGATAAGGAAAATCCTTGTTATCAATTAAAATCCGAAAAGCATTTTTCAGATTATGGCGTCGGTCTTTTGCCGTTAAGCCACGTTGTGTCGGTGTCCGTTTGGTGCGGAGGAGAAAACCGTTCGCAGCAGGGATTCTGAACCATTTAGCTAATTGCTGCGCCAGTAAATCCGCCTGGTTATAACCGCGTTGCCATTGACGAAGATGATGTAACGGCACAGGAAGAATCACGTCGGGCAACGGCAGCTGATGGGTTCGGCGCGCGTCACGAATCGCCAGATACAACAGACGGGCTAAGGTGCGGTCGAGCCAAAATTGATTTTGGAATTTGAAACGATGAATTAAAGTGGAAAGCGGTTCGTTATAACGCCCGATAATCACCATGCGATCCCATGCAGGTTCCTGCCGCAAACAGTTTCCGCAATGTAATGCGTTTTCCGCCAATTCCGCACCGCAGCAACCGCAATAGGCAAAGCGCCGAATAGTGCGGTTACAACGGCTGCATAAGCCATGTTTGGCAAGTTTAAGCGGCGTGTGGCAATGCACGCAGCAGGATTGAAAAACGTTCATGAAATTGACCGCACTTTTTGAATGGAAATGACGCATCATAAAAGTGCGGTGGTTTTTTTCGATGTTTTTCCATCGATTTAGGATCTGCCTCGCAAAAATGATAAAATTCGGCGACATTTTGCTTTAAATAAAGAGAGACTGTATGACGATTCCGAATTATCGCGACCAAATTAAAGTGATCTTTTTTGACATCGACGAAACCCTGTTTATAAAAGAACAGGATCATTTGCCCGCAAGTGTGCCGTTGTTTATTCGCAAACTCAAACAAAACGGCATTATTCCCGCCATTGCCAGCGGGCGTTCGCGCACCATGTTCCCGTGGCAGGTGAAACAGCTGATTGAGCAGGAAGGCATGGCGTTGTTCGTAACCATGAACGGGCAATCCGTGACCCACAAGAATCAAGTGATTGCCAAGCATACGATTCCTACCGGGCAAATTCGACGTTTAACCCATTTTTTCGACCAACATCATATTGCCTACGCGTTTATTACCGATGACGCGGTGAGTGTGTCGGAGAAAAATGCACGGGTGACCCGCTCCTTTGATGTGATTACTACGGATTATGTGGTGGATAAAACGTTCTTTGAACATCATGCTATTAGCCAAATTTTGCCTTTTTATAGAGAAGATCAAGACCAATTGATGCAAAATTGCGGTTTATTGGACGGCTTACGCATGGTGCGCTGGCATGAGGAATCCGTGGATTTATTCGATGCGGAAGGTTCCAAAGCGCGCGGCATTGAAGCGGCAGTGAAACATTTAGGGCTGACAATGGAAAATGTGATGGCGTTCGGCGACGGCTTAAATGACCTGGAAATGCTAAGTCGCGTGGGCGTCGGCGTCGCCATGGGCAACGGGCACGAGAAATTAAAAGCCATCGCCGCTCATGTGTCGGACCCCATCGACCAAGACGGCATTTATCGGTTTTTGGTGAAGGCGGGGTTAATTGATTAAGCCTTAGGGCGATGATTTAGCCATTAATGGACGGGCGCGCGTTTGAAAAAGTGCGGTCATTTTTTCGATTATTTTTAAAAAGCAAAAAAATATCGGAAAAACACTTGCTTTTGTGCGTGATCTCTTGCTATTAATTAAGCCCTTACACAACATCTTTTCAATCTTATTCTAGAAGGACAAATTTATGAAAAACGTTGGTTTTATCGGTTGGCGCGGAATGGTGGGTTCCGTTTTAATGGATCGTATGCAGCAGGAAAATGATTTTGCGAATATCAATCCAATCTTCTTCACCACTTCTCAAGCGGGACAAGCTGCACCGACATTCGGCGGTAAAGACGCAGGCACCCTGAAAAATGCGTTCGATATTGAAGAGTTGAAAAAATTGGACATTATCGTGACCTGCCAAGGCGGCGATTATACCAACGAAGTTTATCCGAAATTAAAAGCCACCGGTTGGAACGGTTACTGGGTGGATGCGGCGTCCGCATTACGTATGGAAAAAGACGCGATTATCGTGTTGGATCCGGTGAATCAACACGTGATCAGCGAAGGCTTGAAAAACGGCGTGAAAACCTATGTGGGCGGTAACTGTACCGTCAGTTTAATGCTTATGGCGTTAGGCGGTCTCTTTGAAAAAGATTTGGTGGAATGGATTTCCGTTGCCACTTACCAAGCCGCCAGCGGCGCCGGCGCGAAAAATATGCGTGAGTTGTTGGTGCAAATGGGTGAGTTAAACGGTGAAGTGAAAGGCTTACTTGCGGATCCGAATTTTTCCATTTTAGATATTGAACGCGCCGTGACCGCCAAAATGCGTGATAAAGACTTCCCGATCGATAACTTCGGCGCACCGTTGGCAGGCAGTCTGATTCCTTGGATTGACAAATTATTGGAAAGCGGCCAAACCAAAGAAGAATGGAAAGGCTACGCAGAAACCAACAAAATTCTGGGCTTAAGCGACAACCCGATTCCGGTGGATGGTTTATGTGTGCGTATCGGTGCGTTACGCTGCCACAGCCAAGCCTTCACCATCAAATTGAAACGCGACATTCCGCTTGCCGAAATCGAACAAATTTTGGCGTTGCACAATGAATGGGTGAAACTGATCCCGAACGACAAAGAAACCACATTACGCGAATTAACACCGACCAAGGTCACCGGCACATTGAACGTTCCGGTCGGGCGTTTACGCAAGCTCAATCTTGGTCCGGAATATTTGGCGGCATTCACCGTGGGTGACCAATTATTGTGGGGTGCTGCAGAACCGATTCGTCGTATTTTGGTGCAATTGGTCAAATAACAGCCGACTGCCAAAAACAAGACCTCTAAAAAACAAAGGGCTGTGTTGAACAGCCCTTATTTTTTATCCGTCAAGATTAGTTAAAACGCACATGGGATTTGACTTTTTCTAAGGTAGCGTCACCGATGCCCGGCACGTTGGATAAATCATTCAGATTTTTAAATTTCCCATTTTTCTCGCGGTATTCTACAATCGCCTTGGCTTTTGCTTCGCCGATACCGGATAAGTTTTCTAAGATTGCCGCGTCGGCAGTGTTAATATCCACTTTTTTGCTACGCGTAATTTTGGCTTTATTCTCCACCGCACTTTTTTCTTTGGTGGTGGATTTGTCTTCTACCGGCGCCGGTTTTTCATTTTGAAAAGTGTCTTTTACCGCCTTTTTCCCTTCGGCAAACTTTTTCTTGGTGGCATCTTTGGCTTCGGCAAATTTTTCCTTGGTGGCATCTTTGGCTTCTCTAAAGGTCTCTTTGGTCGCTTCTTTCGCTTCGACGAATTTCTTTTTGGTGGCGTCTTTGACTTTCACCGCGCCTTCTTTCACTTTACCGCCCACGGTTTTGGCATCGGATTTCACGGTTTGCCAGGCAGATTTCGCCCCGTCTTTGACTTCCGTGAACACGCTTTCTTCGGCGAATACGGTGGTGGAAACGGTCATGGCGACGGCTAAAGCAAGCAGCGATTTTAATGATTTCATTTTTTCTTCCTCTTCCGGTGAATGAAAAAACGCGGTGAAAACGCACCGCACTTTTAGGTAACAAAATAGACGATAAATGTTCTCGTTAGAACAAAATTCCATATGAAAAGTTCAAACCAAGCAAAACCTATCAAATCCTAAAAATCAATAGGCAAAATTAAAATTTTTGCATTTTTCCCTTGAAATCTTTTAAAACGATCTTATTTAATTTTGGCGAATAAATGTTCAATAGAACATCCATTGGAACTATCAAGGGAAAACATTATGAATATTGAAAAATTTACTACAAAATTCCAACAAGCCTTGGCGGAAGCGCAATCTTTGGCGGTCGGCAAGGATAATCAATTTATTGAACCGGTGCATTTATTGAGCGCCTTGTTAAATCAACAAGACGGCTCCGTGGCACCGATTCTCACCATAGGCGGCGTGAACGTCGCTTTATTACGTAACGAAATCAACAATGAGCTTGCCAAGTTCCCGCAAGTGTCCGGCAATGGCGGCGATGTGCAAATTTCCCGTCAGTTGCTTAACATCTTGAATTTATGTGACAAATTGGCACAACAACGGCAGGATAAATTCATTTCGTCCGAAATCTTTTTGCTTGCCGCTTTAGAAGAAAAAGGCACCCTGAGCGAGATCCTGAAAAAGTGCGGTGCGAAAAAAGAACAGATTTTACAAGCCATCGAGCAGATTCGCGGAGGGCAAAAAGTGAATGATCAAAATGCGGAAGAAAGCCGCCAAGCACTCGAAAAATATACTATCGACTTAACCGCCCGCGCGGAAAGCGGCAAATTGGATCCGGTGATTGGGCGTGACGAAGAAATCCGCCGCACCATTCAAGTGCTGCAACGCCGTACCAAAAACAACCCTGTGTTAATCGGTGAACCCGGTGTGGGTAAAACCGCCATTGTGGAAGGTTTGGCGCAACGTATCGTGAATGGCGAAGTGCCGGAAGGCTTGAAAAACAAACGCGTGCTGTCGTTGGACATGGGCGCGTTAATCGCCGGGGCGAAATATCGCGGCGAATTTGAAGAACGCTTGAAAGCGGTGTTAAACGAACTCGCCAAAGAAGAAGGCAGAGTGATTTTATTCATCGACGAAATTCACACCATGGTGGGCGCGGGAAAAACTGACGGCGCCATGGACGCGGGCAATCTGCTCAAACCAAGTTTGGCGCGCGGTGAATTACATTGCGTGGGCGCGACCACCTTGGACGAATATCGCCAGTACATTGAAAAAGACGCAGCCCTTGAACGTCGTTTTCAAAAAGTGTTTGTGGGCGAGCCGAGCGTGGAAGATACCATCGCCATTTTGCGCGGTTTGAAAGAACGTTATGAAATCCACCACCATGTACAAATTACCGACCCGGCAATCGTAGCGGCGGCAACGCTTTCTCATCGCTATATTTCCGATCGTCAGTTGCCGGATAAAGCCATCGACTTAATCGACGAAGCGGCATCCAGCATTCGTATGGAAATCGATTCCAAACCGCAACCGTTGGATCGTTTGGATCGTCGGATTATTCAGCTCAAACTGGAACACCAGGCATTACAAAAAGAAGATGACGATGCCAGCCGTAAACGTTTGGAAATGCTGGAAAAAGAATTAGCGGAAAAGGAACGTGAATATGCCGAATTAGAAGAAGTGTGGAAAGCGGAAAAAGCCGCTCTGTCCAGCACACAACACATTAAAGCGGAACTGGAAAATGCCCGCACGCAAATGGAACAAGCCTGCCGTGCCGGTGACTTGAGCAAAATGTCCGAATTGCAATACGGCAAAATTCCGGAATTGGAAAAACAATTGGCACAAGCGGAAGGCGCCGAGGGCAAAGAAATGAGCCTACTGCGTTATCGCGTGACCGACGAGGAAATCGCCGAAGTGCTTTCCCGCGCCACCGGCATTCCAGTCGCCAAAATGATGGAAGGCGAAAAAGAAAAATTATTGCGCATGGAAGAATTCCTGCACAAACGGGTTATCGGTCAAAATGAAGCGGTGGATGCGGTGGCGAACGCCATTCGTCGTAGCCGCGCCGGTCTTTCCGATCCGAACCGTCCGATTGGTTCCTTCTTATTCTTAGGTCCGACCGGTGTAGGTAAAACCGAGTTGTGCAAAGCCTTAGCGTCCTTCTTATTCGACAGCGAAGATGCCATGGTGCGTATCGATATGTCCGAGTTTATGGAAAAACACAGCGTGTCCCGCTTGGTGGGCGCACCTCCGGGCTATGTGGGTTATGAAGAAGGCGGTTACTTAACCGAAGCGGTGCGTCGCCGTCCGTATTCCGTGATTTTGCTCGACGAAGTGGAAAAAGCGCACCACGACGTGTTTAACATTCTGTTGCAAGTGCTGGACGACGGTCGTCTCACCGACGGGCAAGGCAGAACCGTGGATTTCCGCAATACGGTGGTGATTATGACCTCCAACCTCGGTTCCGACTTGATTCAGGAACACGCACAGGAAGGGTATGACGCGGTGAAGAGCATGGTGATGGAAGTGGTCGGTCGTTATTTCCGTCCGGAATTTATCAACCGTATCGACGAAACCGTCATGTTCCACCCGTTGAACAAAGAGAATATTCGTCAAATTGCCGATATTCAGTTAAGACGCTTGGCCCGTCGCATGGAAACCCATGGCTATGTGTTGAACTTTACCGATGCCACACTGGATTTCATCAGCGACATCGGTTACGACCCGATTTTCGGTGCGCGTCCGCTCAAACGGGCAATTCAGCAAGAAATCGAAAATCCGTTGGCACAACAAATTTTATCCAGCGCCTTGCTGCCTGATAAAGTGATTGACGTGGACTATGTGGACGGTCAAATCGTGGCAAAACAATAAGCCATTAAACCTCAATAATGAAAAGCCATTTAGTGAACGCTAAATGGCTTTTTTCATGGGGCTGTTATTGAAAGTGCGGTGAAAATTCACCGCACTTTTTTGCCCTACTTCCGCCGATACATATTGGCGCACATCACTTGCCCCAGAATATACAGAGAAGATTGCGGTTGCAGCGTGATGGTGTGTTGGGATTGGCGTTTTGGTGCAGTGCGGATGCCGTCGCCCCAGAAATCGGCGTAGAAATCACTGCGCACATGAGTGAAATGGAAGTTTTCACAGTTCAGGATTTTATACTGGCGCATGGATTTGGCGAAAAGTGTCGGGTATTCTTTAAACACATACAGCCCTTTATCTAAATTAATCACCGCATCAAAATGAATTAGGCGTTTGTCTTGGTTATCCACCCAAATGGAATCCATATCCACATAATAAAAAATGCCTGGCATGAGCTGTAAAAAACCGTTTTGGGTGTCTTTCGGCGGGGTAATCGGCACCTCTTGTTGTGACTGAACGTCGGCTTTTTTGGCAGAGGTGGTTTGGGTTGCAGAGGGATTTGTACAGGCAGCCAATAAAAGTGCGGTGAAAATTACGATCGTTTTTTTCATATCAGACTCCTTTTGCATTCCGACCTCTTATTTTCCTATGGCTTCATTTTGGCACAATTCCCGTGGAATAGCTAACTGAAAGCACCACCGAACAGAAAAATCCTATGCCCATATCGCAAACGATTTTGTAAGCGTGGTACAATATGTATTATTTTCGTTCAAGCAATTAATAGGAAACCATCGTGAGCAAACAATCCTTAAGTTACAAAGATACCGATGTGGACATTAACGCCGGTAACGGCTTAGTCGAACGTATTAAATCCGATGTCAAACGTACAACACGCCCGGAAGTAATGAGCGGTTTCAATGCATTGTGCGCTATCCCGACAAAATATAAAGAGCCGATTTTGGTTTCCGGCACGGACGGCGTGAGTGCTAAATTGCGTTTGGCGATCGATTTAAATCGCCACGACACTATCGGGATTGATTTGGTTGCTATGTGCGTAAACGATTTAGTGATGCAAGGCGCGGAACCGTTGTTTTTCCTTGATTATTATGCCACCGGCAAATTAGAAGCGGATGTCGCAGCGAGCGTAATTAAAGGCATTGCCAACGGTTGTGAACAATCCGGCTGCGCATTAGTCGGCGGGAAAACGGCGGAAATGCCGGGAATGTACCATCAAGGGGATTACGACCTTGCCGGTTTCTGCGTGGGCGTAGTGGAAAAATCCGAAATTATCGACAGTTCCGAAGTGAAAGTGGGCGACGCGTTAATCGCCTTGGGCTCCAGCGGGCCGCATTCCAACGGTTATTCCTTAATTCGTAAAGTCGTGGACCTGTCCGGCGTGAACCTTGCCGAAGCGCGGTTGGAAAATCGTCCGTTAGCCGATCATTTATTGGCGCCGACAAAAATCTATGTGAAATCCATTTTACAGCTCATCAAACACGTTGACGTGCACGCCATCGCCCACTTAACCGGCGGCGGTTTCCAGGGAAATATCCCGCGCGTCTTGCCGCCGAGTGTGAAAGCCGTGATTAATGAAAACAGCTGGCAATGGCCTGCGGTATTTGATTGGCTGCAACAACAAGGCAATATTACCGACCATGAAATGTACCGCACCTTTAACTGTGGCGTGGGTATGGTTGTGGCGTTGCCGCAGGAAGATGTGGAAACCGCCCTCGGTTTATTACATCAGGCGGGGGAAAATGCCTGGGTGATCGGTGAAGTGCAACATTTAGGCGACGACGAAGCACAAGTGATTATTCGCTAATGAAAAAAATCGTTGTCCTCCTTTCCGGCGAGGGAACCAATTTGCAGGCAATCATCGATGCCCGCAATGCTTCCTCTATAGATGCCGAAATCGTCGGTGTGTTCAGCAATAAAGCGGATGCTTTCGGCTTACAACAGGCAAAAAGTGCGGTGAAAAATGACCGCACTTTTTCTTCATATCAAGTATAGAATCAATCGATTTACTCAATCGACGGGGCTGATTATAATGCTTGCCATCATTTGAATGAATTTAAGGATACACATGCAATTTTCCAAAATGCACGGTTTGGGTAATGATTTTATGGTGGTGGACGCGGTGACGCAGAACGTTTATTTTCCGACGGAAACCATCAAACGCCTGGCGGATCGTCATCGCGGCGTTGGGTTTGATCAACTGTTGGTGGTGGAACCGCCGTATGATCCCGAACTGGATTTTCATTATCGCATTTTTAACGCGGACGGCAGCGAAGTGGCGCAGTGCGGCAACGGCGCCCGTTGTTTTGCCCGTTTCGTGACACTCAAAGCGTTAACCAATAAAAAAGATATCGCCGTGAGTACGCAAAACGGCAAAATGTTGTTGACCGTGAAAGAGGATGGCAATGTGCGGGTGAACATGGGCGAGCCGATTTGGGAGCCGAATAAGATTCCGTTTACCGCCAATAAATTTGAGAAAAATTATATTTTGCGCACGGAAATCCAAACAGTGCTGTGCGGCGCGGTGTCTATGGGCAATCCGCATTGCGTGGTGCAGGTGGAGGATATTCAAACCGCCAATATGGAACAGCTCGGTCCGCTATTGGAAAATCACGAGCGGTTTCCGGAGCGGGTGAATGCGGGTTTTATGCAGGTGGTGAATCGCCAGCACATCAAACTGCGTGTGTATGAACGGGGTGCCGGTGAAACCCAGGCTTGTGGCAGCGGCGCTTGTGCGGCGGTGGCGGTGGGCATTATGCAAGGCTTGTTGGATAACGAAGTGCAGGTGGATTTGCCCGGCGGCAGTTTGACCATCGAATGGCAGGGCGAAGGGCACCCGTTATATATGACCGGCAGCGCCACCCACGTGTATGACGGCGTGGTTTATTTGTAAGAGTGACTTATGCAAAACGCCCTGCAACATTATTTCACCTATCTGCGCGTTGAACGCCGGGTCAGCCCGCATACCTTGAGTAATTATCAGCGTCAGCTTACGCGGGTCACGGCGATTTTACAGGGCGTGGGCATTACGCAATGGCAACAGGTGACGGCGAGCGTGGTGCGTTATGTGGTGGCGCAAAGCAGTAAGCAGGACGGTTTAAAAGAAAAAAGTCTGGCGTTGCGACTTTCCGCGTTGCGTCGCTTTTTGACTTATTTGGTGCAACAGGGCGAGTTGAAAGTGAATCCGGCGACAGGCATTTCCGCACCAAAACAGGCGAAACATCTGCCGAAGAATATTGACACCGACCAGGTGCAACAACTGCTTGCCAATGACAGCAAAGAACCTATTGATATTCGCGATCGGGCGATTATCGAATTGTTATATGGTTCGGGGTTGCGCCTGGCAGAATTGCAGGGCTTGAATCTTAACAGTATTCATCTCCGCTCCCGTGAAGTGCGGGTTATCGGGAAAGGCAACAAGGAACGGGTGGTGCCGCTCGGGCGTTATGCCTCCCACGCCATTCGACAATGGCTGAAAGTGCGGTTGTTATTTAACCCGAAAGACGACGCCTTGTTTGTCAGCCAATTGGGTAATCGAATATCGCATCGCGCCATTCAAATGCGTTTGGAAACCTGGGGCATTCGGCAAGGTTTGAACAGCCATTTGAATCCGCATAAATTGCGCCATTCGTTTGCCACCCACATGCTGGAAGCCAGTTCCGATTTGCGCGCGGTGCAAGAACTGCTCGGACACAGCAATTTATCCACCACGCAAATTTATACCCACCTTAATTTCCAACATTTGGCGGCGGTGTATGATGCCGCCCACCCGCGAGCGAAACGTAAAAAATAAGGGAAAAAAACGCCATGAAATTTTACCGCACTTTAACGCCTTTTCAGGTGGTTGGTTTCGATTTAGACGACACCCTTTACGACAATTCGCACGTCATCACTACGGCGGAACAGGAATTCGTCACCTTCGTACAACAATATTGCCGGATAGCGGATTTTAGTTTGGAAATGTGGGCGGCGTATAAAAACGCCACCGCACAACATAGCCCGCTGATGGCGGAAGATGTGACCTTATGGCGCTTGCGCAGTTTGCAGGCGCTGCTGGCGGAACGGGGCAAAAGTGCGGTGGAAATTGCCGGCGTTTCGCAAACTGCGATGGATTATTTTTTACATTGGCGTCATCAAATTGACGTGCCATCACAAAGTTTTGCCGTGCTGCAACAGCTGAAACCGCGGTATAAATTGGTGGCAATTACCAACGGCAATGTGGATCCCGTGCGTATTGGGTTTGATCAGTTTGATTTGGTACTGCGCGGCGGTGAGCATGGGCGGGCAAAGCCCCATAAAGATTTATTTCTGCAAACTGCTCACTATTTTAATATTCCACCGGAACAGATTTTACACGTCGGCGATAATTTAGTCACGGATGTGCAAGGCGCCATACAGGCAGGTTGTCAGTCTGTGTGGTTAAATTTGAGCGGAAAAGACATCACTGAATTTAGTGAAGTGCATATTTTGCCGACGGTGGAGATGAATGCGTTGACGGACTTGTTGCAGTTATGCGTGTAAAGTGCGGTTAGTTTTCAGAGTGTTTTAGCAACTTGTATTAAAATCACTTTTTGGTAACGGGGGGCACGAAACCCTCCCGTTATCTGTTTACCAGTACTTATTTCACAATATCGCCTTTTAAGGCTACGCCAGCGATAAGATGACCGGCGTGGCATTCATATTGCGTGGTACTTTTATAGACGTTTTTCTTGTAGTAACTGACGATATTGCTCACTTTGGTGGCGCCGGAAGATTGTGCTTTATCCTGTAATTGTTTAACAGCGGACAAGAAAGCGCGCTTGCAGGCCTTTTCGTCAGATTTGTTGGCAGCATTGGTTTTCTTGTTGGTGATAGCATTATCGACCACCACTTTACCCGGTGCCGGTTTACCGAAGTAAAGTTTTACATTCGGGTTGAGGAAACGCTGTGCTTCAGGGGAATTCAATACACTTTGAATATCATAGTGATGAGTGGTATCACGCGGGGCACAAGCGGCGATAAATACAGTCGCAACGGCAAGGGTTAATTTAGTCATCAGTTTCATGAAAATCTCCTTTTGATAGTAAAAAAGATGAAAATCGTACGTAAGTATAGCATTTTTATTGATAACGAATACATGGTTCTTACGGTACACCAATTGCTTTCGAACCGGAGCCTAGGTAAAATTGACCCGGTTTTTTACTTTACTATTTCAGCCGAACCGGATTTGCGCGACGTCGCCGGCAAGCAATCTTTGGGCTTCTTATCTTATAAACGTCGTAGCGATGAAGAAGATCGCGTTGCTAAGATCGGCTTACAAGGTCAAACAGACTTAATGATTAATCAATTATTTCAATAAGCTAGCATGACGCAAACGATTTGTCAGTTTTCATTCAATATAACCGATTGGAAAATCGTGTGTAATAAGCAATTAAGCACCGAGGATTGGAAATCGGGTTATGCCTATTGGCAGCAAAATCAGGCGAATTTCGCCGATTTTGCGCCTAAACTTGCCTTTCTTCCGTCACTCAAACGTCGCCGTTTAAGTGATTCCGCCCGTTTGTTTTTTGAAGCCGCCTGGGATTTAGTGGAAGAACAATCCAATTTGCCTGTGGTGTATGCTTCCGCAAACAGTGAGATTAACCGTAATTTTACGTTATGGTCTTCGTTGTTAACGGAAGGCGATGTGTCACCGACCTCCTTTAGTTTGTCGGTGCACAACGCCCTTATCGGGCAATGGTCGGAGTTACGCCGGGTGAAAGCGGAAACCATCGCTTTAACGGCAAATAAAGACAATTTGGAAACAGCGTTATTGGAGGCCTATTTATTGCTCAAAGAAGGAGCCGAAAAAGTGTTGGTGGTGGTTGCCGAATCGCCGTTGGAACCGCGTTATAACGTGCAGCCTGTGGTGCGCCGACCATTTAGTTATGCCTTGGCATTGGTAGTTGAGGCAGGCGGGCAATACCGGTTAAGCCTGACTCATCAAGCGCCGAAAGGAGACGAAGTGTCTGATACGGCGTTGGAATGGGTGAAAAATCAACATCTGGCTTGTACGCAATGGCATACGCCAAGTAGCGCCGGGGGAACTTGGTTATGGCAGAAAAGCTAGATTGGCTGCGCCGCTTTGTGTTCACCACCATCGGGTTTCTGTTTTGGGGCGTGGCGGGCACATTGTTACAACTGGTGCTTTATCCTTATGCGCGTAAACATGGCGACTTGCAAACTCAGTTGAAAGTTCGACGTTTCGTCGGCGGCATCTGGTATTATTTCATCCGCTATTTAGCCTGTGCCGGCGTGTTGGAAGTAAGTTATAAAGGCTTTGAAAAACTCGGGCGTGCCGGACAGCTCATTTTGCCGAACCACCCGTCCTTGTTGGACGTGGTACTCATTTTGGGAAAAACGCCAACGTTGAATTGCATTGTGAAAAAGGAGTTATTGGATAACCCCACCATGCGCAACCAAATTTTAGCCTGCGGTTTCTTGCCTAATACGGAATCCGTAGAACTGTTGGAACAAAGCCATGAGGTGCTGCAGCAACAGGCGTTATTGCTGTTTGCCGAAGGTACGCGCACAGGCTGGGACGGCGAAGTGAAACTGAATCGCGGCGCGGTATCCATCGGTTTACGCAGCGCCAAAGTGATTACGCCGGTGGTGATTCGGATGAATCCGCTCAGTTTAAAAAAAGGGCATCCGTGGTATAAAATCCCGCGCAAACGTATGCAATATGAATTGATTGTCGGCGATGATATTGATCCGCAAGATTGGTTAAAAGAACAGTCAATTCCTATAGCGTCGCGCCGCTTAACCAAATATCTGGAAAATTATTTCAACACACATACAAAGGACAACGAAAATGGAACTGGAACAACAGCTTAAACAACTTATTATCGATAGCCTCGCGTTAGAAGATATTGGTATTGAAGACATTGATAACGATACCGCGCTGTTCGGCGACGATGGTTTAGGATTGGATTCCGTCGATGCCCTTGAACTTGGTTTGGCGGTGCAAAAAACCTTCGGTTTACAGTTGGATAGCGAGCAAACCCAATTTCGTGACCATTTTGAAAGCGTCGCCACGTTAGTGCAATTTATCCGCAGCCAAAAAGGTGAGGTATAACCATGACCGAACAGGAAATCCGTGCCTTACTCAGTGAAGCGCTGGAATCTTTATTTGAAATCGAGCCGGAAAGAATCAAACCGGATACCAATCTGTACGAAGATTTGGAAATCGATAGCATTGATGCCATTGATTTAATCGACCACATTAAACGGAAAACCGGACACAAGTTACAAGCGGAAGATTTCCGTAATGTCCGCACCGTGGATGATGTGGTTAAAGCCGTTCTGAAACTGAGCCAAAACGCACAATAATGTTCGCCAAATACACCGGCAATAGCCTTATTGCAAACCATCCCGAGTGGCGTTATGCGGATTTCGTGCAAAAAGCCCTGCAAATTTCCGCCGAATTACAACAGCGTCAAAGCCGAGCCATTGCCGTTTGGCTGGAGGACGGTGCCAAACTGGCGTGCACTTTATTAGCCGCGTGGCATGCCAATGTGCGGGTATTATTTCCGCCGAATTTCACTCAGGAAAGCATTCAATGGGTGAATGAAAATGCCGATCTCTGGCTTACCGACAGCGACATAGACCAACCGACGGCGGAATGGTTTGATCGCTTCGGTGAATCCCGCCACCTTGAAAAACACCCGCAAAATCCACCGCTCTTTGACTACACCAATCAGACCGAAATCTGGCTGAAAACCTCCGGCAGCACCGGTGAAGCGAAAACCATCGTTAAAACCGCCGAACAAATGTGGCTTGGCGCGGAAGCCCTTGCTATGGCATTACCGTTTAAGGCGGACAACGCCGTTACCGCTTTGAGTACTGTCAGTATTCAGCATATTTACGGCTTAACCGTGCATATCATGATGTCCTTGGTGAACGGTTGGCAAATCGGGCGAAAACAGCAGTTTTATCCGGAATGTATCATCAGCGAAGCGCAAAAAAGCACGCAAACGGTGGTGATCAGCAGCCCCACTATGTTGTCGCGAATTGACTGGCAGAATACTAAAATGCCGCAAACCATTACGGGGGTGATTTCTTCCGGCGGCGCATTGGCGGAAGACATTTCCGAGCAAATACGCCGGGTGTTGCAACAACCGGTGATTGAAATCTACGGCAGCACGGAAACCGGCCCTATCGCCATTCGTGACGACATTCATTTGTGGCAAACGTTGCCGAACAGTCGGTTAGGCAGTGATGAACAGGGTGCCTTGTGGATTGAAGGTTGCTGGCTGTCCGCCCGCGAACAAACCGCCGATGTAGTGGAATTTTTAGCGGACGGCTTCCGCCTGCTCGGGCGTAGCGATCGCATTGTGAAAATCGGCGATAAACGCACCTCCCTTGCCGGCATTGAAGGCAAATTGCTGCAACATGACTGGGTGGACGATTGTTATATCGCGCGGCACCCCGAGGTGCCCCGTTTGGCGACATGGGTCGGTTTAAATGCGCTGGGCGTGGAAATTTTGCGTGAAAAAGGGCGCCGTTATCTCATCGAACAGTTCAAAGATTATTTGGCGGAAACCCAGGACAAAACCGCCATTCCGCGTTTCTGGCGTTTTACCGATAAACTTCCGCGTAACAGCCAATCGAAAATAAATAAGCCGGAATTTAACCGCACTTGTGTGGAAGCGCAGCGCGATCCCATTTGGTTTACTCAGGAAAAAGACGAACGGCGCTATCAGGCAACGGGCAAAGTGCCACTGGATTTGCTGTATTTGAAAGATCATTTCGCCAACTTCCCGCTTGTGCCGGGCGTCATTGAACTGCAATGGATTAGCGAAAAAGTGAACGCGTTCTTAGAGCGTGAAGTGGCATTCCGTCGCATCGATAAGCTCAAATTCCAGAAATTCCTTCGTCCGAACGACATCTTCGTATTACAACTGCACGCCAACGAATCGCTGGATAAAATCACTTTTCAATTGAAGGTGGACGACGAAACCTGTTGTAGCGGCGTAGCGATTTTGGCGCAGGCGTAGTTGCCGTAGCGCCCTCGGAGCCACGATGATGAAAGTGCTTATTAACGTATTACTCAGCCTCACCGGCGTGGCTTATCCCATCATTTGGCTGTTTGCCGAAGACCAAACGCCGTTGTTTTACCTGCCTTGGATAATGGCGTTACTGTGGGCGGCGAAGGGCTTGTTCCAACAACAAGGGCAACGCTATTTCGCTTGGGTGATGGCGTTGATTCTGGCGGTGGTGGGCATTACCCGTTCCGTTGAAACCATGTTTTGGTATCCCATTATTATTAACGGCTTAATGTTGTCCCTGTTCGGCGACAGCCTGTGGCGCGGACAAACCGTGGTGGAGCGTCTCGCCCGTCTGCAAACGCCCGATTTAAGCGAAGCCGGTGTGCGTTATACGCGCAAAGTAACCCAACTGTGGTGTGGCGTCTTCGTGATTAATATCGTCATTACCGCCTCGGCTATTTGGTTGAAATATTACGATTTCTGGGCGTTATACACCGGCGTGCTTTCTTATTGCTTCATCGGCGTGGTGATGGCGGGCGAATGGCTGGTTCGACAAAAAGTCAAAAAACAACAAACATGATGAATAACCTACATTTTTTGAATATCCCCGATTTATGGCGTGACCAAGGCGATGGGACCGCGCTGATTGCGCGCAACCCCGATTGGCAATGGGCGGATTTTCGTGCGCACGCACGGCAAATTGCTGAGCAGTTGACACAGGATAACGTGAAATCCGTGGCGTTCTGGTTTGAGGATGCCGCCTTGTTTGCCTGCGCCATGCTGGCGTGTTTTCATGCCGGTGTGCGGATTTTACTGCCGCCTAATTTACTGGCGGAAAATCAGCAATGGATCAACGAAAACGCCGATTTTTTGTTGGATGACGCGTTGTTCGCCGAGTATGGCATTACGCAACAGGTCTTGAAAAAACACTGGGAAAAACGACCGCACTTTAGTCCTCATCTGCAAACGGAAATTTGGCTGAAAACCTCCGGCAGCAGCGGTCAGCCGAAGATTCTGGTGAAGACCGCCGCACAAATGTGGCTGGAATCGGCGGCGATTCGCCAATCCTTGCCTTTCCCTGCCAGCAACGGCATACATTTGGTGTCCAGCGTTTCCGCACAGCATCATTACGGCTTGTCCTATCGCATTATGCTGCCTCTCACCATGGGCTGGAGCATTGCCCGCAAGCAGTTGCCTTATCCGGAATATTTAATCGAAGAAAGTCTGTTGGCGCCGAGAACCGTGTGGATTAGCAGTCCGGCGTTGTTGACCCGTTTAAATTTAGCCGACACGAAATTAAAACAATGCCCCTTTGTAGGCATCATTTCCTCCGGCGGCGTATTGCCCGCCGATGTAGGCAATGCCATTCGTGAGCGATTAGGCATCACGCTGATCGAATGCTATGGCAGCACGGAAACCGGCGCCATCGCTTTTCGTGCCGATGACGGCTTGTGGCAACCGACCCCGCTTACCCAAGTAGGCTTAAACGAAGAAGGGGCATTGTGGGTGGAATCTGAGTGGCTCAACCAACGTGAACAAACCGCCGATGCTGCCGAGCTGATTGGCGGCAAATTCAATTTGTCGGGGCGTCTTGATCGCATTGTGAAATTCGGCGATAAACGCATTTCCTTAGTTAACATCGAACAGCATTTATTGCGTCATCCCTGGGTGACGGATTGCTATGTAGCGCAACATCCGCAGCATTTACGCCTGGCGGCTTGGGTCGCCTTGAATGATACGGGCATTGCGGCGTACCAACAACAGGGGCGCCATGACTTGGTTAATGAATTACGCACATTTTTAATGCAAACCCAAGAGCGCGCCGGCTTGCCGCGTTTTTGGCGATTCACCACGGAATTGCCGCGCAACAGCCAATCAAAAATCAGTAAAAACGCGTTTAATCAGGTCTTTTTAGCGGAAAAAGAGGAGCATTTTTAATGCAAAAGGTCATTGTGATTATTCCTCATTACAATCATTCCGCCACCGTAGGCAATGTGGTGCGGCAGTTGCGCGCCTTGGATTTGCCCGTTTTGGTCGTGGATGACGGCTCCGCCGAAGAGCACCTGAGCGTATTACGGACGCTGCAACAACAGCCCGAGGTTTTCGTGCATTATTGCCCGACCAACAGCGGCAAAGGTGCGGCGATGAAAACGGGTTTTCGCCTTGCGGTTGATATGGGTTTCAGCCATGCTGTACAAGTGGATGCGGACGGGCAACATCACTTGCCCGATGTGTTAAAGATGATCGCAGAAATGCAAAAAAATCCCACCGCACTTATTTGCGGTCGCCCTATTTATAGCGACGACGCACCGAAAGCGCGCCTGTACGGGCGAAAAATCACCGATTTCTGGAATGCCATTCACACCCTTTCCCTGGATATTAAAGACGGCATGTGCGGCTTTCGGTTGTATCCTCTAGCCTCCGTTTTATCGCTCATGCAACAGGAGTCCCTCGGCAATCGTATGGATTTTGATATTGGTATTTTGGTGAAAGCCCACTGGCACCAAATCCCGCTGGTGTGGGTGGATACGCCGGTGCGCTATGAGCCGGGCGGCATTTCGCATTTTCGCGGATTTGCCGATAACTGGGAAATCAGCAAACTGCACACCCGATTATTTTTTGGTATGCTGGGGCGCATTTGCACGGGGCGAAAAGTATGACTTCACAACATTGGGCGCAACAACATGAACGGGGCAGTAAGTTTTTCTTAAATTTGACCCGTTTGATCGTGCAATATTGCCCGCTTTGGGTGATTCGCATCGTGACCTTTATCGTGGTGAGCTATTTTTTCCTCACCTCCGCAAAAGCACGTCGCCACATTCGCCGTTATCATCAGCGTTTACAGCGCACATTCCCGCACCTGACTTTGCCCCGCTACGCCTTATTCCGCCATTTCCTGGCGTTCGGCGAAGCCATTGCCGATCGCTTTGCCGTGTGGCAGAAAAAAATCCGTTATCCCGATTTGATTTTGGACGACAGCGATAACGTGTATCGTGACATTCATTCCGAAGGACGCGGGCAGATTCTGATTTGTTCCCATTTCGCCAATATTGAAATTTGCCGCGCGCTGGTGGACAGCGGGCATCACGGCAATTTCCGCCTGAATATTTTGGTGCATAATCGCCATGCGCAGGCATTTAACGAGACCTTGGAAAAGGCGGGCGCCACTTCGTTGCCGTTAATTCAGGTGGAAGATTTGGACGCGCAAAAAATGCTGGAATTGAACGAACGTATTGAACGTGGCGAGTGGATCGCCATTGCCGCCGATCGCATTCCAGTGCGCGGCAATAAAACCGAACAGGCGGATTTTCTGGGTTCACCGGCAACCTTTCCGCAAGGCCCGTGGTTGTTGGCGAGCCTGTTGAAAACGCCGATTAACACTGTGTTCTGTTTGAAAAAACGCGGCGAATACCATTTAAAATTACGCCATTTTTCCCCGCCTATTGAAGGCAGAGGCAAACAGCGCAACGAGAATATCAAACGCGCCATGCAACAATATGCCTATATTCTTGCCAAAGAATGCGAAGAAAATCCGCTTTATTGGTTTAATTTTTACGATTTCTGGGACGATTATTCAAAATGAAAAAACACGTTTACTGCCATCATACTTCCGAATATGAAATTCAGTTTTTTGACGTGGATTCCATGAATGTCATGTGGCACGGGCATTATGTGAAATATCTGGAAATGGCGCGCTGTGCCTTTCTGGAAGAGATTCACTACACTTATGATGTGATGAAAGAAAAAGGGTACGGCTGGCCGGTGGTGCAATTAAATTTGAAATATGTGAAACCGACCCTTTTCCGCCAGAAAATTCGGGTGGAACTGGCGTTGGTGGAATACGAAAGCTGCATTCGCATTGATTACCTGATTCGTGATGTGGCGACCAATCAAAAACTCACCAGCGGCAGCACCACCCAAGTGGCGGTGGAAATCAAAAGCGGCGAAATGCAACTGCAAACCCCGCCGTGCTGGCGAAGTGCGGTGGAAAATCACCGCACTTTTCAGGCGGAGAACGCATCATGAGGACGTTTTTCGTATTTTGCTGCCTGTTTTTCAGCCCGCTGACGTTTGCCTTTTCCGAAGCGGAATTAATCACCTTGCTGCAAACCCCGCAAAACGTGCAGGGTAACTTCACCCAGCAGCGTTTTCTCAAATCCCTTGCCAAGCCCATCACTACACAGGGTAGGTTCACCTTGTTGGCGAAAAAAGGCTTGTTATGGCAGATGGAAAAACCTTTCGCCAATCAACTGCGGGTGAAAACCGACGGTATTATGCAATGGTACGGCAAACAATGGGTGGCAAACGGCAAAATGGGGCAGACGGAACAAATCAATCTTTTTCTGGGGCTGTTGTCGGGCGACATTTCCGGTTTGAAAGCGCAGTTTGAGGTGGCGTTGTCAGGTGAAGCGAAAAACTGGCAATTGACCTTAACCCCGAGTTCCTTGCTGATGAAACAGATTTTTACCGACATTCAGATTCAAGGTGATGAGGTGGTGAAAGCCATTGTATTAAACGAAAAACAAGGCGACAAAACCCATATTCAATTTGATCATGTTCAACAAAATCAGCCTTTGGCGGCGTTCGCACAATCCGCGTTAGAATAAAAAACGATGAAAAAATCCACCGCACTTTCCGTTCTGTATGCCCTGTTCCTGACGGCGACATTGTTGCTCTTTGGTTACGCGGTGAAAAAAGGCGATTGGTTGGAAACGGATTTGCGCGCCCTGCTGCCGCAAGAACAGGGTTGGACTGCCGTGCAAGTGCAGGCGGATGCCCAACAGGAAGCGCGACTCAATCAACAAGTTATTTCCTTCGTGGGGCATTCATCGCCGCAAAAGGCATTTCAGCTGGCGGAACAGGTTGCGCAGCAATGGCAAAAGAGCGGATTATTTGCCCGGGTGGATGCCAAAATGCAACCGGATCTTACGGCGCTGCGTGCCGAAATCGCCCGATTACGCCTTGCCACTTTGCCACCATACGTTCGCCATCAGTTGCTTCATGCGCCGCAGGATTATTTCCAACATTACGCCGAGCAGATCATGAATCCTTTCGCGCAAACCAATTTGCTTCCGTTGGATCAGGATTGGCTCGGTTTCGGCAGGTTCGTTTTGCCACAGGCGCAATTGCAGGGAACAATTCAATGGCATGCCGAAAATGGTATGTTGTATCTCACGGACAAGGGTAAAACCCGGGTGCTGTTACGTGGCGTGCTGCAACAGGGAAATCTTATCGATCCGTCGTTAAATCTGACCGCACTTTTAACGCAAAATCGCCAAGCCGTTGAAACGGAACAGGGCGACATGTTAGTGACCGGCGCCGCCTTGTTCGCCATTGACGCCAAAGTCAAAGCGGAACGGGAAAGCTCCCTGATGAGCGCCTTGGGCGTGAGCCTGACGCTGTTGCTGTTGTTGTTCGTGTTCAGAACGGTGCGCGTGTTGTGGCTGTTTTTACCGATTATAGCGGGCATGTTATGCGGCGTCACCGCCACGATTTTTGCTTTCGGACAAATTCATATTCTCACCATCGTTATCGGCACCAGTTTAATTGGCGTGCTGATTGATTTTCCGCTGCACTGGCTAGCGTCTTCCTTATTTCATCAACCATGGCACGCCGTGCAGGCGATGCAAAAGCTGCGCTTTACTTTTCTGATTAGCCTGTTGGTAACGCTGCTGGGCTACGGCTTGCTTGGTTTTACCGCACTGCCGGTGCTAAAACAGACCGCACTTTTCTCCGCCGTCGCGTTAATCACGGCAATGCTCGCCACCTTGCTTTTTCTGCCTGCTTTATTCCGCCGTTATCAAAACAAACCGCGCGTCCCGAATCCAAAAGTGCGGTGGATTTTGGAAACGTTTTTTGCCCGCCGACCGGGCAGTATCGCGCTGCTGCTGGGGGTGATATTTATCGGCGTCGGTTTGTATCGTTCCGAATGGCGTGACGATATTCTCCAATGGGTTTCCATGCCGCAGGCGATGTTGGACGAGGCGAAGCAAATCGGGGATTTAACCGGGGTGGAGTTGGGCAACCGTTATTTCCTGGTGCTTGCCGACAACGACGATGACTTATTGGAAAAAGAACGGGCGTTGACCCAAAAACTGGATGAATGGCAAATCCCTTATCGCGCCCTGTCCCAATGGATGATGTCGGAAGCGCAACAGCGGCAATTTATAACGGAATTACAGGAAAAACTTAAACCGCAGGATTTCGCTGTGTTGGATGACATCGGCGTACCGGCGGAAAAATTACAACAGGCATTGCGGGAATTGCGCGCACAACCGCCGTTATCCTTACAGCAGGCGTTGCAATCTACCGTCGGGCAAGCCTGGCAACCGCTCTATTTAGGCAAATTGGCAGAGAATCAGGTGGCAGGCATCGTGCAGGTGAGCGGACACAGTACCGTTTCCCTTGCCCATTTGGCAAATCAACAGGATATTTTCTGGCAGGATAAGCGGGCGCACTTGAATCAGGCGTTTCAGCAAACCCGCGATCAGGCGGCGTGGCTGAAAGTGCTTTCGTTCCTTTTCGCCGGTGTGTTGTTGTGGCGTTTGTTCGGGGTTAAATGCACCTTCACCATGTTGCTTCCGCCCTTGTGCGCCATTGTCATCACCGTGGCGATTTTCGGCTGGATTGGGTTGCCCATCAGTTTATTTACCATGTTCGGGCTGTTGCTGGTATCGGCCATCGGCATTGACTACACCGCGTATGTGCAAACTGCAAATGAGCCTTTATACGGCAAATACATTGCGGTATTATTGGCGGCAATGACAACCCTCATTTCCTTCGTATTATTGGGGCTGAGCTCCACACCGGCGGTGGCTTCCTTCGGTTTAAGCGTGAGCCTCGGTGTGTTATTGAGCGTCATCCTGACTTTTAAACTATTACGTTAATTCGGAGAATCCAAATGGAACAATTTGATGTGGTGATTTATGGCTATGGTTGATTTCCTTTGCCGGCAATCGTTGTTCCATTCTAGCGAGTGGTACGCGGAATACGGAAAATCCGTTTGTGGCGAAATAATGAAATACCTTGCCTTGTTGTTTTGCTTTTGGCTGACCGCGTGCAGCTCGTTGCCGCAGGTGGAACGGTTGCCGCCGCAACAACAGGCGGTGCGCGTGTTTAAAGTGGAGCAGTTAAATGCGCAACATCAGTTGCAACAAGCCAGCCTGTTGACGTTGCAAACCGAAGTGCAACAATGGCGCTGGGTGCAAACGGATCCCTTAGGTGCGCCCTTGGCTCGGGTGATTTTAACGCCGCAAGGCTGGCAGAATGACGGCTTTATCATGCCGAATCAGCAGGCGCGCCGTTTGTTTTCCGCCTTGGCGACGGCATTAAACCCGCAACAATCGTTGTTTGCTTTCAGTCGGGTTGAACCTGTGGCGCAGGGCAACGATTATTTTATTCGGAATAACAAAGTCTGGCGGATTACATTGCGTCCGCCGCAGATCGAAATTCACCTGGCGGATGACAGCCGTTGGCGTATTGAAGAATTAAATTAAAGGAAAAAATGACCGCACTTTATCTAAGTAAACCAGCTATTTTGAGCAGCCTCGGCGATGGCATTGAAACGCACATTACGCGTTTACTGGCTGCCGACGATTCCCCATTGGCGCTTTCCGATTCGGCGTTTAAGTTGTATCACACCGAAGGAAAAGCCCGCGTATTCGGTGAAGTGAACGTGCCTTTACGCCCGTTTGCGGCAACCTTGCCGGCGATACATCAAAGTCGCAACAATCAGCTGTTGTGGCATTGTTTAGCACAAATTGAACCGCAAATCGAACAGGCGATTGCCCGCTTCGGACGCCAACGCATTGCCGTGGTTATCGGCACCTCCACCACCGGTGTGGACGAAAACGTGCCGGTGTTTAAATATGCCGTCGGTCATGATGATTGGTCTGGTGTGGAGTTTAAACAACAGCAGCAATATTTTTCCGCGCCTTCCGATTTCGTTGCCTATCAATACGGCTTGCAGGGATTGAGCTACGGCATTTCCACCGCCTGCACCTCCGGCGCCAAAGCGCTGATTAGCGCGGCGCGTTTGTTGAACGCTGCTTTATGTGATGCGGTCATTTGCGGCGGTGTAGATGAGCTTTCGCCTCTCACCATCAGCGGTTTCGGTTCTTTATCCGCCTTATCCGATAAGCGTTCCAATCCGCTTTCCGTGAACCGCGACGGGATTAATCTCGGCGAAGGCGCCGCCGTTTTCGTCATGAGTCGGGAAAAATTAGATGACACGGCGATTCAATTGCTGGGCTACGGCGCCAGCAGCGATGCTTATCATATGTCTTCCCCGCACCCCGAAGGCGAGGGCGCAATCAGCGCGTTTCGCGCCGCGTTGGTGTCTTCTGAACTAAGCGCCGATGCCATTGGCTGGATCAATTTGCACGGCACGGGAACGGTGCATAATGATCAAATGGAAAGTTTGGCGGTGCATCAGGTTTTCGGCGACAACACGCCTTGCACCACCACCAAACCTTACACCGGACACACCCTCGGCGCCGCCGGTGCAGTGGAAGCCGCGATTTTATGGGGCATCATCGACCGCAAACTGAACCCGCAGGGCAAATTGCCGGCGCAATTGTGGGACAAACAGGCGGATCCCGCGTTGCCGAAAATTGCTATTACCGACGAACACAGCCATTGGCGCGGCGAACCCCGTATCGGCGCGAGCAGTTCTTTTGCTTTCGGCGGCAATAACACGGTGCTGATTTTAGGAGAACGAGATGCTTGATTTAACTTGCCCCATCACCGACATTGCGCCTTTGGTGCCACATAGCGGCAAAATGATTTTATTGGATCGGGTCACGGATTTCGGGGACGATTTCTTAGTGGCGGAAGCGGAAGTGCGTCCCGATAACCTGTTGGTTAAAGACAATCGGTTGCCAAGTTTTCTTGGCGCAGAAATCATGGCGCAAGGGGTTGCCGCCTGGGCAGGTTGCAAATGCGTGCGTGCCGGCAAACCCATCACCTTGGGCTATTGGATCGGCTCACGCAAACTCAGTATTCATCAGCCGGACATTGCCATCGGCAGCAAATTACGCATTCAAATTAAGCTTTCCATTGAAGATGCCACGGGTTTCGGCGTGTTTGATAGCCAATTAATTGATGCGGTCAGCCAACAGGTGATTGTGGAAGGCGCATTGAACGTGTTCCGACCGCAGGTGTAAATTTACCGCCAAAAACCACCGCACTTTTTATGCAATCTAAGGAAATCATATGAGCGAAACAGTTTTAATTACAGGTTCCAGCTGCGGCATCGGCAAAGCCATTGCCTTACGTTTGGCGCAGGCAGGATTTAACATTGTGGTGCATTGCCGCAGCCGTGTGGAAGAAGCGGAAGCGGTGGCGCAGTCCGTGCGTGAACTGGGGCAAAATGCCCGCGTGTTACAGTTTGACGTTAGCTGCCGCAGTGCGGTCGCAGACGCGCTTACCGCCGATGTGGAAGCCCATGGCGCTTATTACGGTGTGGTGCTGAATGCGGGATTGACCCGTGATAACGCCTTCCCGGCGTTAACCGATGAGGATTGGGATCGGGTTTTGCGCACGAATCTGGACGGTTTCTATAATGTGCTACACCCGATCATGATGCCGATGATTCGCCGTCGTAAAGCGGGACGCATCGTGTGCATTACCTCCGTGTCGGGCTTAATCGGCAATCGCGGTCAGGTCAATTACAGCGCCTCCAAAGCCGGTATTATCGGCGCGGCGAAAGCGCTGGCGATGGAACTGGCGAAACGCAAGATTACCGTGAATTGCGTGGCGCCGGGCTTAATTGATACGGATATTTTAGATGAAAATGTGCCTATTGATGAGATCCTGAAAATGATTCCCGTCGGGCGCATGGGCGATCCTGAAGAAGTGGCACACGCAGTGAATTTCCTGATGGATGAAAAAGCCGCGTATGTTACCCGCCAAGTGATCGCCGTGAACGGCGGTTTGTGCTGACCTATTTGCTAATTGAATAACGAGAAAAAAAGATGAAACGAGTTGTGATTACCGGCATTGGCGCCGTTACCGCCTTCGGCAAAACATGGCAGGACATTAAAACGGCGTTCCAACGCAAACAAAACGCCGTGCAAGCCAAAGCGGATTGGGCGGAACGTTATCCTGAACTGGAAGCCTGTTTAGGCGCGGAAATTCATGATTATCAGCCGCCGTCACATTGGAACCGCAAACAATTACGCAGCCTCGGGCGGGTGTCGCAATTCGCTGTTGAAGCCGCCGAACGCGCGCTGGCGAGTGCCGATTTACTGGACGAAAACGGCGATATTCTTGCCTATCTCAAAGACGGCAGAATGGGCGTGGCGTGCGGTTCTTCCACCGGTTCCACGAATGATATTAAAGATGCCGCCGAGCTCCTGATGACCGGCAAATCCGACGGCTTCAACGCCAACACCTATGTGCGTATGATGCCCCACACCACCGCCGCCAATATCGGCATTTTCTTTGGCTTAACGGGGCGTATTATTCCCACCTCCAGCGCTTGTTCTTCCGGCAGTCAGGGCATTGGTTATGCCTATGAATCCATCAAATACGGCTTGATTCCCATGATGCTTGCCGGCGGCGCTGAGGAATTTTGCCCGTCGGAAGTTTATGTGTTTGATTCGTTGTATGCGGCAAGTCGCAATGTGAATAATCCGAGTAAAACACCGCGCCCTTATGATAACGATCGTGATGGCTTGGTGATCGGCGAAGGGGCGGGGATTTTCGTGCTGGAAGAACTGGAACACGCCCTGGCACGCGGGGCGAATATTATTGCGGAAGTGGTGGGCTACAGCGCAAACAGCGACGGCGCACACGTCACCCGCCCGCAAAAAGACACCATGCAACGCTGCATGGAATTGGCATTAAAAGATGCCGGGTTGCTGCCGCAAAAAATCGGCTATGTCAACGGACACGGCACGGCGACGGAACAAGGGGATATTGCCGAAACCTTGGCGACGGAAGCGGTGTTTGGCAAGGTGCCGTTAAGCTCGCAAAAAAGCTATTTAGGGCATACCCTCGGTGCGTGCGGCGCGCTGGAATCCTGGTTTTCCATTGAAATGATGCGCGACGCCTGGTTTGCGCCGACCATCAACCTGGATAATATTGATGCGCGCTGCGGCAAATTGGATTACATTCAAGGGGACGGGCGCCATATCGAAACGGATTATGTGATGAACAATAATTTTGCTTTCGGCGGCGTGAATACCTCATTGATTTTTAAACGCTGGCAGGCGTGATTTGAACAACTATTAAAAATCTGTGTGGATATTATCATTTATCAAACTTCTTGATAGCATACTGGTTACGCACAGAACATATATTTCAGCAAGGTGTATCACTTTTAGGCTCGTATCGCTATCCTGCCTTTAGCTTTTACATTAACTTTTTAAAATGTGAAAACACCACTCTATTTTCCGACATGTATACTTCTTAGACTCACAAAAAGCTATTAAATACTCAAACTTGAAGAGGAAATAATATTCTTGCATTACAAATTTTCTTACTACTAACACCTATAAGCATTTAGATATTATTTTTATCATACAGTTATGATTAGATACTCCCTAACTGGTGTCCAATGGGTAAAATCGAACTTATGCGAAGACAAGCGGTGTAGGCTGTTACACCGAGGATAACTGTTTTCCCTTCAAAGCAGTACTGTGGATTTTTCGTAGAATAGCCCTGGTGCAATCCAGCTGTCGAGTTTGGCAATTGGAATAATGTTCACAACACTATCGCCGATAGATCTTAGTCAACTGTTTTCCATATGATGATGTCGATATGGAATATACCTATATAGACGGAACAATCGCTAAGGTCCATCATCACGGGTAGGGCACAAAAGAGGAACTTAAAATCGGCCTGTAGGTAAATCCAAAGGCGAAATGATGAATAAAAATGATCTGCATTATAGTAATGGATATATTACTAATGGTACTATCCGCTTATAAATACTCAACAATAGTTTGATGTTCTGAAGATTATTGCAAGATGACCTTTCTTTTCGTTTTGACATGTTAACAATGTGATATTTAGATTTAATTTAATAATTTTTACTCTTGAATTGTCAAACCAAGTGCAACAATTTTTTAAAGTAAACCTCATAAGGTGTTTTCCGGCCTAAACACTTTCGTGGTCTTAGATTGAGTTTATCTACGACAGACTG
>NZ_NRDF01000019.1 GCF_003130205.1 Aggregatibacter actinomycetemcomitans
AATTCAAAAAAGTGGGTTAAAGCCTCGTACTATAAGGTCTTAACCCACTTTTTACCAACTATTTTGTCTACTATGCCAATAAAACTTCTGACGCGGATAATGGAACCTCAATCGTAAATCCATCATCAGTTTACGGGTTTTATCACGCCCTATTTTCCACCCCATTTGCCATAATGTCCAGGTTAACCGACGTGAACCGTAAATTTCCCTATTCTCCGGAAGCAGACAGATAATTTTCGCTTGAATGTCCTGATACGCTCTAATTCGGTTTGGCTTTCTTACAACTAAACAGGGTGGAACGATGAATCTCAAAATAACGTCCAATTTGTCTGACGTTATGCCTTGTTGCTTTATTATTCAGCGTTGCAGTGCCGACGTGCTGACTAATTCATTTTGCTGACCTGAAATATGATATGATTTTGTTTAAGCATTAAATCAACACATTGTTGTTTGAATTTTGGGTGATCATGGGGTTTTCCTTCTGCAAGTTTTAATTAGTTTATCAGACTGTTTTTTTAAGATGTTTCTGAAAGTCAGACTGTTATATGAATATAAACAAAACACGCTCACACTATTGATAGGACAAGTGTTGCGGATACGTTGCCAAAGATAGGTTTACACTGGAATGGATTCGCACAGTTATTCTTTCGGTAATCTGATGACGGAAACCAATAAGCCGCCCCAGATAATGATGAGTGCAACAGCCATCATGATAATTGCATTGGTTGACATCTTATTTTTCTCCTTGTGTTTGCGTTAAGTGTTTCCACGGCAGGCGGGAAAGCAGGAAGGCGATGATCACCAAAGCAATTGCCATGCCCCAGCCGAAGGTGTTGACGAACCGGTCCGGATAGCCTTCATAGCCGTTGGTGAGCACTTTGCCGGCTTCTTTGTATAGCATGAAAGCCAGTACGCCGGTGGTGATGACAATAAAGGCTTTCCAAATCATGCCCACTTTGAAGGAACCGGTTTCGTTTAAGTGTTCGCCCAGTTCTTTTAATCTGCCGCTCATAATGATGGAGAATAAGGAGAAGAATGCCACGGCGACGATACCGAACATATTCACGAAATTATCCATGGTGTCGAGCATCGGCAAGCCGGCGGCGGTGCCGAATAAGAGCGTAGAAGCCACCATCATTGGTAAACCCACTAAAAACGTGGCATGGACGCGGCGTAGGCGTAATTTGTCCTGGACGGCAGAAATAATCACTTCCAATACGGAAATAAATGAGGTTAAGCCTGCGAAAACTAAGGAACCGAAGAATAGCACGCCTAATAATTGCCCTAATGGTGCTTGGTTAATGATGGTTGGGAAGGCAAAGAAAGCGAGACCTATGCCGCCTTTTGCTACTTCGCTCACATCGTGTCCGTTGGCAGCGGCAATGAAACCTAAGGCGGAGAATACGCCGATACCCGCCAGCACCTCAAAGCTGCTGTTGGCAAAGCCTACGACTAAGCCGGCACCGGTTAAGTCCGATTCTTTTTTCAAATAGGAAGCATAGGTGACCATAATACCGAAACAGATGGAAAGGGAGAAGAAAATTTGTCCGTAAGCGGCAATCCAGACGCTCGGGTCTTTTAATTTATCCCAATCCGGCGAGAATAAGGCATCTAGCCCTTTTTCTGCGCCCGGTAAAAATAAGGAATAAACCATTAAAGTGACAAACATGATGACTAAAATCGGCATAAAAATCACAGAAGTGCGCGCAACGCCTTTTTGTACACCGAGGGATAGAATCAATAAAGTAATTAGCCAAACGGCAAGTAACGGGCCAACAACCGTGCCGACGAAATCCAGATTGAACGCCACTTCATCTGCCATTTTAATATGTTCGTGCAGGAAGAAATCGACAGGGTTGCTGCCCCAGGCAGAAGTAACGGAATAATAGGTATAACTTGCCGCCCAGCCGAGGATGACGGCGTAATAAAGCCCGATGATCACGTTAATCATCACTTGCCACCAACCAAATGTTTCAAAACCGGTTCTGAGTTTGCGGTATGCCAATGGCGGAGAGGCGCGGAATTTATGCCCGATGGCATAATCCAAAAATAATAACGGGATCCCTGCGGTTAATAATGCCACGATGTAAGGGATGATAAAGGCGCCACCGCCATTTTCGTAGGTTACATAGGGAAAACGCCAGATATTGCCCAGACCGACCGCCGAACCGATAGCAGCAAAAATAAATGCCCGTCGTCCGGAGAAAGTTTCGCGTTTTTGTGCTGTGTGTGTCATACGAACACCTATGAAAATTATAAATGAAGTTAAAAATGGAAAGGTTAAAAAGGTTAGGCGCTCAATATAGACGAATAAAAATAGGAGTCAATAGAGATAAATCACTAAATTTATAAAATTTACGTTATTTTTTGATAAATAATTTTTATTTTTCAGATTTTTATTCTATTTAATTTATTTGCTTTTAGAATAAAAAAATAAATTTTAATAAAAAGCGATTTAAACAAGCGGAAAAGCCCATAAACTACCGAATAAAACGCTAAAGAGAAAAATTTGCGCAATCGGTTCAATTAAAATGGGGGGAATTTAAACTTTCTGCGAATTTGGTGTAAAGTATGTCTAAGTTTTAACTTACTTAAATCTTATGCAACCGGCATCTCTTCAGCGACAAAAAAGCAAGGCGAAAATCTGCAAAAGTGCGGTTGATTTCCGAGCCGGATTTTTTTATGTCAACGCATTCCGCCTATTCGCGAACGTAAACATATTCCCACCGCGTGGCCGGAGGTGAAGATTTATGAAGGGCGCAATCGGCAGGTGCGCAGAATGACGGCGCATATCGGGTTTCCGAAGTTGCGTCTGATTCGTTATCAATTGGCGGGTTTCAACCTGCTGAATTTGATGCCGAAAACTTACCGCACGTTAACCCAAAACGAACTAAGAGAACTCTATCAATTACTTAAATTAACGATTTAACATGAATGATTTACTAAATTTTATTGAAGCGTCGGCGCGCGACAGCCACTTTTTTATTTTCGCCAAAATGGCGTTTGCGATGATTCTGGGCGGCATTATCGGCTTGGAACGGGAACTGAAAGCCAAGCCCGTGGGGGTGAAAACCTGCATGATTATTGCGGTCACCACTTGTGTGCTAACCATTGTCTCCATTCAATCGGCGGAACATTATGCGCAGGTGTCGGAAAATATCCGTACCGACCCGATGCGCTTGGCGGCGCAAGTGATTAGCGGCATCGGTTTCCTTGGTGCCGGTGTGATTTTGCGTAAACATAACGACGCCATTTCCGGCTTAACCACGGCGGCGATTATCTGGGCGGCAGCAGGCATCGGCATTGCCTCCGGCGCAGGTTTTTATTTTGACGCGATGGTCGCCACCATCATGATTTTGATCGCCATTCGCTTAAGTCCGTATGTGCATAACTGGGTGCGCCATCGTGACAAAAAGAAAAAAACGCGAATCAACGCCACATTGCTTTCACCCAACGCCATTGCGCAATTCGTGCAGTTGTTGCATAACAACAACCACTCCATCGAAAACATCAACGTGAAAGATCAGCCCAACGGCGAAACCAAACTGACCATTCGCTGTTCCATCAACGACAAAGCCACCATTCAGGAGTTGTATTTATTGCTGAAAAACGAGCCGAACGTGGTGAGTTTGGAACTGGATAATTAAAAAAATCCCCAAGTTTGCGCTTGGGGATTTTTGCTTGGTTATTCGATAACCGATTCTGCTAACGAGCTAAATTGCGGGTTGATCAAGTTGTTTTCTTTCAACTGCCACCAATAAATCGTCAGCTCTTTTTCTCCCTCCGAAAAACTGCCGATGGCATAAGGCGGGTAAACGAAGGTTACGCCATTACGGGAGAAGTAAAAATCTTTTGGCACGTAAAATCCCCCGTCTTTCAGGGTAAAAGGTTCCGCTTCATTATTACTGTCGCGGTAAGCGTCCCATAAGAGGTCTTTTAGTTTTTGATGCTGATCCGGGTTGATGACATCATCAATATCCAGCAAGGCTTTTTTCGCCAAATCGATGTTAAGGAATTGTGTGGAATACATACCGTGCGCACCGCCGGAATAGCCGGAATAATTGATGGTGAAGGTGGCGATGTTTTCCCGTTGTCCGAGATATTTCACACTGAACTCAGTGCTGCTGCCAATCATTTCGTTATCTTTAACTTCTTTAACGCTGTCCGTGTAAAGGGTTTGTAACCATTCCACAAATTGTTGTTTATTCTCGATTTTAACTTGACCGCTTGCGGTGAATTGCAGGATTAACTCATTTAAGAGTAAATCCGTTAACCAATCTTCGCCGGTTTTTAAGGTTTTCACGCTGACTTTTGCTTCAGCGCTTTCCGGCGCATAGCTGTCGGCAGATTTTTTATCAAACTTGATGGTTTCCGATTTTTCAAACAGCACTTCCGGCTCAACCCGAATCGTTTGATTTTCGGCTAAATCCAACACCTGTTTCTCTAATGTTTTCACCTGCTCATTGAGTTGTTCAATGGTTTGTGCCTGTTTTTGCACTTGCTCGGTGAGCGCGGTTTTTTCTTTATCGTCGCAGGCGGTGAGCATCAGGCTGCCGGCGATGAGGGTGGCAATGAGTAATTTCTTCATGGAAGCTCCTGTTGTTGAAAAACATTGAAAATAATGACCGCACTTTTATAAATCAAACACGTCCGCATCGCGTAAAACGTGAATATTGCCTTTGCGACGCAGGAAGCCGCAACGGTCGAAATATTCCACCAGTTGCACGGTCATTTTGCGTCCGAATTGTAAGGCGTCGCGCAGTTCGTTCACCGAAAAACCTTCTTTTCCGGCGGTCAGCTGTTTGATTAAGCGGGCGAAGGCGTAAATGTTCTCCGTGAGGAAGAAACGGTCTTTCACCACGGCGGTTAAATAGCCCAGTTTGCCCGCTTTATAGAGGAAATTGCGCATGGCGCTTTCTTCCTGTCCTAATATATTGGCAAGATCGCGTACCCACAAGGCTTGTCCGTTATGTTGCTCGAATTGGGCGAGAACCTGCTGCCATAATGCGCGTTCTTGTTCGTTAAATTGAATTTTGTGATCGACGGTGTGCAACCAGCCGCGGGTTTTTTGCAGTTGATTTTCTGCCAATAATTCGTCGATAAAATGATAAATCAGTTTTTCCGGCTGATTCAGCGCCGCAATGCGATATAAGCGGGCTTTGCCCAAGCCGAGTTGGTCGGGGTGCTGCTCATGATATTGAGCAAGTGCGGTCAATAATTTTGCCGTTTGTTGCGCGCGATAATCGGCGTTAAAGCACCAGCTCTGGAAGCGAATATCACCGTTTTGTTGCACAATGGCGTCCAGTTGCGCGTCCGTTAGTTGCTCAATCCACATGAGCTTTTGCGCTTCCACCGCGTGATTTTGCAAATAAAGTGCGGTGCGTTTTTGCGCCGTTTCCGCCTGAATCAGTCGGCGTAAATAATCAAAACGCGCTTCCGTGCGTTTGTGTCGTTTCGGCGAATCGATTTCAATCACTTTGGCGCCACCAAGTACGGCGGTGGAATTGCTGTTGCGCAGAATGATTTTATCGCCGTACGCCAAAAACAGCGGTTGTTCCAAAATCAGCTCCGCCAACGCCTGTTGTTGCGGGGCGAGCTTTTGTTGTTGTAACAAAGTGAGTTTGCCCGTGGTGTGCGATGCGGCGTGATAAATATGCACCGGCTGGCTTTCGTTTAACGCCATTTGGCTTTCCAGCCAAACGGTGATGCGATCCGTCGGTTTGCCGGGTGCTTGGGAGAACAGCCAATCGCCGCGCGTAATTAAAGTGCGGTCGAAATCCAGATTAATATTTAACGCCAAGCGTTGCCCCGCCAAGCCGATATTGTTTTGTTCGTTTTGTGCGTGGATATTTTTTACCCGCACTTTTTGCCCGTTGCTCAAATACAATTCGTCATCCAGGCTGACTTTGCCCGCGAATGCTGTGCCCGTCACCACCGTGCCGGCGCCTTTGATAGTGAAAATACGGTCGATGGCGTAACGGAAAGGTTTCTCTACTTCCGACAATTCCGCCAGCTGCGCCAAATGATCGCGCAAGGCATCAATGCCCTGACCGGTGGTGGCGGAGGTAACGAAAAATGGGCTGTTCGCCAACACGGCGTATTGTTGGCGCAGTTGATTTTCCAACGCCTCGATTTGTGCCGCGTCGGCACGGTCGGCTTTGGTGATCACCACCATGATTTCCTGTAACTGTAACAGGCTTAAAATGCTTAAATGCTCGATGGTTTGCGTCTGCACGCCTTCGTCGGCGGCAACGATAAGCATGGCGTAGTGAATGCCGCCCAGCCCCGCCAGCATATTGGCGAGGAAGCGTTCGTGCCCCGGCACGTCGATAAAGCCGAGAATCTGATCGTTTAACGGCAAATACGCGTAGCCCAAATCAATGGTCATGCCGCGTTTCTTTTCTTCCGGCAGGTGCGCCGTATGGGTGCCGGTGAGGGCTTGCAAAAGGGCGGTTTTGCCGTGGTCAACGTGTCCGGAGGTAACGATAATCATAATGTCTCCAAGCTGTCCAGAAGGCGATCAAGGTTCGCCAAACTGCGTAAATCCAACCAAATTTTATCCCGTTCAATACGCCCGATAACCGGTTGCGGCAATGCCAACAAACGGGCGAAAAGTGCGGTGGTTTTCGCCAGCGTTTTTTCGTTTGCCGGCGTAATGGTCACTGCCACCGACGGAATCCGCGCCAACGGCTGAGAACCGCTGCCGATTTGCGCCTCGCTCGGTTCAACGGCAATCATATAATCGGTATTCAAACGATTTTCCAACCGCGCTTTAAGTTGCTCCGCCTGTGCCTGTAAGCGTTCCACAGGCTGCGTGAGCAATAAAAGTGCGGTCAGTTTTTCGGTGATTTTTTCCGGTTGTAAATAGAGGCGTAAAGTGGCTTCCAGCCCGGCAAGGGTGACTTTATCACAACGCAGCACGCGTTTGAGCGGGTGGGCTTGCAGCTGTTGAATGAGCGCTTTTTTGCCCACAATAATGCCCGCCTGCGGACCGCCCAGCAATTTGTCGCCGGAGAAGGAAATCAAATCCAAGCCGTGCTGCAATTTTTCCTGCACGGTGGGTTCTTCCGGCAAGCCGAACGGTTTCAAATCCATAAGCGCGCCGCTGCCTAAATCGGTGATGACCGGAATGCCGAATTCGTTGCCCAGATCCACCAATTCCTGCTCGTCAACAGCGTGGGTAAAACCGCAAATTTGATAGTTACTGCTGTGAACTTTCATTAAAAAGGCGGTATTTTCGTTAATTGCGTTGCGATAATCTTTTAAATGGGTGCGATTGGTGGTGCCCACTTCCACCAGCTTGCAGCCCGCCTGCGCCATGATGTCGGGAATGCGGAACGCGCCGCCGATTTCAATCAGCTCGCCACGGGAGATAATTACTTCTTTGCCTTGGGCGAAGGTCGCCAGCATCAGCAATACCGCCGCCGCATTATTATTCACCACGCAGGCGGCTTCCGCGCCCGTCAGTTGCTGCATTAAGGCGCTGATGTAGTTATCCCGATGGCTGCGCTCGCCCGCGCTTAAATCATATTCCAACGCCACATTGCCCTGCATGGCATCCAGCGCCGCCTGTTGCGCCGTCGGCGACCATAAGGCGCGCCCGAGATTGGTGTGCAGCACCGTGCCGGTTAAATTGTGAACGGTTTTAATGTTCACCTGTTGTTGTAGCAGAAGCTGCTGCTTGAGATGCTGAAAAGTGGCGTCCGTATTCTGCAAAAAGTGCGGTAGGTTTTCGTGGCGTTTTATGTGTTCGCGCGCCTGTTGTAAAAGGTCGCGGCACATATTGACGGTGGCGCTGTGACCGAATTCCGCCACCAGCTGTTCACCCTGCGAGGTTTTGAGTAATTTATCGACGGCGGGAAGGGCTTGATAAAGGGCTGACATGATTATTCCTTTTGTGCGCTGAAATTGGCGGATGAAATCGCGGCGAAAAGGCGCGAAACCTGATTTCCTGCTTGCTTTTGCTTACGCATTAGATACACTATCGCCAATTTTTTTCTCATTTTCTAAGTTCTCAGAATTATAGGTAATTCAATGCGTACAAGTAAATATTTATTATCCACCTTAAAGGAAACCCCGGCGGAAGCGGCGGTAGTGAGCCACCAATTAATGTTGCGTGCGGGCATGATTCGCCCCCTCGCGTCCGGTTTGTATAACTGGTTGCCGACCGGGCTTCGCGTATTAAAGAAAGTCGAAAATATTATTCGTGACGAAATGAACAAAAGTGGCGCCATCGAAGTGGAAATGCCGGTGGTACAACCGGCGGAGTTGTGGCAGGAATCCGGTCGTTGGGAGCAATACGGCCCGGAATTGTTGCGCTTTGAAGACCGCGGCAACCGTAATTTCGTGTTAGGCCCGACCCATGAAGAGGTGATCACCGATTTAGTGCGTCGCGAAGTGAGTTCTTATCGTCAACTTCCTCTCAATTTGTATCAAATTCAAACCAAATTCCGCGATGAAGTGCGTCCGCGTTTCGGCGTGATGCGCGGGCGTGAATTTTTAATGAAAGACGCCTATTCCTTCCATACGTCAAAAGAAAGTTTGCAGGAAACCTATGATGTGATGTACCAAACCTACAGCAACATTTTCACCCGCTTAGGCTTGGATTTCCGCGCCGTGCAGGCGGACACCGGCTCCATCGGCGGCAGCGCGTCTCATGAGTTCCAAGTGCTTGCCAACAGCGGCGAAGACGACGTGATTTTCTCCACCGAATCCGATTACGCGGCGAATATCGAACTTGCCGAAGCCATTGCCGTCGGCGAACATGCGCAACCGACCAAAGCCATGGAATTAGTGGATACGCCGAAGGCAAAAACCATTGCAGAATTGGTGGAACAGTTCAATCTGCCGATTGAAAAAACCGTGAAAACCTTGATTGTGAAAGGCGCAAGCGAAGAACAGCCGTTGGTGGCGTTAATCATTCGCGGCGACCATGAATTAAATGAAGTAAAAGCGGAAAAACTGGCGGAAGTGGCTTCTCCTCTTGAATTTGCCGACGAAGCCGCCATTAAAGCGAAAATCGGCGCCGGCGTGGGCTCGCTTGGTCCGGTCAACTTAAACATTCCGGTGATTATTGACCGCAGTGTGGCGTTAATGAGCGATTTCGGCGCGGGCGCGAATATTGACGGTAAGCATTATTTCAACATTAACTGGGAACGTGATGTGGCGTTGCCGAAAATCGCCGACATTCGTAACGTAGTGGAAGGCGATCCGAGCCCGGACGGCAAAGGTACGCTGTTGATTAAACGCGGCATTGAAGTGGGGCATATTTTCCAATTAGGCGACAAATATTCCCAAGCCATGAACGCCGCCGTGCAAGGCGAAGACGGTCGCCCGATGGTGGTTACCATGGGCTGTTACGGTATCGGCGTAACCCGCGTGGTTGCCGCCGCGATCGAACAACATCACGATGAACGCGGTATTATTTGGCCGTCCGACGCCATTGCGCCGTTCACCGTAGCGATTGTGCCGATGAATATGTACAAATCGGAAAGCGTGCAACAATTCGCCGAAGATTTATACCGCACTTTACAGGCGCAAGGCGTGGAAGTGATTTTCGATGACCGCAAAGAACGCCCGGGCGTGATGTTCGCCGACATGGAACTCATCGGCGTGCCGCACATGATCGTCATCGGCGAGAAAAATCTGGCAAACGGCGAAATCGAATATAAAAACCGTCGCACCGGAGAAAAACAGATGATTGCCAAAGATCAGTTGGTGGATTTTTTGAAAAGCCAAATTAACGTATAGCAAACGGAAAAAAGTGCGGTCGAATTTTTAATTGAATTTCCGACCGCACTTTTGTGTGAGGAAAACATGAATCCTTGGATTTTATTGGCGATTTCCATTTGTTTGGAAATTGTCGCGACCAACCTGCTGAAAGTGAGCGACGGCTTTACCAAGCTCTTACCGACCCTTGTCGCGCTGGCTTTTTATGGTTGTTCATTTTATTTTGTTTCCATTATTTTTCGTACCCTGTCGGTGGGCTTGGTGTATGCCATTTGGTCGGGCGTGGGCATCGTGCTGACGGCGATTGTGGCGTATTTCGCTTTCGGGCAGAAAATTGATACCGCCGGTTTAATCGGTATGGGGTTGATTATTTGCGGCGTGTTGGTGATTAATTTATTTTCGCAAACGTCGCACTGATTATATAATTCTCCAGCTATAGTGAGTAAGGAGATCAAAATGAAACATTATGATCCGTTTCGCATTGAGTGGGATTGCCGGCGTGGCATGCTGGAGTTGGATAAAGTGATTATGCCTTTTTATCAGCAACATTTTGCCCAATTAAGCGAACAACAGAAGGCGGTTTTTGTGCGTTTGCTGGCGTGTTCCGACTTACAATTGTTTTCGTGGTTTTTTAATAACGGCACGATCGACGACCCGGAATTGTGCCAAATGGTGGCGGAAATTCAACAAAAATTAAATTTAACAAATTGATTTATAATGAATTAGTTCTCAATTTTGTTTTTTATAAAGAGACTGAACTTTTTTTCTTTCACTTCGTCTAACGCATTACAAGGGCTTGCTGGCTTTGAAATTAAAGCTTGTTAGACGTGATTATGAGGTTATATGGCTGAACAGCTAACAGATCAAGCTTTGGTAGAGAGGGTGCAGCAGGGAGATAAGAAAGCTTTTAACTTATTGGTATCGCGTTATCAAAATAAAGTGGCTGGACTACTGACTCGGTATATTTCACCGAATGATATTCCTGATGTTGTACAAGAATCATTTATAAAAGCATATCGTTCTATTGATTCTTTTCGTGGTGATAGCGCTTTCTACACTTGGCTATATAGAATTGCAGTAAATACGGCAAAAAATTACTTAACCGCACAGGGACGTCGCCCGCCAAATGAAGATATTTTGGCTGAAGATGCGGAATCCTACGATGTGGGGACAAATTTACGGGATGTGGATACACCCGAAAATGAAATGTTATCCAATGAATTGAAAAAGATTGTATTTGATACGATCAAAAGTTTGCAGGAAGATTTACGCACGGCAATTACTTTACGCGAAATCGAAGGATTAAGTTATGAAGAAATTGCGGAAATCATGGATTGCCCGGTGGGAACCGTCAGATCGCGGATTTTCAGAGCGCGCGAAATTATTGAAAGCAAGGTCAAACCGCTTTTACAACGTTAATAAACAGCAACACAACTACGGTTAGTCGGAGTACGAAAATGCAAAAAGAGTTACTTTCAGCATATATTGACGGTGAGCAAGTCAGCAGTGAACTCACCGAGCAATTATGCCAAGATGCGGAATTGCAAGAAAGCTGGGCGAATTTTCATACAATTCGCGCGGTGATGCGTCAGGAGACAAATGTTTTCTTAGGTGCTGATTTCACTGCGAAAATGGAAAGTCTGATTGCGGATGAAGAAATTGTCATTGCACCACCGACCGTTTCCCAACCATTACCGCAAGAAGTCGAATCTTCCCCGTTTATGCAAAAACTCAAATCATGGTTTGCGCCGATGACACAGGTCGCCGTGGCGGCAAGCGTCTGCTTAGTGGCGGTGTTGGGCGTGCAATCGTTGAACAGCAAGTCTGCAGTGCAAAATGTGGCGGATACCCCGGTGTTGCAAACATTACCGTTTAACAACGGTGTGCAGGAAGTGAGCTATAATGCACCGAGCAAAGATGTGATTACTACCGAGCAGTTGGAACAAAAAAATAAACGGATCGGTGCGATGTTACAAAGTTACGAATTACAACGTCGGGTTTACGGCGATTCTTTAAGTTTGGAACAAACCCACGCAAAATAAATAATATGTTTTCCGGTATAACTGTTTGCTGAAAATTCACCACCAATTTTGGTGGTGAATTTGTTTATTAGGAATTTGAAAATGTTAAAAACGCTTCTAAAAACCACCATACTTTTCTTATTGTTGAGCTGTTCTCTTCTTTCCGTGGCTCAGGAGAATCTTTCGCCGAAGCAACTTTTAGATGAAATGAAAAAAGCCACACAACAGTTAAATTACGAGTTTTCTTTCGTGCAAACCACACCGTCGAATATGGATTCTCTGCGCTATCGTCATTTTGTCGCCGACGGTAAAACCTATGCTCAACTGGTTACGCTGGACGGTCCGCAACAAGAAATTGTGCAACGGGAGAATTTAATCAGTTATTTCCAGCCGAACTACCAGGCGTTTACCATTAACGGCTCCGGCATTATTGATAATTTACCGCCGTTGTCGCGTGCCAATTTTGATGCATTGGAAAAATATTATGATTTCGTGAATATCGGGCGCAACCGCGTGGCGGATCATGTGGTGCAAACCATCCGAATTCTGCCGAAAGACGATTTCCGTTATCAGTATCTGGCGTTTATTGACGAAGAAAATCACCTGTTATTACGCACCGATATGCTCGACCGTGAAGGCAATTTGTTGGATCAGTTCCGCGTGGTAAATTTGTATATCGGCAATGAGTTGTCCAGCTTGCCGGCGTATTTGAACCGCGTCGTTTTCCCGCCGTTGTTAATGGATCAAAAAGCCAATAATCCCCCCGCGTTTAAATGGCAGCCCGGCTGGCTTCCACAAGGGTTTAAATTAGTGAATCGTAGCATTGAATTGGACGGCGAAGAGAAAATCGAATCGCAACTTTATAGCGACGGTTTATTTTCTTTCACCTTATATGTTTCCGATAAAATTGCCGAATCCACGCAGCAGGATAACACGTGGCGGCAGGGCGCTTACACGATTTATACCGAAAGCATGGAAAACAAAGAAGTGACCATTATCGGGCAACTGCCGATTTCCACGGCAAAACGCATTGTGCAAGACATTAAATTCAGAAAATAGCAGGCGATTATGTTAACTGAAAGTGCGGTCGTTGTTGAGTACGAATCTGGCAGAGCAAAAGTGAAATGCCAATCACAAAGTGCCTGCGGCGCTTGCGCGGCAAAATCGGCCTGCGGCAATTCCGCCTTGTCGGAATTAACCGGCAGCGGCGCACGTGGCGAACATATTTTCACCATTGAGACCATCACGCCGCTGAAAGTGGGGCAACGGGTGGAAATCGGCTTGTCCGAACATGCCTTAATCAAATCCGCCTTGCTCATGTATTGCGTACCGCTATTTACTTTATTATTCAGCACTTTATTATTTGATTCGTTGTTTGCCCATGAGCTCGTCAGCGTCTTTTTTATCTTCATTTCCACCGCACTTTCTTTCTTCGCTGTGCGTTGGTATGCGCAAAAACTCAATCGCAAATCCGCCTATCAGCCGATGTTATTGCGCGTGTTATAAATCCACACCTGTTCGAAACATTGTAACTGTTTATATAAAAAGAAAAAACTTGGCTCCCCTCGTTCACGGGGGGAGCCGGGCGAAGCCCTGAGGGGGGTAAAATCTCAATTTTTAAGCATGATCTTGTGAAAACATCAAGATCCCCCCCCCTTCCGCCCTTCGGGCACGTTATTCGCAAGCTCGGAAACTCACTTGCTCACCCCTTTGGGGTCATTGGCAGAGCCAACGCTCAAAACGCATTGCGTTTTGTCCCCCGTAAACGGAGGAAGGCAAGATATTTAAAAATATCAATGAATTACAATATTTCTAACAGCGGTGGTTATAAATCCCCGCGCACCGTTCGTTTTCTTTTCCAGGCTGTTATATAATTCAGCCCGTCCATTCAATTTTCTTCAAGGAAACATTATGCTCCCTATGCTTGGCATTACCGGTTACAGCGGCAGCGGCAAAACTACGTTATTGGAAAAATTACTCCCGCAATTAAAACAGCTCGGTTTGCGCCCCGCCGTGATTAAACACAGCCATCACGACGTACAAATTGACAAACCGGGCAAAGACAGCTGGCGCATGAAAGATGCCGGCGCCAGCCAAGTGATTATGGCGTGCGATCAACGCTGGGCGCTGATGACCGAAACCCCGCAACAACATATTTCCCTGCCGTATTTGTGCACGCAATTTGACGAGGCGTTGACGGATCTGATCTTGGTGGAAGGCTTCAAACAAGAACCCATCGAAAAGATATTGTTACACCGTAAAGACATGACCAAACCGCTTCCGGAAATGGACGAGTACGTTCTGGCTGTCGCCACGGATTATCCTTTAACCGCCCATAAGCCTCACTTGGATATTAACGATATTGAACAAATCGCCGAGTTTATTATGGCGTGGTATAAACAAAAGTGCGGTGGAAAAAAATAATGTTTTTTCTTACCGCACTTCAAGTATTTGCTCTTGCTAAAGTGCGGTTATTTTCAAAGTTTATAAAATTAGAATAGGAACGAGGACATTTTTTATGAGAAACATCATTATCACCGGTGCCAGTGGGGATTTGGCGCAGGCAATCGTAAAACAACTGCCTGATGCCCGTTTGATTTTAATTGGCAGAGAGGCAGCGTTGTTGGAAAACCTGTATGCGTTTCATCCGCATAAAGCCTGTTTGCAGCTGGATATTTGCGATGAACGCGCTGTTGCTGCCTGCTTACAAGAGGTTGAACAGCGTTATGGCGCGATAGATGTGTTGATCAATAACGCAGGCTATGCGGTGTATGATGATTTTGATTGCCTGACGACGGAAGAGGCGCGCAAGATGTTTGAAGTGAACGTGTTTGCCAGCATGACTTTTTGCCAACTTGTCGGGCATAAAATGAAAGCACTTGGGCGTGGACATATCGTCAATATCGTTTCTATGTCGGGATTTTTAGCATCCGCCAAATCCAGCCTGTATTCCGCCAGTAAATTTGCCATGATCGGCTACTCCGACGCCATCCGTTTGGAACTGGCCGATAAAGGTGTATTTGTCACCACCGTCAATCCTGGTCCAATCGCCACTAAATTCTTCAAACAGGCGGATCCTGAGGGGACTTATCTAAAATCTATCAAGCCTTTTTTAATCCCGGTGGATTTGGTAGCACAAAAAATCGTCACGGCGTTGGGAAAAAATGTACGTGAAATCAATTTACCCCGCACCCTTGCCTTTGCCCGTAAATTCTACGCGCTATTTCCCCAAACCGCCGATTTCCTGGCAAGAACGTTGTTTAACTATAAATGATGGGAAATGGCCGCACTTTTGGAGCAGCATAGTAAAAAACCACTCAATTGAGTGGTTTCTTGTTTTACTGAACATCAATTTATTTTACCGGAATTTCGGCTAATAATTTGGTGATTAACGACCAGAAAATTTGCACTGCCGGGATGTGGACTTTTTCGTCCGGAGAGTGGGCATTTTTGATGGTCGGACCGATGGAAACCATGTCCATATTCGGGTAAATTTTCTTCAGCAAACCGCATTCCAAACCGGCGTGAATCACTTTAATAGCCGGTTCGTAGCCCAGCACTTGCGCATAAATTTTGTAGGTCAAATCCACAATCGGTGAATGTGCTTGCGGCTCCCAGCCCGGATAAGAACCGGAAAATTCAGCTTTTGCGCCGCTTAACTGCGCCAAGGATTGCAGTATTTCAGCAACGTATTCTCTGCCGCTTTCAATCAGCGAGCGCACTAAAATGGTGGCTTTAATCTGATTTTCTTCGGTTTCTAACACGCCGACGCTAAGCGAAGTTTCCACAATATTTTCCAACACGTCGCTGTTGCGAATTACGCCATTCGGCAATACATTTAATAAATGGATAATGCGTTCTGTGGTTAACGGTGTGAAAATCTTTATCGGCTTATCAATTGGTTGTAATTCGAAAGAAAGATTTGGTTCAATTAATGCCAATTCGGTTTTCAATAAAACGCCGAAATTTTCCACCGCACTTTTCAGCCCGTCCACATCACCGTTGAAGTTTAAAGTGGCAAAAGCTTCGCGCGGAATGGCGTTGCGAATGGAACCGCCACAAATATCGCTTAAAGCGAAATCAAAGTGCGGTTGATTTTGTGCGAGTTTTGCCAAGAAACGGGCCAGCAATTTGATGGCGTTGGCACGTCCGGTATGAATGTCACAGCCGGAATGTCCGCCGCGTAAGCCTTTTAACACGATTTGCGTACTATGCGCGAAATGGTTGCTTTCATATTCAGCGGGCAACGAAATGTTGGCGTTTTCACCACCGGCGCAGCCCACGTAAATTTCCGCGTTTTCTTCCGTGTCGGTGTTGATCATAATGTCGCTTTGCAACCAGTTCGGGCGCAACCCAATGGCGCCTTCCATGCCGCGTTCTTCTGTCATGGTGAGTAACACTTCCAAGTCAGGATGCGGCAAGTCGTCACTGTCCAGCACCGCTAAAGTCGCCGCCATACCAATGCCGTTATCGGCGCCTAATGTGGTGTTGGTAGCGCGCACCCATTCGCCGTCGATATAAGGCTGAATGGGGTCGGTGGCAAAATTATGCGAGCTGCCTTCGTTGGCTTGCGGCACCATATCCAAATGCGCCTGAAGGGCAACTTTTTGGCGATTTTCCATGCCTTTTGTTGCCAGTTTGCGAATTAATACGTTGCCCGCTTCATCGCGTTCAGCGTAAAAAGCCTTGCCTTTTGCCCAATTAACGATGAATTCCGCCAAAGCATTTTCTTGATAAGACGGATGGGGAATCGCACAAATTTGATCGAACCATTTCCAGAGTAAATTCGGGGTTAATTTTTGTATTTCTGACATATTTCCTCCTTAAAAAATTAAGGAAAATAATAGCATAAAATGCCATTTCGGGTTATCCTAACGTCATTTTTATTTCCCTGGCAGCGCCCGCAGCCCGCAAAATTTCAGACAAGGGGTGTTTATGAGTGAAAAATATGTTGTGACGTGGGATATGTTCCATATGCACGCACGCAAATTATCCGAACGTTTGCTTCCGGCTTCACAATGGAAAGGCATTGTTGCCGTGAGTCGTGGCGGTTTATTTCCGGCGGCGGTACTTGCACGCGAATTAGGCATTCGTCATGTGGAAACTCTTTGTATTGCCAGTTATAACCACGACACGCAAGGCGAATTACAGGTGTTACATGCCGCACAACTGGCGAACGGTGGTGAAGGGTTTATCATCATTGACGATTTGGTGGATACCGGTAATACCGCGCGCGCCATTCGTGAAATGTACCCGAACGCCCGCCTTGTGACAGTTTTCGCGAAACCGGCCGGCGCGGAATTGGTAGATAATTATGTGGTAGATATTCCGCAAAATACCTGGATTGAACAACCTTGGGATATGGGCATTTGTTTCGTTCCTCCGCTTGCCAGAAAATAAAAAAATCAGAAAATCCACCGCACTTTTTGTTGTTGCACCTAATAAAAAACCATGAGCCGAATAACTCACGGTTTTTTATTTTTTCCCTTTCTAGTAAAGACTGAAGGCTTGTAAATACGGCAATTTTCCGCGCTTTAATAACTCTTCGATACCATTTTTGTGATCGTTACCGAAGCCGCGCAACTGGAAAGTGACGCCGACACTGTTATCATAGAAGATTTCGTCATATTTTTGGTTTTGGCGGCTGGTGACATAACGTCTGGCGCCGACACCGATGCTCCAGCAACAGGAATTATATTGCACACCAAGGTATTGTTCCACCGGTTTCTTCAACGCCAAATCCTGATAATAACGTCCGACTACCGCCCAATTGTCGGTGATTTCCCACGCTGCTTGCACGCCCAATTGTTTAATATCCTGATTATAACGATTAGCGCCGACAGTCAAATTTTGGTCGATATATTTTTGGCTTGCGTAACGGTAAGTTAACTGAATTAAATTCTCTTTTTGCGGATTCCATTCTAACCCGGTATTTGCCAAGGAAACCTGTTTTAACTGCGGCTCATATTGATAACTTGCGCGCCAACGCCATTGGTCGCTGATTTTCCAGTTAGATTCCAACGCCCATGATGAAGATGCGCCGGAGGTTTTATTATTCGGGTTATTATCAATGCGGGACGGCTTTAAATAGAAGGTTTGTCCGATGGAAAAATTGAAGCGCTCTTCTTTTTCTACATCAAAGAAACGTGTAGTCCCTCCCAATGTTACCTGATTGGCAGAGGCTATACGGTCCAAACCGCTGTAACGACGGTCACGGAATAAGGAGAAATAATCCTGTTGCAATAACGTGGAATCGTAACCAAAACCAAGATATTGCGGATTTTTAGGTCCGATATTGCCTTGATTTTTATAAGGGCGATATAAGTATTGCACGCGTGGTTCGAGGGTTTGGGTATAACCGTTGAACAGGGTTTTATCGGATGCCAATACCGTTTGCAGTTCCACTTTAAACTGTGGCAATACACGGGTTACGCTACGTTCCACCTTTTCATTATCAGAAGCAATCCTTCCATTCTTTTGCTGATAATGCGTTGCGTAAAGTTTGGTTTCAAAGTTAATGCTGCCGTAACGATTGGATAAGGTTTTGTTTAAACTCGGTTCTAAATGGAAACGCCAGGCTTTCGGCATCTGAATGCTGTCATTATCAAAGCGTGCTGCTTGCGAAAAGAGTTTGAAATCCAAATTATTCCACAAATTATTTTTGTAATAATTGAAATCAATTTGCGGCAAAGTACGATATGGACCAATGGCCACTTCATCGAAAATCTGGAATTGTTTTGCCGAAATGGCAAGGTTGTAATTCGGTTGGTAGTAAGCAATACGCACTTTTTGATCGGCATAACCATCCGTGCTGCTGCCGTATTCGGAATCAAAATCGGTGAAATAACGTTTATCGCTGACCCGCGTATAATCTACATTCAAGCGCCAATTTTCCAAGAAGCTGGAACTGTGTAACCAGTGCAATAAATGGCGTTTGCGATTTTCTGCCGTGTAATCCGTTAACCGATCATTGCCTAAATATTCACCGGCAATTTTCCCTTCACCGAGCGGCGTTAAATAACGAAATTCGCCGTTGAGTTGCCAACCGCGTTTTGACATATATTTCGGCGCAATGGTGGCATCATAATTCGGCGCGATGTTCCAATACACCGGTTGTGCATAGAAATAACCGTCGCGACTGGAATGTCCGGCAGTAGGTACCAACAAACCGGAACGACGGCGATCGCCGATAGGCAGTTGTAAATACGGCGTGTAGAACACCGGTACACCATACACGCGAAAACGGGCATGCCACATTTCCGCATATTCTTCTTTCACATGTTGACGCATTTCGCTGGCGTAAATCGACCAGGTATTATCACTCGGCAAACAGGAGGTAAAAGTGGCGTTTTTCATTAAGCGATAATCTTCGCGCAATTCCACGCGTTCCGCCGAACCGCGCCCTTGGCGATCAACGAATTGATAATCGGCGTGTTGAATATCGGTATCTTTGCTGTTGAGATGGATTTTAGCATCGCTGCCAAGTAAGTTGATTTGGTTGTCGCGATAATCAAATCCGCCGCGTGCAAAGGCATGACGCTGCACATTGCTGCCTTCACCCGATTGTTGCACTTCCACCGCCGCGGATTTTAAATGGCGGTTACCTTGTTTGATGTCCACATTGCCTTGATAAAGGGCGCTGCTCGGCTGATTGATTTCTGCTTTATCCGCTTCAATGTACACCGGCTGATCATTCGGGTCACCGCTAACCACTTCTCCGGTAAAATGCGGTACGCCTAATAAACATTGCTGATTCAAGTCTGCTGCGCTGTCAGCACTATAAAGTGCGGTCAAAATTGACAGTGAAATTAACGTGTAATAATTTTTCTTCATCGGACAACCATTATTTGAGCCAAATTTAACGGGATTATACTGTAAAACGTGGGGGATCGCATTGTTTAATGTGGCGTTTTGTACGCGCATTCATTCCAGTGATCGTCCACCAGCCCCATGGATTGCATAAACGCATAACAGGTTGTCGGACCGACAAATACGAAGCCGCGCTTTTTCAGAGCCTTGGATAACGCGATTGAGGTTGCCGTTTGCGCCGGCACATGACTTAACTCGGGCACGTCATGAATTTGCGGCTGATGATTCACGAAAGACCAAATAAAATGACTGAAATTTTCACCACACTTTTGCATGGCGAGAAACGCCCGCGCATTGGTGACGATTGCCTGTAATTTGGCGCGATGGCGAATTAAGCCCGCATTTTGCATACAGTGATCGATATCGGCATCGGTCATTGCTGCGACTTTGTGCGGGTCAAAATGGGAAAACGCCTGCCGATAAGCTTCCCGTTTTTTTAAAACCGTAATCCACGACAAGCCCGCTTGCTGCCCTTCCAGACACAGTTTTTCAAATAATTTGCCATCATCAAACTGCGGTTTACCCCACTCGTTGTCGTGGTAATCCTGATAAATTTGTGAGCCTTCCGCCCATGTGCAACGTTTTTTCATAGGACTTCCTTTTATATTTTATATATGAATATTTTTTGGTTTGACAGAAAGATAACGGTTTTATTATAAAAATATTTCGCCAGCTGGTAATTAATTAAAATGAATAAAACTTGACTAAAATAAAAAAATACCGAGAATATTAGCCGTACTTTTATTTCATATAAAGTGAATAGCGTTTAATTAAATTTAGAGGGATATATTATGTCTGGATTATTTGTTCAAACTGATCCGTCCCGTCGTCGTTATGGTGTCGCGGCGTTCGTGGCGATTATCGCCGGTGTGGTTTCTTCATTCGTAAAATGGGGCGCCGAGCACCCATTCCCACCACGTAGTCCGTTGGATTTATTCACCGCTGCCTGTAAAGATCCAAGCCAAGCCCTTGAGGTTTGCTCCCGTGCATTTTTAAACCCGCCGCATGTTTTCTTACGTGATTATATCGGTATTAATCCGACGGAAGCGGTGTTTACTTTCGCCGATTACGGATTTAACTGGATTGGCGTGACCCACATTACTTTCTCGGTTGTATTCGCACTGTTCTATTGTATCGTCGCGGAACGTTTCCCGAAAATTAAATTATGGCAAGGTATTCTGTTCAGTATTATTTGTAATATTGGTGTTCACTATATCGCTTTTCCATTACTTAATTTAACACCACAAATATCTGAGTTACCTTGGTATGAACATGTTTCCGAATTTGTCGGTCATGTTTTCTGGTTCTGGAGCATTGAGTTGATTCGCCGTGATTTGCGTAACCGCATTACGCACGAGCCGGATCCGGAAGTACCGTTAAATCAACCGTATCGTTAATCGAAACAAAAATCCCGCAAATTCATGCGGGATTTTTTATATCGGTTTTGACTACGGCAACATACTTTCCAGTTGCCACAATTCGTTTAACGTTTCACGACGGCGGATTAAATAAGCATTGTCACCGTCCACCATAACCTCCGCCGTTCTCGGACGGGAGTTGTAGTTGGAAGACATGCTGGCGCCATAAGCGCCCGCCGAGCGTTGGGCTAAATAATCCCCTTCCGCAATGGCAAGTTTGCGTTGTTTGCCGAGGAAGTCCGAGGTTTCGCAAATCGGACCGACCACGTCGTAAATTTTCTCTTCACGCGCTAAAGTGCGGTCGATTTCCAGAATGTTCATGTAAGCCTGATATAACGCCGGGCGAATCATGTCGTTCATGCCTGCATCCACAATGGCGAAATTACGGCTTTCGTTGGATTTTACATATTCCACTTTGGTCACCAAAATTCCCGCATTGGCGGTGATGGCGCGACCGGGCTCAACAATAATTTCCAACTCGCTGAAAGCGCTTAATTTTTCCCACAGGGCTTTGGCGTATTCCGTCGGATGCGGTGGCGTTTCGTCGGTGTAAGTGACGCCTAAACCACCGCCCAAATCCAAATGCTTCAACTGAATGCCGTCCTGTTTTAACTGTTCCATGAGAACGATTAACCGATCGGCGGCATCTAAAAACGGTTGTAATTCCGTGAGTTGTGAACCGATGTGGCAATCCATACCGACAATGTCAATATTCGGCAGCGTTGCGGCTAATTTATACACCTCACGCGCCTGTTCCACGCTCACGCCGAATTTATTCTCTTTCAGGCCGGTGGAAATATAAGGGTGGGTGTGTGCGTCCACATCGGGATTAACGCGCAAAGAAATGGGCGCGATTTTGCCCATGTCGCCGGCAACCTGATTAATGCGTAACAATTCCGCTTCCGACTCCACGTTAAAGCAACGAATCCCCACTTCCAGTGCGCGGGCGATTTCCCGGCGGGATTTCGCCACGCCGGAAAACACCACTTTATGCGCTTCACCGCCGGCGGCAAGCACCCGTTCCAATTCCCCTTGGGACACAATGTCAAAGCCGGAACCCAGTTTTGCCATAATGTTCAAAATGGCAATATTCGGGTTCGATTTCACGGCAAAACACACCAAGTGCGGATGGTCTCCAAAGGCGTTATTAAACGCATGCCAGTGGCGCTCAAGCGTGGCTTTGGAATAAACATATAAGGGCGTGCCGAACTCCTCGGCAAGTTGTTTGACCGGCAGATTTTCCACCATAAGTTGATCATGTTGATATTGGAAAAAGTCCATAACATCGCCTGTAAAAATTATTTTGTCGCCTGATCGGCTGAATCTTGTGCAGGAAAATACAACGGACCTTTCACGCCGCAGCCACTGCTTAAGGCACATAAAGTGACAAGTAAAAATAAGGAAGTGAGTTTTTTCATCGATTGCTCCTTGTTCTCAAATTTGACTGCTCTTTTTACCATTAAATCGGGCTTTGTGCTATCACAACGCGCAGAAAATCTTTATAATTCCCTCTTTACCAACATTTAGGGGAGTGGTTTTTATGAATATTATCGAGTTTCATCAGAAAATCGAGCGCGTTTGGGATGAAATTGAAGAACAACTGGAAGCGCAGGATTGCGGCGTAGATTGCGAACGTCAGGGTTCCGTATTCACTATCACCCTTGGCGATCGCAGCCAAATCGTGATCAATAAACAGGAATCGTTATTGGAATTATGGCTGGCGAGCCACAATGGAGGGTTTCATTTTGTCTATAAAGACGGACGTTGGGTCAGCAACGACGGTTTGGATTTCTGGCAGGCGCTTACCGAAGCCCTTGCTAAACACGGCGAACAGGTTCAATTTAATTAATGAGCGACCTTAACCCGTCCGAATCAACAAAAAGTGCGGTGGATTCTGCCGATGAATCGTCAGTAAATTCCACCGCACTTCATGCTTCCGCATTGCACGTTTTGCATTCGGTTTTCGGCTATCAATCTTTCCGCAAAGGGCAGCAGGAAATCATCGATGCCGTGCTCAGCGGGCAGGACTGTTTGGTGATTATGGCGACGGGCACGGGCAAATCGTTGTGTTATCAAATTCCCGCCCTTTGCTTTGACGGCATGACGCTGGTGGTGTCGCCGCTGATTTCCCTGATGAAAGACCAAGTGGATCAACTGCGCGCCAACGGCGTTGAAGCGGATTATTTGAATTCCACACAAACCTTCGAAGAACAGCAACAGGTGCAGAATCGGGCGATTTCCGGGCAGTTAAAATTATTGTATTTATCGCCGGAAAAAGTCATGGCCAACAGCTTTTTCCAATTTATTTCCTTGTGCCAAGTGAGTTTTATCGCCATTGATGAAGCGCACTGCATTTCCCAATGGGGACACGATTTCCGTCCCGAATATACCCAACTCGGCGGCTTAAAAGGCAGCTTTCCGAACGTGCCGATCATGGCACTCACTGCCACGGCGGATCAGACCACACAACAAGACATCCTGAAAAATCTCCGGTTAAATCGACCGCACTTTTATGTAGGCAGCTTCGATCGCCCGAACATTCGTTACACGTTGGTGGAAAAATTCAAACCCATGGAGCAACTTTGCCGTTTCGTGCTGGCGCAAAAAGGCAAGAGCGGCATTGTGTATTGCAACAGCCGCAATAAAGTGGAACGTATCGCCGAAACCCTGTGTAACAAAGGCGTACGGGCGGCGGCGTATCATGCCGGCATGGAAAACGGCTTGCGCGAGAAAGTGCAACGGGATTTTCAGCGTGACAACATTCAAGTGGTGGTGGCGACCATCGCCTTCGGCATGGGCATTAATAAATCCAATGTGCGCTTTGTGGCGCATTTTGACCTGCCGCGCAGCATCGAATCCTACTATCAGGAAACCGGTCGCGCGGGGCGCGATGATTTACCGGCGGAAGCGGTGTTGTTTTATGACCCGGCGGATTATGTGTGGCTCAACAAAATGCTGATGGAAAAGTCGGAAACGCCGCAACGGCAGATTGAACAGCACAAATTGCAAGCCATCGGCGAATTTGCCGAAAGCCAAACCTGCCGCCGTTTGGTTTTATTGAACTATTTCGGCGAACATCGCCAAACGCCTTGTCAAAATTGCGATATTTGTCTCGATCCGCCGAAAAAATATAACGGCTTGCTGGACGCACAAAAAATCATGTCGGCGATTTATCGCACCGGTCAATGTTATGGCGCGCATTATGTCATCGCCGTGCTGCGTGGCATGAACAATCAGAAAATACGTGAACAGCGCCATGAGCAATTAAGCGTGTACGGCATTGGCAAAGAACACAGCACGGAATATTGGCAATCGGTATTGCGCCAGTTGGTACATTTAGGCTTGGTACGCCAAATCATCGGCGAATACGGCAACACCTTACAATTAACGGAAAACGCCAAACCGATTTTACGCGGAGAAGAACCGCTGGAATTGGCAGCTCCTCGCCTGTCTTCCATCGTCACCACCGCCATGACGCCAAAAAGTGCGGTGGGTTCTTACGACAAAGATCTGTTTGCCCGCTTGCGCTTTCTGCGTAAGCAAATTGCCGATAAGGAAAATATTCCACCGTATATTGTGTTTAACGACGCAACGTTACAGGAAATGGCGCAATATCAACCTGTCAGTAACATTGAAATGCTACAAATTAACGGCGTCGGCGCCATTAAACTGGAGCGTTTCGGGCCGGCATTTCTCGCCTTGATCCGCGAACATAAAAATGCCCGCGCCGGCGAATAACCCCCGCCATCGCTTCGGCGCACTTATTTTTAGCTAATTGCACAAAATTTTGCTATAATCCCGCCCGATTTTTTACGAATTACACAGAGAAGAATTATGTCGACAAATACTCCTGAAACTTATGGTGCAAACAGTATTAAAGTGCTAAAAGGGCTTGATGCGGTGCGTAAACGTCCCGGAATGTATATCGGTGACACAGACGATGGAACGGGTTTACACCATATGGTTTTCGAAGTGGTGGATAACGCTATTGATGAAGCCTTGGCGGGGTATTGTAATGACATCGTGGTTACCATTCATTCCGATAATTCCGTTTCCGTACAAGATGACGGGCGCGGTATTCCGGTGGATATTCACCCGGAAGAAGGCGTTTCTGCCGCCGAGGTGATCATGACCGTGTTGCACGCCGGTGGTAAATTTGACGATAACTCCTATAAAGTATCTGGCGGTTTGCACGGCGTGGGCGTATCCGTGGTAAATGCGTTGTCCGACAAGTTACAACTGACGATTCGCCGTCAAAGCAAAGTGCATGAACAATTTTACAGCCTCGGTGATCCGCAAGCACCTCTCGCCGTCATCGGTGAAACCACCCAAACCGGTACCACTGTACGTTTCTGGCCAAGCCCGACCATCTTCACCAATATTGAATTTGAATACGACATCTTAGCCAAGCGCTTAAGAGAGTTATCTTTCTTAAACTCCGGCGTGTCCATTCGTTTAATTGACGAACGCACCGACAAACAAGACCACTTCCATTACGAAGGCGGAATTCAGGCGTTCGTTGAATATATCAACCGCGGCAAAACTCCGATTCATCCGAAACCTTTCTATTTTTCCGCCGAAAAAGACGGCATTGGTGTAGAAATTGCGTTGCAATGGAACGACGGTTACGCGGAAAACATTTATTGCTTCACCAACAACATTCCGCAACGGGACGGCGGTACGCACTTAGCCGGTTTCCGTGGGGCGATGACCCGCACCTTGAACAACTACATGGAAAACGAAGGCTACACCAAGAAATCCAAAGTGGTGACTTCCGGTGACGATGCCCGTGAAGGCTTGGTGGCGGTGATTTCCGTGAAAGTACCGGATCCGAAATTCTCTTCCCAAACAAAAGACAAACTGATTTCCTCCGAAGTGAAAAGTGCGGTGGAATCCCTGATGAACGAATATTTGCAAACCTATTTGTTGGAAAATCCGAACGATGTAAAAATCATCGTGACCAAAATCATCGATGCCGCGCGCGCCCGTGAAGCCGCCCGCAAAGCCCGCGAAATGACCCGTCGTAAAGGTGCGTTGGATTTGGGCGGCTTGCCGGGTAAATTGGCGGATTGTCAGGAACGCGATCCGGCGTTGTCCGAACTTTACATCGTGGAGGGTGACTCTGCGGGCGGTTCCGCAAAACAAGGGCGCAACCGTAAGAACCAAGCGATTCTGCCATTAAAAGGAAAAATCCTGAACGTGGAAAAAGCCCGTTTCGACAAAATGTTGTCTTCTGCCGAAGTGGGTACATTAATTACCGCGTTGGGTTGCGGTATCGGCCGTGACGAATATAATCCCGACAAATTGCGCTATCACAGCATCATCATCATGACCGATGCGGACGTGGACGGTTCACACATTCGTACGCTATTGTTGACGTTCTTCTATCGCCAAATGCCGGAACTGATTGAGCGCGGTTATGTTTATATTGCCCAGCCACCGCTCTATAAAGTGAAAAAAGGCAAACAAGAACAATATATTAAAGATGACGAAGCGATGGCGAAATTTGAACTGGCGATTGCCCTGGAAAATGCCGCGCTTTATGTGAATGAAAATGCGCCGGGTATGCAAGGTGTGGCGTTGCAAAATCTGGCGTCCGAATACCTTGCCGTACAAAAAATGATTGCCCGCTTAACCCGCTATTATCCGGAAAGCGTATTAAAAGAATTGATTTATCAACCGGCGTTGACCACCGCGCTGATGCAGCAGGAAAGTGCGGTCAATTCCTGGGTCGATTCTTTAGTTGCCACTTTAAATACGAAAGAAACCGACGGCAGACATTATAGCTATCGTCTGCAATTTAACGCCGAACGGAATTTGTATGAAGTGGTGTTAACCGTAAGAACACACGGTATCGATACGGATTATTTCCTCAATTTTCAATTCGCCACCGGCAATGAATATACCCGCCTAATCGCTCTGGGCGAAAAACTGGTCGGGTTGTTGGAAGACAGCGCTTATGTAATGCGTGGTGAACGCAAAGTGGCGGTGGCTTCTTTTGAACAAGCCATTGAATGGTTAATGAAAGAATCCCGTCGCGGCTTGATGATCCAACGTTATAAAGGCTTGGGCGAAATGAATCCGGAGCAACTGTGGGAAACCACCATGGATCCGAATACCCGCCGTATGTTGAAAGTGTCCATTAAAGATGCTGTCGCGGCAGATCAGCTTTTCACCACTTTAATGGGTGACGAAGTGGAACCGCGCCGTGATTTCATTGAAAGTAATGCCTTAAGAGCAAATTTGGATATTTAAAATTCAATCTTAAAAAAGCACCGCACTTTTACGCTAAAGTGCGGTGCTTTTTTTCGTTATTTTCTTAGCTTCACCAATTCCACTTCATGGTTCGCTCCTTTTTTCAAAATGAGATTGGCGCGCTCACGGGTCGGTAAAATATTTTCTTTTAGATTCAATCCGTTAATTTCATCCCAGATTTTCCCTGCCGTTTCAATAGCCTCCTGCTCGGACAGGTTGGCATAATGTTTGAAATAAGAATTCGGATTGGAAAACGCACTTTGGCGGAATTTCAGGAAACGGCGGATATACCATTCTTTCAGCAATGTTTCTTCCGCATCCACATAAATGGAAAAATCCACAAAATCCGAAACGAACAGCTCATTGGCTTGATTTTTGTTCGGTTGTAACACATTTAATCCTTCCAGAATCAGAATGTCGGGCTGATCGATAACATTAAATTGATCGGGAATAATGTCATAGGTTAAGTGCGAATAAATGGGCGCGCTGACATTGGGTTTGCCGGATTTTATATCGGCTAAAAAATGAATCAATTTCGACGTGTTATAAGAAATCGGAAAACCTTTTTTATGCAGCAAATTATGTTGTTGCAAATAGGATAATGGATGCAGGAAACCGTCGGTTGTGATCAAATCGACTTTTCGTTCCTGCGGCCAATGGCTTAATAAAGATTGCAAAATCCGTGCCGAAGTACTTTTGCCCACCGCCACGCTGCCTGCAATACTAATAATGTAAGGCACTTTCGGGCTTTGTCCGCCGAGGAAACGGTGCAACACGTCCTGACGACGAATGTTTTCATCTATATAGTAGTTAATCAAACGGGTTAACGGTAAATAGATAGTGCGAACTTCATCAAGGGAAAGTGCTTCGTTAATACCGAGCAGCGGTTTGAGATCTTGCTCGGTTAATTTTAACGGCACGGATTTGCGCAATTCCGCCCAACGTTGTCGATTAAACGACAAAAACGGCATAAACTGCTCCGAAATAGAATGAGAAACCGGAAATTCCACGCGTTGAATTACTCTTTTTAGCCAAATATAGGTTGCAAAATATACCTTATAAATAAGGGATTGAGCAGTAAAAATTTAGCATAATCAGGTAAATTAGACGAAGATAAATTGTTTTTGTTTGATAATTAAACGAATAACTAAAAAAAACTTTATTTACTAAAAAAAAACTTGTCAGGCATGAAAAAACCCCTATAATACGCGTCACTTGTTTTCGACGCCGACTTAGCTCAGCAGGTAGAGCAACTGACTTGTAATCAGTAGGTCATCAGTTCGATTCCGATAGTCGGCACCATTTCTCGTAATACAAGTTCAAACTTAGAGTGGAGGGATTCCCGAGCGGCCAAAGGGAGCAGACTGTAAATCTGCCGGCTCAGCCTTCGAAGGTTCGAATCCTTCTCCCTCCACCATTATCTAAGAGTAACCGATGGGACAGATGAATTAAGAACGGCGGGCATCGTATAATGGCTATTACCTTAGCCTTCCAAGCTAATGACGCGGGTTCGATTCCCGCTGCCCGCTCCAAGCGCTGATATAGCTCAGTTGGTAGAGCGCACCCTTGGTAAGGGTGAGGTCGGCAGTTCGAATCTGCCTATCAGCACCACTTCTTAATAATCTCTCCATTACAAATTTTAATACTTTGGTTAATCTGGTAAGTTGAACCATCGATAACCGTGTTTGTTTAGAGGGACTCTCAATGTCTAAAGAAAAATTTGAACGTACAAAACCGCACGTTAACGTGGGTACAATCGGCCACGTTGACCATGGTAAAACC
>NZ_NRDF01000001.1 GCF_003130205.1 Aggregatibacter actinomycetemcomitans
TAAGTAAATATAAAACTATTGAACGAAATGATTTACAGTTAGAAAATATCTCTTCTAGATATGAAGGTAAAATTAAATCTCTTGAAAATAAAATCCATTTTAATCTTAAAAAGCACGAAGATGAACTTAGATATCTTAAAAATAAGATTAACTTTAATCTTAAGGAATATGAAATTAATTTACTAGTAGAGAGAAATAAGATTGAAATTTTAAATAATAAGATTATTTCAAAGAATAATATTTTGAGAAAGTTATATAATAAATATCGAAAAAATGTTAGATCCCAAAATGATTATATAGTATCACTGTCTAATCAAAGGTTAGTTTTGGAGAAAAATTTATCTGAAATAATTAATGACAGGGAAAAAAAGATAAGAGACTTAGATGCTATTTTAACAGGAATTATGCAATCTAGAGGTTATAAACTACTTATGAAAATAAAGAAAATCTTTAACAAGACAGATTATGATATCCTCAGAAAGTCTGGATTGTTCAATTCTGAATACTATTTAAATAATAATCAAGATGTTAGAGAAGCTAATGTAGATCCTATTCAGCATTTTTTAGATTATGGTTGGAAAGAAGGGCGAAATCCTTCTCCTAAATTTGATCTAAATGGTTACCTTGATTCTTATAATGATGTAAAATCAGCTAATATTAATCCATTGTTGCATTATGTAAAATATGGTAAAAAAGAAGGAAGAAAGATCAAACCTGTAGAATTTGGGATGTTATATTTAATTAAAAATATGATTTTTTTAATAAAGAAAAATCCTAGTTTAATTTCTAAATTCTTTTTCTTATTAAAGTCAAAAGGCATTAGATATGCTATTCAAAAATCAAAAAATAAATCTAATTTAGAAATAAATAAAAAAACAAAAAATGAATCTAACTTAAAAATAAATGAAAAAACAAATGAAGTAGAATTATTATTAGATGAATTACTCCTTTCATTAAATATTGAAAATCTATCTAGAATTAAGAATTTCTATCATAATTATACAAATAGACCTATAGATATAATTATCCCTGTTTATAATGGATATGAGTTTCTTGATAAATTATTTGAAAGTATAAAAGAAAATACTTCTTTACCATATAGATTACTTATATCTGATGATAAAAGCTCAGATGAGAGAGTTGTACCTTTTATTGAAAGATTTATTGAACAAAATCCTGATATAGATGCTATTTTCATAAAAAATAAGGAGAATTTAGGATTTCTAAAAACAGTTAATCTACTTTCGACATATGCAGAGAACCACTTAGTCTTATTAAATACTGATACGGAGCTACCTGAATTTTGGTTAGAAAGATTAATGTACCCTATTTTTACAAATAACGATATTGCAAGTACAACACCATTTACTAATTCTGGTACTATTTGTAGTTTCCCAAATTACTTAGTTGATAACAAATATATTTATGGTAATTTAACTTTAGAGAAAGTTGATAATATCTTTAAATTAGTAAATGTAGATAGCACTATGTTAGAAGTTCCTACAGGGGTCGGATTTTGTATGGGGGTTAATTTTAACGTAGTAAAAGAAATTGGTATGTTTGATGAAATTTATGGAAAAGGATATGGAGAAGAGAATGATTGGTGTCAAAGAGCCATAAGTGCTGGTTATAAGAATATTCATATTACTAATTTATTTGTATACCATAAACATGGTGGATCATTTTTGTCTGAAGATAAGATACGAAATATAAATGAACATTATCAAACTCTTCTTAATAAATTTCCAACATATGATAATCAAATACAGAAAATAATAAAAGATAACGCGTTAAATGGCTTGAGAATATTAGTAAGATCTATTATTAGTTTTAAACATTCAACAAAAGAAAATGTTTTAATAGTAGATCATGAATTAGGTGGTGGGGCTAATTTATATCAAAAGCAGAAAGTAGAAGAAATGATTAATCAAGCTAAAGGTATTATAGTTTTTAGCTACAATATTACTAAGAATATATATTCTTTATCGTTCCTTACATCTGAGTTTAATCAGTGTTTTGTTATAAAAAATATTAATTTAATACTAGATATTTTAGATTTTATAAATATAGAAGAAATTATATTAAATGGCGTAGTATCTTTTCCTAATGTATATGAAATTCTTAATCTGGTATTAAGAGTTAAAGATAAGTGTAATGCAAATTTAGTATTTCCATTGCATGATTACTTCTGTATTTCTCCTAGTTATACATTACTTACTGAAAATAATATATATAATGGAGTACCAAAAGACTTAAACGCTCATAGTAAATTTCTTAAAAATAGTGATGGAGAATTTAAACTATTTTGTAAAGAAAACAATGCACTTGTTTGGCAAAGTAAATGGGAACATTTTTTATCCTCTTGTAATAAAATTCTATGTTTTTCGCACTCATCTGAAGATATTTTAATAGAAGCTTATCCTGCTTTAAAAGATAAATTATCTTATATCCCTCACGATATTAGTGGTACTTTTGAAAATGTTTATCGTAAGCAGAAGAATAGTAAACGTGTTATTGGTATATTAGGAAATATTAATTTAGCAAAAGGTAGCTCAATTATAAAAGAGATTATTGAATATATTGATAAACACAGTTTAAATATTCAAGTCGTTTTAATTGGAAATTTAGATATTGAAATACGTTCAGACTCATTTATAAAAACAGGTAGTTATAAAAAGTCTGATGTGCCATCGTTATTGATTAAATATGAAGTTAATGAATTTTTAATTCCTTCTATTTGTCCAGAAACGTATTCTTATACTACAGACGAAATCATGCAATTAGGTTATCCTATCACTGTATTTAATCTAGGAGCACCAGCTGAGCGAGTTAAGTTATATGAAAAAGGCAGAGTTATTAATCTAAATTCTAAGAATTATATTGAGGAAATTTGTCAGTTATGGTTTTAACATTAAAGGATATTTATAATCAAAAAAATAACTATTTTGATGATTTTAGATTTATTTTAGCAACATTAGTTGTTTTTTATCATTCATATGAATTGGTTTCAAAACCAGAACATGATTTTATTAGTAAAACAATGTTAGGGCAATCAAGTTTAGGTGAAATAGCTGTCTACAGTTTTTTTACAATTTCTGGCTTTTTTATGATTCAGAGCTTGGAGAATTCTAAGACAGTTATAAGATACTTTAGAAATCGAATTTATAGAATTATTCCAGCCTTTTGGTTCTCTTTAATCTTTTTTTCATTATTTATAATCCCATTATTTTCTAATGTTTCATTTTGGGGAGATGGTGGAAGCTTAGATTTTATCGTAAAATCAGGAATATTTCATGTTTTAATAATATCTAAACTAGAAGTGATGTTTACTACATTTTCTATATGGATTTCCATTCCTTTAATAGTTATATTAACATTTTCAATTGGTTTTATATTAGGAATGATAATGAAAAAACATTCAATTCTGAGTAAATTATTAGGATGAAAGTATTATTATGCATACCAACCTACAACGCAGATCAGCAATGGCAAGCTTGGATTGCAGCCTATCAGCAACAAACCAGAAAAGCCGATGAGGTGATTGTGGTAGATTCTTCTTCCTTCGACCAAACGGTAAAATGGGCGGAGGCGGCAGGCTTTTCTGTACATAGTATTTCACAATCTGCGTTTAAGCACGGTAGAACCCGCAATCAAGCGGTTAAATTTGCTAAAAGTTTTACAGATATTATTGTGTTTATGACACAAGACGCGATTTTGGCTTCGCCTGATTCATTGGCAAATTTAGTGGCACCTTTTGAGAATCTTGAAGTTGCGGCGGTGTGTGGCAGGCAGTTGCCCCACGCCAATGCAACGCCTCTTGCCGCTCACGCACGTTATTTTAATTACCCGGCGCAATCGAAGTTAAAATCAAAAGCGGATATTATATCTTTAGGCATTAAAACGGTTTTTGTGTCTAACTCTTTTGCGGCGTATCGTCGTTCGGTGTTTGAAGAGCTTGGGGGCTTTCCTGATAATACAATTTTAGCGGAAGATATGTACTTAACCGCCAAAATGGTGTTAGCGGACTATAAAGTTGCCTATTGTGCAGAAGCAACGGTATTTCATAGCCACAACTATACCTTATGCCAGGAATTACAACGCTATTTTGACACGGGCGTGTTTCAGCAAGAACAAGGATGGATTCAGCAAACCTTTGGAAAAGCGGCTTCAGAAGGAAAGAAGTTTGTGCTTTCTGAATTCCAATTTCTTGTAAAAAATGCACCGCACTTGTTACCCAAAGCCTTGTTATCAAACTTTATCAAATGGCTTGGCTTTAAACTGGGGTATCATTATCAAAAATTGCCTTATGCGTGGTGTAAGGCATTAAGTATGCACAAAGGATATTGGAAAGATGAGAAAAACAGAAGGTTCCGCGCCTCTCATCAATAAAATCAGTTTGATTTTCACCGATATGGTTTCGTATTTTTTTGCGATTGCGGTGGGCTACTGGCTTTCACCTTTAGATGATTTTTCTCGCGATATTTTGGAACTGAAAGGTTCCATCTATCGGGCGAGTTCCTTTTTCTTGGCGATGTTAGCAAGCATCTGGATTTTGTGGGTATTTTATCGTCATTACACTTATCGTAAACCGTTTTGGGATGAGTTGAAAGACACCTATTTTTCACTCTTTGTGATTGCCTTTGTTAATTTGGCGCTGTTGGTGTTTGCCAAAGTACCCGATCCCGTGGAAACATGGGTTTATGTCTATGGCGTGCTTTTCCTCTGTTTTCCTCTCTTTCGGATCATTTGTAAAAAAGTCCTCAAATTTAACCGTTTGTGGGATATGCCAAGCGTGATCATCGGCACGGGGCGCAATGCTTTTCGTGCATACAAGGCGATTCAGGCTGAGTCCAACCTTGGTTATAAAGTGCAAGCTTTTGTTTCTCAACAAGAAAGTTGCGTGCTGGCAAAACACCTGGACTTTATGTCTGAACGGGAATTTTTAAAACATTTGCACCGCTACGAAAAAGTGTTTATTGCCCTGGAACACGATCAGGCAGATTTATTGGCATATTGGGTGAAAAAACTCTCGGCGCTGAATTTTCGCAATGTATCTATTATTCCGTCGTTACAAGGCATTCCACTTTATGGGGCGGAAATTTCGCATTTCTTTAGCTCTGAAACCATTGTGCTGCGGATCCCCAATAAGCTCGCTAAGCGTTCAACCCGTTTGATAAAACGAACGTTTGATATTGTGGTTTCCGGCCTATTGTTGATTCTGTTTGCTCCGCTTTTCTTGGTGCTATTTTTGATGATTCGTAAAGATGGCGGGAAAGCAGTGTATAGCCAAGTTCGGGTCGGGCGAGATCGCAAAGTCTTCAAATGCTATAAACTCCGTACGATGGTGGTTAATTCTCAACAAGTGCTGCGTGAATTATTGGCTAAAGATGAGGAAGCCCGCGAGCAGTGGAATAACGAGTTTAAACTCAAGAATGACCCTAGAATCACGCCAATCGGCAGAATTTTGCGTAAAACCAGCCTTGATGAGCTGCCTCAATTATGGAACGTCTTTAAAGGTGAAATGAGCCTTGTTGGTCCTCGCCCTGTAACGAGGCAAGAGTTGAAACACTATGGCGATGATTTAATTTACTACGAAATGGTTCGCCCGGGGCTTTCAGGCTTATGGCAAGTGAGCGGGCGTAACGACATTGGCTACGCCACCCGAGTATATTTAGATGCATGGTATGTGAAAAACTGGTCGTTGTGGAATGATATTGTGATCTTGGCAAAAACCGTCAACATTGTGTTGAGAAGAAAAGGGGCATATTAGCCCAAGCAGCTGGTTGATTTTCTCTGATAAAATGCAAAACATACTAAGCTCAAACTTAGTACGTTTTTTATTTACCCGCTGCCACATTCTTAAAGGCGAGTATTTTTCTCGCTTTGGTATGTTGACGATGTAGCCTATTGGTTCCGTATTTTTCAAAGTGTTGTAACCAAACTATAACGGAAGAATGGGTGTCGAGATGGAAGTATTGTGTGACTTCACGAATGCCTCAATGCTCTTCTAAAATAAGTTTGATGATGTGATTGAATTCGATTGAATAATGTTTACTCATAAAAAGCTGCACTTTAACTGGTTAGGTGTGGTATCCAATTTTTAAGTGGCGGATCATCGATGCCGATATGTTAAAAATTGGTTTTTATGGAATGATTTTGCCATTTTATGCTGAACCTTAAAAACTGTATTAGTTCGAAATGGGACTTATTAAAAGCTTGTTCATTAGATAAGCATCTCAAAAAAGCAGAATAAACTTCTGCTTTTTTGTTTGTTGCAAGTATAATGTTGTCCTTACACAAAGCAAAGGAACAAAACATGAAAGTCATGTCGTTTAACATAAACGGGTTAAGAGCCAGACCACATCAATTAGAAGAAATTATTGATAAATATCAACCGGATGTGCTGGGATTACAGGAAATCAAAGTGGCGGATGAGGTCTTTCCTTATGATTTGGTGAATCACCTCGGCTATCACGTCAATCATTTCGGGCAAAAGGGGCATTATGGCGTTGCGTTATTGAGTAAACAGGCGCCGCTGTCCGTCAGAAAAGGGTTTCCGACAGATGATGAGGAAGCGCAAAAGCGGATCATCATGATTGATTTGGAGACGAAATTCGGCCAGCTTACGGTCATTAACGGTTATTTCCCGCAAGGGGAAAGTCGTGAACACCCGACCAAATTTCCGGCGAAGCAAAAATTTTACGCGGACTTACAGCGTTATTTAGAGCAGGATCATAACGCACAAAACCTGGTGATTATCATGGGGGATATGAATATCAGCCCCTCCGATTTAGATATCGGTATCGGCGAAGAAAATCGTAAACGTTGGCTGCGTACCGGTAAATGTTCTTTCCTACCGGAAGAACGCGAATGGTATCAGCGTTTATATGCGTACGGCTTGGAGGATACTTTCCGTCACATGAATCCGACGGTTAATGATAAATTCTCCTGGTTTGATTATCGCTCCAAAGGATTTGACGACAACCGCGGTTTGCGTATTGACCACATTTTAGCAAATAAAGCCTTGGTGGCACATTGTGTGGATACCGGTATTGCCTTGGATATTCGCGCCATGGACAAACCTTCCGATCACGCACCGATTTGGGCGGAGTTTAAATAATGCCGTTGAAAAATCCCGAACCGAATTGGCAAAATTACCGCACATTAATTAATGGCAAAATTGCCAGTTGTACGGTTAATTTGGATATTTTTGAGGCATTCTCTCCACAAAAATACAATAAAGTCGTGCAGGTTTCTTTGCCTTATGAGCCTGATGAAAGTGCCATGCCAACCTTGGCTGAACATCATCGTGTCATTACGGAATTGTTCAAAATTCTGATTCAGGTTTCGGCACTATCCGATGTACTTTATGCCGGGCATATCATTGGTGACGGGCATTTGCAGTTGCATTTTTATTGCGATGAACCGACCGCACTTTTTGATGTGCTTGACCAATTCAAGGAACATATTGATCACACGGGCGTGCAGGATGATCCGAATTGGGATACTTATTTTGACTTTTTGCTGCCGTCGCCATTGGAAATGAAGCTTAACGTTACGGAAGAAATTCTGGATATGTTGTTGCAAAACGGAAGAAATTTGGCGGATAACTATCTCATTGAACACACCTTTCGATTTGCCGATGAACAGCTGATGTATCAATTTATGGAAGAAACTAATCTCAGTGACATTTCTTTCAACACCATGAGTTACAGCAATGCGCCTATTACTTTTTCTGATTCTGATGCGGAAAATAAAGAAAGCTTTTACATTGTTAAAATCGAACAGGAAATGTCTTTGGATACGGATGAAATTTTTGCTTATGTTGAACAGTTTGATCGTTTGGCGGAAAAATTTTCCGGTGAATATGTGGGCTGGGAGAGTGACACGATTAATCAGGTGAAAGCGAATTAACCCTTCTATAACAATAACTAATCTATGCAAATTCTCATTACCGGCGGTGCCGGTTTTATCGGTTCGGCGTTGATTCGGTGGCTGATTCAACATACTGAACATGACATCATTAATGTTGACAAGCTCACCTACGCCGGCAATTTATGTGCCTTGCACACCGTGGAAACCCATCTGCGTTATCACTTTGAACAGGCGGATATTTGCGATGGGCAAATGATGGCGCATATATTGGCGCAATATTGTCCTGATGCCGTCATTCATTTGGCGGCAGAAAGCCATGTGGATCGGTCGATTGAGGCACCTGCCGCGTTTATGCAAACCAATATTATCGGCACTTACACTTTGCTGGAAGCCGCCCGTCGTTATTACGAAAAATTGACAGCCGAGAAAAAAGCGGGATTCCGTTTTTTACATATTTCTACCGATGAAGTGTATGGCGATGTGGTGGAAAATCACGTCTTATCGAAGGAAGACACCGCGTATGCGCCAAGTAGCCCGTATTCCGCGTCAAAAGCCTCTGCCGATCATTTGGTTCGTGCCTGGCAGCGCACTTATGACTTGCCGACAATCATCACTAATTGCGCCAATAATTACGGCTCATACCAATACCCCGAAAAACTGATCCCGCTCATGATCTCCAATGCACTAAATGGCAAACCGTTACCGGTCTATGGCAACGGGCAGCAGATTCGTGATTGGCTTTATGTGGAAGATCATGTTCGCGCCTTGTATTTAGTGCTTATGAGAGGCAGCGTAGGCGAAAGCTACAATATCAGCAGTCATTGCGAAAAAACGAATTTGGCTGTGATTCACGCCATTTGTGATCTCTTGGAAGAATTGGCGCCTAATAAACCGATGGATGTAAAGCGTTATGCCGATTTAATTGTTCACATTACCGATCGTCCCGGTCACGATCGCCGCTACGCCCTTGATGCCACAAAAATTCGACAAGAATTAGGCTGGCAGCCACAAGAAAATTTCTCCTCCGGAATGCGAAAAACCGTGCAATGGTACATAAATAATCGGAGCTGCTTGGATAAAGTGCGGTCATAAAAACGTTGTTTTTTTCACCGCACTTTTTGAACCGAGTATTAGTTTTTATTCACAAAGTCCGCCTCAAAAACAGCTGTTTATTCAGGTTGTTTCGGTATGCTTTCCATGTTGATTACTTGAACGTGACATAAAGAACTAGGATCGATTTTGTATAGATAAAAGTTACCATTGGTCGCGTGAATACTTTTAGCTAAGATGAAGGTATCGCTGTATTTTGCTAAAACGTAATAGGCTATACCTTCAATTTCCAAGGAATCAAACACTGTTTTGAAATACGGGCGGCTGTAGCCGACAATAAAGGCACAGATTACAAAATAGCAATAAGTAGACAACATTACATAACTTTTATTTCTATACAGAAAAGTAATAGTAGTATTGAGCGAGATTGTACTTATGTGTTTCCGAATGTAATGCTTAAAGAGCAGGGTAACAATAAACGTTATAATGATGTAAGTGAGTATAAAAAGATAACTTATTTTCCCAACAGTCAAAATATAACCAATAACACCTGGGATAAAGAAAACGGTACATAAAATATAGGTCCTTAGCAGACTAAGACAAGCATCTGTCATATAAGGCTGGGCTTTCTTCAGTCCGAATAAGCCGATTAAATAGGTGCCAAGAAGAATAATGTTGACCCAGATCACATAGCCGAAACTACGAGCTACATTGCCCGTGCCTACATCTACATACCACCATGGAAAGCCGTAAAAATAAGATTGTCCCCAACCATAGGCATAAGCAGTGGACCAGCCTAAAACAACTAAAAATGCCATAGAAATGGAAGATGAAATAAGTTTACTTAAGGTTTTGAACATAAATATCTATTTGTATCTATTGTTGTTAAAATATAAATGAGAAGCATTTTATTTAAAATTCGTCTAAATTCAAGTTTAAGCAGAACTGTTTGTGTAAAAATTACCCTATTATTAGTGTGGATTTGTTGAGATGAATAGTATGAGTAAAATAAACTTACTATCGTGCCGGACAGCTGAAAGAGGTTGTATAGCGGTGTAAAATGGGATCAGAAAGCACAGTCCTTGTTCCGGTACTGTGCCTAAAAGCCTATAAGTGCGGTGAATTTTTGTGTTATTTTTTCGGCACTTCTTCCTGGCAATACGGGCATTCCATTAAATGTTGTTCGCCGTTATGCACGATAAAATGCCCCATTTTTTTCGCTTTGGTGTCCAAATAGGCGGTGTTATAACGATTCTCACCCACATTTAACGGCACCCGCTCAACCACGTTGATACCTGCCTGTTTCATGGTTTCGATTTTGTTCGGATTATTGGTGAGCAGACGAATTTGTTTTACGCCCAATAAATCAAAAATATCCGCACATACGCCAAAATTGCGTTCATCGGCGGCAAAGCCTAAAGCCAGGTTGGCTTCGATGGTATCCATGCCCTGATCTTGCAGGGAATAGGCGCGGATTTTGTTGATTAAGCCGATGCCTCTGCCTTCTTCGCGGTGATAAATTAATACGCCGCGCCCTTCCTGTTGAATTTGACGCAACGCCGCTGCCAGTTGGAAACCGCAGTCGCATTTTAGGCTGTGTAATGCGTCGCCGGTTAAACATTCGGAATGAATGCGCGCCAATACCGGTTCGTCCGAATTGCGGATGTCGCCTAAAACCAATGCAACGTGTTCTTTTTGGGTGTCGGGAAATTCAAAGCCCACGATTTTAAACAGACCGAACTCGGTCGGTAAATTCGCTTGGGCAACCAATTCAATTTTTGTCATAACTTGTCCTTAATTAGTCCTTATTCTTTTTCTCTTGTCGAATTCTGATGATAAAATGACAGTCCGATTTTCATTTATGGTTATGAATATGTTAAAAAGATTGTCATTATATACGCTATTGCTTTGTCTTGCCCCTGTTTTTGTCTGGTTATCCGCATGGCAGTGGAACGGAAATCAGGTTTTTGAGGATTACGAACATCCTTTATATTGGCTCACGGAAACCGGCAGTGTGCCTTATGCCGTTATCACTTGCGGCGTTTTTGCGCTGCTCTTTTTACCATTATTTTCTAATCGTAAACAATGGATTTTAGCTGTTGCTGTAATGGCTTTTTCGATGGTGGTGACGCAAGGGTTAAAATCCGGTTTAAAAAATGCGTTTGCCGAACCGCGTCCTTTCGTCACTTACATCGCCGAACAAACCGGCACGGGTACCGACGCTTTTTATGCGCAAGATCGTAAAGCGCGGGCACAAATCGTTGACCAATTCTATCAAGCCCAACCTTCGGTGCCTGAATGGATTAAAGGGCATTATGCCGATGAAGTGGGCTATTCCTTCCCTTCCGGACACACCATTTTTGCCGCCAGCTGGCTGATGTTAACCGTGGGCTTTGTGCAATTAATCGGCAACAGAAAAGGGCGCGCAAAATTATTACTCGGCTTTATGAGCATTTGGGCGCTATTGATGTTGGTCAGTCGCCTACGTTTTGGTATGCATTATCCGATAGATTTATTGATTTCCGTGTTAATGGCGTGGCTGGTGCATTGGGTGATGTTCGCGTTTTTAGCCAAAAAGCGGTATTTCCAAAAAGCGGAATAAGTTTGCCAAAAGTGGGGTCGTTTTTTTAGGTATTTTAACAGGAGAAACAGATGTTATACGGATTAGATATCGGCGGAACCAAAATTGAGTTGGCAGTGTTTAACTCGCAGTTGGAGAAGCAATATCGCGAACGGGTGGAAACACCGAAAACCAGCTATGAAGATTGGCTGAATAGCATTGCCGATTTGGTGAAAAAAGCCGATGAAGAATTCGGCTGTAAAGGTTCCGTCGGCTTAGGCATTCCGGGCTTTGTGAATCAAGCCACCGGCATCGCGGAAATCACCAATATCCGCGTGGCGGATAACAAACCTATTTTGCGCGACTTATCCGCTATTTTAGATCGCGAAGTGCGCGCCGAAAATGACGCCAACTGTTTTGCCTTATCGGAAGCCTGGGACGCGGAAAACGCCCAATATCCTTCCGTATTAGGTTTAATCTTAGGCACCGGCTTTGGCGGCGGTTTCGTGTTAAACGGCAAGATTCATTCCGGGCAAACCGGCATGGCGGGCGAGTTAGGGCATTTGCAATTGAACTACCATGCGTTGAAATTGCTCGGCTGGGACAACGCACCGATTTACGACTGCGGTTGCGGCAACAAAGCCTGTTTGGACACCTACTTATCTGGTCGCGGTTTTGAAATGTTATACCGCGATTTAAAAGGCGAAGCCTTATCCGCTAAAGAAATTATTCAACGTTTCTACGCCGGCAATAAAAGTGCGGTGGATTTTGTCGGCGTTTTTGTGGAGCTTGCCGCGATTTCCATCGGCAACATCATTACCGCCTTTGACCCGCATTTAATCGTGCTCGGCGGCGGATTGTCCAATTTCGATTATTTATACGACGCCTTGCCGAAAGCCTTACCGCCGCATTTAATGCGTAGCGCTAAGGTACCAGTGATTAAAAAAGCCAAATACGGCGATTCCGGCGGTGTGCGTGGCGCCGCAGCGTTGTTTTTATCCCGTTAATGCTGAATGCAATAAAAAAGGCTGAATCGTTGTTCAGCCTTTCTTTTTGCCTGAGATTATGGTTTTAGCAAATTATCAAAGGTATCCACTTCCAATCTGCCTTGTTCTACCCGAATGGCTTTGGCGGCTTGTTTAATCATCATATCCCGTGGATTTTTTTCGTCTAACGTATAAACCGGCGTGTTGCTCAAATAGGTTGCGATATTGTTGGTGAGTAACGGCACCAGACTTTGAATTTGTCCCATGTATTGTTCCGGCGAGCCGGACCAGCGCAGTACGCGAATATCTTTCAAATAAATCGCGCCTTTTTGCGCATCATAATAAGGCACGGTGTCGAAAGTGAGATTCAATTTGGCGGAAAACTGATCGGTAGGTAGTTTGAATAAGCCATCGACAGTGCCGCTCAATTCCAGGCGTTTTTCTGCAGATTGCCCGATTCTGGCGCTGAAATCGTGCAGATTGTAATCCACACCGGCAAGACCGGGAATGCTATAGTTATTTTTATAATTATTGTGCCGAGCCAGCAATTGGTTGATTTCATTCTCGCCGATGGCAAGGGCAAATGCGGATGTTGATAATGTTGAGGTCAGCAAAAATGCACAAAGTAATGTCATAAATTTCGGTTTTAACCAAGCAAACATAGGTGTTCTCCAAATCGTAAGGTTTAAAAAAAATAAAAAAACGGTTAAACTAGACCGCACTTTTGTCAATTCAAGGAGCTTATTTTCATGCATAAACATATCACCAGGGTGACCTTATGCTCATCAATTTTACTGTTATCGGCGTGTGGTTCGTTATTCGAAATGAAAGCCGAGGGTACGCCTGGTTACATCACTGAAGCAGCGCCGGCAAATGCCGATGTGAAAGCCTTGCTGAAAAAAGCGGAAACTTTGCCGACATTTGAGTATGTCAACAACAATACGCAATATACAGCTTACTTAAATGGACAACCGGAATTGATTAAAGTTAGCAACGGTAGTGACAATAAATTATTTTTCTATAAAGGCGGCAAAGTTTCCGTCGTGCAGGAAAATGGCAAAGTTCATCACATTGACACGGCAAACCAAGAGCAAAAAGCCTTGATTGCCGAAGCGAAAAAGTTGCACAAAATGTTGGGCACAAACAATGCGGACAAAGGCGCGGCTAACGTGAAAACCGGTAACGATGCCAAATTAAATTACCTTTGTATTGCAAAAATTCAACAGGTGGCGCAAACTTCACGCGTATTTCGTAGTTCTGCTAACCATGCTAACAGCAATTCCCGCTTAACTGCCGATGTGCGTTTAAACGGTAATCGGTTCTATAAAATGGATTGTCAGTTAGCCGGCAACCGGGTTGCAAAATTAAGTTTAATTAAGAAATAATCAGCAGGATTGCACAAAAAGTGCGGTTAATTTTGGCCGCACTTTTCGTTTATAGGGATTCTATTATGTCAGGCTCAGTGAAGTTTTCCTTTGCGCAATATGTTCGGCAGCTCTTGGCGGAACATAAAGGGGAGCGGGTCTATTATTTTACCTACGGAAACAAAAATTATTGGCTGAAGCAGCCGGAGCAATTAAAAGGCGTGTGGCATTTGCTAAAACCGCATCCGCAGCAGGCATTTCAAAACGAGCTTCGGAGTTTGCAGTATCTTGCACAACGACAAGCACCGGTGCCGAAATTAGCCGCTTTTGGTGAAGATTATCTGGTGCTGGAAGATGGTGGCAAGAGCGTAGCGAATTGGGTTGACGACAATATTCCAACGCAAACCAAACAACAGATTCTGCTGGATTGCGCTAAAGCCTTGGCGCAGTTACATCAACAGGGACTGGTACACGGGCGCCCGGCAATTCGGGATATTTTATGGCATGACGGCAGGGTGTTATTTATTGACTTTGAAGTGGATGCAACAAAACGGAACTTACCTCGTCAGAAAGTGCGCGATTTGATTTTGTTTATTTATAATTTATGTCGCGAGGAAAATATTTCCGATGAAACCATTCGCATGGTTATGCGCGGTTACCAACAAGATTGTGAGCCGCAGGAATGGCAGGATATGATGTCTTCCGTATGCCATTATCGTTTTTTGTATTATTTATTATTGCCGTTTAAATATATTGCCAAAAAAGATTTAATCGGGGTGTATCGTTTATTTAGGAATGTGGAAAAAGTGAAAAGGGGCGAAGCATGAAAAAAATCATCCTGGCAGTTTTTATTCTATTTAGCCTGGCGGCGTGTTCCGTAGGTGTCGGCGCAAGTGGCGGTTCCAATGGCGTCGGTGTGGGGTTCGGTGTCGGCACCGGTGTACGTTTATAAAAAAATGCCTGATAAATTTCGTTATCAGGCATTTTTTCAGTCTTAATATAAGGCGTTAACCCGCTTTATAAATCCGGTTTAATTCATGCCGTGTGAGTTGTATCGGAAAGTGCGGTCATAAAAACTCCGTTTTTTGAACGTTGGCTATGCCAGCGGCCCCGAAGGGGTGAATAAATCACTTCAGTGATTTATGAATATTTTTTCCCTCGTTTTTTATTGTTCTTCCGGAAGATAACGAATCAGTCCTTCCTGCTGCGTAGTGGCGATGAGTCTGCCGTCGGCGGAGAAGAACTGACCGCGCGCCAAACCGCGGGCGGCATAGGCGTTGTTGCTTTCGATGGCGTACAGCAGCCAGTCGTTTATGTCGAAAGGGCGATGGAACCAAATTGAATGGTCGATAGTGGCGACTTTCATACCTTTCTGTAAAAAGCCTTTTTCGTGCGGATGAAGTGCGGTCAAAATGCAGTGAAAATCTGAAAAATAGGCGAGCAGGCATTGTTGAATGTGGTAATCCGTCGGCGCTTCGCCATTAGTACGCACCCAAGAGAATTGTCGCGGTGGCAGCTTGCGCCCGTGGAACGGGTTATTCAGGTATTTGGTGCGAATATCAAAGGGGCGTTCCGCCGTAAATTTATCGCGTACTGCTTCTGGAATCATTTGCGCCATTTGCTGGATCACCGAGCTTTCCGACATGAGTGCGTCGGGGGCTTCCACTTTTGGCATTTCACTTTGATGCTCAAAGCCTTGCTCCAAAGTTTGGAAAGAGGCGGTGATGTGGCAAATCGGTGATTTGTGCTGAATGGCTTTGACGCGCATGGCGGTGAAATTTCTGCCTTCGCGTAGAATTTCCACATCATAAATAATCGGATATTGGCTATCGCCCGGGGATAAAAAATAGGCATGGCAAGAATGTAAAAAGCGATCCGTCGGCGCCACCTGAATGGCGGCGGAAAGAGCTTGTGCTACGACTTGTCCGCCGAAAACCTGGCGAAAGCCTAAATCCTGACTTTCGCCGCGAAAGAGTAAATCGTCGATTTTTTCCAGTTTTAACAAGTCGATAAGTTGATGAAGTGCGGTCATTATTTTCCTCGTTTGTTTAAAGTTAGGGTACTTTCCCTTTCATACGGAGATAACATTTGCAATTCGGCGGGGCTTATTGCATAATGCGAACCCTTAATCGCAGGTGTGAAGTCTTGCGGTTAATTCAATGGAAACCTTTTCGGTCCCTCGCAATGAAGTCTGGTTTACCAGGTCAGGTTCGGAAGAAAGCAGCCAGAGTCAGAATTTTCGTGTGCCGAGATCAAGCCGGGAAGGTTTCCACCTTTCCGGCCTTCTCCATTTAAATACGTTGTGTCAATTGCTTGAAGAAGCCATTTTCTTTATTGATTAGCTCCTGATAAACACCTTGTTCGATTAATCGGCTGTTATCAATCATGACCAGTTGATCAAATTGTTCAATCGCCGTTAAGCGGTGCGTCACCATAATTAATGTTTTGTCGCGACTATGTGTCAAAATTGCCTGCAAAATATTGCGTTCCGTTTCACGATCCAAACCTTCCGTCGGTTCATCTAACAGTAAAATCGGGGCGTCATTTAGTAACACTCTAGCCAAGCCCAAGCGGCGTTGTTCACCGCCGGATAACGGACGACCGCCGTCACCCAGCCATAAATCCAAACCCTGTTCCTGGTTCACGAGTTTTTCCAAGCCGACTTGGAGTAGCACGGCAATCATTTTTTCATCGCTTAGCGGAGCATGATTGGCAAGTTGCAGGTTGTTGCGCAAGGTGTCGCTGAAAACGTGTACCCGTTGGGTTAAGAAGCAAAATTGTTGGCGCAGACTGCTTTCGCTATATGTCTGAATGGCTTTACCCGCCAAAAGCATTTCACCCTGATTGGTATCATAGTTACGCACCAGTAATTGCAATAAAGTGGATTTACCGCTGCCGGTTTTGCCTAAAATGGCAATTTTTTCGCCGGCTTGAATGTTAAGGCTGAAATCAATTAGTGCCGGATTGGTTCGCTGTGGGTAAGTGAAATGCAGATTTTGGATTTGCAATAACGGCTGTTGTTTATCGATTTCTATTTCTTGAGTGCCGGAAAAATCCACTAACGGCTGTTGTTCGATAATGTCCGTCACCCGTTCGGCGGAAGCAACCACTTGCCCGATGTGCAAAAATGCCGCGCCGATAGGCATCAGGATTTCAAAAGAGGCGAGGGCGGCAAAAGCAAATAAACCGATAAACGCCATGCGGTATTTATCGTTGCCCAAATCCGCCTGGGCGGCAAACCACAAGGTGGCACATAACAGCAAACCGTTGGCGAATAATAAAAGTGCGGTGGAAAATCCTGATAAATTGGCTTCCCGTTGTTGGTAGGCTTGCCATTGTTGTTCCGTTTGGTTCAGTTTTTCTTTGACTTTGTCCTCGCCGTTGAACAGCAATAATTCCGCTTGCGCCTGGATAAATTCAATAAATTGCGTGCGGTAAAGGGCGCGGGATTGGGTGAGTTTGGCACCGAATTTGTTACCCAAATGGTAAAAAATCGTCGGGATAACCAGCAAAAGCGCCAGTAACGTGAAACCGATAAACAACGCGAGCGGAGCGTTGATAAAACTCAAGCCAAGGGTAATGAACGCAATCACCACGATGGCGCTGATAAAGGGCGCAATAAGGCGAAGATATAGGCTGTCGAGCGTGTCCACATCAGCAACCAAGCGGTTTAATAAATCGCTGTTACGATAACGGTTGAGCACCGCAGGGCTTAGCGGAATGATTTTACTAAACACCTGCACGCGCAGTTTTGCTAATACGCGAAAGGTGGCGTCATGGGCGACTACTTTTTCAAAATAGCGTGCTACAGTGCGCCCGATTGCTAAGCCGCGTACGCTGGCGGATGGGTAGAAAAAGTTAAATAGCGAACCGAAACCGGCAATGGCGGTGGCAGCAAGAAACCAGCCGGAGAGGGTGAGCAACCCGATACTGGAAGCCAGCCCTAAAATCATCAGCAAGCCGCCTAAAATTAGCGGCAACTTGGCGAATTTAAATAAACGAAGAAAAGGCAATAATGCGCGCATTAGTGAATATCCTGTTGTCGTTGGGCTAATAATTCGGCGAAGAAACCTTGGTGTTGCAGTTGGTCAAAATGCCCTTGCTGGATAATTTGCCCGTGGCGCATGACCAAAATATTGTCGCATTGTTTCAGATCTTCAATGCGGTGGGTAATCATGACTGTGGTTTGTTGTTGGCTAATTTGTTGTAATGCCTGTAACACCTGATTTTCCGATTGGGCATCCAGGCTGGCGGTAGGTTCGTCCAGTAACAGCAAATCGCCCTTGCGCAGCAATGCTCGAGCCACTGCCAAACGCTGCGCCTGTCCCACGGAAACGCCGATACCGCCTTCTTTAATTTCTGCCTCCAGACCAAGCCGATCGGTAAACTCTTTTGCTTGTGCCAAATGCAAGGCATGATCAATTTCCCGTTCGTCGGTTTGAATATCACCCAGCAATAAATTTTCTTTGATGGTGCCTTGTAGCAACAACGGGTTTTGCCCCACCCAAGCGATATGTTTACGCCATTGCATTAAATCCAGATCGCGCAATTCCTGTCCATTGATTTTCAGGCTGCCTTGATAGGGCAGAAAGCCTAACATGGCGTTGATGAGCGAGGTTTTGCCGGCGCCGCTTTGCCCGACGATGGCAATGTGGTTACGTGGCGGAATAGAAAAATTCAGGGCTTCCGTCAGCGGTTTGCCTTGCGGTGACAAGACCACCAGATTTTCACCTGAAATTTCCACCGCACTTTTTCCTTCAAATGCCGCTTTTTTATCGCCTTGGGCGATTAAATAATCGGCTTCCAGAAAATCCACAATGGCATCCGCCGCCCCGATACCGGCGGCGCGGTCGTGATAATAGGTGCCGAGATCGCGCAACGGTTGATAAAATTCCGGTGCGAGAATCAAGCAGAAGAAACCGATAAACAATGTGATTGGCGTGTCGTAAGTGCCGAATTCGATTTGTCCTAAATAACTGAAACCGAAATACACCGCCATTAATGCGATAGAGATGGAAGTGAAAAATTCCAGTACGGCAGAGGAGAGGAACGCCATTTTCAGCACGTCCATCGTGGTTTCACGGAAGTCTTCCGTGCTTTCTTCAATGTAGTGGGTTTGTTCCGCAGTGCGGTCAAATAAACGTAAGGTTTCCAAGCCGCGTAGCCGATCTAAAAATTGCCCGCTTAAACGGGCGAGGGTATCCATGTTCTTTTGGCTGCTGTCCGCCGCTGCTTTGCCCACTAAAATCATGAAAATCGGAATCAGCGGTGCGGTGCCCATTAAAATTAAACCCGCTGCCCAGTTTAACGGAAACACGGCGATTAGAACAATGATCGGCACAATAGCGGAAAGCACCTGTTGCGGCAAATAGCGGGCGTAGAAATTGTGCAGGTTTTCCACCTGCTCCAACATGATCGTCGCCCAGCTGCCCGCCGGTTTGTTGTTAATGGTGGCAGGCCCCACCTGATGAATTTTATCCAGAATTTGCCGGCGAATACTATTTCGTAATAATTGACCGCACTTAAAGCCGATTTTTTCCCGTAACCATAAAATCAGCGCGCGCAATGCAAAGCCCGCAATCAAGCCGACAAAATAGGGTACAAGACCACTAATTGCTTTATTAACAATAATGAGTTCATACAGCAATGATGCCAGTAAATAGGTTTGCGCCACGAGAATGACGGAAGAAAGGGAAGCAAGGAGGATGTTAAGGTTTAAATATTCTTTAATTGGCTTTTGCTGCGTGCGTAACCATTGTTGCAAATACTTTTGACGGGATTTGTCCATAAGTTGCGGTTTTTACAAAAGATAGAAAAAACATAAGGCGGGCTTAAAGCCCACCGTGTTATAACATCATGATTTTATTGACGGAACACAACGCCCGTCTGATTTATTTTTGCGCGTCTAAATAACGCTCGGCATCCAATGCCGCCATACAACCGGTGCCGGCAGAGGTAATCGCCTGGCGATAATTGTGATCCATCACATCACCGGCGGCAAAGACACCCTCCACGGAAGTGGCTGTGGCATTACCTTCTAAGCCCGATTTCACCACAATATAGCCGTTGTTTAATTCAAGCTGACCTTGGAAAATTTGCGTGTTCGGCGCATGACCAATGGCGACGAATACGCCGTCTAACATCACGTCTTCGGTGGCTTCGGATTGCACGTCTTTTAATCGTACACCGGTCACCCCCATGTTATCACCTAATACTTCATCTAAAGTGCGGTGGGTATGCAGAATGATTTTGCCTTCTTCTACTTTTTTGTATAAGCGATCAATAAGGATTTTTTCCGCGCGGAAGCTGTCGCGACGGTGAATCAAATGCACTTCGCTGGCAATATTGGCTAAATACAAAGCTTCTTCCACCGCCGTATTGCCACCACCGATCACTGCAACGGGCTTATTGCGATAAAAGAATCCGTCACAGGTGGCACAGGCGGAAACACCACGACCTTTGTAGTTTTCTTCGGTTGGTAAGCCCAAATATCGGGCGGAGGCGCCGGTGGCAATAATTAACGCATCACAGCTAAAGGTTTGTGCATCACCGTACAATTTGAACGGACGGGAGGAAAGATCGACACGGTTAATATGATCGAAGACGATTTCCGTTTCGAATTTTTCTGCGTGCTGTAGCATTCTTTGCATCAGTTCCGGACCGGTGGTTTCACCGAAATCGCCCGGCCAGTTTTCAATTTCATTGGTGGTAGTTAATTGACCGCCTTGTTGTAAACCGGTTACTAATAATGGTTTTAAATTAGCGCGTGCCGCATAAATCGCAGCAGTATAGCCGGCAGGGCCGGATCCTAAAATAAGTAATTGAGCGTGTTTAATTTCAGACATAAATAATCCTTTTTAAAATAATAGTTGAAAGGGCAGGTACATTATAGAAGATTTCCCGTCAGTACAACAACGAATAGATCAATCGGCGGTATTTATTAGCCACGGGATCATTGTTACCGATGGCGGCTAAAATCGCTAAAAATTCCTGTTTGATTTTACCTTCTTCCGCGCTTAAATCCTGACGCAAAATCTTAAATAACAGATCCAGCGCTTCTTCATTGCGGTTGGCTTGATGTAATTGCAACGCCAGTTTTAAGGCAAGATCGTTTGTCGGCTGTTGGGCAAATTCTTCTTGTAATTGCTGGATTTCCGGCGTGTCGGCAGCTTTAATCAATAATTCAATTTGCGCCTGTAAGCCCTGCCAGCGGCTGTCACGATCCTGCAGCGGAATCTTATTTAAAATCTGCTGCGCCGGCTCGGTTTTCTTCATGGCGATATAGGTTTCCGCATAGAGCAGCGCAATTTCACTGTTTTTCTGGTCGGACAACTCCCAGGCGTCTTTTAACAACGGCAATGCCTGTTCATAATTTTCGACCGCAAGCAATTCCAGCGCCTGATTAAACTTAATTTCTTCCTCTTTCGGCAAAATCGCACTCAAACGTTGTTGCAATGTGGTGTTATCCAATACCCCTTGAAATGCATCCAACGCTTGCCCGTCTCTGAATAAATACGTAGTTGGCAACGCCTGAATGCGGAATTGCGCCACCACCATTTGTTCTTTTTCACAATCCACTTTGGCTAACACAAACTGCCCTTGGTATTGATTGGCGTAGCTTTCCAACGTTTTAACAAACGTCACGGAATCGGCCTGGCTTGGTGCATAAAAGACAATGGCTAACGGGTAATTTTGGGAAAGTTGCAGGATTTCGTTAAGGTTATGTTCGTTGAGGTCGCGAATATAGGGAAAGTCGGTCATGATCGTCTCTTATTTTTTAGGTGAAATTAACGGGGCGCATTATAGCAAAGTGCGGTCAGTTTTTTTAGTGTTTTTCATTTGAGTGTTTTTAAAAAAGGCGCGCGGGGAACGCGCACCGGCGTAATTATTCATATCTCGTCAAAAGTGCGGTGGTTTTTTCGAGTGTTTTTTGAACTCAAAAAACACGTTCAATATCCACCGCACTTTTTCTGTCTTTTCCGGTGCATTCGGTAAATAACTCTCCCCTGTAATAGGGATGGCGCGCGTCTCCCGATGCGTGCTTATTTTCAGAGATTGGGAACATACGTCAGAAATAACTAAAATCATTCATTATTCCACCCGCAATCGCACCGCCACCGTTTCCCCCACGTCAAGATAGCGACTGATCCGTGCCGTTTCCACGCAGACCATGGTTTGATAGCCGTTTTCCGTCATGTTGCCCGTTGGTTTTTGCCATGGGTTCCACAGTACTACATCGCCGGCATTGTGGTGTTCTACAATAATCGTGCGTTGATTGCCGTGGTCGTGAATTTCCGTCGGTTGTGGTGGCGCGTTGTAAATGCAATCCACATTTTCGGCGATATGGCGCGGTGACGGAACGCTTTCCGTTTGACGGGTGAGGGAGTTGAAACATTCCGTCGGCAGGTTGGCAATGTCGGTACGGCTGATGTCGCCGATGTTGAAATAACTGTGTAGCGCCAGTTGCACCTTCTCCATTCCCGCTTCGCCGTAATGGGTAAAGCGCAGGTCGCAGTGTTCGCCGAAAAGCATTTCCACTTTCGCCAAGATGATATGTTGTGCTGAAAACAACGAAAAAACTAACCGCACTTTATCGGCGCGAATGTCGTAGTCGCTTAATTGCCACAGGCTGATGCGGGCGAAACCGTGCGCGGGCGTGCCGGCATTGTTAAACCACGGGTAGCAAATAGGAATGCCACCGCGAATTGCCGTGCCGGTTTCAAAGGGTTCGATTTCGCTTAACCACAGTACGTCCTGTTTACTGTGCGCCGGCTGCCAACTGAATAAATGCGCCCCTTGTAACGCGATTTTTGCCGTGCCGACAGCGTGTTGTAAATGTAAAACGGGAATCTCGTTATAAGTATATAAGCTCAGTTCGGGCGTGATTTGTTGTTGTCGTTGAATGTTGATCATCATCTTGTCCTTGTTGATTCAGAAAGAAGGGAAATCTGCTATACTGTGCCGACTTTTTTAACAGATGAAAAAGATAATGGCGTATTCGGAACAAATTAGCAAGGTATTTTCCCATGACGGCGAGTTAAGCGCGCATATCAAGGGCTTTCGTCCCCGCGCGGAACAGCAGGACATGGCGATGGCGGTGGGCAAAGCCATTGAACGGCATGGGGCGTTGGTGGTGGAAGCCGGCACTGGTACGGGTAAAACCTTTGCCTATTTGGCGCCGGCGCTGTTGGCAAAAAAGAAAACCATTATTTCCACCGGTTCCAAAAACTTGCAGGATCAGCTGTTTAATCGCGACCTGCCTGCCATTCAAAAAGCCCTGGGGTACAGCGGCAAAATCGCGTTATTAAAAGGGCGTGCCAATTATTTATGTTTGGAACGGCTGGAACAGGTCATTGCGCAGGGCATACTGGGCGATCGCAGCGTGTTGCATGATTTATCCAAAGTACGTAAATGGCGCAATACCACGAAAACCGGCGATTTGTCCGAATGTATTGAAATTGCCGAAGACAGTCCGATTCTGCCGCAATTAACCAGCACTGCCGAAAGTTGCCTTGGCAGTGATTGCCCGAATTATGCCGATTGTTATGTGGCGCTGGCGCGTAAAAAAGCGCTCAATGCGGATTTGGTGGTGGTTAATCATCATTTATTTTTTGCCGACATGGCGGTGAAAGAAAACGGCTTCGGTGAATTGATTCCCAATGCGGAAGTGATCGTGTTTGACGAAGCTCATCAGCTCCCCGACATCGCCAGTCAATATTTCGGGCAATCGGTCACTTCTCGCCAACTGTTTGATTTGTGCAAAGATATTCAAATTACGTACCGCACTGAAGTGAAAGACATGAAACAACTCGGTGTGGCAGCGGATCAACTGGTAAAAATCGTGCAGGATTTCCGGTTAATTCTGGGAGAAGGCAATCTGCGTGGCAATTGGCGGCAAATGTTGCAACAAAGTGCGGTCAAAAAATCCTTTGATTTTTTATTGGAAAAACTTAATTTTACGGCGGAAGTGGTGAAGCTCGGCTTGGGGCGTTCGCAAACCCTGGACAGCATTTTCGAGCGTATCGCCCAGTTACAAAATTTGCTGAAACGCCTCACGGAAACGGAAATTACCGGCTATTGCTATTGGTTTGAATGTATCGGGCGTCAATTCGGTTTGCACATTACGCCGCTGACCGTGGCGGATAAATTCGGCGAGCAAATGGCGAAGCAAAAATGCGCCTGGATTTTCACTTCGGCGACCTTGGAAGTAGGCGGGACTTTTGAACATTTCTGCCATCGGTTAGGCATTCAAAACGCGACGCAGAAAATTCTGCCGAGCCCGTTTAATTACGCGCAACAATCCCTGCTTTGCGTGCCGCGTTATCTGCCGGTAACCAATCACAGCAGCACGTTCAGTCAATTGGGTAAAATGTTGCTGCCGATTATTGAGGCCAACCAAGGGCGTTGTTTTGTGCTTTGTACCTCTTATGCCATGATGCGCAGTTTGGCGGAATATTTCCGCGAACACAGCGAGCTGACCATTTTGTTACAGGGCGAAACGGCGAAAGGCACTTTGTTGGAACAATTTATTTCGCAATCCCACAGCGTGCTGGTGGCGACCTCCAGTTTCTGGGAGGGCGTGGATGTACGCGGTGACGCGTTGTCCTTGGTGATTATTGACAAACTGCCGTTTACCGCGCCGGATGAACCGCTGCTGAAAGCGCGCATTGAAGATTGCCGTTTACAAGGCGGCGATCCCTTTAATGATATTCAGATTCCCGAAGCGGTGATTACCTTGAAGCAGGGTGTCGGGCGCTTAATTCGTGACGTCACCGATCGCGGCGCGGTCATTATTTGCGATAATCGCTTGGTGATGCGTTCTTATGGCGAAACCTTTTTGCGCAGTTTGCCGAATTTTAAACGTACGCGGGATTTGCACAAAGTGGTACAATTCCTCACAACATAATAAAGAAGAATCGGAATAACGATGAAAAACGTCACATTGCTTGCTTTAGATACGGCAACAGAAGCCTGTTCCGTCGCCTTGTTACGCGGTGGGGAAAAGATACATTCGGAACAATTTGCACAACGTGAACACACCAAGCATATTTTGCCGATGGTGGATGAAATTTTGGCGCGGGCGGGGATTAAACTCCATCAGGTGGATGCCTTGGTTTTCGGGCGCGGTCCGGGCAGTTTTACCGGTGTTCGAATCGGAGCGGGCATTGTGCAAGGGTTGGCGTTCGGTGCCAATTTGCCGGTGATCCCTGTGTCCAACTTAGCCGCCATGGCACAAGCCGCTTATGTGCAATATCAGGCGGAAAATGTGCTGACCGCCATCGACGCGCGCATGAATGAAGTGTATTTTGCCCAATGGCAAGCGCAAAAAGTGCGGTCGGATTTCGGCACGTTTTTAGCTTGGCAACCCATCATTGCCGAGCAGGTGTGCAGCCCGTCGAAAGTGCTTGAGCAGGTGGAGCAACAGATTCGTGGCGATACGGTTCTTGCCGGCAGCGGTTGGGCAGCGTACCCGCAACTCACCGAGGCTAATCTTGGTAAAAGCACCGATATTACCCTGCCTTCGGCATTGTATATGCTGGATTTGGCGCTGCCGAAGTGGTTTGCCGGCGAGACCATCAGCCCGTTGGAAATCGAACCGATTTACTTACGTAACGAAGTCACTTGGAAGAAATTACCGGGACGGGAATAGATCTTAATTACCTTTTAAAAGGAGAATTAAAATGAACAAAAAAACACTTTTATTTTGCACCGCACTTTCCCTTGTGTTAACCGGCTGTGTGTCGGCGCCGCAGGGTTTGGAAGCTAAACAGTTCGAAGCGTTAAATCTGAAAAATGTGCAGGCGCAGGATTACGATTGCCGCTGCCTGAAAGTGCGCTTGGGCGGTAAAGTGGTTTCTGCCAAAGCATTAAAAGATAAAACCAAAATTGAAGTATTGAATCAAACAGTGGCGTACTTTTCCGCAAAACCTATCGTGGATAGCCACAGCAGCGGACGTTTTATCGCCTATTTAAACGGCTTTGTGGATCCGGAAAATCTGAAAGATCAGTATGTGACAGTTGGTGGCGTGCTGAGCGGCAAAGAGCAGGGCAAAATTGAGCAGGCGGATTACAGTTATCCCGTGGTTCAAGCCGATCAATACCGCATTTGGAAGCTGGTGAAAGAATATTATTACGACCCTGACGACATTTATGATTACGCGCCGTTTTACCCTTACGGCTGGGGATTTTCGTCCCGCTTCTTTTGGGCCCAACCGCGCGTGCGCTATAATTTATATTAATTAACCGATTAACAATAACCAAACTTCCCTAAGGAACGGCAATGGAAAAACTTTGGTTTAAAAATTATCTGGAAGGTGCGGAGCGTCAATTAGACACCTCGGAATACGATTCGATTTTAGATATGTTTGAAAAAGCGGTACGCGAACATCCCGATCGCGCCGCTTATATTAATATGGGCAAGGTGTTGACATTCCGTAAATTGGAAGAACGTAGTCGTGCTTTTGCCGCCTATTTGCAAAATGAACTGAAATTGGAACGCGGTGATCGCGTGGCATTAATGATGCCGAACTTGTTGCAATATCCCATTGCGTTGTTCGGGGTGTTGCGCGCCGGATTGGTGGTGGTCAACGTGAACCCGCTTTATACCCCGCGCGAGTTGGAACACCAGCTGCAGGATAGCGGCGCCAAAGCTATTGTGGTGGTGTCGAATTTTGCCTCCACCTTGGAAAAAGTGGTGTTTAACACCGTTGTGAAGCATGTGATTTTAACCCGCATGGGCGATCAGCTTTCTTTCGGTAAACGCACTTTGGTGAATTTCGTGGTGAAATATGTGAAAAAGCTGGTGCCGAAATATAAACTGCCGAATGCGGTAACTTTCCGTGAGGTGTTGAGTGTGGGAAAATATCGCCAATATGTGCGCCCGCAAATGGAACGGGACGATTTGGCGTTCCTGCAATATACCGGCGGCACTACGGGTGTCGCGAAAGGGGCGATGTTATCCCACGGCAATATTATCGTGAACGTATTCCAAGCCAAATGGATTGCTTATCCGTTTGTGGGCGATCGTGGACGTGAACGCTTGGCGATCCTCGCGTTGCCGCTTTATCATGTCTTTGCGCTAACGGTAAACTGCTTATTATTCATTGAGTTAGGTGTGACCGCTGTGTTGATTACCAACCCGCGCGATATTGAAGGCTTTGTGAAAGAGATGAAAAAGCACCGCTTTGTGGCGATAACCGGGGTGAATACCTTATTCAATGCCTTGTTAAACAATGAGAATTTCAAAGAAGTGAATTTCTCCGCATTGAAACTTTCTGTCGGCGGCGGCATGGCGATTCAACAAGCCGTAGCCACCCGCTGGCATGAATTGACCGGTTGTAACATCATCGAAGGCTATGGCATGACGGAATGTTCTCCGTTGATTGCCGCCTGTCTGGTGAATGTGGTGAAACATAACGGCAGTATCGGCGTGCCGGTGCCGAATACGGACATTAAAATTATTAAAGAAGATGACACGGAAGCGGCTATCGGAGAAGCGGGCGAGTTATGGGTGAAAGGCGGGCAGGTTATGCAAGGCTATTGGCAGCGCCCGGAAGCTACCGCCGAAGTGATTAAAGACGGCTGGATGGCGACCGGCGACATTGTGATCATGGACGAAAGTTACAGTTTGCGCATTGTGGATCGCAAAAAAGACATGATTTTGGTATCCGGTTTTAACGTGTACCCGAATGAAATCGAAGATGTAGTGATGCTGAATAGCAAGGTTTCCGAAGTGGTTGCCATCGGCGTGCCTCATGAGGTTTCCAGCGAAACCATTAAAATTTTCGTAGTGAAAAAAGACGATTGCGTAAACATTGCCGCGAACATTTAACGGGCTACAAAATCCCGAAAGATATTGAATTCCGCGAGGAATTGCCGAAAAGTAATGTGGGCAAGATTTTGCGTCGCGTGTTGCGTGACGAGGAGCTGGCTAAGCGTCCGGCGGATTAAATCGTCATTTCAAAAACATTAATTAGGAAAAGAGAATATCGCACGGCATTCTCTTGTTATTTCATTATGTCTCAACTGAAAAAAGAAGTTCAAAATCCACCGCACTTTTCGGTGGTGACCGATGATGCCGAATTGGCACGCGTATGTCAGGCGGCAAGACAGCAAAGTGCGGTCGCATTAGACACTGAATTTGTGCGGGTACGGACCCTGTATCCGAAGCTCGGTTTAATTCAACTGTATGGCGGTGATGAAGTCGCCTTAATTGATCCGACGCATATTCAGGATTTTTCGCCGTTTATTGAATTGCTTGCAGACTCTAATGTAGTCAAAATCCTGCACGCCTGTAGCGAAGATTTAGACGTGTTTCAGCATTATTTCCAACAGCTGCCGCGCCCGATGTGCGATACCCAGGTGGTGGCGCACTTTCTGGGCTTTGCCGGCTCCACCGGTTTCGCTACCTTGGTGCAACATTATTTCCAAATTGAAATTGACAAAGGCGCGTCCCGCACCGATTGGCTGGCGCGCCCGTTATCGGATGCGCAGTTGCAATATGCGGCGGCGGATGTGTGGTATTTGTTGCCGTTGTATGAACAAATGCAGGCACAGCTGGCGCAAACCGAGTGGCAAAGTGCGGTGGAAAATGAATGTGAATTTTTATTGAACAAACGGGCGCAGACAACCAAAGAGCCTGATAGCGCTTATTTTGCCATTCCCAACGCCTGGAAGTTAAACCGATTGGAATTAATGCGCCTGAAACTGATGGCGAAATGGCGCATGGAAGAGGCGATGAGGCGCGATCTTGCGCTAAATTTTGTGGTGCGCGCAGAAAATTTATGGCAGGTGGCAAAAAGCAATCCGAAGCATACTTCTACATTGCTGGAACTGGGGTTAAGCACGGCGGAAGTGCGTATTCACGGTAAGAAATTGCTACAAATTATCGATCAGGTTAAACGTATCGAGCCCGAAGATTACCCGCCGCCGATTCAACGGCTCGCCGATGATCCGCGTTATAAAGCCACATTGAAAGCCTTGCAGCAACATTTAATGCAAATCACCCCGCCGAATTTGCCGAAAGAACTTATTGCCGGTAAACGCAATTTGGAAAGCCTGATGAAATGGCATTGGTTAAAAAATACTGAAGATGATTTGCCCGAGCTGCTGACGGGGTGGCGTAAGCCTTTTGGCGAGAAGTTGCTGGCGGCATTGAAAGCCTTTGATGAATAGCCATTACAACGAAAAGAAAAGTGCGGTGGATTTTTACAGCGGTTTAAAAACGCCTTGAAAAACCACCGCACTTTTTGTTAGCCGGGCTTATTGTAATTTCTTGCCTTCAAACTCACCATTGAGGCTTTCCAAGAAGGACGTAATATCATCAATGTCTTGTTGCTGCGGTTTGGCATTGCTTTGATATTTCAACATAATACGAACGGCTTCTTTCAGATCTTTTGCCGACGCATCGTGCATATAAGGCGCGGTCAACGCAATATTGCGCAGTGATGGCACTTTGAAACGGTGCATATCATACGGATCTTGGGTTTGTGCGAAACGACCTTGGTCGGCATCGGTGAGCGGTGTGCCGCGATCTTTGAAATAATCGCCGTAAATACCCATGTATTCGTAAGATTGTCCGCCCATGTTCACGCCGGTGTGACAGGTGTCGCATTTGTGCTGTTTAAATAGCTCGTAGCCTTTGACTTGTTGTGCGGTTAATGCGTTTTTATCGCCTTTCAGATAGCGGTCGAAATCGCTGTTCGGCGTAATTAAGGTTTTTTCATATTCGCCAATAGCGTTGGTAAGAGTTTCTTTGCTGATTTGCGGGTAGACTTGTAAGAATTCTTGTTTAAAGGCTTCATCTTGTTCAAATCGCGCCACAATCTCTTCCCAGGAATGGGAGCCCATTTCTACCGGATTTAATGGCGGTCCGCTCGCTTGGTCGGCTAAATCTACGGCACGCCCATCCCAGAATTGCGCGAAGTTAAATGCGGCGTTGAAGACGGTCGGTGCGTTGATGCCGCCTTTTTTGCCGTCAATGCCGGTGGAGGTGTCTAAACGGTCAACACCGCCTTTGTCCAATTGGTGACAGGTGTGGCATTGAATCGTGCCATCGCCGGATAAACGACCATCCATAAAGAGTTTATGTCCAAGAGCAACTTTTGCCGCATCGGTCATAATTTCATCGGGAATCGGTTGAATCAAACGATGGTTGTCGGTGCCTTCGGTATTTGCCGGTAAAAAGGCTTTACGTTGTTCACGAATCCAGTTTAGTAATGCGGTTTTTTCGTCTTCGTCAGGACGGCTTCCCCAGTGAATATGAAGAAATTTGGCAATCGGCATTTCGTCATTTTCAATAACCCGTTCAAGTTTTGCCAAATCCACTTCCGATAATTTGCTTGGATCTTTTAAGCCTTCCAGCAACTTATTTAACAGGAATACACGGTTGCCTTCTTTGATGTCATTTTGCAACATGGAACCAACCAACGGAACATGGGCATAAAAGGGGAGTTCTGCATTTGGTGTATGGCAATACTGACAGCCGTTGTTAAAAAAGACTTTTGCGATTTTTTGTTGCTCGGCAGAGTAACTACCTTCGGCCAATAATTTTTCCATTTGTCCTTTATCATACTGATGAACGTACCCCACCACCCCTAAATAGCCGAAAATAGCGACAACCGCCGCTTTCAGTGCAAATTTTTTCATAATCATCCTCCAACATTTAAAAATAAAAAGGGGAAGGGATTATCGGTTAAATATGAGAGGAAATATATGATTCAAATCAATAAATTCAATTTGAAAGAGCAATGGATGAAATAGATTTTAGTGATTAAATCTCTATTTAGAGCATTCACTATAAATATATTTTTATATGAGAGTATCTGTTTTTTAAGTTGATTTGCAAATTTTAAAAAATTTTTTGTAAGAAAATGGGAATGTCTCCGTCTAACGTTATGTGTGTGGGAGTTTATTATGACTTTTTCACTTCGTGCTTATTCAAGCAAAATATTTTTACATTTAATACTATTATTTAAGGAGTTTATCATGAAAAAAATTAATTTATTAACCGGCGTACTTGCTCTTACTATTGCATCATTAGCATCAGCTAGCACAACAAATATGAAAGAAAGTGTGATGCATTCAGACGATATTAAACAAGAGATTAGCTATAACATGGGAAATGATCTGGGAAGTATGAATTATCATAAACCGACTGTTAGAGAGTATGATAGACGTATGAAAGGGGATAAATAATTTTCGGAGGCTTATCATGAAATATGATAAGCCATTATTATACATGGAGAATTTATATGAAAGAAGTTCTTAGAAAGCTTTGCCTTTCTAATATTGATATTATCGTATTAAGATTTTCAGTTGTTTTTATTATCGCATTATTTGGTAATTATAAATGGTTTGATTTTGAGGTAGAGGCTTTAAAACCTTTAATATCTCCAACATGGCTAAGTTTTTTATATGAATTTTTGGGATTTCATGGAACTAGTTATTTGTTAGGTTTTATTGAAAGTGTTACTTATATTTTCTTAGTTGTTGGTATTTTTAAACCTAAGTTTGGCGTATTTGGTAGCTTGTTTACTATCGCTCTTGGTGTGGTAACACTTAGCCTTATACCGCAAATCGGTGTTAATGGTTTTATTATTAAAGATATTATACTTATTGGTTCCGGTCTTGTATTGTTAAAGCACGACCTAAATAAAATTCCATTTGTTAAATAATTATAATAAATAAGTTCGCCTAAATTTAGGCGAACTTATTTTTGTATTTATAAACTATTATAAAATAGCCTATTCAGTAACACTTTCAGTTATTAACTTCACCAGTTTATTCATTTTCTCTATATTCCCTGTCGTAACATTATGTTTTTCTGCTATAATCTCGTTTTTGTTTAGACTTACGAATATTTCACCTTGGTTATTCTCCCATACCAAAGCTTTTAGTGGTAAATCAATAGCTAAAGTTGGAGATTCAATCATCATTGGAGTACCTATTTGTGGTTTTCCAAAAACAATTACACTTGAAAATGGCATGCTCAATCCGGCTTCTTTTGCTGCAGCTTGATGGTCAATTATCGTGAATATTTTTATGTTCTTATCATTTAAAGCTTGCCGGATTTTTGCAATAGTGTTCTCTGCAGAATATTTACTTTTGAATGTTTTTAAATATAGACTGCTATTTTTTACTGATTGGTTAGACTCACTGTCAGTATTGGACGCAGCCTGAATGCTTCCCGTTGATAAGGCAGTAATTATTGCTAATGCTAAAACTTTTAATTTCATAAAGATCTCCTGGTTACAAGTCTGTTCTTCATTCTATACTTAATTTATATAGTTATCTGTTATTGATGAAAGATGTAAAATCAATTTGACCTAAATCATAGGTAGATAATTGCTTCTTAAAGTAGATCAGCATACTATTTTAATTTTCAGGTTAATTAATATATAGGCTAATTGCTGGTAGTACTTAAATTTTAAGAAAGGATCGTTAGATGAGAAACAAGATTCAATTTTTGATGCTATTTAGCATATTTTTTCTTATATCTATATTTTTTTGTAGAGTGGCCCTTGCAGTTCCTTCAAAAAATGATAGCTATGGTGTATTTCTTGGTATTAATGGAAATGAAGAAGATAGATTGCAAGGATATAATATTGTTGTGATCGATCCTGCTATGTTTCAATCTTCTCAAGTTGAGAAATTGCATGCCTCGGGGAAAACTGTGTATGGGTATATTAATATTGGAGCAATTGAAAAATACCGCCCGTATTATAGTCATTTTCAGTCAATCATGCTTGGTATCTATGAAGCTTGGCCGGATGAGCGATGGGTTGATGTATCCTCTCCGGTATGGCAACGTTTTGTCGTTAATGAGCTAGGAAAAAAGTATGCTGATATGGGGTTGGATGGTTTTTTCCTTGATAATGCAGATGTTTATTATCATTATCAAAAAAATGAAATATTTCAAGGGCTTGTAGCAATTTTGACTGGGCTTCGATATTATAATATTCCACTTATTATTAATGGGGGAGATCTTTTTGTAAAAAAATGTATTAATCAAAATATCGTTTTAATTGATGGCGTTAACCAAGAAAGTGTTTTTACCACTATTGATTTTAATAAAAAAAAATATGGAATCCAGCAGAAATCGGCAACAGCCTATTTTCAAAAATACCTAGAATATGTTAAAACTCATGGATTATCTGTCTATTTACTTGAATATAATGCAAGTGAGGCGCTCTCAAAAAAAATTGACAAATATGCAAATGAAAATGGCTTTCTTTGGTATAACGCGAAGGGATTAGAGCTTCGGTAACTTGTGTGAATACAGATATAATAAATAAAAAGTTAGCAGTTAATTTAATAGTTTTGATGTTAATAGCTAATTGATAGATTGTGAAGGATGCGAACTTTCGACTAAAAGATTAGAATTCCTTGCGCACAGGGTTAGTAAAAAAGTACTGGATTTTACGTAATGTACCCGGCTAATACGTTTGGATCCATCTACTAACGCTACTGAGTAAATCAACGTGATCGAGTTTTAAGTTGCATTTCTATATCAACAGTAATTTTTCCAATATCGCCAGTAAGAGTAAATGACTGTAGCAGTTTAAAGGTAGAAAAGCTTTATTATATTGTAGTGAAAACTACTATACAGCCCGAACAGAGTCAATCGTTTAACACATTAAATTTATTTTTTGATGTTGTGTAGGATTTTTAACTATTACAAAAAGTGCGGTTGGTTTTTAAAGTGTTTTTGACGATGGATTGCTATATACAAACTTTCAGCTAATTGCTATCCTTTGACAGATAACTGTCTATTATCTTAAGGAGAAAATTATGTATTTTTTAGATGGCTTACCAATCGCTTCCATTATTTTTATCGTGCTTGTCGGTGTTGTGCTTTATTCAACATTGAAAACGGTGCCACAAGGTTATAACTGGACGATTGAACGTTTTGGTCGTTATACCCGTACATTAATGCCGGGATTAAATTTTGTCGTTCCATTTGTTGATCGTGTTGGTCGTAAAATTAATATGATGGAACAAGTGTTAGACATCCCATCCCAAGAAGTTATTTCAAAAGATAATGCGAATGTCGCTATTGATGCGGTATGTTTCGTTCAGGTTATTGATGCGCGTAATGCCGCTTATGAAGTTAATCACTTAGAACAGGCTATTATCAATCTTACCATGACAAATATTCGTACGGTTTTAGGTTCCATGGAGTTGGATGAAATGCTATCTCAGCGCGATTCCATTAATAGCCGTTTGCTATCTATTGTAGATGAAGCGACAAATCCTTGGGGGATTAAAGTAACCCGTATTGAAATCCGTGATGTGCGTCCGCCACATGAATTAATCGCCGCGATGAATGCCCAAATGAAAGCTGAACGTAATAAACGTGCAGATATTTTAGAGGCGGAAGGTGTGCGTCAGGCTGAAATTTTACGCGCAGAAGGTGAAAAACAATCCCGCATTTTGAAGGCGGAAGGTGAGCGTCAAGAAGCCTTCTTACAAGCTGAAGCCCGCGAACGTGCCGCTGAAGCGGAAGCGAAGGCGACCCAAATGGTATCCGATGCGATCGCTAACGGTGACACGAAAGCGATTAATTACTTTATTGCGCAAAAATATACTGAAGCGCTAAAAGAAATCGGTGGTTCGGATAACAGTAAGGTCGTCCTGATGCCTTTAGAAGCCGGCAACTTAATCGGTTCCATTGCCGGCATTACCGAATTATTAAAAACCGATAAAAAAGTAAACTAATAACAAGAAAGTCGAGGTGGGTATGGAATGGTTAGCAGATTGGGGCGTTTGGCACTGGCTTATTCTTGGTTTTATCTTGCTCATTGCCGAGGTTGTCATTCCCGGCGTTTTTCTTCTATGGTGGGGATTAGCCGCCATCGTTGTTGCCGGTATCATGAAATTTATTCCTGCCCTACCGCTTTCTGCATTGGCGGTAATTTATGCGGTTATCGCCATTATTCTCAGTATTATTTGGTGGCGCTATCAACACGGTAAAGATCAAATTGATCAGTCTAAATCCGTTCTCAATCAACGGGATCATGCCATGGTAGGGGCGCGGGGAAAAGTCTTGACTATTGCCGAAAACGGCATTGGCAGAGGGGCTTTCGGAGATACTACATGGCGGATTAAAGGTCGTGATTTAGCGGTGGATGATATTGTTGAAGTTGTTTCTGTTGATAGCATCACATTGAAAGTTAAGAAAATTTAAGGAAAGAAATGAAGCATTTAATTATTTCTGCACACCCCAATCAACAAAGTTTTAATCGCGCCATAGTAGAGCGTATTGTGAAAGCCTCTCATGAATTAGGGGCGGAAATCACGGTTCGCGATCTTTATACATTAAATTTTAATCCCGTTTTGTCTTGGAATGAATTAAGCGCTGGGCCTGAAGGCATTGTACTGGCGGAGATTAAATTTGAGCAAAATTTAATTAAAGAAGCGGATTTGATTACCTTAGTCTATCCCCTTTGGTGGATGGGGTTTCCCGCTATTTTAAAAGGTTATTTGGATCGGGTGCTCAGCTACGGATTTGCGTACCAAACGGAAAATGGCGGGTCGGTGGGATTGCTGGGTGATAAAAAAATGCAACATTTTATTACCATGGGTAACAATCTTGAGCATTATCAGAGCATCGGTTTTGATAAAGCATTACAAACCTGTTTAGTTGACGGTTTGTTTAATTTCTGCGGTATTACCGATATTCACCATGATATTTTCGGTGACATTCATTTATTGGATGAGGCGGGTTATCAACAAATTTTGGATAATGCGGCGCAAAAAACGCAGGAAAATCTGACCGTACTTTTGGCAAAGGATGGAACCAAATAATGCAGGAAAGTGTGCAACTCAATAATTTTTCTTTGATTAGTCGTTTATTCGGCAATTTATTCTACCGCCAACCGAAAGATCCCATTTTATCCGGCGTTTTTGCTTGGTTGCAGCAAGGCAACTTATCCCAAGTCTGGGCGTTAAACGAAGACAGCGACGGTAAAAGTGCATTGGATGCCTTGCAAATACCCATTGATTTGACGTTGCTGAATCAAGAATATCAAAAACTTTTCGGTGAGTCGGGAAGTGTGGCGACACAAATTTCTGCTTATGAAATTTCCGTTGAAGGTTTCAAGGATTTTCGGCAAATGCGTAACCTGCCTGAAGCGGACAATATCGATCATTTCGCCATGTTACTATTGACGGCTTCTTGGCTGGAAGATAACACCGATTCATTGAGCGTCCAACAGGAACTGTTTGAGCGTTTTCTTCTGCCTTGTGCAGCGAAGTTTTTAGTGAAAGTTGAAAAGCAGGCGACATTGCCGTTTTATCGCGCTTTGGCATACTTAACCCGTGAAATGCTTTCTGCGATGGCTGATGAGTTGGATTCGGAAGAGTTATAAAATCGTTTAAACGCAGTTAAAAAATAAAGGTGAGTTTTGCGTTCACCTTTTTCATATCTAATCTTTATACAAATTATCTTGTTCATTCGGTTGGGTTTTAAAGCGCCGATGGAGCCACATATATTGTTCCACGCCGTTTAAAATTTCTTTTTCAATGACTTGATTCATGCGGGTGGCAATTTCTGTTTCCGTGTGTAAATCGGAAAAATCCACAGGTGGTGAAATTTTAACCGTGTAGCCGGAATTATCTTTGTTTCTTAGCGGTGAAAACGGAATCACTTTACTGTTCGGTGAAGACTTCAATAAATAGTAACTGCCCGTTGTGGTTGCTGCGTTAGGAACGGCAAAAAACGGCACAAAGACCGCATTTTTTCTGCCGTAATCATGATCCGGCGCATACCAAATAATATCGCCGTGACGAATGGCTTTAATCATGCCGCGTAAATCTTTGCGATCTAGCATATCTTTATTGGAACACAACCGCCCTTGGGTTTGTATCCAGTCGAATAACGGGTTGTCGTTCGGGCGATAAACACCGATGCCCGGTTGATGAATGCCGACAATGCGTGCGCCTAATTCCAGCGTTAAAAAATGTACACCGACAAAAATAATGCCATCCACCAAATTCGCTTTTAAATATTCCAAGCCTTCAATTTTTGACCATTTTTTGATGCGACGATCAGACCAAAACCACGCCATGCCGGTTTCAATAATCGCCATGCCGGTGGCGCGTAAATTAGCTTGCAGAATCTCGTTGATTTGTTGTTCGGATAGATCGGGAAAGCAGAGTTCTAAATTGCGTTTGGCAATTTTTGCACGTCGTTTGCCTATGCCGGTTTTGGCAAATAACCAACCTAATCCGTGCCCGATTTTGCATAAAATAGGATAAGGAAGCAGTAATATCAGACGGAAAATGCCGAGGGCAAGCCAAAAGCCCCAATGTTTGGGATGGAGAAATTCAATTTTGAAATTCGGGAGAACGGATTTTGCCATATAAGGAATTACAGGATTATTTCAATTGGTTTAGTTTAGCGGAATTTTTAGGAAATAGCATTTCCCCTGTGGTAGTATTAGCGAAATTTTTTATTCTGTATAAGAGAAAATCAAATGGCTCAATATTCTGCACAATTTAATCATGCAAAAGTTTTGGTATTAGGCGATGTGATGTTGGATCGCTATTGGTTCGGTGCAACCAACCGTATTTCACCGGAAGCGCCGGTGCCGGTGGTGCGTGTTCAGCAAAATGAAGAGCGTGCGGGCGGTGCGGCAAACGTGGCGATGAACATCGCTTCGTTAAATGTACCGGTGCAACTGCTTGGCTTAACCGGTCAGGACGAAGCGGGCGCGGTGTTAACGTCATTATTACAACAACAAAAAATCGATTGCGACTTCGTACAGCTTGTTACCCACCCGACAATTACCAAATTGCGTATTTTGTCCCGTCATCAACAATTATTACGTCTTGATTTTGAAGAAGATTTTCAAAATGTAACCAGCGCGGATTTACTGAAAAAATTAGAAAGTGCGGTCAAAAATTACGGCGCTTTAATTTTGTCTGATTACGGCAAGGGCACATTAAACGAAGTGCAAAAAATGATTCAAATTGCCCGTAACGCCAATGTACCGGTGCTCATTGATCCGAAAGGTACGGATTTTGAACGTTATCGCGGTGCGACCTTATTAACGCCGAATATGTCCGAATTTGAAGCGGTTGTGGGCAAATGCAACTCCGAGCAGGAAATTATTGACAAAGGGCTGAAACTCATTTCAGAGATAAATTTAACCGCACTTTTAGTGACCCGTTCGGAAAAAGGCATGACGCTGTTGCGTCCGAACCAGCCCGTATATTACCTGCCGACGGAAGCCAAAGAGGTCTTTGATGTCACCGGGGCGGGCGATACCGTGATTAGCGTGCTGGCGACAGCCTTGGCGGATGGTCGCAGTTTTGAAGAAGCCTGTTATTTAGCCAATGTTGCCGCCGGCATTGTGGTGGGCAAATTGGGCACGTCAACGGTTTCAACCGTGGAACTGGAAAACGCCATTCATGGCAGAACCGGCACCGGCTTTGGTGTGATGACCGAAGCGGAATTGAAAGACGCCGTTAAACTGGCGAAAGATCGCGGTGAAAAAATCGTCATGACTAACGGTTGTTTTGATATTTTGCATCCCGGTCATGTGTCTTATTTGGAAAATGCCCGTAAGCTTGGCGATCGCCTTATCGTCGCCGTCAATACGGACGATTCGGTCAAACGTTTGAAAGGCGAGGAGCGCCCGATCAATAATTTGGCTTCCCGCATGGCGGTGCTTGCCGGACTTTCTTCTGTGGATTGGTTAGTGCCGTTCGGTGAAGATACGCCGCAGCGTTTAATCGGCGAAGTGTTGCCGGATTTATTGGTGAAAGGCGGTGATTACAAACCGGAAGAAATTGCCGGTAGCAAAGAAGTGTGGGCGAACGGCGGTGATGTGAAAGTGCTGAATTTTGAGAATGGTTTTTCCACCTCAAATATCATCAAAAAGATTAAGCATTTGGAAAAATAAGCGCAGATAAAAATAAAGCGTGGTTTGTCTACGCTTTTTTCTTTTATAGGCGATGTAAAATTTCCTCAATGTGCTTTAAGCCATTTAAACGGGTGGAACTCAATCGTTGCGCAATGCCTAATTCCGTGAAATACGCCGTCAGATCAAATTGGTGCAAGGCTTCCGCTGGTTGATTGTCAATACGCTGCAATAAAATCCACAGCAAGCCGTTCATAATGCGCGCTTCGCTGTAAGCCTCAAAGTGAAAAGTGCGGTCATTTTTTTCGATGGATTTAAACCACACCTGCACCTCACACCCCGGAATGGTTTCCATCTTTGCCAAAGCGTCTTCACCTGGAACGGGAAAATTTTTCCCCGCCTGAATAATCAAGCGATAGCGATCTTCCCAATTCTTAGCGGCGATTAACTGCTGTTCAATATTCATCGTAATAATGCCAGGCTTTTGTCTAAGGCGTTAAAAAAGGCTTCCACTTCCGCTTCTATGTTGTACGGCGCAAAGGATAAACGCAACGTGGCGGCTTGTCCTAACCGTGCCAAATAAGGCTGGGCGCAGTGTTCGCCGACCCGTAGCGCGATATTTTGTTCCGCCAGCAAGGTGGCTAAATCGGACGCGTTGACGTCTTCAAAAATAAAGCTCACCACCGAACTTGGTTGCGGGGAATTAAACAGCTTACATTGCGCATAACCGCTCAAACGACGGCGGGTGATTTCCGCCAAATGTACGGCGGTTTCTGCCATGTCGCCGATGTCCCATTGCGCCAGCCATGCCAATACCGCGTTGAAACCGATAACGGCGGCAATGTTCGGTGTACCGGCTTCCAAACGATAAGGCAATTCGGCAAAGGTAATTTGTTGTTTGCTGACTTTATTGATCATCTTGCCACCATATTGCAACGGTTGCAGCAAATCCAGTGCGGACAATTTCCCGCTTAACACACCAAGCCCCGTCGGACCATAAATTTTATGGGCGGAAAACGCGATAAAATCCGCGTCGAGTTCTGCCAAATCGATTTTTATATGGCTAATCGCCTGCGCCGCATCCAACAAGACTAATGCAGAACTGTTGGCGCGAATGTACCGAATCAGTTGTTTTACCGGTTGTTGCGTGCCGGTGACATTAGAGGCAAAATTTAGCGCCACCAATTTTGTGCGTGAATTGAGTGTTTCCCGCAACGCCTCGGCATCAATCAACCAATCATCGCCAATGGGCAAAACATGAATTTTGGCGCCGCTTTTTTCGGCAATTTGATGCCAAGTCACAAAATTGGCGTGGTGATCCGCTTCACTAATGATGATTTCATCGCTGGCTTGCAAATGTGGCAGTAAACCGTTTGCCACCGTGTTAACCGCCTGCGTCGTGCCGGATGTCCAAATCACCGCCCGTTCGTCTTCTGCATTAATTAACCGCTTCACCCGCGTACGTGCCAGTTCGTAAAGTGCGGTCTGTTTTTCATCATATTGGCTACGATGAACGGAACCGGCGGATTGGTAAAAATCCACCGTCGCATCAATTAAACACTGCGGTTTCAACGTGGTCGCCGCGTTATCTAAATAGACTACCGCATCGGAATGGGTGAAATAAGGAAAATATTGACGAAATGTCACGGGATCAAAATTCATGTGGTTTACCTTCTTTGTTGACGCCATAAGTGCGGTTCGATGGGGCGACGATCCTGCCATAAGCCGATACGCCGTTTTTTTGCCCGTTGTTCCGCTTCGCGATAAACGGGATCCTGAGCATATTGTTTATACGCCCACGCCATACCCTGTTGGACCATGATTAAATTAACGTTTTGCCCTTGCACATCATACGCGGTGGCTAACTTGCGATGATAGCGATCCTCGCCGGAAATATCCAGTTTGATCTCACGTTGATGAATCAATGATGCGAGCATTTGACGGGATTTCTTGCCGAACGGCTGATTGTGTTCGGGTGCATCAATTTCCGCCAAACGCACTTTGATTTGTTTATGATTGCCCATTAAGCAGGTAAAACTGTCACCGTCACTGATGCCGACAACGCGACAGGCTAAGGTGTGGGCGTGAACGGTGAACGGGAGCAATACCAGCAGAAGGCAGAAAAATCCTTGTCGCATAATTGATAACGGCGCTAAAAGTGCGGTCATTTTTTCCGGTAAATTTTAAGGGAAGGGTTAACTTCGGTGACAAAAAAAGCTGCGTTTTACGGCAGCTTTTATTTTTCAGAAACTTATCATTGGTGCCTAGGGTCGGACTCGAACCGACACGTTTATTCAACGGCGGATTTTGAATCCGCTGCGTCTACCAATTTCGCCACCCAGGCAGCATTGATAAGTTTCGTAAAAACGAGCGGTATTATAAGGGATTATGTTTCAGTTGCAAGCAAAAACTTTGCAATTTTGTTTAGCTGTTTAAAATTCAACACATTCAATAATTTTGATCTATGTGAAATTTTTCCCTTACTTTCTTTATCTACTAGTGTAGTGGCTTTCCGGAAAAAATTCCCCTTCTTGTAAAATAAGAGTAGAATTATTTTAAATTTTAAAAAAAAGTTGAGTTTTCACTATGTATCGGAAAGTTTTTGACTTAGCAAGATCGTTACTCCTGTTATATTTCATGCTGTATTTGGGCGGGCTTACCGCGCATTTTGTTCCCATTGGCATTCCCTCCAGTATTTGGGGATTATTGTTGCTCTTTATGTGCTTAATTACGCGCATTATCAAAATCGAATGGGTGATGTTTTTCTCTAATCTTCTGATCCGCTATATGGCGTTGTTGTTCGTGCCGGTCAGCGTCGGGATCATTAAATATTCCGGTCTGCTTATGGATCAAATGAAAGAATTGTTGTTGCCGAATATCATCAGCACCTGCATAGCCCTTGTGGTGATCGGTTTGTTTTCCGATTATTTGTTCTCACTGAAATCCTTTAGTCGTTTAAAACGCAAAGTCATCAAAAAAAGAGCAAAGGGGGAATAATGTCTTATTTGGTTTATCTTTATACTTTGCTGACCATTGTTGCGTTTACTTTGGCGGTAAAAATTAACAAACGCTGGAAATCCGTCGTACTGAACAGTTTTGTGCTGACGGTGCTGATTTTAGTGGTGGTGTTGCTGATTTTCAAATTGCCATATGAAAGTTATATGGAAGGTAACGCGCCACTCAATAATTTATTGGGCGTAAGTATTGTTGCGTTGGCTATTCCGTTATATGAACAGCTTCGCCAAATTCGCAACTACTGGCAAATTATTTTAACTACAACGGTGGCGGCTTCTGTATTATCTATGTTAAGCGGGGGGATCTTTGCTTTATTGCTTGGCGCACAGCCTGATATTGTAGCTACTGTGTTGCCGAAATCCGTGACGACTCCCATTGCCATGGCAGTCTCCGAAAATCTTGGCGGGATTCCTTCCGTGGCGGCGGTGGGCGTGGTGGTTGCCGGTTTACAGGGGTCTATTTTCGGCTATTTATTATTAACTAAAATGGGCTTGAAAAATAAAGAAGCCATCGGGTTATCCATGGGTGCCGTTTCTCACGCGTTAGGCACGGTAAGCTGTATGGAAAACGATAAGAAAGCCGGCAGTTATAGTTCCATTTCTTTAGTATTGTGCGGTATCATTAGCTCAATTTTGGCACCTCTTGTCTTCAAATTGATCTACATATTGGTATAGCATGAAAAATCAGATTAATCCCCGTTGGCAGCAACGTTTTATTGACGATAAACCAAGGGAAAAAGACCACCGTCCGCCGTTCCGTCGAGATCGCGGACGTATTCTCCATTCCGCCGCCTTTCGTTGTTTACAGGCAAAAACCCAAATTCACGCCGTGGGCGAAAATGATTTTTATCGCACCCGTTTGACGCATTCGCTGGAAGTGGCGCAAATCGGCAGCAGCCTTGTGGCGCAAATGAAATTTGCCGAAGCCTTTAATGCCGTGGCACAGCAGCTTTCCATGGAAAAAAGCGAACTGCAAAAACAGCTGATTCCGTTGTTGCCGTCCAATGATCTGATTGAAAGTTTATGCTTTGCCCATGACATCGGTCATCCGCCTTTCGGGCATGGCGGCGAAGTGGCGCTCAATTATATGATGCGTAACAACGGCGGCTTTGAAGGCAACGCACAAACTTTCCGCCTGCTCACCAAACTTGAGCCTTATACGCCAAATGCGGGTATGAATTTAACCCGACGCACCATTCTTGGTATCGTGAAATATCCCACCATTTTGGATGTGTCCTCCGTGCAATATGCGCAGTTAGCCGAAAGCCGACACAGCGATCCCCGTTATGTCAAAATCGCCGATTGGCGACCGGGCAAAGGGCTGTTTCGTGACGACATCGCCATGTTCGATTGGTTGCTGGAACCCCTTTCCGAAAACGACCGCGCGTTGTTCGGTTCATTGCAAAAAGTGCGGTCAAATCCCGGAGAGATTTTAAAGACCCGCTTTAAATCCCTGGATTGCAGCATTATGGAACTGGCGGACGACATTGCTTATGGCGTGCATGATTTGGAAGATGCTATCGTCGTAGGCGTGGTGAACGTACAACAATGGCAGGAAGCCTTGAGCGCGCTGAAAAACAGCCGATCGGACTGGATGCGTCAACATATCGAACACATCAGCGAAAAACTGTTTTCCGATCAACATTACTTACGCAAAAATGCCATTGGCGCGTTGGTCAACTATTTCATCACTAACGTACGCTGGAAAATTCAGCCGGAATTCAACGATCCGCTATTGCATTATAACGCCGAATTACCGCAAGAAATGGTGGACGTACTCAACGTGTTTAAAAAATTCGTGTTGAAATATGTCATCCACAATGTGGAAACCCAACGTGTGGAATATAAAGGTCAACGCATTTTGACGGAAATGTTCCAAATTTTTGAATCGGATCCGCAACGCCTGCTCCCCACCAACACCGCTAACCGCTGGCTGAAAGCGGAAGAGCAGGGCAAAAAACGCGTCATTTGCGATTACATCGCCGGTATGTCCGATGCGTACGCGCTGAAGGTGTATCAGCAGCTTTAGAAAAATAAGCCGTGTTTAATCACGGCTTATTTTTTATCAGGCTACTGCATCTTTAGCATTAATAGAAAGGCTAAGCCCCAATGCTGAAATAATTTTTAGAATCGTGTCAAAACGTGGTTTTTCACTTGATAGGGTTTTGTACAAACTTTCACGTCCGATGCCGGTTTTTTCCGCCAGTTCCGACATGCCTTTTGCTCTTGCGACCGTATTCAGCGCTTGTATAAATTCAGCCGTTGTGCCTTCTTCTAAAACCGTTTCAAGATACATTGCCATCATTTTTTCATTTTTCAAATAACGCGCTGCATCAAATTCTCGGGTTGTTACTGTCATTTTATTCTCCGTTTTTAATCTGTTGCCAGAGTGCTTTTGCATTCTTAATATCTTGTTCTTGGCTGGATTTATCGCCACCAAGAATTAATAAATAGGTAATATCGCCTTTTCTGGCATAGTAGACTCTGTACCCTTTCCCTTTTGTAATTCGCATTTCATATACGCCATTACCCACCGATTTATGATCGCCGAAATTACCGAGTTTTGCCCGTTCAATTCGAGCGACAATATTCACAATTGCAAGCTCGTCGGTTAAATTTTCCAACCAGCCTGAAAATTCCTCGGTTTCTTCTATTATATACATGATTAAACTTTCCTTTGGTTTGTATCCTTAAGTGTACATTTAGAAATGTTTTTTGCAAGAAATATTATTTAATGCCTTATTTCTTTCGCTTTAAACGGCAAAATGGCTAAAATAGTGCGGTTCATTTTTCACGAGTTTTTTATGGAGTTTTTGTGGCACTCATCAGCTTAACCAACGGATATCTTTCTTTCAGTGACGCGCCTTTATTGGATCATGCGGATTTACATATTGAACCGAACGAGCGCGTTTGTTTAGTCGGGCGCAATGGTGCGGGGAAATCCACCTTGCTTAAAATTATTGCCGGCGATGTGGTGATGGACGACGGCAAAGTGCAATATGAAAAAGACTTGGTGGTGTCCCGTTTGGAGCAGGATCCGCCGCGTCATGCGGAAGGCAATGTGTTTGATTATGTGGCGGAAGGCATTGAGCATCTGGCTGATTTATTCAAGGAATACCATCATATTTCCGTGCAATTGGAACAAAATTACAGCGAACAGGGGCTTAATCAGCTCGCACAAATTCAAGCCAAATTAGAACACGCCAACGGTTGGCAATTTGAAAATAAAATTAATGAAGTGCTGGCAAAACTGGAACTTAACCCGAATACCAAACTCGCCGATTTATCCGGCGGTTGGCTGCGCAAAGCCGCCTTGGCGCGCGCGTTGGTGTGCAGTCCTGATGTCTTGTTATTGGATGAACCCACCAACCACCTGGACGTAGACGCTATCGAATGGCTGGAAAATTTCCTGATGGAATTCAGCGGAAGCATTGTTTTCATTTCCCACGACCGTTCTTTTATTCGCAAAATGGCAACCCGCATTGTGGATTTGGATCGCGGCAAATTGGTTTCTTATCCCGGCAACTACGATTTATATCTCACCACCAAAGAAGAAAATCTGCGGGTGGAAGCCTTACAAAATGAATTATTCGACAAACGTCTAGCGCAGGAAGAAGTGTGGATTCGTCAAGGCATTAAAGCCCGCCGCACCCGTAATGAAGGACGCGTGCGCGCCTTAAAAGCCATGCGGGAAGAGCGTCGCCAGCGTCGGGAGGTGTTAGGCACGGCAAAATTGCAATTAGACACTTCCAGCCGCTCCGGCAAAATCGTATTTGAAATGGAAAATGTTAGCTACGACATCGACGGCAAGCAACTTCTCAAGGATTTCAGCACCACCATTTTACGCGGAGATAAAATCGCCCTTGTCGGTCCGAACGGCTGCGGCAAAACCACCCTTATTAAATTGTTGCTCGGCGAAATTCAGCCGACAAAGGGTTCTATTCGCTGCGGCACAAAATTGGAAATCGCCTATTTCGATCAATATCGCGTCGATCTCGACCCGGAAAAATCGGTGATGGATAACGTCGCCGACGGCAAACAAGATGTGGAAGTCAATGGCATAAAACGCCATGTATTAGGCTATTTGCAGGATTTCCTGTTCCCGCCAAAACGTGCGATGACGCCGGTTAAAGCCCTTTCCGGCGGCGAACGCAATCGCCTGTTATTGGCGAAATTATTGTTAAAACCCAATAATTTGCTCATTTTGGACGAACCGACCAACGACTTGGACGTAGAAACCTTGGAATTGTTGGAAGAGATCCTCACGGATTATCAAGGCACTTTGCTTATCGTCAGCCACGATCGTCAATTTATTGATAACACCGCCACCGAATGCTATATCTTCGAAGGCAACGGCGTACTGAATAAATACGTCGGCGGCTTCTTCGACGCCAAACAGCAGCAAGCCAATTATTTCGCCCAAAAAGCCGAACAGAACGCCGCAAAAAATAAAAATGTTTCCAACAAGCCGAAGGCCGTCAAACTTTCCTACAAAGAACAACGCGAATTGGAACAGTTGCCACAATTGCTGGAAGATTTAGAAGAAAAAATCACTGCACTTCAAACCGAAATCGGCGACCCGAATTTCTTCCAGCAACCTCACGACATCACCGACGCCAAACTCAACGCACTGGCAGACGCCGAAGCCGAACTGGAAACGGCATTTATGCGCTGGGAAGAATTAGAGGAAAAGAAAAATCTGGCGGAAGGGAAATAACCACGTTTTTGCGTGTTAATGTGAAAAAGTGCGGTGGATTTCAAAAACATTTTTAAAAATGACCGCACTTTGATCTATTTTTCCCCATGATAGCGCGCGTCTCCCGACGCGTGCCTGTAATTAAATAAATTCAACGAATTGCAAAATAAATTATGAAATGTCTGCTAACAGAGGAGAAAAAATGATTAATATAATTAACTATATTAAGAGCAATTTTGATAGCAAACAGAAAAAATTATTATTAATCACAATCATTATTTGTTCGTTAAGCTCTATTGTTGTATCTATTTCTCCTGTTATATTGGCTTCAATTATTAATCAGATAACATCTGAAAATTTACTTGGTAATATAAATTATATTATTTTTCTATCAATAATTTATGTGATTATATTATCTGCTGGACGCCTCCTTCCTATTTTATCAGGTGCAATGATTATGCTTTTGCAAATTGATAGGAAATTGGTTTTTCACATTCATTCTTTCTTTATTTATATCATCAAAGAAATACATTTTTTGAAAAGAATAACTCTGGATAGATTTCCCAACAGTCAGTTCAATTAAATAATGAAATGCATTCATTGTTTAATTTGTTTATTAATGGATTTGTTGATCCGATTTTAAAATTAATAATATCGATGTCTGTGATCTTATTGAGTGGAGATGCTACAGTATTATTTTTATTCATGATATATATTATTCTTTTTAGTATAAATACGCAGTTTTTTACTAAAAAATTAACAAAAATAAAACAAGATTTAATGAATGCAGGAAGAGATACCTATAAGATACAAATAGATTCTGTGGAAAATATATTGTTAGCGAAGAATAATAATGCTTTTGATATTCTTTTTAAACGCTATGCCGGTTATCTTGGTATAGAGAAAAACGTAGCAATTTCGTATATTAAATGTACGAATAAGATGATTCTATTAAATACGTTTCTTAGTCTTTTTTTGTTAGGCGGATGTTTTGTATATTCTCTCTATTCCGTTATTAATGGGTGGTATTCTATCGGTCATTTTGTCATGATAACTTCATATATTATGATGTTATCCGCACCTATAGAGTCCTTATCAAATAACTATAGTCAACTTTCCCAATCTGTATCGGTTTTAGATGACTTTGTTAATAAGATGAATACTCAAGTTTTCGATAATGATAAATATAATGAAAAGGATATATTATCTTCTATAACAATATCCGATTTATCTTTTAACTATACAAATAAAATAGAGAAGGCATTAGATAATATTAATTTAAAAATTGATAAAGGAAGTTTTGTTACATTCACGGGGAAAAGTGGATCGGGTAAAACAACATTAGCAAAATTACTTTCTTACTATTATGCTGATTATCATGGTGAGATATTTCTTAACAATAAAAGTATTTATACATATCCAGAGGATTTCCTTAGAAGAAAAATGTATTCTGTTTCTCAAGATTCAGATAGGATTTATATTTTTGATAATAGGAAAATTGTTGATCAGGGTTTATTAACAGAATTACTCGAAAGAAACGCGTATTTACAACATATTATGAAAACGTCTTAAATTTTAATTGCACCTTCATTAACTAATATCTCCATGATAGCGCGCGTCTCCCGACACGTGCTTATTTTCAGACATTAGGACACGCGTCAGGAGACGCGCGCCAGCAGTGTGTGGTTATTTTTAAGAGTGTTTTCATGTAGGGGCGGGTCCACATTTGTGCTTGTGCTGTTCCAAACGTGGACGCTTAAATCATCAGATGCAATTCCTATTCTCATAACTTCGGAAGCCTTTCCCAAAATGTCGTCCTGATCACAGTTTTCAAACTTATACATTGATGAGATATGTGTTCCGTCATAGACTGCATCTCAGTTGCTGAATCAATTAACCCCAATAGGAGAAAAATTATGAAAATTATGGCTGTTTGCGGTTCCGGTTTAGGGAGCAGTTTTATGATGGAGATGAATGCCAAAAAGGCGCTTGCTAAATTGGGGATTGAGGCCGAGGTAAATCATACGGATTTGGCGTCTGTGACGGTGGATGATGCGGACGTGTTCATTATGGCGAGCGACATTGCCGAGAGCAGTTCCATTCCGGCGGAGAAAATCGTGGTAGTGAAAAATATCGTGAGTGTCGGTGAATTTGAAGAAAAATTGGCGGCGTATTTTAATCGGTAGTGAGTTGTTAAAGGAGGAGAGTGATGGACTCTATACTTTTCTTTATTTTAGACATTTTAAAAGTGCCTTCCATTTTGGTCGGTCTTATTGCGTTGGTCGGCTTGTTGGTGCAAAAGAAATCCTTCCCTGATGTGGTGAAAGGCACGATTAAAACCATTTTGGGCTTTATCGTGCTGGGCGGCGGTGCTGGCGTGTTGGTGGGTTCGTTGACGCCGTTGGGCGGGATGTTTGAACATGGCTTTAACGTGCAGGGGATTATCCCGAATAACGAAGCCATTGTGTCCATGGCGGTGGAAAAATACGGCACGGCGACTGCACTGATTATGGCGTTCGGTATGGTGGCGAACATTTTGGTGGCGCGTTTTACCCGCTTAAAATTCATTTTCTTAACCGGTCACCACACCTTTTATATGGCGTGTATGATTGCGGTGATTTTAACCGTTGCCGGTTTGGAAGGCGTGGAATTGATTGTTGCCGGATCCTTGACCTTAGGCTTGATTATGGCGTTCTTCCCGGCGCTGGCGCATTTTTATATGAAGAAAATCACCGGCAGTAACGATGTGGGCTTCGGGCATTTCGGCACCTTGGGTTATGTGTTGTCCGGCGCCATCGGTCAGGCGGTGGGCAAAGGGTCCAAATCCACGGAAGAAATGGATTTGCCGAAGAACTTGAGCTTCCTGCGTGACAGTTCCATTTCTATTTCGCTGACCATGATGGCGATTTATTTCATTCTTGCTATTGCTTCCGGTAGCGAATATGTGACGACGCATTTCAGTAACGGACAACATTATTTGGTGTATGCGGCGATTCAAGCCATTACCTTCGCAGCGGGCGTGTTCATCATCTTGCAAGGGGTGCGTTTGATTTTGGCGGAAATCGTGCCGGCATTTACCGGGATTTCCGAGAAGCTCGTACCGGACGCCAAACCAGCGCTGGATTGCCCGATTGTCTTCCCGTATGCGCCGAATGCGGTGTTGATCGGTTTCCTTTCCAGTTTCGTGGGCGGCATCGTTGGCTTGGCATTGCTCAATCAATTAAACTGGGTATTAATTCTGCCCGGCGTTGTACCGCACTTTTTCTGCGGTGCCACAGCAGGTGTGTTCGGTAATGCCACCGGTGGTCGTCGCGGCGCAATTTTAGGCGCATTTGCGCACGGCGTGTTGATTACCTTCTTGCCGGTATTCTTATTACCGGTCTTGGGTTCTCTCGGTTTTGCCAATACTACCTTCTCCGATTCGGATTTCGGCGGAGTGGGTATCCTGTTGGGCTACATGGCGCAATACTTCTCCAAAGAGATGATTTTAATCTCTGTGGTGAGCGTCTTTGTGTTGCTGGTGGGCTATAACTACGTTGCGAAAAAACCGGCTGTGCAAAAATAAGGTGAATGATATGGATACTACAAAACTTCAACAGTTTGCTCAGAAAATTCGTCTTAACACATTAAAATCACTGGTGCATTTGGGCTTTGGTCACTTCGGTGGCAGCCTTTCCATCGTAGAAACCCTTGCCGTGTTATACGGCAAGGTAATGCGCCTCAAACCTGAAGATCCGCATTGGCAGGAACGCGATTATTTTGTGCTATCCAAAGGGCACGCAGGTCCCGCCCTGTATGCCACCCTCGCCTTAAAAGGCTATTTTCCTCTCGAGCAACTTTTTACTTTAAATTCCGACCGCACTTTTTTGCCAAGCCACCCCGATCGTTTAAAAACACCTGGTGTGGATGCCACTACAGGTTCGCTTGGTCAGGGCATTTCTATCGCGACAGGCATTGCCTTGTCTCATCAATTACGCGGCAAGCCGAATCGCACTTTTTGTATTGTGGGCGACGGCGAACTGAACGAAGGGCAATGTTGGGAGGCGTTTCAGTTTATTGCGCATCGCAATTTAACCAACCTTTGCGTCATCGTGGATTACAACAAATTGCAACTTGACGGCTGCCTGACGGACATTATCAATCCGTTCAGCTTGCAGGACAAATTTGCCGCTTTCGGCTTCGCAGTGGAAACCGTCAAAGGCGATGATATTGACGCTTTGTGTTGGGTTCTTTCCGTTGTGCCGACCCGACCGTTGGCGGTGATTTTGGATTCTAAAAAAGGGCAGGGCGTGCCTTATATCGAAAACCTCGCCAATAATCACCATTTGCGTCTGAACGACGAAAGTCGTACGCAAATTCAGTTGGCAATCGACGAATTGGAGGCGGAATATGGCGCTTAAATTAGCACGTGATGCGCTGGAAATGCGCAAAATTTACGCCGACACCTTGCAGGAATGTATGCGGGAAAATCCGTTAGTGATTGAGCTGGATGCGGATTTAATGAGCTGCATGACCATGGATAAAGTGCAGAAAAACCTGCCGAATCAGGTGATTAACTGCGGTATTATGGAAGCCAATGTGGTGGGCATGGCGGCAGGTTTAGCCATTGCCGGACAGATTCCGTTCTTCCACTCGTTCACCGCTTTTGCCAGCCGTCGCTGTTTGGATCAGCTGTTTATGTCGGTGGATTATCAACAGGCGAACGTGAAAGTTATCGCCTCCGACGCTGGCGTCACGGCAGTGTATAACGGTGGCACACACATGTCTTTTGAAGACATGGGCATTGTGCGCGGGCTGGCTCATGCCAAGGTGTTGGAAATCACCGACGGCGCCATGATGAAAAATCTCGTTCGGCAGTTGGTGGCGCTGAAAGGCTTTTATTGGGTGCGCACCATTCGCAAAAGTGCGGTCAAAATTTACGATGAAAATGAAACCTTCACTATCGGCAAAGCAAAAGTTCTGCGTGAAGGTAAAGATATTACGTTGATCGCCAATGGCATTATGGTGGCGGAAGCCTTAAAAGCGGCGGATAGCCTGGCGGAACTGGGCATTGAAGCCACGGTGGTGGATATGTTCACCCTTAAACCGCTTGATCGGGAGTGCGTGATCCAATGCGCCAAACGCACCGGCAGAATCGTCACCTGCGAAAATCACAGCATCCAAAATGGCTTAGGTTCCGCCGTGGCGGAAGTGTTGGTGGAACATTGCCCGGTGCCAATGCGTCGTATCGGCATTAAAGAGCGTTACGGACAAGTGGGATCCTTGGAATTCTTGATGAATGAATACGAACTCACTGCGAATCATATTGTGCAGCAGGTGTTGACGTTGTTTTGATGTTCCCGACTAAAATCATGAACTTGCTACTTCCGTAGTATAAGTAACCCGTACAATGCAAATGACATTCTTAGATAAGATGAATTTATAGCCAAATACTTAACAAACAAAAGTGCGGTTAGTTTAAAAAACGTTTTTTTAGCCGACCACACTTTTTTATGAATCCACTTAAGTAAAGGTGGTCTGATGGGCGATGAGTTCTGCTTTGGTTAAGGCGAAAACACCGACGCCGCCGTTTTGGAGTTCAAGCCAGTTGAACGGGATGTCGGGGAATTGTTCGATTAAATGCACCATGCTGTTGCCCACTTCGCATACCAATACGCCGTCGTCGGTGAGATAATTTGCTGCTTGGCGCAGGATTTGTTTGGTGATGGTTAAGCCGTCGTCGCCTGAGCCGAGTGCCATTTCCGGTTCGTAGTGAAATTCTTCCGGCATATCTGAGCGATCGTCTAAATCCACATAAGGCGGGTTGGTGACGATGAGGTCATATTGTTCTTCCAATAATTGCGAGAATAAATCCGATTGAATCGGAAATACGCGGTGGCTGAGATTGTGGCGTTCGATGTTGATTTCCGCTACGTTCAGCGCATCAAGGGAAAGATCGACAGCATCTATGTCCGCGTCAGGGAATTGTTCGGCACAGGCGATAGCAATGCAACCGCTGCCGGTGCACATATCCAGAATCCGTTGTGGTGCTTTTGGCAATATGGCGGCAAAACTATCCTGAATCAAGGCGCTAATCGGTGAGCGCGGGATGATGACCCGTTCGTCCACATAAAATTCCAATCCACAAAACCAGGCGCTGTGAATTAAATAGGCAATGGGAAGGCGTTTTTCAAGACGAATCATTACTAAACGGATGAGTTCCAATTTTTCTGCGGCGGTTAAGCGGGCATCGTATAATTCGGCGGGAAAATCGGGCGGCAGGTGAAGGCAGGAAAGTACCAGTTGGTGCGCTTCGTCCCAGGCGTTGTCATAGCCGTGTCCGTAGAATAGTTCGGCGCGATTAAAGGTGCTGTAAGTCCAACGCAGAAAGTCTTTGATACTGTGCAGTTCGTCTTGCACGTTGGCGGAATAAATATCGTCGATCAATTCCTGATTAAAGGTAATTTGGTTCATGATTTGCTCTTATCAATGTTAGAATTGCGCGTAGTTATACCATATTTGAGAGAGGAAACGAAATGTTAGATGATGAAGCGATTTCGCTGTTCCGTGCCGAAATGAAAGGCGTCAAGCCGTTAAAGCAGGACAGATTCGTGCCGCCGCGCGCTACTAAGAAGAAAAGTCAGATGGCGGTCAAAGAGGCGCGCGAGCAGCAGGACACATTGTTTTATTTTTCCGATGAATACGAACCCTTGTTGAACGATGAAAGTGCGGTCAAATATTTACGTGAAAATGAGGATTCCCATTTGCTTAAACAATTGCGGCGCGGGGATTTTTCGCCGGAGATTTTTTTGGATTTGCACGGCTTAACCCGCGAGCAGGCGAAGTTGGAATTGGCGGCGTTGATTCAAGCCTGTGAGAAAGAGCATATTTACTGCGCAAGTATTATGACCGGTTACGGCACTTACACCTTAAAACGGCAAATCCCGCGCTGGTTGGTGCAGCATCCGAAAGTGCGCGCGCTACATCAAGCCCCGAAAGCGTGGGGCGGTGATGCGGCAATTTTGATTTTAATCGACGTTTAAACAGTTTTTTGAAATGCACCGTAAAGGGATGGCAGAATTTGGCTGATCATGCTTAACTGTTGAATCGGAATGTTAAATTGTACTTGTTCTGGTTGGGCGTTAGTACTTAGATTGGCTTGCACCTGTTTTAAACGTAATTCAATGTTCTCGTGCAGCTTTTCAAAAATATCCGGTGGCAGTTTTTCCAGATGTTCCAAAATATAAATAATCTTTTTCGCCGCCGGATAAAATTCCGCTAAAAATACCGCGCTTTGCTGTATTTTTTTCATTTTGCTGCGGTACGCGCCGAGCGCTGAAATATAACTGAGCAGCGAATAATTGATTTTTAACAGTTCAAATCCTGTTTGCAAATGCGCCTGATATTTCTTCGGTTCATGATTCATGTTGGAAATAGTGGCACTTAGTGCCGTCGCATATTCGTGGGCGTAACGGCGCACGATACGGTATTTCAGATTATCCCCTTTGCCGAATTGCAGCTGGCTGACCACATAAAGCAAATATTGTGCATCGCTTTTTACTGCCTGTCGGCTCACTTTATCCAGTTGTAAATATTTCCAGTCCGGCCACAAATAAGACACCGCAAACCAAGAAATCGTGGCACCGATGAGGGTATCAATGACCCGTGAATAAAGTGCCTGTTCCACATCAAACCCCATGACATCAAAACTGAAAATCACCTGTAGGGTAATAAAAAAGGTGGAGAAACTGTAATTATTGGTACGGAAAAAGAAGAACAGGGTGCTGGTCAGCACAATTAAGCCCAGTTGCAATTCCAGTGTCGGGTTGGTGTATGGCAATAATGAACCGATAACTACGCCGAGAATTGTGCCGATAATCCGTTGTTTGAGGCGCAATTTGGTGGCAGTATAGTTCGGCTGGCAGACGAACACGGCGGTGAGCAAAACCCAATAACCGCGATCCAACGGTAAAAATTCGCCGATCACGCAACAAACAAACACCACAATAGACAGACGCACCGCATGGCGGAAGAGCTGGGATGCAAAACTGCAATGACTACGAATCGCCAACAGGATATTTTTTAACCCGGTGATTTGCTCCGTGTAAATTTGCGCCCGTTCCGTTTGTTCCATATTGCCCGCTTCCTGATCAATGTGGCGTAGCTGATAATCCACGCTTTTCAGATTGTCCAACAAGGTTTGCAGATTGAGTAGCGTCTCGCTTTCTTCCCCGTGAGCGGTGCTGTAAAACTCAAAAGATTGGTTCAAACCGTTAATGGCTTTTTCCACCCGCGTGTCATAGTGATAGGTTTTATTACGCTGTAAACTTAAAGCAATGTTGCGGCAGGCTTGGGCTTGCAGTTCCAATAAACGTTGAATGCGGAAAATTAAATCGGTGTTTTTTAAATGTTCCGCTAGTTTTTGATAATCAAAGTGGCTGGAACTGATACGCTCGTGAATGTCCTGTGCGGCAAAATAATAACGAATCATTTTGGTGGTGCGGCTGTGGCGATGTTGCCCGCTAATACGGTAAAAAAGTGCGGTGCGGGAATCGTTGAAAGCGTTGGTGAGTTCGCTGTTTTTCATCGCTATGGCAATGTGTTTATTTTCGATTTGATCGATTTCATCGGGATCGAAAAACATGGATTTGGCATCCAGATAATTGGCTAATGCCAAAAAGGATTTGGCAACGCTTTCCTGCACCGGGCGATTGGGGAAAAATAGATGCACGCACAGGGTGGTGACGCTATAAAGCAGTGTACCGCAGAGGATCATCAGCGGGTTGATATACCAAAGGGTATCGGGCAAATAGGCCAGCGTGGTGTATAACGCCACCACCAAGGTGCCGAAGGCTATGGTACTGTAACGCTGTCCCAAAGCGCCGATCATGGTAAAAGCAAAGGTCATGAGCGTCATTAACAGCATAAATTGCAGGTTATGCCCAATGCTCAGTTGCACACTCAGGGTTGAAACGGAGAAAGCGAGCAGGGTGTAAAATACGTTTTTAATACGACCGGTTAAACGGTTATCCAAGTCCACTAAGCCGCCGGCGATAATGCCTAGCACCAAAGGCATACTTTGTTCGGAGATATTAAAATACCAAATTGCCAGCACTGCGAGGTTTACGGCGATAAAAATCGGAATAGACGCAATAACTTTGGCGTTAAACCAGCGATTCATATTTAACCTTATTTATAAAACTGCTTATATTGTTGTTCGGTGAATTGTTGGCGGATTAAGGCGACGGTGTCTTTCGGCAACACGCGTTGCCCCACCGGATATAAAGCGATGGCGGCGATTTTGAAATGCGCCAAGCCGGTCGGAATACCGACGATGGTCAGGCATTGGGAGATGCCGCAAAACACATTGCCGAGGCAAAGCCACCAGCCGAACAGAATGAACCAGGCAATGTTAAGCACGGATCCGATGGAATTTTCCACCGCACTTTTCGGTTCCAGATATTTAACGTGAATAATGTCGTTACCGAAAGGCACGAGTGTCATTTTGGTGATTTCCCAACAACTGCGGGTGTATGGCAAAGTGACGATTAAAATGGCGCTCATCACAGTGGCAAAAAGCCATGCCAAGGTGACGGCGAAGCCACCCAGAACAAAATTCAGAATATTTAAAACGAGAGCAAGTGTTGCATTATTTCCGTTCATTATTTCAGTCGCTCGGTTAAATAGCCTTGGTAATCGGGAATGCGAATATCGGCAGTTTCATTAAACAACGGCGAGGTGACCAAAAAGTCTGCGCTGGCGATATTCATGGCTACCGGGATATTCCACACCGTTGCAATACGCATTAAGGCTTTGACGTCCGGATCATGGGGTACGGCATTCATCGGATCCCAGAAGAAAATCATTAAATCAATTTTGTTTTCGGCGATCAATCCGCCCAGTTGCTGATCGCCGCCCATCGGACCGCTCAGCAGACTATTTACTGCCAAGCCTGTTTCCCGATGAATCAGATTGCCGGTCGTGCCCGTGCCGTACAAAGTGTGATTTGCCAATAAAGTGCGGTGGTTTTTACACCAGTTTATGAGATCCTGTTTACAGTGATCATGTGCCACTAAGGCGACATGTTTATTTTTAGGTAGCGCACGATAAGTGGTTTGCATCAGCTCTCCTTAAACAAAAAGTGAGCGGAAGGCTCACTTTTCAAATTTATCTGGAATTAATCTTATTTTTGTTTTTCCACCCAATTAATAAAACGGGTTTGCGTTTCTTTGTCGGCTTGTTGATACCAGTATTGGAGCATTTGCTCGGCAACATTCTCGCCTTGTAAGGTGACTTTGCCTTTCGCCACTTTACCTGTGGCCGCACCACCGGCTACCACGGCGGCGGTCGGCGCGGCAGTTGAAGCCGTTGCGGTTGCAAAGGCAGGCACGGCTGCTACTGCACCGGAAGCGTTGTATTCACCTAAATCTTTAATCAGGCTAACGCTTGGGAAGAAACCTTCTTGTTTTAAGTATTCTTGTTGGGTTTGTATGTTCGCGCCGGAAGCGGTTTTTACGCTGATCACCGGGACTTTTTTAAAGGCATTGAAAGCACGTTCGTTGGATAATTTCGGGGCGGAAATGACGATGTCTTGTGTTGAACCTTGAAAGGTAACGACAATTGGATCGGTTTCAAGTAAGGCGCTGTCTGAACTGGTTTTTATAATCTCGGATACGCGCACTACCACTTGGTGCTTTTGGGTGTCATTAATATTGAAACTGTGGGCTTCCTTTAATAAGGATTTTGAAGTTTTTTGACCGTCAATGGCGAGGAAATCGATGTTGGATGAACTGGTGATCATACCTGCAAAGCTGGCGGTACTGGCTAAAAGTGCTGTAGCTAATGCAGCTAAACGAAATTTCATATTTGCTCCTGTTTTGAGTAAAATTAAGTGACATTTTATAGCATAAAGCGTTGGCTGTATGCTATTCCAAATTAGCGGAAATGAAAATAGAAAATTGTATTTAATGGCTGGTTTTTTGTTTTTATTCAATTTTAGGAGACGAAAATGCTGAAAAAACGTTTTTTGGTTTATGGTTGCGTGCAGGGTGTCGGCTTCCGTTATTTCACTTGGCAGCAGGCGACAAAAATCGGCGTGACGGGCTTTGTACGCAACCTTGCCGATGGCCCCGTGGAAGTGGTGGCCATCGGCTCTGAGGCGCAAATTCAGGCATTAAGCGACTGGCTGCATCATGGTCCGCGCACGGCGACGGTGCAACAGGTTTTTGCAGAAGATTATCTCAGCAGTAAAATATTTACGACGTTTCAAGTGTTGCATTAAAACGCAGGCGGATTTTGCTGTAAATAAGTGCGGTCAAAAATTCGGTCGCTTGTAGCAAGATAATGCAAGGACCGGTCGCGCCGTCGATATAATAGCTGATGATCGTGCCTAAAATGCTGGTGCTGACTGAAGTCATTAGGGCAATGGCGATCATATAATCAAATCGCTTGGTTAAAATAAAGGCAGTAATACCTGGTGAAATGAGCATGGCGACCACTAAAATAACCCCTACTACCTGCATGGCGCTAATGATGGTTAAGGCAAGTAAAATCAATAAGCTGTAATGTAGCAGACGCGGCGATAAACCAACAATTTTGGTTTGGTTGGGATCGAAACAATAAAGTAGGAAATCTTTTAGACGGAGGAAGATGACAAGAAAAATCAGCGCCGTCATAAAGAAGGTTTGCCAAACCTCGGCATCACTGACACCAAGTAAATTACCGAATAAAATATGGGTTAAATGTTGCTCTGTTTCAATTTTGGTAAACAACACAATCCCTAAGGCAAACATACCTGAAAATACAATACCCATTGCGGTATCTTCTTTAATTCGGCTGTTTTCTTTTAAATAGCCTACACTAATAGAACAAACCAAGCCCGCGATAAAAGCACCGATACTTAACGGTAATCCCAACCAGAATGCGACCACAATTCCCGGTAACACGGCGTGTGAAATGGCATCTCCCATTAACGACCAGCCTTTTAACACTAAATAGCAGGACAGCATTGCACAAATAACGGACACCAACAGCGCGGTAATTAACGCGTTTTGCATGAAAGGGTAGCTGAAAGGTTCGGTAATCCAAAGATAAATGGCGTTCATTTTTGCACCTCTTCTTGTGCGATGGGTTTATGTTGATGGAGCAAGCCGTATTTCGGTGAAAAAATGAATGCCAACAAGAAAAGTGCGGTCTGAATACAAACAATAACGCCGCCTGTTGCGCCGTCTAAGAAATAGCTTATATAAACGCCTACGGAACTGGAGGAAATGCCTAAAACTACCGCAATAAGGACCAAGGTTTTAAAACGATCGGTGAGCAGGTAAGCGGTGGCACCCGGAGTGATAACCATGGCGATAACCAAAATGGCACCGACGGTTTGTAACGCGGCGACCACGCAGGCACTGAGCAAAGTGAAAAATAGGATTTTGTAGTAAATCGGTGAAAAGCCAACGGAAGTAGCGTGCACTTCATCAAAGAAAATCAGCAAAAGGTCTTTCCAAAAGATCAGCAGTAACACTAAACAAACGCCGATGATAATGCCGACTTGCAGAATATCTTCATCGGCAATGCCCAGAATGTTGCCTAAGATAATGTCTTGTACGTTAATCGACGTCGGGTTAAGGGAAATAATTAGTAGGCCAAGGGCAAAGAACGTGGTAAAAATAAAGCCGATGACTGCGTCTTCACGGAGTTTGGTAATGGATTTAATCCAAAGAATGGCGATGGCGGCGAGGATACCGGAAAAAAATGCGCCAAGCGCGTAGGGCAGGGAGAGGGCATAAGCAATGGCAACGCCGGGTACGACGGAATGGGAAAGGGCATCACCAATCAGTGACCAGCCTTTCAGCATTAAATAAGCGGATAAAAACGCACAAATGCCGCCCACCGCTGAGCTGATTAAAATGGCTTTCACCATGTAATCGTAGGAGAAGGGTTCTAATAACAGGTCCCACATTATGCGTCTTCCCTCGGTTTGGTATATCTGACAGTAGGTGCCGGCGGATCGATTTTAGTTTTACCATAGAATACCGCTGCCCGTTCATCATCGGTTAATACTGTAACGGCGCGTGGATCCTCGTCATCATGCAAGTCTTCGCCCAAGAGTTTAATGTGCCGCAAGACACCGCCAAAGACCAATTCCAGGTTGTGTTGGTTAAAAGTAGTTTCGGTCAAACCTGCAGCAATTACCGTGCGGTTAATCATCACCACGCGATCACAAAAATCCGGTACGGAACCTAAATTGTGTGTGGAAACCAGAATTAAATGCCCTTCACTGCGTAACTGACCTAATAAATCAATAATGGCGTTCTCTGTTTGCACATCTACGCCGGTGAAAGGTTCGTCCAATAAAATAATCTTACTTTGTTGTGCGAGCGCGCGGGCAAGAAATGCCCGTTTTTTTTGTCCACCGGAAAGCTCGCCGATTTGGCGATGGGCAAGGTGTTCAATGTTCACCCTTTGCATGGCTTCCTGCACCTTTTGCTTGTCCGTTTCACTCGGACGGCGCAGGAAGTTCATGTAACCATAGCGCCCCATCAGCACCACATCGTAAACAGAGACCGGAAATTGCCAGTCCACGTCTTCCGATTGTGGCACATAAGACACTAAATTTTGTTTTAAGGCTTGTTTAATTGTGAGATTGCAAAGAGAAATACTACCTCGTTGCGGTGTAATTAACCCCATCAGACTTTTAAACAGAGTTGACTTACCGCTCCCGTTTACGCCGACCAAAGCGCAGGTCGTACCACCTTCTAGTTTAAAAGAAACATCATGAATGGCGGTATGACCATTGTTGTAACGAACGACTACGTCTTCAACGCAAATAGAGGCAATATTTGATGACATTATTTTTCAAATCCTTTAGCAATGGTAGAAACAGTCACTTTTAACAAATCAATATAAGTCGGCACAGGACCCTTGGCACCGGAAAGAGAGTCAACATAAAGTACGCCACCGTATTTTGCACCGGTTTCTTTTGCTACTTGTTTTGCCGGTTTCGGGGAGATGGTACTTTCACTGAATACGACCGGAATATTGTTAGCTTTGACGGTTTCAATTACTTTGCGTACTTGTTGTGGCGTGCCTTGTTGCTCAGCGTTAATCGGCCACAAATAAGCCTCTTTAAAACCGTAATCACGTGCTAAATAACTGAATGCGCCTTCACTAGTCACCAACCAACGCTGTGCTTCCGGCACTTGTGCTAATTTTTCACGCAACGGTTGATCAAGTTCTTTGATTTTCTTGATATAAAGTGCGGCATTTTTTTCGTATGTTTCTTTATTTTGCGGATCGTATTTGATCAACGCATTTTTAATATTTTCAACATAGATTAACGCATTGGAAGGCGACATCCAGGCATGCGGGTTCGGGTTGCCGGTGTACGGGCCTTCATGAATTGACATAGGTTCAATGCCTTCGGTTACAACAACCGCCGGTTTATCTTTTACATTTTGGAAGAATTTTTCAAACCAACGCTCAAGGTTCAAACCATTCCATAACACTAAATCGGCAGATTGTGCCTTGACAATATCTTTCGGGGTCGGCTCGTAATCGTGGATTTCTGCTCCGGGCTTGGTGATGGATTCTACGGTTGCAGCATCACCGGCGACATTTTGTGCCATATCCTGAATAATCGTGAACGTAGTGACAACTTTAAATTTCGCATAAGCTAGACTACTGCTTAAACTTAACACAAGTATGCTGACTAATGTGGCTAATAAACGCATATTTTTTCTCCTTGGCTTTTTAATTATAAAATAACAACATAAGTTGCACGGGCATTATATTCTTTCTATTTTTAAATGCAAATGATTCTCAAAAAATTATAGACATTTTGCCGGCTTGGGGAGGCCTGCCAGCTTAGCTGTCTGTTTTGCCGGACCATCGGGAAATAAACGTTGCAAATAACGGCTATTGCCTTTATCTTGTCCCAGTTTTTGTGCTGTGGCTTTGACCAACATACGAATGGCGGGAGAGGTTTTATATTCTTGATAGAAATTGCGTACAAAATGGATAATTTCCCAATGGGCATCTGTTAATTCCAAGTTTTCTAACTTTGCAATTGCCAATGCAACATCAGGATTCCATTCATTTATATTCAATAAATATCCCGATGCATCGGTTTCAATGCGTTTGTTATTGACTTCAAGCATCGTTAAAACCTCATCATTTATATGGATTTGATTATATAAAAAACGCCCCGGAAAAGGGGCGCTGAATTTATCTATTAAATTAATAATTAATCTCTGGAAGAGAAGAATGAAAGTAAGTTTAACAAGCTGATAAATAAGTTATAGATTGATACGAATAAACTTACTGTGGCACGGATATAGTTGGTTTCACCGCCGTGAATGATGTTGCTGGTTTCATACAAAATTCCCATGGTGGAGAAGATCACGAACAACGCGCTGATGCCCACATAAAGTGCCGGGAATTGGAAGAAGAAACTGGCGATCATGCCAAGTAACAACACCACGAATAAGGCTAAAATGGTGCCGGATAAGAAAGACATGTCTTTTTTCGTGGTCAATACGTATGCGGAACACGCAAAGAATGTCGCTGCAGTACCCGCCAATGCCAACACGATGGCGTCACCCAAGCCTGCACTCACATACGCATTTAAAATCGGTCCGACGGTATAACCCAAGAAGCCGGTAAACGCGAACGTGGACAAAATCCCCAACGCACTGTTTGCTAACGCATTGGTTAAGAAAAGTAAACCGTAGAAACCCACAAGCATCAGAATTAACCCCGGTCTAGGTAAATTCATCGCCATGGAAACATAGGCCACCACAGCAGAAAATGCTAACGTTAAAGCCAGTAGGAAATAAGTGTTACGCAACACTTTATGTGTGCTCAGCAACGATTCTTCCTGCGTGCTAACAATAATACGAGATTGCATAAAAGCTCCTTTAATTAAAGAAAATAACAGGTTAAAACCTTTGTGTAAGGTAAGGGTTGAGAAGGGAAAAGTCAATTCTTGGCGGTAAATATTTTTCATGGGCACGCCTACAGCGGGAAAAGTGCGGTCCAAAAAATAGGTGTTTTTATGTTTCAAGTAAGAAGATAAATAAATTTAATAATTTCAGTAAATTAAATAATTTTTGCTATTGACTATGAAATTCCGCCGATTAAATTATTCAGAAAAATGAATGACAATAATGCCATCTGCTTATCCGAAGAACATATTTGGTATTAAAACCTAAGGGAAACTATCATGTCTTGTTTAGGAAATGATCCTTATTATGTCAATTCTCCTGTTATGAACCTTAGCGTTCGCTACTTTAATTAGTGCTGTTTTTTATCAAATTAAACTATTGCCTACTGTTTCGGAATAATAGAAAACCACGCAGCTATTGACTATCCTGTTCGGCAGTGACAATGAAACCCTTATCGACCGCCTGCACCACGCCGACCACATCGGCGGACTGCTGCGCAAACTCCAACCCTACACCGTCCAAATCCCCGAAAAAGCCCTTGGCGTGTTGTATCAGGTAGGACGGATTGAACCGATAAACAAAGCTGTTTTCGGAGAGCAGTTCTACGCGTTGATCGGGATGGATTTGTATGACGATGTGGCGGGTTTGAGTTGGGGGAATACGGAGTTTTTGAAGGGGGAGAGTTTAGTGTTTTAGACAACTTATAATTTTTAGAAAAAATTTGCTTTTACATTTCAAAGCGCATATCATCAACCAGATTTAAAAACATATTCGGAGAAAACCAAGATCATGCTTCATCACCAGCTTACTCCTCATCAAACCCAATATTACGCCTGGCTGCTTACTCGTCAAGCCGAGAGGAGCAACGTTGAATCGTTGGCAAGCACCTTAGTCGATGCCCAAGTCGATTTGAATCCGCACCAAGTGGATGCAGCTTTGTTTGCCTGCCAAAATCCCCTATCAAAGGGCGTGATTTTGGCGGATGAAGTGGGCTTAGGCAAACACGGCTATTCCAGTGAAAACGATTTTATCTATGTAACCACGCAAACCCTGACCGCCGAACAGCTTCAAGCCTTGTCGGAAGAAGTGGGCGCCAGCCGCAGCCTTCTGATTTGCTGCTCCGCTTGGCGCGGGATTACAGTGGAAAAAGCTGCAGAGCGTTTCCCGAATCTTTCCTTAAAAAAAATCCCGAAAATGATTCTGGCTCGCTGCGAATGGGGACACGACGATTACAGCCTGAACGTCGCCAACCTGCCGATGGCGGAAAACGAGCCTGAAGAGAATCCAAGGTCGTCTGAAAACAAACCCGCCGCTAAAACAAAGGCAAAAAAAGCCAAAAGTGCGGTGGAAAATCAGGGCGGATTGTTTGACGGGGAGGACGCGTAATGCACGGACAATGCGTAGGGTGGGCTTCAGCCCACTAATCCGAAACCTTATTGGTGCAGCAGGCTGCTGCACTAATAGGAAGTTACTCGAAATTTTCGAATAACTGCCTACTCAATAATAAAGCAGTAATTAAGTCATCCTTAATCACTGGCACGAAAAAGAGATAAAACCATGAGCATTAGAACTCAAAACTACATCAACGGGCGTTTGTCTTTGCGCGTACCGCAAGTGGAGAGCTTGGCAAGATTGAAACAGGCACTGGATGCTGCGCCGGAAATGGCACAAAAAGAACGCGATGTGGCGGCAGTGTTAAATACTTTAAAAGCCGAATTTCCGACCTTGCAGGATTTTGAACGCGATTTTCCATCTTTGTGTTTTGCCTTGGCAACGGGCGTGGGCAAAACCCGTCTGATGGGGGCGTTTATTGCTTATCTGCATTTAGCACATGGGATTAACAATTTTTTTGTCCTTGCGCCGAATTTGACTATTTACAATAAATTGATTGCAGATTTCACGCCCAATACGCCGAAATATGTGTTCAAAGGCATCAGCGAGTTTGCGGTTACGTCGCCGAAATTGATTACCGGTGATAACTATGAAAGCCAAAATTTGAGTATGGGGATGGATAATCTTTTCGGCGAGATTACCATCAACGTCTTCAACATTTCCAAAATCAATTCCGAAGTGCGCGGCGGTAAAGAGCCTAAAATCAAACGGATGCGCGAAGTGTTGGGGGACAGTTATTTCAATTATTTATCTAACCTGCCCGATTTGGTGCTATTGATGGACGAATCACACCGCTATCGGGCGCAGGCGGGGATGCGGGCGATTAATGAATTAAATCCGCTGTTCGGCTTGGAATTGACCGCCACGCCTTTTGTGGAATCCACCAAAGAGCCGATTCCGTTTAAAAACGTGATTGTGGATTATCCGCTGGCGCGGGCGATGGCAGGCGGTTTTGTGAAAATGCCGGCGGCGGTTACGCAGCGCGATTTCGATGCGAAAAACTATACGCCCGAAGAAATTGAAAAAATCAAACTAGAAGACGGCGTGCGCGTGCATGAAAACACCAAAGTGGAGCTTTTGACTTATGCACGGGAAAATAATGCCGCCGTTGTAAAACCTTTTATGCTGGTCATCGCCCGCGACACTACGCACGCGGCGCAGCTTTTGACATTGCTGGAATCGGACGCGTTTTATAACGGACGTTATAAAGGCAAAGTGATTCAGGTGGATTCGAGCAAATCGGGCAAAGACGAAGAGGAAATGATTGAACGGCTTTTGGCGGTGGAAAGCGTAGATGAGCCGACGGAAATCGTCATCCATGTCAATATGCTCAAAGAAGGTTGGGACGTTACCAATCTTTATACGATTGTGCCGCTGCGCGCTGCCAATGCCAGAACGCTGATCGAGCAATCCATCGGACGCGGTTTGCGCCTGCCTTATGGAAAACGTATGGGCGTGGAAGTAGTCGATAGGCTCAATATCGTCGCCCATGACCGTTTTCAGGAAATCATCGACGAAGCCAATAAGGGCGATTCGGTATTGAAGTTGCAGCAAGTGATTTTGGATGCGCCGAGTGCGGACGATAAGAAAGTGAGCGTGCAAGTTGTGAGCCAAATGGAAACTTCGTTGGGTTTGGTGAATACGTCGTCTGAAAATCCGGAAGAGAGCCTGTTGCAAACCCAAGCTTCGGCGGATTATCAACCTGTCTTTCAAACCGAAAACGAAAAACGCATTGCCCGCGCGGTCATGGAAACCGCCGCCAAATACGCCGCCCGTCCAAGTGAAGCGCCGGCTTCCCAAGCGTTATTGAGCGATGAAATCCGCCAAAAAATCATCAAGGAAGTTCAGACGACCTTATTGTCTGTGCAAGGTGAACTGCTGACGGATAATGAGGTGGATATGGCACAAATCGTCGCCAAAACAACTGAAATCATGGTTTCGCAGACCATCGATATTCCGCGCATTACCGTTGTGCCAAGCGGCGAAGTCAGCGCCGGTTTTCACCCGTTTAAACTGGACGTAAGCAGCCTGCACCTGCAACCGGGCGCACGCGAAATCACCATTCATAATCTGCATACCAACGAACAAAGCAGCCTTTCTGCCGAATTGGGTTTGAAGGAAAAGCGCCCCGAAGACTATATCGTGTTTGCACTGATTGATTTTGAGGATATTGATTATCTTACTCAAGCCGATCTGCTTTACGACTTGGCGGGGCAGATGGTGGCATATTTGCATAGTTATTTGTCGGAAAGCGAAGCGTTGGAAGTATTGGATAAAGACCGTCGTTTGATTGCCAAAGAAATTCACGCCCAAATGCAGGCGCATTTTGAGGAGACCGCCACCGCTTACGAAGTCCGTGTCAGTCAAGGATTCAGCACACTCAAACCGTGCAATTACACGGTAAGCGCCGACGAACCTGTGCATTCGGTGCGTCAAACGCCAAAGGATGTCGGCAAAATCAAACAAATGCTGTTCGGCGGATTTGCCAAATGTCTGTATCCGTTTCAAAAATTTGATTCCGACACCGAACGCCGCGTTGCCGTGATTTTGGAGAGCGACGCACAAAAATGGTTTAAACCCGCACAAGGGCAATTTTTGATTTATTGGAAATCGGGCTTGGATTCAAAAGAATATGTGCCTGATTTTGTAGTCGAAACCGAAGAGGGCATTTGGCTTGCCGAAACCAAAGCACGCAATGATTTGAGCAGCCCGGAAGTGCTGGCAAAAGCCGAAGCCGCCGTGAAGTGGTGCCAACACGCTTCCGATTATGCTTTGCAACATGGCGGCAAAGCGTGGCGTTATGTCTTGATTCCGCATGACGAAGTCAGCAAAGCGAAAAGACTGGCGGATTTTTTAAGGTTTGAGAAAAAGGTTGTCTGAAAACGGTTCGCACCCGTAAAGTGCGTGGATTGAAACTAAAATTGATAGGTTAACAGTAAACCTGCCCGCCCCTTCTCCCTGAAGGGGCGTGTGTACAACCAAAAGGAGAACCAAATGAACCGAATCCGCCTGCACATTTGGGGCGATTATGCCTGTTTTACCCGTCCGGAGATGAAGGTGGAGCGGGTGTCTTATGATGTGATCACGCCGTCTGCCGCGCGTGGGATTTTGGCGGCGGTGCATTGGAAACCGGCAATTCGCTGGGTGATTGACAGGATTTATGTGTTGAAGCCGATTCGCTTTGAGTCAGTGCGGCGCAATGAATTGGGCGGCAAGATTTCGGCGGGTAAGGTCGGTGGGGCGATGAAGCGCAAGAGCGTTGCCGATTTATACACGCTGATTGAGGAAGACCGCCAACAGCGTGCGGCAACGGTGTTGAAAGACGTGGCGTATGTGATTGAGGCGCGCGCGGTGCTGACGGCGAAAGCGGGTGCGGATGAGACCGTTACCAAGCATATTGAGATGTTCAAACGCCGCGCTAAGAAAGGGCAGTGTTTCCAGCAGCCTTGTATGGGCGTACGCGAGTTTCCCGCTGATTTTGCCTTTATTGACGAAGGCGAGCTGCTGCCCGAATCGGCGTTATCGGCAGACGAACGCCACCGCGATTTGGGCTGGATGCTGCACGATATTGATTTCGACCACGGCAACACGCCGCGTTTTTTCCGTGCGGAAATGAAAGACGGCGTGATTGATGTGCCGCCGTTTCACGCCGAGGAGGTGAAAGCATGATTCTTGCCTCTCTTGCCCGCTATTACTACCGCTTGGCGGCAGAAAATGATGAAGTCGGCAATCCGAAAGTGCCGCCTTACGGGTTTAGCGAAGAGAAAATCGGCTGGATTTTGGTGTTGGATAAGGAAGGTCGTCTGAAAACCGCTGTGCCGCATCTGACCGCCGATAAAAAGCCGCAGCCGAAATTGATGAGCGTGCCGCGTCCCGAAAAACGCACGTCGGGCGTGAAGCCGAATTTCCTGTGGGACAAAACCGCCTACACACTGGGCGTGGAAGCCAATAAAAACAAAGCCGAGGCGAAGGAAGAGCCGTTTACATCGTCTGAAAAAACTTTCGCCGCCTTCCAACAATATCATCTCGAATTGCTGCAAAACAGCGAAGACGAAGGCTTGCAAGCCTTATTTCTGTTTTTGCAAAACTGGCTACCTGAAAATTTTGCCGCAGCCAATCTTCCCTCTGAAATACTTGATGCCAACATCGCATTTTCTCTCGAAAAACCGACCGCACTTATCCATAAACGCGACGCCGCGCAAATCTTGTGGGCAGGCCGTCTGAAAAGCGACGAAGCTGTTGAGGGCTTGTGTCTGATCAGCGGCGAAAACGCCCCGATTGCGCGGCTGCATCCGGCGATTAAAGGCGTGTTCGGCGGGCAGAGTTCCGGCGGTTCGATTATCTCCTTCAACCAAGAAGCCTTTGCCTCTTTTGGCAAGGAACAAGGCGCGAACGCCCCCGTGTCCGAGCAATCCGCCTTCGCCTACACCACCGCGCTGAACTATCTGCTGCGCCGCGAAAACGGACACTGCCTGACCATCGGCGACGCCAGCACCGTCTTTTGGGTGGAAGCCGCCAACAACGCTACCGCCCAAGCCGCCGAAGGATTCTTCGCGCAAGTGTTCACCCCGCCCGACGACAAGCAGGAAAGCACCAAAATTTTCAATGTGCTGGAACAAATCGCCAAAGGCAGACCGTTGCGAGACATCGCCCCCGAACTCTCGCCCGACACCCGTTTTTATATCTTGGGGCTGGCGCCGAACGCCGCACGAATTTCTATCCGCTTTTGGCTGGATACGACTTTCGGACAGTTGGCGGGGAATTTGGCGCAACACTGGCAGGATTTGGCGATTGAACCGAGAGCATGGAAAACGCCGCCGTCGATTTGGCGCTTGCTGTTACAAACGGCGGTTTTAGGCAAAAGCGAAAACATCTCGCCCATTTTGGCTGGCGAAATGACCCGCGCCGTTATCTGCGGCACGCCGTATCCATTGAGCCTGCTGTCCCAACTGATTGCCCGAGTCCGTGCCGACGGCGATGTGAACGGCTTGCGCGTGGCTATGATGAAAGCCGTGTTGCAGCGGCGTTTTAGAAAAGGTTTGATTAAAGAGGAGATTCCGATGAGTTTAAACACCGAAAGTGAAAACAATGCCTATCTGCTGGGACGGTTGTTTGCCGTGTTGGAGCGCATCCAATATCAGGCGTTGGGCGATTTGAATGCCGGCATTGCCGACCGCTATTACGGCTCCGCCTCCGCCGTGCCGTTTTCCGTCTTCCCGCGCCTGCTGTCCGGCGCCAAACACCATTTGTCGCGCCTACGTAAAGACAAAGGTGGCGCTGCGGTGAATCGGGAAAAAGAGTTGGGCGAAATTATCGCCAAACTGCTGGAAACCTTCCCGCGCCATTTGAGCATTGAAGAACAGGGCAGGTTCGCCATCGGCTATTACCACCAGAAACAAAGTTATTTTGCCGAAAAAGAATCCGCCGAAACCATTGAAAACTAAGGAGACCTGAAAATGACTGCCATCCAAAACCGCTATGAATTTGTTTACTTTTTCGATGTAACCAACGGCAACCCCAACGGCGACCCCGACGCGGGCAATATGCCGCGCCTCGATCCCGAATCCAGCAAAGGATTGGTTACCGATGTCTGCCTGAAACGCAAAATCCGTAATTTCATCGAAATCAGCGCGGAAAATCAGCCCGGCTATGAAATCTACGTCAAAGAAAAAAGCGTGCTGAATCTGCAAAACAAACGTGCTTATGAAGCCTTGGGTATCGAATCCGAAGCCAAAAAACTGCCGAAAGACGAAGCCAAAGCCCGCGAGATCACCGCCTGGATGTGTAAAAACTTCTTCGATATCCGCACTTTCGGCGCGGTGATGACCACCGAAGTGAACAGCGGGCAAGTGCGCGGCGCCGTGCAACTGGCGTTCGCCCAATCCATCGACCCCATCGTGCCTCTGGAAATTTCCATCACCCGCATGGCGGTAACCAATGAAAAAGATTTGGAAAAAGAACGCACGATGGGACGTAAATACATCGTCCCTTACGCCCTCTACCGAGTCCACGGCTTCATTTCCGCCAACCTCGCCACCAAAACCGGTTTTTCAGACGACGATTTGGCAAAACTCTGGCGAGCCCTGCAATTGATGTTCGAACACGACCGCTCCGCCGCCCGTGGCGAAATGGCAGCGCGCAAACTGATCGTCTTCAAACACGACAACTCCTTCGGCAGCCAGCCTGCACACAAACTGTTTGATGCCGTGAAAGTCGAACGCGTCAACGGCGAATCGGGAACACCCGCAAGTAGCTTCGGCGACTACAAAATCAGCGTGCATTCAGACGACCTCAAAGGCGTTAGTGTTGAAGAATATTTGTAAAAACGTTTGAAAAAAACAACCGCACTTTTAGTTAGCACCCGCAGTGCAAAAGGGAGTAACACCTAATTCCTTAAATTAAAAAAGGAAATAGTATGAACAAACAGAGAAAAGACTATATCGCCAACCTATATCAAACCTATCATAATGCTGATATTGAGCAACCCGACCGATTGAACCGTTGGTGCAGTATCGAGCCCGAATCGGCTGAATTTTTAGCTTTCTTAGTGCTTGCCAAACAAGCAAAAAAATTGTTGGAAATCGGTACATCAGGCGGTTATTCCAGCTTGTGGCTGGCAGATGCCGCAGAACAAACCAGCGGACATTTGATCACTTTGGAAATTGAAAAGGAGCGTCGGCAAACGGCATTGAAACATCTTACAACAACAAGATTATCTGATGTAGCGACCGCATTATGTACTGATGCGGGTACATTTTTACAAAATAGCCAGGACAGTTATGACTTTATTTTTCTGGATGCTGAGCGCCCCGCTTACCCCGTGTATTGGACGTATTTAAAAACGTGCTTGCAAGCTCCGGGCAGTGTATTGGTGGTGGATAACGTGTTATCCCATGCCGAGCAGGTGCAGGATTTTATTGCTTTGATCAATGCCGACAATGATTTTGAACAGACTGTATTGCCCATTGGTGCAGGGCTACTGTTAGTCGTAAAAAATAACCGTTAACTGTAGATTGGGTTGCGACGTTCTGTTTAATTCAACTTACAAATGCTTTTAGTCACTCCGAAAACCGATTGGTTAAAAACAAAAAGTGCGGTCAAAATCCAAGTCGTTTTTAAAATATACGGAAACTGCAATATATTCCCTGCATTATTCCATCAGGCACATTTTTATTTGGGGAATTTTGTTGGTGCTATCTTTTTTAATAGTATTAACGGCGTACCTTCAGCGATGTGCTTGTTATTCAGTTCGCTAGCCCATGCTTCTCATCAAATTCCTGCAAGCTAGCGATCCTTATTTTCTTTAACAATTTGCAATAGTTAATTCATTTGTATAACGATGACATGCTCGTTATACTTATTCCACTCTCTATTTTGAAATAAGTTAGCGAAAGACAGTAAGTAATCTACTGATTTTTCTTGTTTTTTCATATAGGTAGCGGCCATCTTCGGGTGACTGTGTGTTGAAACTCCTCTAGTTTTAACTGCTCTTTCAACTTTTCGAGCGGCCATCTTCGGGTGACTGTGTGTTGAAACATTACCTGCACCAATCGATTTATTAGTAGTAATAGCGGCCATCTTCGGGTGGCTGTGTGTTGAAACATCCCACGTCTGCGCAATATATTTTGAGCAATATGCGGCCATCTTCGGATGACTGTGTGTTGAAACAAAAACGGTGATGATAAATGCGCCGTTTTGCCTGAGCGGCCATCTTCGGGTGACTGTGTGTTGAAACAATGACTTTGAATTGTTTTGCAGATCTAGGCAAAAGCGGCCATCTTCGGGTGACTGTGTGTTGAAACAGATGGTGTACTAAACCTGATGTAATGCTAGTATGCAGCCACCCTCGGGTGACTATGTGCTGAAATTACTTGGTATACGCTTTTTATGAGCATTTAATCGGTTAAAAATATATGAGCTTGTTGCCTAATGGTAGGGCGGCGTTTAACAAAACGCTCTGTGCGAGTTTGATACTCGCCAAGCTCACTATTTATTGCCCTGCACAATTTTATGTAATCCTTTCTCAATTTTATTCAACATACGGGTAATCTCCAAAAAAACACCTCTAAAATCGACCGCACTTTTCCCCATAAATAAAAAAGCTGAATCTCTCTCGAAATCCAGCTTTTCTTTTACCTATTTATTACGCTAATTCAGTGCGTAATTTTTTCGTGACGTCAACCATGACTTTCAGTTGTTCTAGGGTTTCTTTCCAGCCGCGGGTTTTAAGTCCACAGTCTGGATTTACCCATAAACGCTCTTTTGGCACCACTTGTAACGCTTTACGGAGTAAGTGTTCGATTTCGGCGGCGGTTGGGACGCGTGGGCTATGGATGTCGTACACGCCCGGGCCTATGTCGTTCGGGTATTTGAAATCGCCAAATGCCGTTAACAATTCCATGTCGGAACGGGAGGTTTCAATGGTAATCACATCTGCATCCAAGCCTGCGATTGCCGGTAAAATGTCGTTAAATTCGGAGTAACACATGTGTGTATGAATTTGCGTGTCATCTTGGCAACCCATTGAACTTAAACGGAATGCTTCGCCCGCCCATTGTAAATAAGCGTCCCAGTCGGCGCGTTTGAGCGGTAAGCCTTCGCGGATTGCCGGTTCGTCGATTTGAATCACTTTAATGCCGGCTTTTTCCAAATCCAACACTTCATCAGAAAGTGCCACGGCGATTTGTTTACATACGATTGCACGCGGAGTATCGTTGCGCACGAAAGACCATTGTAAAATCGTTACCGGACCGGTCAACATGCCTTTCATCACTTTTTTCGTTAAGCTTTGGGCATATTGCGACCAGCGTACTGTCATTGGTTCAGGACGAACCACATCGCCATAAATCACCGGTGGTTTTACACAACGGGAGCCATAGCTTTGCACCCAACCGAATTTGGTGAAGGCAAAACCGTCTAATAATTCGCCGAAATATTCCACCATGTCGTTACGTTCCGCTTCGCCGTGAACCAACACGTCTAAATCCAATTTTTCTTGTTCACGCACCACCAATTCGATTTCTTTTTTCATTGCCGCTTCATAATCCGCAAGAGATAATGAGCCTTTTTTGAAGGCTGCACGCGCATGTCGAATTCCGGTGGTTTGCGGGAAAGAACCGATATTCGTGGTTGGCAATAGAGGCAGTTTTAACCACGCATTTTGTAATTTGATACGTTCCGCAAACGGGGATTTACGTTGATCCGCGCCTTTTGGCAAGTTCGCCAGACGTTCCGCCACTTCAGGACGATGAATATCTTTTGACGTTGCACGAGCATCCGCGGCAGCTTGGCTGGCATCGAGTTCCGCTTGTACTGCGGCTCTGCCTTGCTCAAGTGCGGTCTTAATCACACGTAATTCTTGGATTTTTTGCAAGCAGAAAGCAAGCCAGTTATAAAGTTCCGGTTTGTTTGCCTGTAACTGGGTTTCTACGGATAAATCGTAAGGGGTGTGCAGCAGAGAACAGCTTGGCGCAATCCACAAACGATCGCCCAGTTTGGCTTTTAATGGTTCTACCACGTCCAACACTTGGTTTAGGTTCGCACGCCAAATGTTACGACCATCAATCACGCCCACCGACAAAATTTTGTCGTAATCAGCGAAAGCAGAAAGTTGTTCAGGCGCACGCACTAAATCAATGTGTAAACCCGCAACCGGCAAGGCTTTTAATAATGCCGCGTGTTCCGCGACAGAACCGAAATAAGTGGCTAACAATAATTTTGCGTTCACTTGTGCGCTTAATGTGGCGTACACGTCTTTATAAGCAGTAACCAATTCTGCCGGCAAATCGACGGTTAAAGCCGGTTCGTCAATTTGAATATAATCTACGCCTTCTGCCGCCAATGCGTTTAAGATTTCCACATAAACCGGCACGAGTTTGTTTAATAAATCAAAGCGATTAAATGCCGAACCTTTTTCTTTGCCTAACCACAAGAACGTTAACGGACCGACAATAGTAGGTTTAACGTTCAAGCCAAGGGCTTTGGCTTCGCGAATTTGTTGCACGTAATGCGCCGGATTGGCTTTGAATTGGGTATCCGCGTGAAATTCAGGCACAAGATAATGATAGTTGGTGTCAAACCATTTGGTCATTTCAATGGCGAATTGGTCTTTGTTACCACGCGCCAGTTGGAAATATTGGTCAAGGGTTAAATGTTGGCTGTCGAAGCCGAAACGTGCAGGAATCGATCCTGTTGCCACTTGTAAATCTAAAATGTGATCGTAGAAGGTGAAATCCGCCACAGCTACATAATCAGCATTTGCCGCCGCTTGGTGTTTCCAGTTAATTTCGCGCAAGGCTTTGGCGATGTCTAATAAATCGGCTTCTGCGATTTCACCGCGCCAATAACGTTCTTGTGCAAATTTAAGTTCACGTTTTGCGCCCACGCGCGGAAAGCCGGATAAATGAAAAGTTGTCATATTAATTCCTCAATGTGTTAAATGATTTAGACGGCTAAACGTCTATACGTGGGTTAGAATGACGGAAACCGGGTTATTATGCAAATTAATAATTTTCTAAAAGTTTATGAAAGAAATTAATGATCCTGTGTCTTATTGGTTTGCGGTGGCAATCATAAAAAATGTTTTTAAAAACGACCGCACTTTTCATCGATTTCTTTGCTGATTTCTTCTATGCAACGTTAAAGTGCGGCGCGTTTTCGTGTATGATACGGCTTCATTCTTTTTCGAATTTAGATGAATCTTTCTCATGAAACCGATCTTCCTTGAACTCAGACATCTCAAAACCTTGCTTGCCCTGAAAGAAACCGGCAGCGTTTCCCTGGCGGCAAAGCGGGTTTATCTCACTCAATCGGCGCTGTCCCACCAAATTAAATTATTGGAAGAGCAATACGGCTTGCCGTTATTTGAGCGTAAAACCCAACCGTTGCATTTCACGGCGGCAGGGGAGCGTTTGATTCAGCTTGCCAATGAGATCCTGCCGAAAGTGATTGAAGCGGAGCGCGATTTGGCACGGGTGAAGCAGGGCGATGCGGGCGAGTTGCGGATTGCCGTGGAATGTCATACCTGCTTCGACTGGCTGATGCCGGCAATGGATTCTTTCCGTAAACACTGGCCTTTGGTGGAGCTGGATATTGTCTCCGGATTCCACACCGATGCCGTCGGTTTATTGCTGAACCACCGTGCCGATTGGGCGGTGGTGCAGGAAGTGGAAGAAAATCCGGGTGTTGTATATAAACCTTTGTTTTCGTATGAAATGGTCGGCTTGTGTGCAAAAGATCATCCCCTGGCGACGAAAGAGATTTGGCAGGCGGAAGATTTTACCGATCAAACTCTGATTACCTACTCTGTGCCAGACGATATGCTGGATTTATTGCGTAAAGTGCTACACCCGAAAGGCATTAACCCGACCCGTCGCACCAGTGAACTCACCATTGCGATTATTCAACTGGTGGCAAGTAAGCGTGGTGTGGCGGCATTGCCGTTTTGGGCGGCGAAGCCTTATTTGGATCGCGGTTATATTGTGGCGCGTAAAATCACCCATCAAGGTTTGCACAGTAATCTCTATGCAGCCTTTCGTGAAGCCGACGCGCATATTGCCTTTGTTGATGATTTTTATGAAACCGTTAAAGTACAAAGCTTTTCAACTTTACCTGAATTATCCATATTAGAAGAGAGCTAGCCGTATGTCTGATGTTAAGACAACTCCTCATCCTATATTTGTCGCTGCCAAAGCGGCATTACCGTACAGTTCACCAATGATTGCCGGTTTTTTATTCCTTGGTATGGCATACGGCATTTATATGAAATCCCTAGGATTTGGTGTGTGGTATCCGTTTTTAATGGCACTGCTGATTTACGGTGGTTCGGTGGAATTTATTATTGCCGGCGCGCTCACCTTACCTTTCGCTCCGCTTAATGTGTTATTGATTACACTGATGGTCAGCGGACGACAACTTTTTTACAGCATTTCCATGTTGGAAAAATACGGTAAATATTTGGGCAAGAAACGCCCATATCTCATCGCTTCCCTAGTGGATGAATCCTTCTCTCTCAATTATATGGCAAAAATTCCACCGCACTTGGATCGCGGCTGGTATATGTTTTTCGTCAGCTTTTATTTGCAAATCTATTGGGTGGCAGGTGCGGTACTCGGTAATTTATTCGGCAGCATTATTCCTTTTGATCTAAAGGGTATTGAATTTGCTATGACGGCATTGTTTTTAGTGATTTTTGCCGAAAATTGGTCACGGGAAAAATCCCATAAGAGTTCTGTGTTGGGGCTGGCAATTGCGTTTATTGCGTTGTTAATTTTCGGCAAAGATTACTTCCTGCTGCCAACGCTAATCGGTATTTGGGCGGTGCTGACACTCCGTCGCCCCAAATCGGCATCAAAATTGGAGAGGGTGGAATAAATGAGCTTAACCGAACAGATTCTCACTATCGCCATCGCGGTATTGGCGGTGCAGTTCACTCGTTGGCTGCCATTCTGGATTTTCCCCGCCAACCGCCCGATTCCCGAATATATCCGTTATTTGGGCAAAGTGTTACCTGCCGCCATGTTTGGTATGCTGGTAGTGTATTGCTATAAGAATATTGACGTATTGACCGGTTTTCACGGCTTGCTGGAATTTATCGCCGGCGCGGTGGTGTTGACGCTGCATTTCCGAAAACGCAATATGTTCCTTTCTATCGCTGCCGGCACTGTGCTGTATATGTTGCTGGTGCAACAGGTTTTCGTGGCGTAAAAACGTTCTTCGAGATAACCGCACTTTTTCTGACATAATAAGTGCGGTTATTTTTTTAGGTGTTTTTTATTGACGTAAAATTGCTTCAAAGCGGGCCGCTTTGACTAAAACTTTTCTTGCTAATGCCTCAAGGTGAGGCTTGTCGGCGAGCTGTTCCAATCGTTGATACAAATAAACCGACTGTGGGTTGCCTTGCTGCCAATAACTGTCCTCAATCATGCCTGCCACAGAAACGAGTGAATCAAACTGACGTTTGATGAGTTGCTGTTGCTCAGCTTGTTTTTTGCGAAGTAGTGTTTCATCTATACCGTTTTCAATAATTTCATCCAAAATTTGATGGGTCAATTTGATTAATTCTTCAGCACGATTAGGTGCGCAACTGAACGCAATTTTCCCTTCAATTTGCGGCGTATGCGGATCTTGGCTGAACCAACTATTGACGGAATAAATGCCCGATACTTTTTCACGTAAAACAAGGCGAAGTTTTTCTTGTACAATTTCAGCAAGGATTTCTAAGGCATATTTCTGTTCCGGATGCCATTGATTTTCAGCGGTAAGATAAATTTCCACATCAGCACGTGGTTCACTTAATCCGCGCATAATGAATGCTTTTTTAGGAGTATGAATATAACCGGGCTGATAAGCACGGGCCTGTGTTTTTATTTCCACTGTCGCTAAATATCGCTTTGCCAATTTTTCGACCTCGGATCGGGAAATATCACCAATAATGAAATAAGTGAAATCCGTTTTACCTAAAATCTTTTCTTGATAAATTTGACTTAATTGTGCAGCTGTAAAGCTAAGCTGTTCATTTTGATTTTGAGTATAAACCGTAGCAGTGTTAGGTCTGCGCAAATAGGAAATAGCTTGCATAAACTTTGTTTCGGCATCAATTTGTTTAAAATAATCCTGTGTTTCCCGATGATATTTTTGTAACACATTATCTGAAACGGGAGCGGATTGGAGTTTCAGACGGAAAAGTGTCAGCAAACTACTGAGATCTTGCGGTTTTGCCACGCCGGTAAAACCTTGCTTATCGTCATCAATAAATCATTATTTACGTTTACGTTATCGACAAAGTAAGCCGTTTGATTTGCATCGGCTCCATTGATTGAGATATTTTGCGGCTTAATTTCGCCACGCTGAAAACCGTCTTGATCGCTGTCTTCATAACGAATGTGCGGATTGGAACGTAGATAATCGGTGATGTTCTTATTGGTTGTCGGTATTTTTTCCATCTCATTGGAAGTAACAGCCTGGGTGGAGGAAAGGGATTTATTGCTATCTCCGTATACTATAATTTCCGGTAACATATTGGATTTGCTTGTTGATTTTTCTTCCGAAAGAACATGCTGTGCATACAGCACTGTACAAATGAAAAATGCGATCTTAGTTTTTTTATACATAGTATTTCCTCAGATTCTGACCATAGATAAAAACGATTCGCATTATATTTTTGTTTGGCTTAATGTAAAGCATAAATTTATAAAATATTGGATTAAAATTTTGTCACTTTAACTACCTTCCGTAGCGAAATATTCAGAGTAGCTTTTTAGTTAATTAATCGGGTTCATATTTTAGTGAAGTGACAGATTAAGTGCGGTAGTTTTTCCTAGTGTTTTTACGGCGCATAGGCGCATTTAAAATAACAAGGCTTTTTGCTATAATCCTGCGCTTAATTTATTGAATTGATTTTTATGGGGTTTATGGTGTCAACCTTCCATTTTCCGACATTTCATGAAATGTTTCCCGTTGAAAAACGTAAATTAAAATTATTGCGGGAAGGGTTGCGCTATGGGGCGCGTCGTTTGTTTTTTGCCGGGCAATGTTCGGCGTTGGTTAAGTTTATTCACGACAATCCCTTGTGGCAGCCGATTTTTACTCAGCACCCTTATCGGGTGAATACGTTATTAAGCCAATATTGCGATAAAGGTTTTAATGTGACACAACGCTTGCAGGCGATTGAAACCAATTTTTCCATGGCGGAAAAACAGTTCGGCAAGGTGTTATGCGAAACGTTAATCGCGCGGCAACCGGCATTGCTCTCACAGTTAACCGATGAGCTGGCGTTGAATTTAACGCTGAATCATATCGACCCTTACGAAGGCTTTTTTGCCATCGGTTTAACGGATGCGAACCAACGTACTATTTATTCCGCCGGTTTTACTTTTTTAGCGAACAATCGTGTATTGATCGCTTCCATTCAGGGACCAAAAGGCGATGAAGCGCAGGATTTAGTGCGCCAGGCAACGAAAGCATTGCATGGCGTGCGCCCGATGTTTATGTTGGTGAATGCGTTTAAGGTGTTGGCGGAAGCATTACATTGTCGCTTGCAAGGCATTCCTCATAAGCGCCAAGCGAAATACCGTTGGAACGATTCGGCGAAATTGTTGTTTAACTACGACGAATTCTGGCAGGAAAATGAGGGCGAATTGGCGGAAAATTATTGGCAAATTCCGACCGCACTTGAGCGTCGCCCGTTAGAAGAAATTCAGAGTAAAAAACGTTCTATGTATCGCAAACGTTACGATATGTTTGACAAAATGACGACAGAAATTCAATCCCTTTTTGACAGAGAAAAATCATGAATAAAATCATTACAGTGGACGGCCCGAGTGGCGCCGGTAAAGGTACGTTATGTTATGCGTTGGCAGAAAAACTGGGGTTTGCCTTGTTGGATTCCGGCGCAATTTATCGGGTGACGGCATTGGCGGCGCTAAAAAGTGCGGTGGATTTGACGGACGAATCTGCGCTTGCCGAGTTGGCGCAACATTTACAAATTGAATTTGTGGCGCAAGATGGTGAAGTACAAATTTTGCTCAATGGTGAAAATGTCAGCGGTCAGATTCGTACGCAGGAGGTTGCCGACGCCGCCTCAAAAGTGGCGGTTTTTCCACAGGTGCGGGCGGCGTTATTGCAGCGTCAGCGTGACTTTGCTACTACGGGAAAAGGCTTGATTGCGGACGGTCGGGATATGGGCACGGTGGTGTTCCCCGAAGCGCAAGTAAAATTGTTTTTAGATGCTGGCGCGGAAGAGCGCGCAAAAAGACGTTATAACCAGTTGCAAAATAAAGGGATTAGTGGTAACTTTGCACAGATTTTAGCCGAGATAAAAGCGCGTGATTTGCGCGATAGAAATCGTGCCGTCGCCCCTTTAAAACCTGCTGATGATGCGTTTTTGCTTGATAGCACCGCATTGAGTATTGATGAAGTGATTCGTCAGGCGCTTACATATATTCAGCAACGTATTGATATTAAAGCTTAAATTTCACGGTTTATTCATGGATGAATGAACTTTATTATCAGCCCCACTTTTTATGGATTAGAAGTGGACGTTATTTACTTAAAATTGAAGATTAATTATGACAGAATCTTTTGCTCAACTCTTTGAAGAATCATTGAAAGACCTTGAAACCCGCCAAGGCGCGGTCGTTAAAGGTACCATCGTTGCTATCCAAAAAGGCTTCGTACTTGTAGATACCGGATCTAAATCCGAATCAGCTATTCCTGCCGAAGAATTTTTTAACGCACAAGGTGAATTGGAAGTTCAAGTCGGTGATGTTGTTGATGTCGTGCTTAAAGCGGTGGATGACGGTTTCGGTGAAACTGTGGCTTCCCGTGCCGATGCAAAACGTAACGAAGCTTGGATTGTATTGGAAAAAGCATACGACGAACAAGCGACTGTTCTTGGTTTGGTTAACGGTAAAGTTAAAGGTGGCTTCACAGTTGAGTTAAACGGTGTTCGCGCATTCTTACCGGGTTCATTAGTTGATACCCGCCCTGTTCGTGATGCAGATCACTTACTTGGCAAAGAATTAGAGTTCAAAGTAATCAAACTTGATCAAAAACGTAACAACGTTGTTGTTTCCCGCCGTGCCGTTATCGAATCCGAAAGCAGCCAAGATCGCGAAGAAGTATTGGCGAACTTGTCTGAAGGCGCAGAAGTTAAAGGTACCGTTAAAAACTTAACCGACTACGGCGCATTCGTTGATTTAGGCGGTGTTGACGGTTTATTACACATTACCGACATGGCTTGGAAACGTGTTAAACATCCAAGCGAAATTGTTAATGTTGGTGACGAAATCACTGTTAAAGTATTGAAATTCGACAAAGATCGTACCCGTGTATCTTTAGGCTTAAAACAATTAGGTCAAGATCCTTGGGCGGCAATCGCTGAAAACCACCCGGTAAACAGCAAATTAACCGGTAAAGTGACTAACTTAACCGACTACGGCTGTTTCGTTGAAATTTTAGACGGTGTTGAAGGTTTGGTTCACGTTTCCGAAATGGATTGGACTAACAAAAACATTCACCCATCTAAAGTGGTTAGCTTAGGTGATGTTGTTGAAGTGATGGTATTGGAAATCGATGAAGAACGTCGTCGTATTTCTTTAGGTTTAAAACAATGCAAACCTAATCCATGGACTCAATTCGCCGAAACCCACAACAAAGGTGACAAAGTTGTCGGTAAAATCAAATCCATCACCGACTTCGGTATCTTCATCGGTTTAGAAGGCGGTATTGACGGTTTAGTTCACTTATCCGATATTTCTTGGAATGTTCAAGGCGAAGAAGCCGTACGCAATTACAAGAAAGGTGACGAAGTCGCTGCCGTGGTATTGCAAGTGGATGCAGTGAAAGAACGTATTTCTTTAGGTATCAAACAACTTGAAGAAGATCCGTTCAACAATTTCGTTGCAATCAACAAAAAAGGCGCAGTATTAAATGCTAAAGTTGTTGAAGCAGACGCTAAAGGTGCTAAAGTTGAATTAGACGGCGGTGTTGAAGGTTATATCCGCGCAGCTGATTTAACTAACGAAGTGGCTGCCGGCGATGTTGTTGAAGCGAAATACACCGGTGTAGATCGTAAAGCTCGTATCGTTCATTTATCTGTTCGTGCGAAAGATCAAGCTGAAGAAGCTGCGGCAGTTGCAAGCGTGAATAAGCAAGAAGATGTTGCTATTCCAAATGCAATGGCTGAAGCTTTCAAAGCTGCTAAAGGTGAATAATTCACTTTTTGTTAATAAACCGGCATAGCAATATGCCGGTCCTAAAGAGTTAGGAGAATATATGACAAAGTCAGAACTTATTGAACTTCTGGTGCAAAAAAACAGCAACATTCCTGTTAAGCATGTTGAAGAAGCGGTAAAAGCAATTTTAGAGCAAATGTCATATGTGTTAGAAAATGGCGAACGTATAGAAGTGCGTGGATTCGGCAGTTTTTCTTTGCATTGTCGCCAACCGCGCATCGGACGTAATCCTAAAACCGGCGAACAAGTCAAATTGGATGCCAAGTGTGTGCCGTATTTTAAGGCAGGCAAAGAATTAAGAGAACGTGTCGACGTTTATGCAGCATAATTTATTTTACTAACTAACTTTTCATAACGGCACTTTTAAGTGTCGTTTTTTATATGTATTTTTGGCATAATGCTCACACATTTATCTAAAGGAGAAACAAATGATTAAATATATTTTGGGATTGATCATTATCTTAGCCATTGTGCTGGTTGCCGTTACCATTGGTGCCAACAATGATCAAGTCATCACTTTTAATTATATTGTGGCGCAAAGCCAATTCCAGCTTTCTACCTTAGTTGCCATTTTATTCGGTCTGGGGTTAATTCTAGGATGGTTTATCACCGGATTCTTCTACCTCAAATTAAAGTTAAAAAATATTGCGCTGAATCGCCAAATCAAACGTCAAACCCAACAAATCAACGAATTAATGACCGGCAGAGATAAGGTTTCTCAATAATGCTTGAACTCCTCTTCCTTCTTTTGCCGATAGCCGCTGCGTACGGTTGGTATATGGGGCACCGTAGTGCTAAAAAAGATCAGGATGATGTCAGCAACAAGCTTTCCCGGGATTATGTTACCGGGGTGAATTTTTTACTTGCCAATCAAACAGAAAAAGCTGTCGATTTATTTTTGGATATGCTGCAAAAGCAGGAAACCGAGAATGAAATCGATAGCACTTCACAATTTGAAGCGGAATTAACTTTAGGGAATTTATTTCGCTCCCGTGGCGAGGTGGATCGTGCATTACGTATTCACCAAGCCCTTGATAACAGCCCGCATTATTCTTTTGAGCAAAAACTGTTAGCCAAACAACAATTAGCCAAAGATTTTATGACTGTCGGCTTTTTTGATCGGGCGGAAAATCTGTATATTTTGATGGTGGATGAACCGGAGTTTGCCGAGGGCGCATTACAGCAACTGGCGGTGATCTACCAAAAAACCAAAGAATGGAAAAAAGCCATGAATGTGGCGGAGAAATTGGCAAAAATCGCACCGAAAGCCAATAACGTGGAACTGGCGCAATATTATTGCGAATATGTGCAACATTTGCCGGCGGGCAGTAAAGAAAATCGACAGCAAATCTTATTGCAGGCGCTTAAAGTCTCTCCCAATTGCGTTCGCGCTTCGATGATGTTGGCGGACTTGGCGATTCAACAAGAAAACTATAAAAGTGCGGTCGGTTTTTTGGAAGAAATTTTAAATCAGAACCTGGCGTATATCAGTGAAGCCTTGCCGGCGTTGAAACATTGTTATCAAAAATTAAATCAGTTAGATAATTTTGAACTCTTCTTAATCAAAGCCAGCCACCAAAATAACAACAGCGCGGTGGCGTTAATGCTTGCGGAACTGATAGAAGAAAAAGACGGTTATTCTGCCGCTCAATTGAAGCTATACCAACAATTGCAACAAAATCCGAGTACGCCGATTTTTCATCGGTTTATCCAATATCAAATTGATGATGCAGAGCAGGGCAGAGGCAAAGAGAGTTTGATTTTATTGCATAAAATGGTAGGTGAGCGGATTAAACAGACTTTTGATTATCGCTGTAGCAATTGCGGTTTTCAAACCCATAAATTAATGTGGTGTTGTCCTTCCTGTCGTCAATGGGAATCCATTAAACCGGTTTGCGATTGAACATAATTAATCGTGACTTTGCTTTATAAGGAGAAAAATATGAAGAATAAAGTCATTATTGCATTGGATTATGAAAAAGAAGCTGAAGCCTTGGCTTTGGTTGATCAACTGGATCCGAATTCATGCCGTTTAAAAGTCGGAAAAGAAATGTTTACGACGCTTGGCACGAATTTTGTAAAGCAGTTACACGAGCGTCATTTTGATGTTTTTCTTGATTTGAAATTCCATGATATTCCGAACACGGTAGCAAGAGCGGTGCGTTCAGCCGCCGATTTAGGCGTTTGGATGGTGGATTTACACGCCAGTGGCGGGTTGCGCATGATGGAAGAAGCCAAGAAAATCCTTGAGCCTTATGGCAAGGATGCACCGTTGTTAATTGGTGTCACCGTGCTGACCAGCATGGAAGATTTGGATTTATTGCAAATCGGTATTAATGTGTCGCCAATGGAACAAGTTATTCGTTTAGCGCACTTGACCCAACGCGCAGGCTTGGACGGCGTGGTTTGCTCGCCGCAAGAAGTGGAAATTTTGCGCCGTAACTGCGGTGAGAACTTCCTGTTGGTGACGCCGGGGATTCGTCCGATTGGCACCGATTTCGGTGACCAACGCCGCGTGATGACGCCGGCGGCAGCAATTCGTTCCGGTTCCGATTATTTGGTGATTGGTCGCCCGATTACCCAAGCAGAAAATCCGGCAGAAGTGTTAAACGCCATTAATGCGTCTATTGCGTGATACCTATGACAAGTCATTTAGTGTATTCCACCGACATCGGACGTATTAAAGCCGATAAACCGCAAGAACCAATTCCGCAGGGCGACGGCATTGTGCGTATTCAGTTGCAAAAAAGCGGTCGAAAAGGAAGTGGCGTAAGTATTATCAGTGGGCTTGGACTGGCAGAGTCCGAGTTAAAAACCTTAGCGGCAGAATTAAAAAAACGCTGCGGCTGCGGTGGTGCGGTGAAAAATCATACCATTGAAATTCAAGGCGAAAAACGCGACTTGCTGAAGCAGCTACTGGAGCAGAAAGGCTTTAAAGTAAAGCTGGCGGGCGGTTAAAACAAAAAGTGGGTTTGATGCCCACTTTTTTATTTCTAGTGAAAATAGCCTAATAATATCGTGGCGATAAGTGCCGTAAGGGCGAGGAAGAAAAAGTACGGTCGGATTTGAGATTGTTTTTTGCTGAAGAATTTTGCCGAGAACAGGATGTAGCCCACAAGCAGTACAATCTTCGCCACAATCCAAATTGGCAAACCGTAGTTGAATACAAATAACATAGCGACACCGCTCAAAATAAGCAAAGTGTCCGTTAAGTGCGGTAGGATTTTCAGGAGTTTTAGCGCGCGCCAGTCTTTTTGCGTTAACTGCATTACCCCACGCACAATTAACAATCCTAAACTTAAAAAGGCACAGACGATGTGCAAATAAACCAGATAAATACCCATTTTTCACTCCAATAGTAAAGGCAGTAGTAAACCACTACTGCCTTAAAATAGAAATAACCTAATCTTGTTATTCTTCGTTATTTTCTACCGCACTTTCTATCGGCTCTGTCAGATTTTCACTTTCTTCATCATCCACTTCGCAAATACGTTCTAAACTCACAACCTGTTCTGCTTCGCTGGTGCGGATTAAACGAACGCCTTGGGTGTTACGTCCGACAATGCCAACTTCACTTACGCGGGTGCGAACAAGGGTGCCGGCATCGGTGATTAACATGATTTGGTCGTTTTCTTCCACTTGTGCCGCCGCCACGACTTTGCCGTTACGCTCGCTCACTTTAATGGAAATCACCCCTTTGGTATTACGGGATTTGGTCGGATACTCATCCAGTTTTGTCCGTTTACCGTAGCCGTTTTGCGTTGCAGTGAGGATTTCGCCGTTATTTTTCGGAATCACCAAAGAGACCACTTTGTCAATGTTCAAATCCAGGGTTTCTTCTGCGTTATCATCAGAAACGTCCTCAATTTCCACCGCACTTTCGTCGTCATTCAAATCGTTGGTTAAGGCAAGTTTGATACCGCGCACGCCGGTTGCTAAGCGCCCCATGGCACGAACGGCGGATTCGCTGAAACGCACCACGCGACCTTGAGAGGAGAACAACATGATTTCATTGCTGCCGTTGGTAATATCCACGCCGATTAATTCGTCTTCATCACGCAAGTTCAGCGCAATAATCCCGCTGGAGCGCGGACGGCTGAATTCCGTTAATGCAATTTTCTTCACGATACCGCCGGCGGTTGCCATCACGACGAATTTATCTTCTTCGTAGGCGGCGACCGGTAGAATGGCGGTGATCCGTTCGTTTTCATTTAACGGCAAAATATTCACGATTGGTCGTCCGCGCGAACCACGACTGGCTTGCGGCAGTTGATACACTTTCAGCCAATATAGACGCCCGCGGCTGGAGAAGCAGAGAATAGTATCGTGGGTGTTGGCAACCAGTAATTTTTCGATGAAATCTTCTTCTTTCATCTTGGTTGCCGATTTGCCTTTACCGCCGCGACGCTGTGCTTCGTAGTCGGTAATCGGTTGATATTTCACATAACCTTCGTGAGAAAGGGTCACCACCACATCTTCCTGCGCGATCAAATCTTCCAGATTAATATCGCCGGACGCCGCCGTAATTTCGGTTCTGCGCGGATCGTTAAACTGTTCACGGATTTGCTCCAATTCTTCACGAATCACTTCCATTAAACGCTCAGGGCTACGCAGGATGTACAATAATTCACCGATAGCGTCTAACAATTTTTTGTATTCGTCCAGAATTTCATCGTGACCTAAGCTGGTTAATTTTTGCAAACGCAAATCTAAAATGGCTTGTGCCTGTACTTCGGTTAAATAATATAAGCCGTCACGAATGCCATATTGTTCGTCCAAATCTTCCGGACGGGCGGCATCAACGCCGCTCGCTGCCAACATATCGGCAACATGACCCAGCTGCCACGGGCGGGCGAGCAATTCACGTTTGGCGCTTTCCGGATTCGGTGCTTTGCGGATTAATTCGATAATCGGATCGACGTTTGCCAAGGCAACCGCCAAGCCTTCTAAGATGTGCGTACGTTCACGGGCTTTACGTAATTCAAAAATCGTACGACGGGTCACCACTTCGCGGCGGTGTAAGACGAACGCCTCAATAAGTTGTTTCAAATTCAATAGGTTAGGCTGACCGTGATCCAGTGCAACGATGTTAATCCCGAAAGTGACTTGCATTTGTGTCAACGCATACAGGTTATTTAACACCACTTCGCCGACCGCATCACGTTTGATTTCGATGACGATACGCATACCGTCTTTGTCGGATTCATCGCGCAATCCGCTGATGCCTTCGATTTTTTTGTCTTTGACGAACTCGGCGATTTTTTCGATAAGTTTCGCTTTGTTCACTTGATATGGAATTTCGTTCACGATGATGCTTTCGCGACCTTTTTCATCGGTTTCGATTTCCGCGCGGGCGCGCACATAAATTTTTCCGCGTCCGGTTTTGTAAGCCTCTTCAATGCCTTTACGCCCGTTTATTAATGCCGCTGTCGGGAAATCCGGGCCGGGAATGTGGCTCATTAATTCATCAATAGTAATGTCGTTGTTTTCAATATACGCCAGACAGCCGTCCAAGACTTCGCCCAAATTGTGCGGAGGGATATTGGTCGCCATCCCCACCGCAATCCCGGAAGAACCGTTTACCAATAAGGCGGGCACTTTGGTCGGAAGCACTTCGGGAATCATTTCCGAACCATCATAGTTAGGCACGAAATTGACGGTTTCTTTGTCCAAATCAGCCAATAATTCATGGGCGATTTTGGTCATACGGGCTTCCGTATAACGCATTGCCGCCGGCGCGTCGCCGTCCACGGAACCGAAGTTACCTTGACCGTCCACCAACATATAACGTAAGGAGAACGGCTGCGCCATACGCACTAAAGTGTCATATACCGCGCTGTCGCCATGCGGGTGGTATTTACCGATCACGTCACCGACGATACGGGCGGATTTACGATAGGGTTTGTTGTAGAGGTTGCCCCCTTCATGCATCGCAAATAATACGCGACGGTGTACGGGTTTTAAGCCATCGCGCACATCGGGCAGAGCGCGCCCCACAATAACGGACATGGCGTAATCAAGGTATGAAGATTTCAATTCTTCTTCAATGCTTACCGGCGTAATATCTTGGATTAAATCAGACATTTAGAATTTCCTAATGATTGAATTTAATAGTAAAAAATTGGCGTGATTATAGCACGGAGAGGCACTTTTCCCTAAGAAAAATCTCGGTTTATAGGCGAAAAGTGCGGTTGATTTTTCAGATGTTTTCAGAGATAGAAAGGGCGGTTTTGAAACCGCCTTTTTCATGGTTATTTTTTGTTATTTTCTGCGCAATGATTAATGTCGCTACACTTGCCGTAAAGGTACAGGTTGTGGCTGGAAAGCTCAATACCGTGTTGTTTACTGATTTCTTTCTGGCGACTTTCGATTAACTCATCATTGAATTCAAAGACTTTGCCGCAATCGGTGCAGATAATGTGGTCATGATGTTGGGTTGGCGCCAGTTCGAAAACCGATTTATTGCCTTCAAAGTTATGGCGAATAAGAATTTTTGCTTGATCAAACTGGTTTAATACGCGGTATACTGTTGCTAAACCGATGTCTTCGCCATTTTCCAATAACATTTTGTAAACGTCTTCAGCCGAAAAATGGTGTTCTCTGTGCTTTTGCATTAAAGCGAGAATGGTTAAACGGGGTTCGGTAATTTTTAATCCTACTTTTTTTAATAATTTAATATTTTCTTCAGACATAACAGCTCCTTTTTGCTATTAAGCTAATTCGGCTAAGCACATCTCTTCATAGACTTGTTTAACCCATTTATTTACACGTTCGGATGTTAATTCAGGCTGGCGATCTTCATCAATGCATAAGCCGACAAATGTATCACTGTCGATTAATGCTTGTGAAGATTCAAAGCTATAGCCTTCGGTTGACCAGTTGCCTACGATAATAGCGCCGTGCGGTTCAATAATATTGCGAACTGTTCCCATGGCATCACAGAAATAATCTGCGTAATCCTCTTGGTCGCCGCAACCGAAAATTGCTACGAGTTTATCCGTAAAATCAATTTGTTCTAATGTCGGGAAGAAATCATCCCAGTCGCATTGCGCTTCACCATAATACCAAGTCGGGATACCGAATAGCAGAAAGTCGTAAGCTTCAATATCTTCTTTGCTGCTTTTTGCGATGTCGCGAATATCGACTAATTCACTACCTAATTGTTTTTGAATCATTTTGGCAATATTTTCTGTATTGCCTGTGTCACTACCATAAAATAAGCCGACAACAGCCATTTTGTTCCCTATTTTCTAACTGCTTAACACTAAAATAATCTTGTAAAATTGTTACGATTAACTCGAAACGGTTTAGGTTTCGTGTTGACACACATCTTCATAACTACTGAACCAAATCCGTGCGCAACTCTAGCTTAACACGTTTTTACCCACAGGATTTACCGTATTTTAGCTGAGTGAATTTATTACTTCGAATTGGTTGCCCCGACTAAACAGATTGATTTTTGGATACTTAACTTTACGGATCTCGCTAAATAAATCTAAAGTAATACAGTCGGAATCTTGTTTTGCCATTTGTGGATTATTGGTTTGTCAATTCACATTTCAGTAAAAGAGAATTATTTGTAAAGTGATAATGATAAGCCACAACGAAACCCGCGTCGAACTATACCATAAATTTGGCATTAAATGAAACTCTATTTAGATTTGTATTCGTTATTAATTTTATTTAAAAAGTTCGTGATAGCACGAATTACAAATTGTGGTTTCTCGGCGTGTACCCAGTGATCGCTGCCGTTAATGGTGAAAGAACTCGCCTGCGGACATTGGGCCAAAATGCGATCGGTATATTCCGGCAGGATATAGGACGAATTGCCGCCTTTAATTAACAGGCAGGGTTGTTGAATGTGGCGGGTTTGCCAGCCCATCAGGTTAGGGTAATTGCGTTTAAGTGCGGTCAGATTAAAACGAAAATAATCGGCGCTTGTGGCATCAAAAGACTTCAGCATAAACTGTTGCACGCTTTCATCATGAATATGTTGCGCTAAAATCGGTTTGGCTTCCTGACGGGTATGAGGCTGCGTGTTTTTCACCGCAAATAACCCGTTGAAAACCGTGTCATGTTCATGTTCGCCGTAAGCAGTGGGCGCAATATCAATCACCACCAGTCCTTTTACCAACCCGGGATAATTCGCCGCCAGCACCATGGCGGTTTTGCCGCCCATGGAATGCCCGACCAAAATCACTTCGCGCAGCGACAAGGATTGAATGACATGAAACACATCTTCCGCCATCAAATCATAGTTCATTTCTTCACTGTGAAAGCTCGCGCCGTGGTTGCGCAAATCCACCCGCAAAATGGAATAGTCTTCACTAAATGCACGGGCAATAATGCCCAAGTTATTCATATCGCCGAATAAACCGTGAATAAAAACCAAAGTGGGTTTGTTAATTGCTTGTTTTAATTCATTAAATTGAAAGTTGAGTAATTTTTGCATCGGGTGAATTTTTGGCTAGAGAATTTATTAATAGCTCGCTATAATGTGCCAAAAGATTAAATAGATCAAGCAAGTGGAGAGAGAAAATGAAAATTATCGAAGTGGACGAAGAACTTTATCAATATATTGCCGGCAGCACGCAATCTATTGGTGAAAGTGCATCCGATATTTTACGGCGCTTATTAAACCTTTCCCCGCACAACACGTATTTCAGTTTACCGGAAAATCAACCGACTATCGTCACATCTCCATCAGACGCCAAAGCAGAAGCAGCGGAACAAACCACGATTTTTGAAGAAGAAATCAGTAAACCGGTGACGAGAAAACAATCTGATGAAGTTATGCAAAAAACCATCAGTAAATTGGAAACCCTGTTACATTCTGAAGAATTCAAACAGGAAACCAAAGCGGTCATTCGTTTTTTGGCGATTTTGACCATTTTGTACCGCACCAATCCGGAAGGGTTTGCGCTTGCCACCGAATCGTTACAAGGGCGCACCCGCGTCTATTTTGCCCGTGATGAAGGCACATTGCTGATGGCGGGCAATCATACCAAACCGAAGCAAATTCCCGATACACCGTATTGGGTGATTACCAATACCAACAGCGGTCGTAAAATGCTCATGTTGGAAGGCGCAATGCAATCCATGCACTTGCCGGAATCGTTAATTGATCAAGTGCGGTCATTTTTTACGGCAAATTAAATCTTATGGCTCTTGGTAGCAAATTCGCACAATCTCCTTTATTTTCCGAACGAATCGCCTTGCAAGTTTTGCAAGGCGACGTGTTTACATGGCGCCAACTTCTCGACAAAACACAACAAATTTCCACTTATTTACGCCAATTGGGTGTAGCAAATCAGTCCGGCATTGCATTGTGCGGAAAAAATAGCCTTGAGCTGCTGTTATTTTATTTGGCTGCGATTCAAGCGGGGGCGCGGGTGTTAATCCTTAATCCGATGTTCCCGTTGGAAAAACGTGTTGCCCTTTGTCAATCCAATCATACGGATTTTTACTTTACGGCAGAACAGAAGGCATTTGCCGGCGAGCAACAAAAGTGCGGTCAAATTTTCAAGTGTTTTTTAACCCTGAGCGACGCCATGGCACAGGCAAATCAAATTCACGATTGCTTGGATGTTGATATTGATTTTTCTCAACCCGCCACCATGACGCTCACCTCCGGTTCCACCGGCTTACCGAAAGCCGTAGTGCATAATGTACAAGCTCATTTGGATAACGCCCGCGGCGTGTGTGAGCTGATGAACTTCGATGCAGCGGGTTCGTGGCTGCTTTCCTTGCCTTTGTACCATGTTTCCGGACAGGGGATTGTGTGGCGCTGGCTTAGCCGTGGCGCCACTCTGGTGTTACCCGGTGAAGATTTTTACGCCGCGGTGAATCAGGCGACCCATGTTTCATTGGTGCCGACGCAGGTCCAACGTTGGCTGCAATATTTGCAGGAAAATCCGCTGCCGTTACAAACCCAAGCGGTGCTGCTTGGCGGCGCGCATATTCCCTTAACGCTGACCCGGGCGTTGCAACAGTTGGGGATTAAAAGCTATTCCGGTTATGGTATGACGGAAATGGCGTCCACAGTGTTTGCCAAAGAAAGTGATGAAAAAAATGGCGTGGGAAACGTCTTAGCGGGGCGTGAATATTGCCTGCGCGACGGCGAAATTTGGCTGCGCGGCGCGGGTTTGGCGTTAGGCTATTGGCAACAGGGAAAAATTGTTTCGCTGCTTAACACACAAGGGTGGTTCGCCACCAAAGATAAAGGGCGATGGGAGAATGGCGAGCTTGTGATTTCGGGGCGAATTGATAATATGTTTATTTCCGGCGGGGAAAATATTCAGCCGGAAGAGATTGAAAAGGTAATATTGCAGTCCGATTTAGTTAAGCAGGTTTTTGTGTTGCCGGTGGCGGATTCGGAATTCGGTCAGCGACCGGTCGCCATCATTGAGTGGCTGGAAAAATCCAAAAGTGCGGTGGAAAATTTGCGCGAATTTTTACAAGGGCGGTTGGAACGATTTAAACAGCCCGTTGCCTATTATAATCTGCCGTTAAATTTAACCGACGGCGCTATTAAGATTTCACGGAAAGCGCTCGCAAATTGGCTGGCGCAGCAATGAGGATAAGTATGAAAATAAACGCTTTTTTGACCGCACTTTGCGCGGTATTGTTGTTAAATGTTGCCGTTTCGCAAAGTGCATTTGCCGATCAGAATAATGCGTTAGCGACGGAAAAATCCTTAAAAGCCGATTTGGCGAATGCGCAGAAACTGCCCGATGGCGATGAGAAAAAAACATTGGTCGCCGACCTGCAAACCTCTTTGGATTTGTTACAGCAAATTCAGGCGCAGCAAAAAGCCAACGATGAGCTACAGGCAACCATTAACGGTGCTGATGTGGAAATTCAAAAAGACAGCACGGATCTGCAAAATCTGAAAAAACAGCTGAATACGGCAAGTGCCGATGATTATAAATCCGCCACCTTGACCTCGTTACAATCCGCCTTTGAAAAGCTAAATGTGCAACAACAAGACACGCAAGCGGCATTAAATGTCGCGAATGGCTTGTTGGCGGGGCAAAGTTCCGTGTCCGAACGGGCGCAAACTGCGTTGGCGACGAATTTAAAACGCACGCAGGAACTCAATCAAAAACTTGCTGAGTCTTCTACAAGCAGTGTGTTGAAACAGCAATATCAGTTAGAGTTACAACTGATCGAACTGCGCAATGCCAATAATCAATTTTTGTTGAAAAACAGCGATCAACTTACCGTATTGTATAAAAGCCGTTACGATTTATTGAGCGTAAGAGTGCAAGTACAGCAGCAACAGCTTGCGCTGATTCAAGAAGTGATTAACCAAAAGAATTTGGCGCAATCGCAAAATCAAGTGGAACAGGCGCAGCAGCAACAGCAAAGTGCGGTCAAAAATAATTTTATTCAGCAAGAGTTGGAGCGTAATGCACAGCTGAGCCGCTTTTTACTGGAACAAACGGAAAAAACCAATACGTTGACACAAGACGAATTGCGTATGCGCAACGTGTTGGAAAATTTAACCCAAACCCAACGCACCATTGATGAGCAGATCAGCGCTTTGCAGGGCACATTGGTGTTGTCACGCATTATTCAGCAACAAAAACAAAAACTGCCTACCAATCTCAATATTCAGGGTTTGTCGAAACAAATTGCCGATTTGCGCGTGCAGATTTTTGATATTACCCAGCGCCGTAACGAGTTGTACGATTTAGATGTTTATATTACGAAAGTACAATCCGATGAAAATCAAACCTTCATCGATGCGGAAAAAACACAATTAACCAATTTGTTGACGGAACGCCGTAAAATCGCTTCCGATGTGATTAAGTCATTAAATAATCAGCTGAATTTGGCGATTTCCTTAGAGTTGACCCAACAGCAGATTACGCAAATCAGTGATCGGATTCAGGCTAAACTGGATCAGCAAAGCTTCTGGGTAAAAAGCAACAACCCGATCAACCTGGATTGGATTAAAACCTTGCCGATGTCATTGAGCGCGCAATTTGACGGCATCGTTAAAAAATTAAGTTTCCCGAGTAATTTTGACAATCTGCCGTATTTATTGACTTATGTGTTTATTTTGGTAGTCATTGGCGGGATTATTTTTAAATTCAAACCGGCAATTAAACATCGCTTTGCGTTAATGAACGGTGAAATCAATACGCTGCGCTCCGACAGCCAATGGCATACGCCGATTGCGTTGTTTTACACGGCAATTTTGTCCTTGTCGGGAACGTTATGGTTTTTGGCGATTTGTCAGCTTATCGGCTTTTTCTTCTTCCGTAATCCGGCGGAATTCTGGCAATGGTCGCTGAGTATGGCAGGCTATTGGTGGTTCTTTAGTTTCCTGCTGGCGGTATTGCGCCCGAACGGCATTTTAGTACGTCATTTCGGCTTTTCACAGGAAACGGCAGAAAAATTCCAATCCATTACCAAGCGGATTATTGTTGCCATAGTTTTTTTGCTGAACACCTCGGTTTTTAGCAATGTGATGGACAGCGGTTTAGCTAATGACATTCTCGGTGAAATCAACACTATTGTTGCGTTAGGGTTCTGTATCCTTATTATTGCGCCGCGATTTAATCGCGCGGTAACGGTCTTCGGCACTAACTCGCAGGATAATCGGGATAAAATTATCCTGAAAATCGTGCGTATTTTATTGCGCTTGGCGCCGGTCGGGTTAATCGTATTGGTGGTGTTGGGCTACTATTACACTGCATTAAATCTGCTTTCGCACATTATTAATACTTACATTGCCTGGGTGGTGTGGTCGCTTGCCCGCCATACTGTCTATCGTGCCATTACCGTGGCGTCACGCCGTTTGGCGTATCGTCGTTTGCAGGAAAAACGTCAGCAAAAACAAGCGGATTCTAATGATGGCTCGCCTTCTGACGATGTGGTGATGATTACCGAGCAGGAAGAAGGTTTGGCGTTAAATCAAGTGCGCAGCCAGTTATTGAGCTTCGCCGATTTATTCATCTGGACGGCACTGTTTGCCATGTTCTATTATGTATGGTCGGATTTGGTCACTGTGGCAAGTTATTTGCGCGACATTACGTTGTGGCAGCAAATTTCTACCACGGAAGCGGGCGTGGTAACGGAAAGTATTTCATTATTTAACTTGCTTGTGGCGTTGGTCATCATCAGTATTACCTACATTCTGGTGCGCAATATTCCGGGGATTTTGGAAGTGATCGTATTTTCTCGGGTAAGATTGTCGCAAGGTACGCCTTATACCATCAACACCTTATTAACCTATATTTTAGTGGCTATCGGCGGTGCCTGGGCGTTTGCGACGCTGGGAATGTCGTGGTCAAAATTGCAATGGTTATTCGCCGCACTTTCCGTCGGTCTCGGTTTCGGTATGCAGGAAATTTTTGCGAACTTTGTGTCGGGCATTATTTTATTATTTGAGCGTCCGATTCGGGTCGGCGATACCGTCACTATCAATGATGTGAGCGGCACCGTAGCGAAAATTCGGATTCGTGCTATTACGTTGATTGATTTTGATCGTAAGGAGGTCATTGTGCCGAATAAATCCTTCGTGACCGGGCAGGTGATTAACTGGGCGTTATCCAATACGATGACACGTTTAGTAATTCGCGTTGGAGTTGCTTATGGTTCTGATCTTGAATTAGTGAAAAGCTTATTACTCCAGGCAGCAAATGAACAGCCGACAGTGCTTAAAGATCCTGAACCGCGTGCATTATTTTTATCCTTTGGGGCAAGCACATTGGAGCATGAATTGCGTGTTTATGTGGGGCAACTTTCCGAGCGAACAAACACCATTGACTCACTCAATCGACGAATTAATGAATTATTTACAGAAAATAATATTGATATTGCCTTTAATCAGCTTGATGTGTTTATCAAAAATCAAGATACCGGCGCTGTTATGCCACTGATTGAAGTAAAATCTTAATTGTATAAAGAGAGAACAACATGGCAGGAAATACCATCGGACAATTATTTCGCGTCACCACCTTCGGCGAATCCCACGGCATTGCCTTGGGTTGCATTGTGGACGGCATACCGCCGAACATGGCATTATCGGAAGCGGATATTCAACCGGATTTGGATCGTCGTAAACCCGGCACATCCCGCTATACCACACCGCGCCGCGAAGACGATGAAGTGCAGATTTTATCCGGCGTCTTTGAAGGAAAAACCACCGGCACCAGTATTGGCATGATCATTAAGAACGGCGATCAACACTCGCAGGATTACAGGGAAATTAAAGATCGCTTCCGCCCGGGACACGCAGATTTTACTTATCAACAAAAATACGGCATTCGTGATTATCGCGGCGGTGGTCGTTCTTCCGCCCGCGAAACCGCCATGCGAGTGGCGGCGGGTGCCATTGCGAAAAAATATTTGCGCGAACAATTCGGTATTGAAGTGCGTGGTTTCTTAAGCCAAATCGGCGATATCAAAATTGCGCCGCAATCCGTTGAACATATTGATTGGGCGGAAGTGAACAGCAATCCGTTTTTCTGTCCCGATAAAAGTGCGGTGGAAAAATTTGATGAATTAATTCGTGATCTGAAAAAACAAGGGGATTCTATCGGTGCTAAACTGACCGTCGTGGCGGAAAATGTGCCCGTCGGTTTAGGCGAACCGGTGTTTGATCGGCTGGATGCGGATTTAGTCCATGCATTAATGAGCATTAATGCGGTAAAAGGCGTGGAAATTGGCGACGGTTTCGCCGTGGTGACACAAAAAGGCAGCCAACATCGTGACGAAATGGCTCCGCAAGGGTTTCTTTCCAACCATGCCGGCGGGATTTTAGGCGGCATCAGTTCGGGACAACCGATTATCGCCACGATCGCCCTCAAACCCACTTCCAGCATTACCATTCCCGGGCGCTCGGTGAATCTTAACAATGAACCTGTCGAGGTTGTCACCAAAGGTCGTCACGATCCTTGTGTCGGCATTCGCGCCGTGCCGATTGCGGAAGCCATGACGGCGATTGTATTGCTGGATCATTTGTTGCGTTTTAAAGCGCAATGCCGATAACGCTGAAAAACGGATACCATCATGAATAAAACCCTTCTTCAACTCATCAAAAGTGCGGTCGTTTTCAGCAGCGTTTTTTATGCCGCACACACCGCTGCCGCGCCGCAGGATTGGCAGCAAATTAAACGCCCGATTCCTGCGGAAAACGGTAAATCGGAAGCCATCGGCAGTTATTCCAATGGCTGTATTATCGGCGCCCGGCCTTTGCCTTATAAAGGTGACGGCTATCAAGTGATTCGTATGAACAAAAACCGTTATTACGGGCACCCCGACATGATCAGCTATCTGCAACGTTTGGGGCAACGCGCTAAGGCGGCGGGCTTGCCGACCATGTTGGTGGGGGATATTGCCATGCCGGGCGGCGGGCGTTTTCTGACGGGGCATGCCAGCCATCAAATGGGGCTGGATGCGGATATTTGGCTGCGCATGGGCAGTATGTCCGATAGCGACGCACTGAATTCCGACGGCAAAGGCTTGTTGGTGGTGAATCGTAAAGCGCAGCGGGTGGACGACCGCATTTGGAACGCTAACCACGCGAAATTAATTAAATTGGCGGCGGAAGATGCGAAAGTAACGAGTATTTTCGTTAATCCGGCGATCAAATTAAAACTCTGTGAAACCGCAGGCGCCGATCGTGCCTGGTTACATAAAGTTCGACCTTGGTTCGGGCATGACTCCCATTTCCATGTGCGTCTGACCTGCCCGCAAGGGGCGCAACATTGCGAAAATCAAGCGCCCGTACCTGCCGGTGACGGCTGTGGGGAAGAACTCTATTCCTGGTTTAAACCGGCAAAACCGGGTTCTACGCCAAGCAAACCGAAAGTTACGCTGCCCGAACCGTTTTTGTGTCAGCAAGTATTGAACTCGCCGAATCGAAGCGAGTGGCTGGAGTGATGTATGGAATTCGGACTTGATATTTTAGCCATTTTATTTGTCGTTGCCTTTATTGCGGGGTTTATTGATGCGATTGCCGGTGGCGGCGGTTTAATCACTATCCCCGCGTTACTGATGACGGGGCTTCCGCCGGCGGTTGCGCTCGGTACCAATAAACTGCAAGCCTGTGGCGGTTCCTTTTCCGCTAGCCTTTATTTTCTGCGTAAAAGAGCGGTCAAATTTTCGGAAGTTTGGTTGATTTTGTTGATGATCTTCCTCGGATCTGTCGCCGGCACCATTTTAATTCAATTAATTGACGCGTCTTTGATCAAGAAAATTCTCCCGTTTTTGATTTTGGCTATCGGTATCTATTTTTTGGTCACGCCTAAACTCGGCGACGAAGATCGCAAACAGCGCCTTTCTTATCCGGTTTTTGCATTTTGTATCGGCACGCTCATGGGCTTTTATGACGGCTTTTTCGGTCCCGGTACCGGTTCCATCATGAGCCTGGCTTGCGTGACGTTACTTGGCTTTAATTTGGCAAAAGCCACTGCCCACGCCAAAGTGATGAATTTTACCTCTAATCTGGCTTCTCTGATTTTCTTCTTAATCGGAGGACAAATTTTGTGGACAGTTGGGTTGATTATGCTGGCAGGGCAATTCATCGGCGCGAACTTAGGCGCCAAAATGGTCATGACCAAAGGCAAAACGCTGATTCGCCCGATGGTGGTCGTGATGTCTTTTATCATGACGGTAAAAATGGCGTTTGATCAAGGTTGGTTTAACTTTTAACGGCATAAAGTGCGGTCAATTTTTTGATTGTTTTTATGAACTTTGATGGCGTCCTGATGGCGCGTGTTTTCCAACCACATGTCACTATTTAATAAAAAAGAAAAGCTTGGCTCCCCTCGTTTACGGGGGGAGCTGGGCGAAGCCCTGAGGGGGCGGAATCTCAATGTTTAAACATGATTCGGTTAAACTGTAGAGATAGTTTCTCCCCCCCTTCCGCCCTTCGGGCACCTTCCCCCGTAAACGGAGGAAGGCAAGATGTCTTGAACAACAATAATTTTTCAATGCATCCTGTAATTCTCAAAACCGAATGAAGAACAAATAAATGACAGATTCTCAACAAAACATCCGTTTAACGGCGCGTGTCGGCTATGAGCCGCATTTTTCATGGTCGTATTTAAAGCCGAAATACTGGGGCATTTGGTACGGTATTTTGGCGCTGCTTTTGCTTGCCTTTATCCCTTTCCGCCTGCGCGATAAGTTTGCCGCGAAACTTGGCGTGTTTATCGGGCATAAAGCCAAAAAACAACGTAAACGGGCGCAAATTAATTTGCAATATTGCTTTCCGCAATGGTCGGAACAGCATCGCGAGCAGGTGATTGATGAGATGTTCGCCGTGCTGGCGCAAGTGATGCTGGGCATCGGTGAGATTGCCGTATGTTCAAAAAAACATTTACAAAAACGCAGTGAATTTATCGGTATTGAACATATTAAACAGGCAAAAGAACAGGGTAAAAATGTGATTTTGCTGGTGCCACATGGCTGGGCGATTGATGCGTCGGGGATTATTTTGCACACCCACGGTATTCCCATGACATCCATGTATAACCCGCACCGTAATCCTCTGGTGGACTGGCTTTGGACCATCACCCGCCAGCGTTTCGGCGGTAAAATGCACGCCCGCCAAAACGGTATTAAGCCGTTTTTGAGCGACATTAAGCAGGGGCAAATGGGCTATTATTTGCCGGATGAAGATTTTGGCGAAGAGCAGAGTGTGTATGTGGATTTCTTCGCCACCTACAAAGCTACCTTGCCGGGCATTAATAAAATGGCGAAATTGGCGAAAGCGGTGGTGATTCCCATGTTTCCGCGTTATAACGCGGAGGTCGGGAAATATCAGATGGAGATTCATCCCGCCATGGCATTAAGTGATGATCCGGAACAATGTGCGCGCGCCATGAATGCGGAAATTGAAAGTTTTGTCACTGAAACACCGGCACAATATGTATGGATTTTACAGCTGCTGCGCACCCGAAAAAATGGTGAAGATCTTTATGATTAATGTTCGGCAATCCGTCGATTTATGATAATATGCGCGCCGATTTATAATTTTAATCCGTGCGAAAAAATAACCGCACTTTTAGGTAAAAAAATGGAAAAACAACTTGCACTTATCGCTTCTTCAATTAAGTCCATTCCCGATTATCCGAAACCGGGCATTATTTTTCGCGACATTACCAGCCTGGTAGAAACGCCGGCGGCATTTCATGCGGCGATTGATCTCATCGTGCAACACTGCAAAGACAAAGGCATTAATAAAGTGATCGGTACCGAATCCCGTGGTTTTATTTTCGGCGCGCCGGTGGCGTTGGCGTTAAATGTGCCGTTCGTGTTGGTGCGCAAGCCGGGCAAATTACCCCGTGAGACCATCGCACAATCTTACGAATTGGAATATGGGCAAGACACTTTGGAAATTCACACGGATTCCATTCAACAACATGATAATGTCTTAGTGATCGATGATTTGCTGGCGACCGGTGGCACTGTTGAGGCCACCGTTAAGTTAGTGCAACGTCTTGGCGGTAAAGTGAAGCACGCTGCCTTCGTGATTAATTTATCAGAATTGGGTGGTGAACAGCGTTTACTTGGATTGGGTGTAGAACCTTATACCTTGGTTAATTTCGCCGGTCATTAATTTTTCAGATTAGGCAAGCGGGAAAATATAGTATGAGTTATCAGGTATTAGCAAGAAAATGGCGTCCGAAAACCTTTGCTGACGTTGTGGGTCAACAACATATTTTGACCGCACTTGCTAACGGTTTGCGTGAAAATCGCCTGCATCATGCCTATTTGTTTTCCGGCACGCGTGGTGTGGGGAAAACCTCCATCGCCCGTTTATTCGCCAAAGGGCTTAATTGTATTAACGGCGTGACCGCCGAACCCTGCGGCGTGTGCGAGCATTGCAAAGCCATTGAAGAAGGCAACTTTATTGATTTGATCGAGATCGACGCAGCATCCCGAACCAAAGTGGAGGACACCCGCGAGTTACTGGATAACGTGCAATATAAACCGGTGCTTGGGCGCTACAAAGTGTATCTCATCGATGAAGTGCACATGCTTTCCCGCCATTCTTTCAATGCGTTGCTGAAAACCCTGGAAGAACCGCCGGAATACGTCAAATTTCTGCTTGCCACCACAGATCCGCATAAATTGCCGGTGACGATTTTATCCCGTTGCATGCAGTTCCATTTAAAAGCCTTGGAACAACCGCAAATCGCCGATCACTTAGCGTATATTCTCAATCAGGAACAGATCCCTTTTGAATCCTTGGCGTTAGATAAACTTGCCGGCGCCGCACAGGGCAGTATTCGCGACAGTTTAAGCCTCACCGATCAAGCAATAGCCATGAGTAACGGCAATGTTACGCTCAATATCGTCAACGATATGCTCGGTTTGCTGGACGAAAGTCAAGCCATTGAGATGATTTATGCGTTACAGCAGGGTAACGGTGAAAAACTGATGCAGGTGGTGAATGCCGTGGCGGACAAAGCCGGCGATTGGGATGAATTGTTGCGTGAAGTGGCGGAAAATCTGCATAAAATCGCCATGCAACAATTATTGCCGCAGGCTGCTTTGGATGAACGCAGTCAAATCGGCTTTTTAGCCAAACACATTGCGCCACAGGACGTTCAATTTTTCTACCAGGTCGTCGTTACCGGTCGTAAAGAATTAACTGCCGCACCAACGGCACGCATGGGGGCTGAAATGGTGTTATTGCGCGCGTTGGCGTTCCACCCGAAATTAACGGGGAATTTGGCGAATGCAGAACTTAACGCCGAAGCCAATCCTCCGAGTCCGCAAAGTGCGGTGGAAAATTCCATTAAATCTCCACTGCAATCCACCGCCCCTGCGATTGAAATGCCGGTGGTTTCACAGACGATCAAAGCCAACTATCAAAGCCGTAAAAAATCGGTGACGGATGACGCACCGACAAAAATGGAAAAAACGGAATCCGTTCAATCAACAGAGGCATTGGTCAATTCTCCCGTGCTGGATGCCTTAAACGGACTGGACCAGCTGGATGCCATGCCGAGCACGCCCTCTCAAGAAAAAAAAAAGTCTGAGCGCCTAGCACAACATTCATCGGAAAAACTGACCGCACTTTCTCATGCAACCGCGCATTCTGATACCGAAAGTGCGGTGGAAAATCAGAGTGAATCCGATAGCGACGAAACGGATGCGGATGTGCTGTTAGACGAGGATTATCGTTGGGAATGGAGCAACCCCGAGCTTGCCAATATTGAGCAAAGCCCCAAGCCTTCTGAAATCAAAGCCGCCATTTTGCAGGACATCACGCCTGAGTTACAGCAAAAAATCGTCAATCTGACTCAAACGCAAGATCGTTGGGCGCAGCTGATTGAACAAAGTGGCGTGGAAAATCTCACCAAAGAATTCGCCTTAAACACCTTTATTTGGCAGGAAAGCGAAGAGGAATTTAAACTTGGTGTACGTTCCAGCCACAGCCATTTAAATCAGGATAAACACCGCAAACTGTTACAGCAGGCGCTTTCCTCGATGTTGCAGAAAGACATCGCACTGACCGTAGAAATTAATGACGAGGAACAATATCTGACGCCGACGGATTATCGCCGTAAAGCCTATGCCCAATTGCGTGAGCAGGCGAAACAGGATTTATTGCAAGATCAAAAACTGCAATTGTTAGAACGCGAGTTTGATTGTCAGGTTGATGTGAAAAGTATTCGTCCGGTGTAATCATGGCAAAGAAAACAACGCATTTTATTCGCAAATTTCTTGCCGCGCTTGGCATATGCACGGCAGGTGTTATCGCCTACCTTTTTTACAGCATCGCGATTTTCTCGCCTGTCAAAATCCATTTCTCCGATGCTTCCAATCTGACTTACCAACCGTTCACAAAACACGAAGATTTAACCTGTTATCAGGCGGCGCAAAAACCGCAGGAAATGACACAGAATAGATTCCGTTTGCTCATTTGGAATTTACACAAAGGGCAGGATGCAGGTTGGCAGCAAGCACTTTCTCGCTTTGCCGAAGGGCGCGATTTTCTGTTGCTGCAAGAGGTGCTAAATACGCAACATCTGGCGACGCAATATTCATCGCAATTTCCGACCGCACTTTATGCTTCCGCCTTTGCTTATTTACAGCAACAATCGGGCGTTGAAATTCTCTCAAAATTTCCACCGCACTTTTATTGCGCGGGTTCAAAACCGGAACCCTGGATCCGCATTCCGAAAGTCGGCGCTGCCATGAGCTTGCCTCTGGCGGGAGGAAAAAACCTCTTATTGGTCAATGTGCATTTAATTAATTTTGAATTAAACCCTACCGCATACGGCGAGCAATTACGCACGCTCATGCAACTCATTTCCCACCATCAGGGACCGCTGATTTTCGCCGGGGATTTTAATTCCTGGAGCAGTTACCGTCTGTCGCGTATTTATGAGTTAATTGCGGAATATGGCTTACAAGAAGTGACTTTTCCGCAAGATCATCGCCTGCGCTTTTTAGGCAACCCGCTGGATCATATTTTCATTCGCGGATTGAATGTCATCAACGCCACCACAGAACCGACGGAAAGCTCCGACCATGCGCCGTTGTTGCTGGAGATGGAGCTAATAGCAGATAAATAGAATTCATTCTATTTATTATCTTTCTTTGGTGTTTTACTGTACTTTACAGTTATTCACTTCTATACTTATCCGGTCGTTAGATATGATTACTATCTGTTTATATCATAATTTTTAAATATTTTTCCAAATGATGAAGGCTTTTATGTCGGAACCTATACTTACAATTGTTTTGCCTTGTTATAACGAACAGTCTGTTTTATCTAAATCCATACCGATTATTCTTAATCACTTATTAAGTTTAATAAATAATAAGAAAATTAATAAGAATAGTAAGTTATTGCTGATTGATGATGGTTCAAAAGATAATACCTGGCTGGAAATAGAAATGCTGGTTAAGCAATATCAGCAAATCAAAGCATTAAAACTGACCCGCAATTTTGGGCATCAGAATGCCTTATTGGCAGGAATGATGTTTTCAGCTAAACAGCTAAAAACAGATATTTGTATTACTATGGACTGTGATTTACAAGATGATCCCGGTACTTTAGAGAAAATGTTAGAAAAATATTTTTCTGGCTATGAAATTGTATATGCTGTAAGAAAGAGACGTGCAAAAGACAGCTTATTCAAACGGAATTTTGCTTTATTATATTATAATATTTTAAAAAAGATGAATATTAACGTTGTCCCTAACCATGCAGATTATCGTCTAATGAGTGCCAGAGCTTTGTCCGCGTTGGAATGTTTTAGGGAAAGTAATTTATTTCTTCGCGGTATTGTTCCACTTTTAGGATTTTCAAGTGCTACAGTGTATTATGAACGTGAAGAAAGAATTGCCGGATTTAGTAAATATAACATTCCTCGTATGATGCGTTTAGCCATAGATGGAATATGTGGTTTTAGCGCAATTCCTTTATTATTTATATTATGGTTAGGAATTATTGTTAGTTTAATTTCACTGGCGATGGGTGGATGGGCATTAATTGTAAAAATTTTTGGTAGTGGTATAGTGCCCGGATGGGCATCTACTGTTGTGCCTATGTATTTTTTAGGCGGTGTACAACTTTTTACTTTAGGTATTATAGGTATCTATATTAGTAAAATATTCGATGAAGTCAAAGATAGACCTAAATATATAATAGAGAAAGAATTATAATAATGAAAATATTTACCCTATTAACTAATAATGAAAGAAATTTATTTTATCTGGTTCTGCTTGTTACTGTTCTTTTTTTATTTTATCCACCATATTTACCCATGGTTGATTTGCCGCAGCATGCAGCCCAAGTAGTTATGCTTGATGATCTGTTTAAACAACAGAGTAAGTGGTCTGATTTAGTTCAGTTGAACTGGGATACTCCTTATTTAACAGGCTATTTTGTTTGGTGGTTACTATATCAATTCACGGATATTGTTATATCTTCTAAACTGTTGGTGGTTTTTATATTTCTATTTAATGCTTGGGCAGTTTTTCTTTTGAGAAAAAGCTTTCAAGCTGAAAGTATTCTGGAATGGGCTGCTATAACAAGCTTTTTTGGGTTTGCTTTCCAATGGGGATTTGTTACATTTCTTTTAGCGATACCTATTGGTATTTTATTTTTTCTTTCTAATAAAAATTGGCTTGAAACTAAGAAATATCGTTATTTTATAGGTATCGTATTATTAGGTATTTTATCTTACTGTAGCCATGTTTTAATTTTTTCATTCTTCTGTTTTATTTCATATGGATACTTTTTAGCTATTCATTTTAAACAAGAATCTTATAAAGCGGGGGGGGGGGTAATATTTACACTCCCTTATCTGCTATTTGCAATAATATTAATTCGGTATTTGGGTAAAACAGATTTACTGCAATTTAAAGATTATTCTGAAAATTATGTATTCCTACCTGTTTGGTACAAAATATTTACACTGATTTACTATCCTTGGAATATGGATTATGCCATATTATATAATGTTGCTTGGATAGTGTTTTTTATTTTACCGAATTACATGGGTTATACCTTAACTAAGGATATTAAACGTTATATTCCTTTTGTCGGTTTTCTCATTATTTGGTTTAGTTTACCTCATGCACTTAATCAAACAGCATTTATATATGAACGATTTTCTATTTTTATGCTTCCTTTTTATTATTTGATTTTTGAAAAAAGGTCAACTAAAAAGAATAACGGTAACATAATTTTATTTAATTTAATGTTTTTTATATTTGTTTTCTTATTAATGGGGAAGGTCTATTATAATAATATTCAATTTAATAATGATCCGAATATGAGAGCATATTCAAAGATAATAGAGTCTATGCAGTCCCAAAAAAGAATATTAACTTTATTTAACGAATCTTCAGAGACCAGTGGATTGCTTACTTCAAGTACGGAATATTTACATTTTGGTAGCTGGTATCAGGCGCAAAAACATGGATGGTCCGATTTTAATTTTGCCGTTTATTCACCTCAAATAGTTAGATTCAAACCTAATAAAGTACCAAATATATCAAGCCGTTCAGGTGTGGTAAATAAAGATTGGATTATTAGCCTTGATAATTGTGAAGATTATGATTATTTATTGATGAAAACCAAAGAGTCACCAATGATGATTTTGACATGGTTGACAGAAAATCCTCGATGTAAAGCATTCATTTTAGAGAATCAGCAACAGGATTGGTTACTGTTTAAAAAAATTAAAGAAAATGAAGCGTTATAACTTTGTAAAATGAAAACTAAATATTGGATCCGAAATATTGTTAAACCGCCGCCGTCACTACAATTTCCACTTTCCAGCGAGGATCTGCCAGTTTGGCTTCTACGGTGGCGCGCGCCGGTGGATTTTGTGGATCGACCCATTCATCCCATGCCTGATTCATCAGAGCATAATCCTGCATATCGGCAAGATAGATCTGCGCATTTAAAATTTGACTTTTGCGGGAATTGGCTTTGGTAAGTAATTTATCGATGAGCTTTAAGACTTCTTGTGTTTGGGCATAAGCATCCTGTGCTAAGGTGGCTTCCGGAACTTGTCCCGCCAAATAAGCAACACCATGATAGACCACTAGCTCGGCAAGGCGGGCGTTAGTATCGATACGTTGAATTTGTGTCATAATTTCTTCTCCGTAATAAAAATAATTCGTAAGGATTATATCAATCTTCCGGAAAAACCTCTAAAATTCTTAAACTTTTCAACTGATAATTAGTCTCAATTATGACGCTATTGATTTCTAATCAGCATGGCGCAATCGTCATGGCACTTATGCCATTTCTGTACGGTATGTTGCTTACTCACCCTATTTGGCAGCACCTTTTCTTTCTACTGGCATGGTTTTCATTATATTTAATGACTTACCCATTTCTGAATTTGTTCAAAGGCAGAAATTTAGAACTGTACATAAAGTGGTCGTGGATTTATTTTTTTGCTACAGTGATTTTTGCGATTCCGGTGCTGTTGCATAACTGGCGGACGGTGCTTTTTGTGGTCGCCATGATGCCGTTAGTGTTGGTCAGTATTTATTATGTGAAGAAAAAGGATGAGCGTGCTTTTTTAAATGATCTGGTGGGAATCATTATTTTTGCCATTGCGGGCATGGGATCCTATTATTTTCCCGACCGCACTTTTGATGACAAAATCTGGCTGGTGGCGTTGTATCCGAGCTTGTTTTTTATCGGTACCACCTTATATGTCAAATCCGTCATGCGTGAGCGAAAAAATCCGTTATATTTGAAGTTATCTATCGGTTTTCATGCGCTTTATGTGCTCGGATTTATCTTGTTACAACAGTATTTAATGGCGTTGGCATTCGTTCCGCCGTTAATTCGTGCAATTTGGCTGCCGCATAAAAAAATGTCGGTAAAACAAGTGGGGCTGACCGAAATGGGTGTTTCGCTGCTGTTTTTTGCCAATTTGCTTTATGCAACGTTATGAAGATGATGAAAAAACAGTTAAAACATTTTGTGATAGTATTGGGATTACTGGGTTTTTCTGTACAAGCGGCGGAAAATGTGGCGTTTTCGGTCGCCGAACGTGTACAAGAAATGTCGACGTTTGTACAGAATAAACTGAATAATGATGAATTGAGGAATCTGGCAAGATATTTCTATCAAAGTGACGATGTCCGTTCGGCATTCAATGTGATGCGTATTTTGGCGTTACGTGGTGATAGTAACGCGCAACTGGATTTAGGGCGTTTGTATTTTGGCGGTGACGGCGTAGAGAAAAATTACGAAAAGGCCTATTGGTGGTTTAGTGAGGCGGCAGAAAAGGGTAGTGTGAAAGCGCTCACCAATTTGGGCATTCTTTATACAGGCGGCTACGGCGTGAAAAAGAATCTGGAATATGGCATTAATTTATTGGAGCAGGCCGCCGAAGTCAGCGATTCGCAAGCCATGTTGATTTTAGGCATGCTGTATTACAACGAAAATAAAATTAAGAATTTTAACAAGGCATTTCAGTGGTTGGAAAGAAGCGCACGACAAGGCAACGAAGAAGCGATCTTTCGTTTGGCACTAATGTATGAACATGGTGAGGGCACTCAACGTAACCGCCCGCTTGCTATTTCCATTTACAAGGATCTTATTGCACAACAAAGTTATTTTTCTGATGCCGCCCGTGAACGGTTAGAGATTCTGAGCTATCACTAAATAAAAAATCCGCCTTTATAAAGACGGATTTTTTTATTTAATCCAAGAGTTAAATCAACCCTTCGGCTTTTTGTACACGTTTTACAATGTCTAATGCTGCAATGCGTTGTGCAAATTCGGTTAAGTGTGTTAGGGATGAAAAATCCAGATCGACAAATTTACACCAGCTTAAAATTGTAAATAGATAAATATCAGCGACGGATACATCTTCGCCTAGGTAATTCTGCTTTGATAAGCAGTGATTAGCTTGCGTCAGCATACCCAGAATATTTTCTTTCGCTGTTTTTTGAATCGCTTGTTTTAGGGACTCGTCTTGAACGTAAGGTGGTACATGAAATAGTGGGACAAAGGCTTTGTGTAGGTCAGAATTCAAGAATGCCAACCAGCGAAATGCGATAGCTTTGCCTTTGGCTGAGTCGCTGCCAAAGAGTTTTGCCTGCGGGTAAAGATCGTCTAAATAAGCTAAAATCGCCAAGTTTTGGGAAAGTACAAGATTACCGTCAACGAGCAGAGGAACTGCACCTTGTGGATTGAGCGCTAAGTATTCCGGGCTCTTCATATACTCCTGTGTTACTGCTTCGGCTTCATAAGGCTGATTGATTTTTTCCAATGCAAAATGCGGTACGAATGAGCATGCACCCGGTTTAAAATATAGTTTCATATTAACTCCTTGAATAAAATTATAATTTTTGCCTGCTTAACGATGGTATAAATAACTACCGAGGGCATTGTAGCAGATTTATGTAATATGCCCACCTGATTGAATCTATTGATATTTCCATTTATAAACAATATACGTCATGCTGGCTTAGTTACGTTCAGTAGTGAGTGAAATTCTTTTTATTTTGTTTATAGCAAGAGAGAAAAACATCGGTAAAAATAACCGCAGTGCCTTATGAAAGGATGCGAGTAGCAGCCTTTAAGGGCAATTTAAAATTTTCACTCCTGTGGTGTTACCACTTCAATTTCTACATTGCTGTGTAAGCCCCGTGGCAATTGCGTGCCTTTGCGACCGCGTTCGGCGCGGAATTTTTGCAGATCTTCCGGTTTCAGCGCGATTTTACGTCTGCCGGAATGGAACACTAGACTCGAGTTTTCTTCAATCAACAATAACCGCACCAACAGTTCGGAACGCGCTTTGGCATTGGCAGACGGAATCGTGACGATTTTGTTGCCCTTGCCTTTGGATAATTCCGGCAAATCTTGCGCCGGGAAGATAAGCATACGACCGGCGGAGGTGAGCGCCACCAAAAGTGCGGTGGAATTTTTCAGCGTTAACGGCGGCAATACTTTGGCGTTTTCCGGCAAGGAAATCAGCGCCTTACCGGCTTTGTTGCGGGCAATTAAATCAGCGAATTTACAAATAAAGCCGTAGCCTGCGTCAGATGCCATGAGCAATGGTTGATCTTCATTTTCAATTAGTAACTGATCGATGGTGGCTCCCGCCGGTAAAGTGAGTTTGCCGGTGAGTGGTTCGCCTTGTGAACGGGCGGACGGCAACGTCAGCGGATCCAGCGCGTAACTGCGCCCCGTGCTGTCGATAAACACCGCCGCCTGATTGCTTTTGCCGTAGGCGTGCGCCAAATACTTATCGCCCGCTTTATAACTCAAGCCCTGCGGATCAATGTCGTGTCCTTTGGCACAACGCACCCAGCCCATTTCCGACAAAATCACGGTGACCGGTTCCGTCGGCAGTATTTCGTTTTCCGCAATGGCTTTGGCTTCCGCACGTTCCACTAACGGCGAACGGCGCGGGCTGGCATAGGTTTTGGCATCCTGCTGAATTTCTTTTTTCAGGAGCGTGTTCAAACGGCGTTCGGAGCCTAAAATCTCTTCCAAAGATGACCGCTCTTTTTCCAGCTCCGCTTGTTCCGCTTGCAATTCATGTTCTTCTAACTTCGCCAAGTGGCGCAAACGTAAATTAAGAATCGCTTCCGCCTGCTCGTCGCTTAAATTAAAACGCGCCGTTAATTCCGCTTTCGGTTCGTCTTCGTGGCGAATGATGTGGATCACTTCATCAATGTTTAAAAAGGCGATCATCAAGCCCTGCAAAATATGCAAACGGGCGAGCACTTTATTCAGACGGTATTGCAAACGACGGGTGACCGTGGTGCGACGGAAACTGAGCCATTCGGTGAGGATTTCCAACAGATTTTTCACCGCCGGTTTGTGATCAAGACCGATCATGTTCATGTTCACGCGATAACTTTTTTCCAAGTCCGTCGTAGCGAATAAATGCGCCATCATGGCATCCGTATCCACCCGATTGGAACGCGGCACAAGCACAATGCGCACCGGGTTTTCATGATCCGCTTCATCGCGAATATCTTCCACCATCGGCAGTTTTTTCGCATTCATTTGCTCGGCGATTTGCGCGATGATTTTCGACGGTGAAGATTGATGAGGCAAGGCGCTGATAACAATTTCGCCGTCTTCTTTTTTCCAGGTGGCGCGCATTTTGATGGAACCGCGACCCTGTTGATAAATTTTACGAATATCTTCTTTCGGCGAAATAATTTCCGCTTCCGTCGGGAAATCGGGGCCTTGCACTACGGTTAATAACTCGTCCAGCGTGGTTTTCGGATTGTCCAATAACATCACTGCCGCATCGGCAATTTCGTTAATGTTATGTGGTGGAATATCCGTCGCCATCCCTACCGCAATGCCGGTGGTGCCGTTGAGTAAAATATGCGGCAGGCGCGCCGGCAAATATTGCGGCTCTTCCAGCGTACCGTCGAAGTTCGGCTGATAATCCACCGTGCCTTGCCCAAGTTCGCTCAACAGAATGTCGGCAATTTTAGACAAACGGGATTCCGTATAACGCATGGCGGCGAAGGATTTCGGATCATCCACCGCCCCCCAGTTGCCTTGCCCGTCAACCAGCGGATAGCGATAAGAGAATGGTTGCGCCATCAGCACCATGGCTTCATAGCAAGCGCTGTCGCCGTGCGGATGGAATTTACCCAACACGTCCCCCACGGTACGGGCGGATTTTTTGTACTTCGCTGTAGCGTTCAGCCCGAGTTCGGACATGGCGTAAATAATGCGTCGCTGCACCGGCTTTAAACCGTCACCAATAAACGGCAAGGCGCGGTCCATGATGACGTACATGGAGTAATTGAGGTACGCACTTTCGGTGAAGTGGCGTAATGGCATTTGTTCGATGCCTTCGTAGTTGATGGATTCTGTTGTCATTTGTATTTCATGTTTTGGTTGTGTTAATCGGTTTCGTCCTATGGTGAGTTGCTTTTTTTCTTTTCTTAAAAATTAACGCCCGTTCGGGCAATTTATACGGGGATCCGTTATTTCGAGCGTTATTCTAAAAAGTGCGGTTGATTTTTCGGATGTTTTTTTATTTAAAAAATGATTTTCAAATCGACCGCACTTTAAGAGCTATTTATTGGGTTTTCTTTGTTTGCCGCCCATCGGGCGAAATCCGATGTTAATTTAATAATGGGCTGAAATTATTAAAAATAATCGAATTATACTCTTACACCTACACCGCCAAATCCACCTGGTCACCTTTTGCCTGTAACCAGTTTTTACGGTCTTCGGCACGTTTTTTTGCCAGTAACATATCCATGGTTTCGATGGTTTCCCGGTTTTCTTCGCTTTGGGCTTCAAAAGTGAGTTGGACTAAACGGCGGGTGTTGGGATCCATGGTGGTTTCGCGCAGTTGCATTGGGTTCATTTCACCCAAGCCTTTAAAACGCTGTACATTCGGTTTGCCTTTTTTCCCTTTAAGACGATCTAAAATCGCGTCTTTTTCGCTTTCATCCAAGGCGTAAAACACGTCTTTGCCTAAATCAATACGGTATAACGGCGGCATTGCCACATAGACATGGCCCTGTTCCACCAGTTTCGGGAAATGGCGCAGGAACAAGGCGCAGAGCAGGGTGGCGATGTGTAAGCCGTCGGAGTCCGCATCGGCAAGGATGCAGACTTTACCGTAACGTAGTTGGGATAAATCGCTATTGTCGGGATCAATGCCCAACGCCACCGCAATATCATGCACCTCTTGTGATGCCAAAACTTGTTCCGGAGACACTTCCCACGTATTCAAAATCTTGCCGCGTAACGGCAGGATCGCCTGATATTCACGATCCCGCGCTTGTTTGGCGGAACCACCGGCGGAATCGCCTTCTACGAGGAATAATTCGGTGAAATTGATGTCTTGCGAGCTACAATCGGCGAGTTTACCCGGTAGCGCAGGGCCACTTACCAGTTTTTTGCGTACCACTTTTTTCGCCGCACGCAGACGACGTTGAGCGGAGCTGATTGCCATGTCTGCCAACAGTTCCGCTTGCTGAATGTTTTGGTTGAGCCATAAACTGAAGGCATCTTTGACTACGCCGCCGATAAACACCGCACTTTGACGGGAAGAAAGTCGTTCTTTGGTTTGACCGGCGAACTGTGGATCCTGCATTTTGAGGGAAAGCACATAAGCGCAGCGATCCCATAAGTCGTCGGCGGTCAGTTTTACGCCGCGCGGCAATAGATTGCGAAACTCGCAGAATTCGCGCATGGCGTCTAATAAACCTTGACGCAAACCGTTGACATGGGTGCCGCCAAGCGCAGTGGGAATCAGGTTCACATAGCTTTCACCAATGAGTTCACCGCCTTCCGGCAGCCACAATAATGCCCAAGATACCGCTTCTTTTTCGCCGTTAAATTCGCCGATAAAGGGCTGTTCCGGCAATGTGACCAAGCCATTGACCGCTTCCATTAAGTAGTCATTTAAGCCGTCTTGATATAGCCAGGTGTCTTCGGTGTCGTTGACGTTGTCGATAAATTTGATTTCCAAGCCGGAACAAAGTACGGCTTTGGCGCGTAATAAATGGCGTAGGCGGCTGACGGAGAATTTTTCGCTGTCGAAATATTTTGGATTCGGTTTGAAATGCACGGTGGTACCGGTCGTGCGGCGACCGCAGGTGCCGATAACAGTAAGATCTTCTACTTTTTTGCCGTTTTCAAAAGCGATTTTATAGATTTCGCCATTGCGTTTAACGGTAACATCAACCCGCTCCGATAAGGCGTTTACGACAGAAATTCCGACCCCGTGCAAACCGCCCGAGAAGGTGTAGTTTTTATTGGAGAATTTACCGCCGGCGTGCAATTTACTCATGATCACTTCCACACCGGAAACTTTTTCCACCGGGTGAATATCCACCGGCATCCCGCGTCCGTTATCAATGACTTCAATGGATTGGTCTTTGTGCAAAATCACTTCAATTTTGGTGGCAAAACCGGCAATAGCTTCGTCCACGCTGTTATCGATAACTTCTTGTGCAAGATGGTTCGGGCGGGTGGTGTCCGTGTACATGCCGGGACGCAGCTGGACAGGTTCGAGGTCTTTTAAAACGGTAATTTCGTTGGCGGAATAATTCGTTGTCATAATGGGTTAATTCATAAAATCGGGAAGCAAAATTGCGCGGGATTATAGCAAAAAACAACGGAATTTTTAACCGCACTTTAATGGATTTGGCAAAAAGTGCGGTCGTTTTGGCGGGTGTTTTATTTTTTTGAGTAATGGCTCGTGTGGTGATAGCTTTAAAAAAGGTCTCGGCAGGTAACTATTTTAACCGATTAAAATATAATTTTTTTAGATTATAAGTTTGGAGGGAAAGATTTAACCTTGTTTAAAGAAGGATTAATAAATGGTTTTTTAATATGCAAGATTAAGTATTGTTTCTATTTTAGGGTAAAACAATAGTCGTAACCTATTGAATTGATACATTTATATTAGAAGGGATTCATATTTTTTTGTGGTATAAATTCAAGCCGAAAAGGAGGCATGTTAAATCAGACTCTTTTTTAATTTTATTATGGAAGAATGGTTTTTCGATTTCGAAAAATTAGACTAAAAATTAAATAACTTTATTTTTTAAGGATGAATTATGACATATCAATTATTTAAACACCACCTCGTTGCTTTAATGGTCACTGGTGCAATTTCTGTCAATGCATTGGCTAAAGACTCTTTTCTGGAAAATCCTTCTGCTAATCTTCCACAACAAGTCTTTAAAAACAGGGTGGATATTTTTAATAATGAGACGAACATTAATGAAAATAAGAAAGATATTGCTATTAATAAAGCAAATATTGCTAGTATAGAAAAAGATGTTATGCGTAACACTGGGGGGATCGATAGATTAGCTAAGCAAGAGCTTGTTAACAGGGCAAGGATTACTAAAAATGAGTTAGATATTCAGAAAAATACTAAATCAATTGCAGAGAATACAGCTTCTATAGCCCGTATTGATGGAAATCTGGAAGGCGTTAATCGGGTGCTTCAAAATGTAGATGTGAGATCTACCGAAAATGCGGCAAGATCCCGTGCTAACGAGCAAAAAATCGCCGAGAATAAAAAAGCAATTGAAAATAAAGCGGATAAGGCTGATGTAGAGAAAAACAGAGCCGATATTGCAGCAAATTCCAGAGCGATTGCAACCTTTAGATCTTCAAGCCAAAACATCGCGGCATTAACGACCAAAGTTGATCGTAATACTGCGCGTATTGATCGATTAGATAGCCGAGTCAATGAATTAGACAAAGAAGTAAAAAACGGTTTGGCTTCCCAAGCGGCACTAAGCGGCTTATTCCAACCGTATAATGTCGGCAGCCTTAACTTGAGTGCAGCTGTTGGTGGTTATAAATCTAAAACAGCACTAGCGGTTGGTTCAGGTTATCGTTTCAATCAAAATGTAGCCGCGAAAGCCGGTGTGGCAGTAAGTACCAATGGTGGCAGCGCAACCTATAGCGTCGGTTTAAACTTTGAGTGGTAATTCACTTAAAGTGCGGTCAGAATTTTAGGTGTTTTTGACTGCAGCAATAAAATAAAACCCGCTTTCATTGAAAGCGGGTTTTTTGTGTTTAGCGATTAACGATTATTTCGCAATGCGTTTATATTTAATTCGATGCGGTTGAAGTGCTTCGGCACCGAAAGTTTTCTTCTTCCATTCTTCATAATCGGAGAAGTTGCCTTCGTAGAAGGTGACTTTGCCTTCATCGCCGTAATCTAAAATGTGGGTGGCGATACGATCTAAGAACCAGCGGTCATGGGAAATAACCATGGCACAGCCGGGGAATTCCAAGATAGCATTTTCCAGTGCGCGCAAAGTTTCCACATCAAGATCGTTGGTCGGTTCGTCCAATAACAGCACGTTGCCGCCGGCTTGTAATAATTTCGCCAAGTGCAAACGACCGCGTTCACCGCCGGAGAGTTCGCCTACGCGTTTTTGTTGATCCACGCCTTTGAAGTTGAAGCGCCCTACATAAGCGCGGCTTGGGATTTCAAAGTTGCCGATGGTTAAAATATCTTGCCCATTGGATACTTCTTCCCACACGGTTTTTTTGTCGTCCATAGCATCACGGAATTGATCTACGGAAGCCAACACCACGGTTTCGCCCAAGGTGATGGTGCCGGAATCCGGTTGTTCTTTGCCGGAAAGCATACGGAAGAGGGTGGATTTACCTGCGCCGTTGGCACCGATAATGCCGACAATAGCCCCTTTCGGAATGCTGAAGGATAAATCGTCGATTAATGTGCGGTCGCCGTAGGACTTAGTTAAATGTTGCACCTCAATAACTTTGTCGCCCAGACGTGGACCGGGCGGGATAAAGAGTTCATTGGTTTCGTTACGTTTTTGATATTCGCCGGAATTAAGTTCTTCAAAGCGCGCCATACGGGCTTTACTTTTCGCTTGGCGGCCTTTCGGATTTTGACGCACCCATTCCAATTCTTTTTCAATGGATTTTTGGCGGGCGGATTCCTGCGCCTGTTCTTGTGCCAGCCGTTTTTCTTTTTGTTCCAACCAAGAGGAGTAATTGCCTTCCCAAGGAATGCCTTCACCGCGGTCAAGTTCTAAAATCCAACCGGCAACGTTATCCAAGAAGTAACGGTCGTGGGTGATTGCCACTACAGTGCCTTCGTAGTCGTGTAAGAAGCGTTCCAGCCATGCCACGGATTCCGCATCCAAGTGGTTGGTCGGTTCGTCTAACAACAGCATATCTGGTTTTTCTAACAACAAACGACACAAAGCAACGCGACGACGTTCCCCCCCGGATAAATGCTCGATTTTGGCATCCCAGTCCGGTAAACGCAGTGCATCGGCGGCACGTTCTAATTGATTTTCTAAGTTATGCCCGTCGTGAGCCTGGATAATGGCTTCCAGCTCCGCTTGTTCGGCGGCAAGCTTGTCGAAGTTCGCATCGGGATCCGCATATAAGGCATACACTTCATCTAAGCGGGTTAAAGCGCGTTTCACTTCGCCTACCGCTTCTTCAATGGCTTCGCGCACGGTGTGTTGCGGATCCAGTTTCGGTTCCTGCGGAAGATAGCCGATTTTAATGCCCGGTTGCGGGCGGGCTTCCCCTTCGATTTCTTTATCGATGCCCGCCATAATGCGAAGCAGGGTGGATTTACCGGCGCCGTTTAAGCCAAGTACGCCGATTTTGGCGCCCGGGAAAAAGCTGAGTGAAATATTTTTCAGAATATGACGTTTCGGCGGAACTACTTTGCCTACTCGGTGCATCGTATAAACGAACTGTATTGACATAATTATTCTCTGGGTTAAGGGAAAAGTGCGGTCGGAATTCAAGGCGTTTTTTCGGCACCTGATGACCGATGGAATTTAATCATTCGGGGGTTCATTCTACTTGATGTTTCATCTTTGTGCTAATCATTCGCGGAAAACAGATATAAAAAAACCTCTCGCGAGGAGAGGTAGGAAAGTAGTTTAGCTATTTATGATTATTTTATTTAGGAACTTTATGAATATCAAGCAATCACTTGACGCGATTGAATGCTATAGATTTTTTCGTGTGAAGAAAAATACTAAATTAAGTTTTTTTGATATAGATCACAAAACTGAGCGTGTTTTTTTCTTTTTGCTGATTTTTTATACTTGTTCTGTGTAATTTTATTTTATGTTAGAATGCGTTATAGCTATTTTTCGGAAGGTGAATTTGTGAAGAAACTTTTTTTATTGCTATTGTCTTTGTTATCCGCTCAGTATGTTTTTGCCCATCCTCATGCTTTCATTGAGATAAAAACCAAAACCTTGGTAGAGAATCAACAATTAGTCGGTTTTTCAATGCAGTGGATTTTAGACGAGCCAAGCTCTGCAGCGGTTTTATACGATTTAAGACAAACCAAAGGCGATAAAAACGCGCGACAAAAACTCATTGATGAAGTCATGGGCAATGTGGTGAACGAGCATTATTTCAGCTATTTTTTCGACAAGCAGGACAATAAAATTAAATACCGTGCTAAACCACAAAATTACGGCATGAAATCCAACGGTTCACAAGTGATGTACTTTTTCGATTTCATGCTGTCTAAACCGCAGCCCTTGACGGATAACGAATATACTTTAAGCACTTACGATCCAACCTATTATGTGTCTATGTATTATGCCGAACCGACCAAAAGTGCGGTGGATTTTTCCGCGCTTCCGGCAAATTGCCGAGGAGAGGTGCTTGAGCCGCAAGTGGATGAAAAAGTGAAACAATACGCCTCATCATTAGATCAAACGCAACGTGATGAGGACAATACATTGGGTGCGCTATTTGCACAAAAAGTGCGGTTGATTTGCCGTTAGTTTTTTTAGAGTTTTATGAAAGCCCGTTTATTTTATAGCATCGTATTTACTGCCTTAGTTCTCGCCATTATTTATCTTTTCCCCTGGCTATTTAAGCAGGTTGTTTTATGGCAGCGGGAATTTAATCAGCTGATTTCAGGTTATTTGCGCGAAATCAAGCAACAACCCGTGTATGCCGGTAGCCTGCTGATTGCCGTTAGTTTTTTGTACGGCGTGTTTCATGCGCTGGGTCCGGGACACGGTAAATTTATTATTGCCGGTTATTTAGCCACCCACCAAACCAAGCTTGGACGCAGTATGCAAATCACATTCTTTTCTTCTTTAACGCAGGGCGTGGTGGCAATTTCGGCGGTGTCTATAGTGGTTTTGCTGCTTCAGCTTTCTTCCGCTTATTTTAATTTAAGCCAACTATGGCTGGAGCGAACCGCTTATGCGTTAGTGATTTTGTTGGGATTAAATTGGTGTTGGAAGAACGGGAAAACGCTGTTGAGACAACATCGGCAAACGAAGAAGCAACTGCAAATCAAAAAAATTGAAGGCGGTTTGGTAAATGAAATGCGTGTCGGTTCATTGATCGCAGGAAAAAGTGCGGTCGGAATTTCAGGTGTTTTTGCGAACGGGCATACGGAACACCACGAAAATTGCGGTTGTGGGCATCAACATATGCCGAATCCCGAACAACTCAATCAAGGTACCAATATTAAAGAAAGTTTGCTGATTATTTTAAGTATCGGTATGCGCCCCTGTTCCGGCGCGATTTTCGTACTGTTTATGGCGTATATGTTAGATCTCTATGCTTGGGGCGTGATAGCGACGCTGGCAATGGCTCTCGGCACGGGAATGACATTATCGGCCTTTGCGTTGTTGGTGCGCTATGCCCGTTCCACTGCCGTGAAAATGGGGCAGTGGTATCGCCTGCCGTTTGCCAATGTGAATATGGAAGCCTTAATGAAATGCCTTGCCGGTATCATATTGATTTTCTTTGCGATGAGTTTACTTTATGGCACTACGTTGCCGATAAGTGGCGGGGCAGCATTATTTGTTCGATAAGGAAGATTTTGTAAGGTGAAAGAATCTGGTAGAAAAAATAAAAGCCCATAAGGAAGATATGGGCTCAAATTCTTTTGGCATGCTTTAGTTTTATAATAAGGAGATAACTAAAAACTATCCAAAAGAAAAAATTGGCTCCTCCTGCTGGACTTGAACCAGCGACATATGGATTAACAGTCCACCGTTCTACCGACTGAACTAAGGAGGAATAATCTGGTGCCAAAAAAGACAGGCCGCGTATACTACTGATCTGATTCCTGCTTGTCAACACCTTAAATTGAAAATTTTTTGAATATTTTTGAGTGGAATTTTCTATCCACAAAGTCTGTGGATAAGTTTGTGGGTTATTATTTTACGAATGGGCTAATACCCGATGAAATAAGGCTTCAACAAAATCCTAAGAGAAACTGATTGTAAAATAACATTTATTTAATTTTCAAATAGTTAATAAAAATCTAGCGAATTTTTTGAAATTTTTTTCTAAATTTGTGAAGTAACCTGCTTGACAAATATAACTCTGTGTAAAACTTGATTTTTTAACGCTCAATTTAGTGCCTTAACGTGTTAAAATAGCCGCCATTAAAAACAATGCTAAAATCGGTCGCACTTTATGTCAGAAAAAATTAATATTAAACCTTTTATTCTTCATTCCCATTTCAACCCCTCCGGCGACCAGCCCCAAGCCATCGCAAAATTAGCCGAAAATTTAGAAGATGGCTTAGCACATCAAACCTTGCTTGGGGTAACCGGTTCAGGAAAAACCTTTACCATTGCCAATGTGATTGCGCAATTAAACCGCCCGGCGATGGTGTTGGCACCGAACAAAACCCTTGCCGCCCAGCTTTATGCCGAAATGAAGGATTTTTTCCCGGAAAATGCGGTGGAATATTTCGTTTCTTATTATGATTATTATCAGCCCGAAGCCTATGTGCCGAGCAGCGATACCTTCATTGAGAAAGACGCGTCGATTAATGATCAAATTGAACAAATGCGACTTTCCGCCACAAAATCTTTCTTAGAGCGGCGCGATACTATTGTGGTGGCGTCTGTGTCTGCCATTTATGGTTTGGGGGATCCCGATTCCTATTTGAAAATGATGCTGCATTTGCAACAGGGGGCGATTATTAATCAGCGCCAAATCTTGGCAAAATTGGCAGAGCTGCAATATACCCGTAACGATCAGGCGTTTCAGCGCGGAACGTTCCGTGTGCGGGGAGAGATTATTGATATTTTTCCGGCAGAATCGGACGATCGGGCGGTACGCATCGAATTATTTGATGATGAAATTGAACGCCTGAGCTTATTTGATCCGCTCACCGGCAGCAGCTTCGGCGCGGTGCCGCGCTTTACCGTTTATCCGAAAACACACTATGTCACACCGCGCGAGCGTATTTTGGATGCTATCGAAAAAATCAAACTGGAATTGGCAAAACGGCGGGAGTATTTCATTAAAGAAAATAAATTATTGGAAAAACAACGTATCAGCCAGCGCACGCAATTTGATATTGAGATGATGAATGAACTTGGTTATTGCTCGGGTATTGAAAACTATTCCCGCTATTTATCGGGCAGAAATGAGGGCGAACCGCCACCGACCCTATTTGATTATATGCCGTCCGACGCCATTCTGATTATTGACGAATCCCACGTCACCGTGCCACAAATCGGCGGAATGTATCGTGGTGACCGCTCCCGTAAAGAAACCCTAGTGGAATACGGCTTCCGCCTGCCTTCCGCGTTGGATAACCGTCCGTTACGTTTTGAAGAATTTGAACGTTTGGCACCGCAAACCATTTACGTTTCCGCCACCCCGGGACCTTATGAACTGGAAAAATCCGGTGGGGAAATTATCGATCAAGTGGTGCGTCCGACGGGTTTGCTTGATCCGCAAATTGAAATTCGCCCGGTATCCATTCAGGTGGATGATTTACTGTCCGAAGCACGCCAAAGAGCGGATAAAAATGAACGCGTTTTAGTGACTACATTAACGAAGAAAATGGCGGAAGATCTTACCGATTATTTAGATGAGCATGGTATTCGCGTACGTTATTTGCATTCTGATATTGATACCGTCGAACGGGTGGAAATTATTCGTGATTTACGCTTGGGGGAATTCGATGTTTTAGTTGGCATTAACTTATTACGGGAAGGTTTAGATATTCCGGAAGTGTCTTTAGTGGCAATTTTAGATGCGGATAAAGAAGGTTTTTTACGCTCCGAACGTTCATTAATTCAAACCATCGGACGCGCCGCACGGAATTTACACGGAAAAGCCATTTTGTATGCGGATAATATAACTAAATCGATGGAGAAAGCTATTACCGAAACCAATCGTCGGCGTGAAAAACAGGCGAAATATAATGAAGCACAGGGCATTGTGCCGCAAGCATTAAATAAAAAAGTCGGCGAGTTGTTGGACATCGGTCAGGGCGCCAATCAAAAAGCCAAAGCCAATAAACAACGCGGAAAAATGGTGGCGGAACCGACCGCACTTTATACAACACCGAAATCACCGAAAGAATACCAACAACAAATTAAAAAGCTGGAACAGCAAATGTATAAATTTGCACAGGATTTAGAATTTGAGAAAGCTGCTGCAGCGCGCGATCAGTTACAACAATTACGGGAAAGTTTTATGCTATCAAGTGAGTAAAATTTCATATAAAAAGCAATAAAGGAAAGTTGGTTATATTGATCTGAAAAATAAGTGGAATTTGATTTTTTATTTTTTTATAGGATAATACTAAAGCTTTAGCATTTTATTTTAAATAAAGGACTGAATTTACCCAAATAAATCGGTTCAATTTGCCTTTAGTTAAATTAAAAGCTTAAGTTAGCATATTTTTAGTTAATCAAATTAATAATATAGGAGAGCAAAAATGAAAAAAACTGTAATCGCATTAGCTACTACTGCGGCTTTAGCCGCGTCAGTAGCGGCCGTTGTGCAGGCAGCGCCGCAAGCCAATACCTTTTATACGGGAGCAAAAGCCGGCTGGGCATCTGTCCGTCACGGTTTAAATCAATATCAGTATGAACAGGACGGCACAGTAGTGGGTAAAGCCAAGAAAAATTCGGAAGCCTATGGCGTCTTTGCCGGCTACCAAATTACCGATAATTTCGCTGTTGAAGCAGGGTATGAATTTTTCGGTCGCGGTAAAGTAAAAGAAGCTACCGGAGAAAAACGAATTACCGCGCATGGTTCCAGCTTGTCTCTTAAAGCAAGCTATCCTGTATTGCATAATTTAGATCTTTATGCACGTGCAGGTGCAGCATTAATCCGTGTTGATTACAAAGATAACACTTTCGGAGAAACTCATAAATTCCACGATTTAAAAGTTTCTCCGGTATTTGCCGGGGGGCTTGAATATGCCATTCTTCCTGAATTAGCATTACGTTTGGAGTACCAATGGGTGAGCCGAGTAGGCAATTTCGGCAAAGCAGAAAGAAAAGCCAATTATTATGGAAATAATGAATCTGATGTCCGCTATTCTCCGGATATTGGTTCAGTAGCTCTAGGTTTATCTTACCGCTTTGGTCAGGGAGCGGCGCCTGTTATTGCTCCTGAAGTAGTTAATAAAGTATTCAATTTGAATTCGGATGTGACTTTTGCGTTCAACAAAGCGAATTTAAAACCGCAGGCGCAAAACACTTTGGATGGCATTTCCCACGAAATTGCACAAGTAAACAACGCTAACGTTAAAGTTGCAGGTTATACAGACCGTATCGGCTCTGACGCTTACAACCAAAAATTATCTCAAAGACGTGCTGAAACTGTGGCAAACTACCTTGTATCTAAAGGTGTTTCTCAACAGGCAATTTCTGCTGCCGGTTACGGTAAAGCAAACCCGGTTACCGGTAATAAATGTGACACGGTTAAAGGTCGTAAAGCGCTGATTGCGTGCTTGGCTGATGACCGTCGTGTAGAAATTGCAGTAAACGGCACGAAATAATTTCTTTTTAATTGAAGAATAAATAAGTAATAAATCTGCATGCTGTGAAGTATGCAGATTTTTTTATCTCTTTTTTCAGAAAATCGGCCATGAAAAACACCTGATTTTTTGACCGCACTTTACAGCAAGTAAAACAATATGACGTGCTTATAAAAAGTAAAAGGGCGAAAAATTCGCCCTTGTATTTATTTTATTGCAGATTATTGCACCAATAAATAGAAGTTACTATCGCCGCGAATAATGTTTAAGGCAACGGCAGACGGTTTTTTATCTAACTCTTTGCGCAGCTGTCCGAGATTTTCTACTTTTTGGCGATTGATTCCGATAATCACATCACCGGTTTTTAAACCACGTTGTTCTGCCAAAGAGCCGGTTTTTATTTTGCCCACAGATACGCCTTTCAGGCCTTTTTCGTCGTAATTATTTAATTCCGCGCCGTCTAGTGCAGGGAGCAAATTGCCGGCACTGGTTTGGATTTTGTCATCGGATTGTAAGACTACTTTTGTGGTGTTGGACTTGCTATCACGTAAATACGTTAATTCAATTTCTTTGCCTGCACCGGAGGTGGCAATTTTAGCGCGCATTTCGGCGAAACTGGAAATAGATTGTCCGTTTATGGCTGTAATCACATCGCCTGCTTTCAAGCCGGCTTTATCTGCGGCAGAACCCGGAATGACTTCACTTACGAAAGCGCCTTTTTTTGCTTCAATATCGAAAGCCTGTGCTAAATCAGCGTTTAATTCGCCGCCTTTAATACCTAACATGCCACGACGCACCTCACCGAATTCAAGAATTTGTTGAATCAGGTTATTCGCCATGTTGCTCGGAATCGCGAAGGCGATACCCGCATTACCGCCGCTCGGGGAAATAATGGCAGTATTAATGCCGATTAATTCGCCGTTCAAATTGATTAATGGGCCACCTGAGTTCCCGCGATTGACTGCCGCATCAGTTTGGATATAGTTTTCGTACATTCCACTGTCGGACCCTGTGGAGCGCCCTAACGCCGAAACAATCCCGGAGGTCACGGTTTGACCTAAACCGAATGGGTTACCAATTGCCACGGTAAAATCGCCCACGCGTAATTTGTCGGAATCGGCGATTTTAAGTGCGGTCAGATTTTTCGGTTTTTCTATTTGAATTAATGCCACATCGGACAGTTCGTCTGCGCCGATGACTTTGGCTTTAAATTCACGACCATCTTGTAACTGAACAATGATTTTATCCGCATCTTTAATCACATGGTTATTGGTTAAAACGTAACCTTTTTCTGCATTGATAATTGCACCGGAACCGATGCCTCTAAAGTTACGCGGTGCACGATCGCGGTCAAACATATCAGGACCAAAGAAAAATTTGAACTCTTCGGGAATATCGTCAAATTGTTGTGCAGAGCGGCCTTTTTGCTTGCCTTCTACTGAAATGGAAACAACGGAAGGTAACACTTTTTCCAACATTGGTGCCAGACTTGGCATTTGTTGTCCTTCAACAATGGCGGGAATTTCTGCTTGGCTTAACATAGGTGTACTTAACAGGCTCAATCCGAGCGCGATACTTGTTAATACAAAATTGTGTTTTTTCATTAAATGTGTTCTCCAATAAACATTAACATACTCGAAATTTCCATGCGATTTCGGTAACTGCTATGACAAAAAAAATTCTTGAATGTTCGGTGGGTTGTATGGCTTTTCAGATAAAAAATAAAAAAGTGCGGGCACTCCGGAAATCAAATTTTATGACCGCACTTATATTAGTTATTAGTTTTTAGCTTAATAAATAACTATTTTTCCGCTTTGAATAAGCCGGACGATCCTTCCGAATAATCTTTTGGTTGATCGTCGGTATTTTGTGGGTTAATCGGATTGCCTTTGTCGTCTAATAAATTATGTTGGAACAGCGATTTATCATTCAGTTCAGGCAATAATCGGGTAGAGGATTGCGCGAGGTGTTGGTACAGTTTTTGATAATTCTGCGCGAGGGATTTCAGCAAATCGGCGCTTTCCGCAAAATGTTTTTCCAATTGCTGTTTTTGGCTTTCCAGTTGCTCTTTTGCCACGCGTAATTCCGCTTCGGTTTTCACTTGTTTTTTGGCGGATTCTTTGGTGATGCGTAATAAGAAATAGCCGATAATGAAACCGACCACTAAACCGATTAACGCCGCTTGCCACATTTCTGCTGTCCAGGTTTGCATAAATAAACTCCTCTAATTTATGGGAAACAGTCGACCGGATCATAGCTTGAACGTGTTGATATTTCCATGTGTTAGATCACAGAACGAAGATTTACTTAAAAATATTCATGGAAAATAAAAGGGCGAATCAATTTCTTCGCCCTTAAAAATACTTAAAAAAACCACCGCACTTTATTGCCAATTTTCCCGTTTGGCTTTTTGCAATTTGGCGTATGCCGCCAGCAGTTTTTGATGTTCGCCAAACGTGGCGAGGGTTTTGTCGCCGGCAGGCAGGTTGTAGAACGGATTGCCGCCCTGAATGGCATTCCAGGCAAATTCAACGGCGTCGTTGCCGTACATTTTTTCGAACACCATGCGGTATTGTTGCGGATCGCGATTGCCATCCATAAACAATTCAAGGCTGCTGATTAAGCAACGGTAATAATTGGCGCGTTCGGCGGTGAAGACGGAGCCATTCATGTTGTATGTCCAGTTCGCCCAATCCAGCGCCATTTCCAGGTCGCCCAAGGCGAGGTAAAGCATGGATTTTAATTCGCCGATGCGCAATGTCGTCCAGCCACTGCCTTTTGGCGCTACGATGCCGATAAATTCGCGTACGCGGGTGGCGTCGTCAATGCCTTGCTCATCCAGCTCTTCCAACAGTTCCTGGTAGGTTTCTTTTTCATGGTGGAAATGCGGTAAATCCAACAGAATTTCGCGCCAGTCCATGCCCATGTTGCTGTTGGCGTAAATTAAATCGTCCGCAGGATAAATATCGGACATACCCGGCACGATAATACGGCAGGCATAAACCCCTAAGTGGTTGTAGTCCATAATGTAAACTTCTTTGTTTTCCACCCGGAAAATCGTCATCAGGTTGTCGTATTCTTCGTGGGTGTCTTTGCCGGAGAAATTCCAGTCGGCGAAGTCGTAATCCGGCGTATTTTTGAATAAATCCCAAGAAATTAAACCGCTGGAGTCGATAAAGTGGGTCTCCAGATTGGCATGTTCGGCGACATCATCATTATTGAAGGACGGCGGGGCGAATACATCCAAATCTTTTAAGCTGCGACCTTGCAACAATTCGGTAACGGTGCGTTCCAATGCCACTTGGAATTTCGGGTGAGCGCCGAAAGAGGCGAAGCAGGTGCCGTTGGTCGGGTTGAGTAAAATCACACAAATCACCGGATATTTTCCGCCGAGAGAGGCATCATACGCCAGAATCGGGAAGCCTTCCTGTTCCAGCTTTTCAATGGATGCCTGAATGGACGGATAACGCGCCATCACGTCTTGCGGAATAAGCGGCAGGCTGATGGCTTCGGCGATGATTTTGTTTTTTACATAGCGTTCAAACACTTCCGATAAACCTTGCACGCGCGCTTCAAATCGGCTGTTGCCGGCGGACATGCCGTTAGAAACGTACAGGTTGGAAATGATATTTTGCGGAATATACACCGCCTGTTGATCCGATTGGCGTACATAAGGCACGGCGACAATGCCGCGTTCATAATTGCCCGATTGCAAATCTACCAAAAGTTCAGGCGTAAGTTCTTGATTCGGATCGAAATGTTCAAATAAATGATCGTCTAAAATGCCGCGTGGTAACAGGGCTTCATCTTCAATGGGGAACCATTTTTCACTCGGATAATGCACAAAATCGCCGTTGGCAATGTCTTGCCCTAAATAGAAATCCGTCCAGAAATAATTGGTGGAAAGTCGCTCGAAATATTCGCCCAATGCCGATGCCAACGCGGCTTTTTTGCTGGCGCCTTTGCCGTTGGAAAAACATTGCGGGCAGTCTTTGTCGCGAATATGCACCGACCATACGTTCGGCACCGGATTTAACCATGAGGCTTCTTCAATATGAAAGCCAAGTGCGGTCAGTTTTTGCTGAAATTTTTCAATACTTTCCTCAAGGGCGGCATCTTTGCCGGGAATAAAGGTTTGTTGTGTCATAGTCGTTCCTATATTGTGTTTGACATCATAAATGTGTGTAAAAACACGTTTCTTCCTCCGTTAACGGAGGCGTGAAGAAAAGTGAAAAAACTAAGTGGGTAAGCCCGCCAATACAGCATAGCCTGCCTGAACGCCCTGTACGTGGTATTCCGTCTCCGCTTCAATAAACGCCGCCTGTCCTTGCTTCAAGGTGAGTTTTTGCTGTGCGCCTGCCAAGGTCATTTCACCTGCCATCACAAACAGAATCGAACCGTTTAAAGTGCGGTCGGAAAATTTGGTGTTTTTCGCGTAGCGCAAATTGCTCAATGCAAAATCTTCACCGGGTGTTGAATAGGTGTAATAAACGGCGTCTTTCGGTGCCGGTGCGATCACCTGCGGAATTACTTCACGGCAGTCAATGACGTTCAATAATTGCGCAATATCAATGTGTTTCGGTGTTAAACCGCCACGAATCACATTGTCGGAGCACGCCATTAATTCAATATTTTGACCGCGTAAATAGGCGTGCGGAATCCCTGCCGCCTGAAAAATGCCTTCGCCGACGTGTAAATTGACGATATTGAACAAGTAGAAACACATCAAGCCCGCGTCCAGTTTCTCTCTGGAAATATCCATCGCCTGTAAGCTGTAAAGCACCCAATAATCCGGATTTTGCATTGCCAATTGATGTTGTTCGAAGGCGCTTTGTTGCGCGTCAATGATCGGTAATAACCAGCGTGCCAACTGATCCTGTTCCGCCAGCATAATGTCGGCATAAAACGCCGATAAATCCTGTGATTCCAGTTTCGTTGCCAAATCCGCCAATGACGGGCGTTGGCGCAGGGTATCGAGAATTTTATCTTTGGTTTTGAAACCGTGCAGGAGCCAGAAATCGGATAAGGCGATCATCATTTCCGGCTTGTGGTTATCGTCCTTATACGTACGTTTCGGATCGTTCAACGCAACACCGGCGGCATTTTCCTGTGCAAAGCCGATTTCCGCTTGCTTTTTGGTCGGATGCAACTGAATGGAAAGGGGATTGGCAACATCCAGAATTTTGAGTAAATAGGGCAGATTTTCACCAAATAAACCACGGCTTTGCGTACCAAGTGCGGTCGGATTTTGCCGTAAAAAATCACTCAACGGTATTTCACCTTGCGCGGTAACGAGCTGTGACGGCGCGGAAGCGTGTGCGCCGAGCCAGTATTCGGCATAATGTACCTGCGTTTTATTGATATGCAATAAATTCGGAATGTAATTTTCTCCGCCCCACACATAATGTTGAAGGCTACCGTTAAGCGGATAAATACCTGCCATGATGTTCTCCGATGTTTTGTTGGAATGGGCACGCATTCTAGCATATTTTGCCGAGGGCGGTTGTGCCGACGGTTTTTTATAGGAACTTTTAATTGAGGGAAAGAGTCAAAAATATGCCTTTTCGGCAATGAACAAAATAACCGTTAAATAACGATTAAGCCTGGGAGAAATTAAAATGGCACAAGGATATTACGAATTAAAATTGGCAAAAGATGGACAATTTATGTTCAATTTAATGGCAACTAACGGACAAATTATTTTAACCAGCGAGCTTTACAAATCGAAAGCCTCCGCGCAAAACGGCATTGCTTCCGTACAAAAAAACGGAGTGGATGCGAAAAACTTTGAATTTCGTACCACAAAAAATGATCAGCCTTATTTCGTATTAAAAGCGGCAAATCATCAGGAAATCGGTCGCAGCCAATATTATTCTTCGCAAGCTGCCGCACAAAAAGGCGTGGATTCCGTAATGAATAACGCTTCCAGCGAAGACATTCGGGATCTTACCGTATAACATGCAATAATAAATAGATTGGGATTGTCGGCACTTCGGTGCCGATTTTTTTGCTTAAAATGCGATCTCAGTCATGTTTTTTTATCAAGTGTTGAAGTAGTATTTCAAAAAATTGTTGGCATTTATAAATGTAACTCCATAAAAATATTTCAAGATAAATCATAAATTGCGTCGTAAAGAGGAGAGAATTTATGTTTAAACAACTTCAACAGGTCGGAAAGGCATTTATGTTGCCTATCGCCATTTTGCCCGCCGCCGGTTTGCTGTTAGGGATTGGCGGTGCGTTGTCCAATAAAGCCACCGTGCAGGCGTATCCGTTGCTGGATAATCCCGCATTGCAGGGCGTTTTTCAGATGATGTCCGCCACCGGATCCGTGGTTTTCGGCAATTTGGCGCTTTTATTGTGTATCGGTTTAGGCATCGGTTTGGCGAAACGGGATAAAGGTGTGGCAGCATTGGCGGCGGTGGTCGGTTATTTGATCGTGACCGGTACCATTTCAGCGTTAATTCCGCTGTTTTCGCCGGAAACCAAAAGCATTGATACGGGCGTCATCGGCGCGTTAGTGATGGGTTTGATTACGGTAAAACTACATAACAAATATCACAACATTCAGTTGCCGCAAATTTTAGGCTTCTTCGGTGGTTCGCGCTTTGTGCCGATTGTGACGGCATTCGCGGCGATTTTTGTGGGTGCGATTTTCTTCTTAATTTGGCCGACGTTCCAAAACTGGTTATTGTCTGCGGGTGAACATATCGCTTCCATGGGCGCAATCGGTACTTTCTTCTACGGTTTCTTAATGCGTTTATGCGGCGCGGTAGGGTTACATCACATGATTTACCCGCTGTTCTGGTACACCGAATTAGGCGGAACGGAAATCGTCAACGGCGAAACCATTACCGGCGCGCAAAAGATTTTCTTCGCCCAATTGGCGGATCCGAACCATCAAGGGTTATTTACCGAAGGCACACGTTTCTTTGCCGGACGTTTCGACACCATGATGTTCGGCTTGCCGGCGGCTTGTTTGGCAATGTATCACTGCGTGCCGAAAGCGCGACGTAACGCTATCGGCGGTTTATTTTTAGGCGCGGCGCTCACCTCTTTTATTACCGGTATTACCGAGCCTATTGAATTCATGTTCTTGTTCGTCGCCCCGTGGTTATATGTGTTCCACGCCTTTTTAGACGGCGTTTCTTTCTACATCGCCGACATTCTGAACATTTCCATCGGTAACACTTTCTCCGGCGGTTTTATCGACTTCTTGTTATTCGGTATTTTACAAGGCAACGACAACACTAACTGGCTTAAAGTCATTTGGGTGGGCATCGGCTGGGCGGCGTTATATTATTTCAGCTTCCGCTTTCTGATTACCAAATTTAACGTTATGACCCCGGGACGTGCGGAAGAGCAGGACGAGGCGGTTGAACAACAAACTTCCTCGTTAACGGAAAATGCCCATGAGATCATTAACGCCCTTGGCGAAAGTGAAAATATTGAAAACGTGGACGCGTGCATTACCCGTCTGCGCGTGGCGGTGAAAGACGTTAAATTGGTGGATAAACCGCGTTTGAAAGCTTTGGGCGCCATTGATGTGCTGGACGTGGGCGGCTGCGTGCAAGCCATTTATGGTGCGAAAGCTGTGCTGTATAAGAGTGAAATCAATCAGATTTTAGGTAAAGAAGATTAGCCGGCGCATCTTATTAATGCAAACGGTCAGAACGGGTTTTCTGACCGTTTTTTTTCATTTCTACGGATTTTCTCCCGCTTCCTTCAAGGCTTCCGCCGGTTGTAAAAACGCCGGGATTTTTGACCGCACTTTTTGCGGATTAAGGATTAAAGGGTAAGTGCGTTTTTGCGCTACCATCACGGTAAGCGGCGAAAACCAGCCGGCTTGTCGCTCATGCAGCGCCAAATTTTGTTGTTCCAGAATCTCGAAATTCAATAACTCCAACCAATCCGCAACACGCCAGGCGCAGTAATGACGCAGGGGAAATTCTCCCAATTTGGTTTTAAACAGGAAGGCACTCAACGGGTTAAACAAACTGAGAAACAAATAACCGTCGTCTGTCAGCACCCGATGGACTTCACGCAGAATCTGGTGCGGATCCTGTGCAAAATTAAGGGTGTTGGTTAAAATGCAGGCATCGATTTGTTGTTCGATAAAAGGCAATTCGGTTAGTTTGCTTTGCACGACGGAGTGGTAGTCGCCCAAAAGTGCGGTCAGATTCGGAGGTGTTTTTTCATTGAGGCTGATTTGATGACGCAGCGGCAAGTCGCAGGTAATTTCCGCGCTGAGTCCGCCGATTTTCAGAATTTGGTAGCCACAAATTTTTGTAAACCAAGGCGCAAAATAGTCGCTTAATGCGCTACAATACGTACTTCCGTTGGGAAGCTGCTGCCAGCCGCTCGGCATGGTGAGCGATTTTTCATATTTAGCACGCCACATCGTTGTAACTCCGAGGTTCTATGTTAATTCCGATTCCTACCTTAAATGACAACTATATTTGGCTTTATGCCCGAGACAATTTACCGCCGTTAATCGTTGATTTGCCGCAATGCGAGGCGTTATTTCGGCTATTGGATACCCGTCAATTAACGCCGGAAGCGCTGTTGCTGACGCATTTGCATGATGACCACGTCGGCGGCGTCGGCGAGTTTAAAGCGCGCTATCCGAACGTGCCCGTTTACGGTCCCGCCGAATGTGTCGACAAAGGCGCAACGCATATCGTTAATGAAGGCGACATTAACACCGAACATTATCGAATTCAAGTGTTGCCCGCCGCAGGACACACGGCGCAACATGTGGCTTATTTAACGGATGGGCATTTATTCTGCGGCGATGCGTTATTTTCCGCAGGTTGCGGACGGGTATTTACCGGCGATTACGCTGCCATGTTCGCCGCCATGCAACGTTTCGCCCGATTACCCGATGAAACCATCGTCTGCCCGGGGCATGAATATACGTTGAGCAACCTGAAATTCGTGGAAAGCGTTTGGGCGAACAAAAGTGCGGTGGAAAATCAGCGCGTTTTGGTGGAACGGCAACGCGCCGCCAATCAGCCAAGTTTGCCGAGCACCATCGGTTTGGAAAAACAAATTAATCCGTTTTTAACGGCAACGAGTCTGGCGCAATTTACGCAATTACGTCAGGCAAAAGATCATTTTTAGAAATTTGACAATCCGCAATAAAATCGCAGATTGATAGCCTGTTTTTATTGCTTCAATTTGCTCAAAAGCAGGCAATTCAGCTAGAATATGCCCCGTTTTTAGTTTGTATTTTTTAACTTCTGTGGGATGAATTTTAGCCGCTTTGACGTTTCTTAACTATAAAGTGCGGTGACTTTTTCATGTATTTTTTATGACGATTTTAGTTCTGGGTATCAATCACAAAACCGCTTCCGTGGAGTTACGGGAAAAAGTGGCGTTTTCCGATGAAAAGCGCGCTTTTGCCTTGCGTCACATTCAACAAACGCAGTTAGCGGAAAGTGCGGTGATTTTATCCACCTGTAATCGCACGGAAGTTTATCTGCACAATAAAAGCGTTCCGCCGCAAGAGACGCAAACCTGGATCACACTGGTGGTGCAGTGGTTTGCCGACATTCATCAACTAGCGTTGGCGGAGCTTCAGCGTTGTGTTTATACCTACGAAAATCTCCAGGCGGCTAATCACTTAATGGAAGTAGCGTGCGGTTTGGATTCGCTAATTTTAGGTGAACCGCAAATTTTGGGGCAGGTGAAGCAAGCCTACCACACGAGCGAACAGCATTACCAACTGGAACGACAAGCCATTTCCGGCGAATTATCCCGTTTATTCCAAAAAACCTTTGCCACCGCCAAGCGGGTGCGCACCGAAACCAATATCGGCGAAAGTGCGGTGTCCGTTGCCTATGCCGCCTGTAGCCTGGCGCGTCAGATTTTTGAATCCTTACGGGAGTTGACGATTTTATTAGTGGGCGCAGGTGAAACCATTGAGTTGGTGAGCCGCCATTTGTTACGACACGGCGTGAAAAACTTATTTATCGCCAACCGCACGTTGGCGCGTGCCGAGGCGTTGGTGGAAAAACTGGATTCGGCGGCGAATATTCAAGTCTTTTCTCTGGAACAGTTACAGCAGGGCTTAAATCAGGCGGATATTGTGATCAGCTCCACAGGCAGCCCGCACATTCTAATTAGCCGCGACATGGTTCAGCAGGCGCAAACGGCGCGTGATTATCGTCCGATGCTGTTGGTGGATATTGCCGTGCCCCGTGATATTGATGAAAGTGCGGTGGATTTAGACAGCGTTTATCATTACACGGTGGATGATTTGCAAAACATCATTCAGCATAATTTAAATCAGCGTGAACAGGCGTCCGAGCAGGCAAAAGCCATTATTCGGGCGGAATGCGCCGATTTCTTTGAATGGTTGAAAGTACATCAATTTTCCAATTTGATTCGACGTTATCGCGAAAATGCCGAACAAGCCCGGCAGGATTTATTGGAAAAAGCGTTGAGTTCATTACAACAAGGGGAAAATGCCGAACAGGTGTTGCAGGAATTGAGTTATAAATTAATGAATAAATTGATTCATTCGCCGACCCGGGCTATGCAAACTATGGTAAAAAGCGGCAATGCCGGCGGCTTGCAGACCTTTTCAAAAGCCTTGGGAATGGAAGAAGAATAGCTATTTCCAATTGCTTAAATTCTTTTTAAAATAAGCCAACTTATCTTTGCGGGAGAAAAAAATGCGAGAAAATCCTCAAATCGCGAATGTTGATCTAGTGAAACAAATGAATAGTGCGGTTGTGTATAAATTAATCGATCAGCAGGGCCCCATTTCCCGTATTCAAATTTCTGAAATTAGCCAGCTTGCCCCGGCGAGTGTCACCAAAATTACCCGTCATCTCCTTGCCCGCGGTTTAATTAAAGAAGTGGAACAACAGGAATCCACCGGCGGTCGTCGAGCCACTTCTATTGTGGCGGAATATAAGAATTTTCGTTCTATTTTAGTTGGCCTCGGGCGTGAACATTTAACGCTGGCGATCATGGATTTGTCGGCGAAGTTGCTGAAAAAAGAAGTGTTCATGCTGCCAAATCACCAAGCCCCGCAAGAATTTGAGCTGTTTTTATTCCGGCATTTAGATAAATTTATGCTGAATAATCAAACACGAGGTAGTGAATTTATTGCCATCGGCATTACCGTACCGGGCTTTGTAGACATGAAAAGCGGCATGATTGAACAGATACCGCATTTTGTTTTAAGTGAACCTTGGGATTTGGCAAATCATATTGCCGAACGTTTTCATTTAGCCACGTATATCGGGCATGATGTGCGCAGTCTTGCGCTTGCCGAGCATTATTTCGGTGTGACTAAAGATTGTTACGATTCCCTGCTGTTGCGAATTCATCGCGGTGTTGGTGCAGGGATCGTGATTAATCACGAAGTGTTTTTAGGCTACAAAAATAATGTGGGTGAAATCGGGCATATTCAGGTGGATCCACTGGGTAAGCGTTGTATGTGCGGCAATGTCGGTTGTTTGGAAACCGTTGTGAGTAATTCAGCTATTGAAAATAAAATGTCGGAATTGCTGGAAGATGGTTATCAAAGCAAATGGCTTTCTTTGGAAGCCCATGATATTGAAGCTATTTGTAAAGCCAGTAATAAGCAGGACGCGGTGGCGACAGAACTCATTGAACATGTCGGCGTACAAATCGGGCGGGTATTGGCGATGAGCGTAAATATGTTTAATCCGGAAAAAATCGTGATTTCCGGCGAAATTACGCAAGCGAAGAATGTATTATTTGCAGCAATCCGCCGTACATTGGAAAGTCATGCATTGCCTGCATTTGTACAAAATACGCCATTGGTTACATCGGAATTAAGCAATGAAGATGTAATAGGCGCCTTTGCATTAATTAAAAGGGCGTTATTTGACGGCAGTTTATTGCGTCGTTTAATTGAAGAATAAGCGTTTACAGCCTTAAAGTGCGGCGATAAAAAATAGTGTTTTTTGAATGTTGGTTTGCCAATGACGTCAAGGGAATGAGCAAGTTTGTAGAGACTTGTGAATAAAATTAATGCGATTTGTTTAATCTCTATCCGAATGTCTTAATTTTATTTATTTTCCTAAAAAAATGGTTGACGAGTAAAGGCAATATCTGCATAATACGCCCCGCAAAGTCAATGAGATGGTTGCAAAGAAATGGCTATGTAGCTCAGTTGGTTAGAGCACAACACTCATAATGTTGGGGTCACAGGTTCGAATCCCGTCATAGCCACCATATTTGCGGGACTGGCGAAATTGGTAGACGCACCGGATTTAGGTTCCGGCGCCGCGAGGTGTGTGGGTTCAAGTCCCTCGTCCCGCACCATTCATTTTGTTGATAGTCAATATAGTTGTTGGGGTATCGCCAAGCGGTAAGGCACCGGGTTTTGATCTCGGCATTCCTAGGTTCGAATCCTAGTACCCCAGCCACTCTTTTCTTATTTCTACGTCAAATTGTTATTTTGTACTTTTTCTTTTAGTTGTATTTGGATAAATAAAAAGCCATTCCGTGGCTTAAGAATGGCTTTTTCTTCTTGTTAAGGGATTAGTCCAAGATTTTATCTAATTTTTTGCTTACCTCTTCCACTTTTTGTGTGCCGTCTAGGCGGAAATATTGTGTGTTACCCGCTTTAGCTTCAGCTTGGTAGTAGTCAACCAACGGTTTGGTGGTGGTGTGATACACTTTTAAGCGATCTAACACAGTTTCCGGTTTGTCATCGGCACGGATAATTAAATCTTCGCCGGTAACATCATCTTTGCCTTCTGTTTTCGGCGGATTGTAAATGATATGGTAAGAACGACCGGACGGTTGGTGTACACGGCGACCGCTCATGCGCTCTACAATCACTTCATCCGGCACATCGAATTCCAATACATAATCAATGGCGATGCCGGCAGATTTCAACGCATCCGCTTGCGGAATAGTGCGAGGGAAGCCGTCCAGTAAGAAACCTTTTGCGCAGTCCGGTTGGGCGACACGTTCTTTAACTAACGAAATGATTAAATTGTCAGGCACTAATTGACCTGCGTCTATTAAGGTTTTGGCTTGTTTGCCTAATTCGGTACCCGCTTTAATGGCGGAGCGTAACATATCGCCGGTGGAGATTTGCGGAATAGCAAATTTATTCATAATAAATTGGGCTTGTGTACCTTTTCCTGCGCCCGGTGCACCTAATAGAATAATTTTCATGTTGTCCTCTTTATATCGATAAAAAACGCTTGAAAAAACCACCGCACTTTGGGTTCATTAATGAAAAGTGCGGTTGATTTTGAAGATGTTTTAGTAAATCGTCGCGTATGGTTGCGTAATTCCCTGAAAATGTCAATTGTCGGATTTTTCCGCTACCGTTTTTTCGTTCCATGGGGCGACCCAAAACAGGCAAAGCATACCTGGTACGGCTAGCAATAAACAAATCCGGAAAAAGTCATAATAACCGACGACTTTGACCAAATAACCCGAGAGTATTCCGAACCCTTTGCTTGGCAGTGCCGACAGGCTGGTAAATAAGGCGAGTTGGGTGGCGGTGTAAAGCGGGTTGGTTTCCCGTGCCATAAACGCCACAAAAGCGGCGGTGCCGAGACCGACACCGATATATTCGGCCGCAATCACAATGCCGAGTTTCCAAAGTTCGGTTGAGTTAATCTGTGCAAAATGCCCGAAACCGGCAAGCCAAACGAATCCGCCAATGGTGATTAATTGTACGAAACCGAAAACCCATAAGGCGCGATTAATGCCGAGTCTAATCATAATCACGCCGCCCACGAGACCGGCGGAAATACTTGCCCAGAGGGAAGTGCTTTTGACAACCAGGGCAATATCCTCTTTGCCGAAGCCCATATCATAAATAAATTTGGTTTGTAGCGTGGTGGCGAAGGAATCCCCGAATTTATATAAAAACAGGAAGAGTAAAAAGCCCAATGCCTGTATTACGCCTTTACGTTGGAAAAATTCTTGGAGCGGAACCCAAAAGGCAAGATAAGCCGGTTGATCGCGGTTTACAATGGTAATTTGTGGTTCTTTGGCGAGAAATAAGGTCATGAACAAGCTGAACAGCATACAAAGTGCGGTCCATAAAAAAACCGTTTCCCAAGGGTAAAGGGTGGCGAGATAAAGGGAAAGCCCGCCGGGAATCAAGCCCGCCACGCGATAAGCATTAATGTGAATGGTGTTACCCAACCCCAGCTCGCTGTCGCTTAAAATTTCACGGCGGTAAGCATCAAGCACAATGTCCTGCGTCGCCGAAAAAAACGCAATAAGAAAGGCGATATTCGCCACAATGCTCAGCTGCGTGCGTGGATCAAATTGGCTAATGGCATAAAGCAAAATAAGCAAAATGACTTGTGTGATCAACAACCAACTGCGTCGTCGTCCGAGAAAATTGGGAAAGTAGCGATCCAGCAGGGGCGCCCATAAAAATTTTAAACCGTAGGGCAGAGTGACGCCGGTCACTGCACCGATAAGTTCAATAGAAAGCCCTTTGTCCGTCAGCCATATGGGCAACATTTGTAATAAAACGAATAAGGGCAGGCCCGAACTAAATCCGGTAAATACGCAAATCAGCATATTGCGGCTGAAAATTTGTCGGGCTAAGGAAGGTTGTTGGGGAGTTTGAGGCATAATAAATTATTCAACGGCAATTTCTTTAATTCGTAATTCATCACCGCTTTGGCGTTGTAAATGCACACTGCCGCAATTCGGGCAAGTGCTGTTATTGGCTTGAATTTCAACGAATGTTTTGCAATCCCAACACCAGGCTTTGGCGGGAATCGGGATTAGGTGGAGCTTGCAATTTTCGGCAGGCGTGCCTTTGGATGCCATTTCAAAGCCAAATTCCAAGGCGCTGGGTTCAATACAAGAAAGAGCACCGACCTCAAGCCAGAGGCCGGTGACTTTGTTGACGTTGTGTTGTTTGCATTGCTGCTCAACAATTTCAATGATGTTTTGACACAACGATAATTCGTGCATGGTGATTAATCCCGATAACCTTTCGGGTTATTCTTTTGCCAATTCCAAGTGTCTTTCATCATTTCTGTCAAGCTGCGTTCCGCCTTCCAGTTTAACTCTTTGGCAGCGAGGCTCGGATCGGAATAACAGGTGGCAATATCTCCGGGACGACGATCTACCAATTTATATGGGATTTGAATGTCATTTGCCTGTTCAAAGGCTTTCACCATATCCAGCACGGAATAGCCCACGCCGGTTCCCAAGTTATAAATATGTAAACCGGCGTCATCTTGATGGCGATCCAAGGCTTTAACGTGACCGATAGCCAAATCCACCACGTGAATATAATCGCGCACCCCAGTGCCGTCGTGGGTATCGTAGTCGCTACCGAACACGGAAAGCTGCGGCAGCTTGCCGATGGCGACTTGGCTGATGTAAGGCAACAAATTGTTTGGAATGCCGTTCGGATCTTCCCCCATTAAACCGCTGGCGTGCGCGCCTACCGGGTTGAAGTAGCGCAAAATCGTCATGCTGAATTTCGGTTCTGCCTTGGCAATATCGCGCAGGATTTGTTCCACCATGTATTTGGAGGTGCCATATGGATTGGTGGTGCCGCCCACTTCGCAATCTTCGGTAATCGGGATCACTTTCGGATCGCCGTAAACCGTAGCGGAGGAGCTGAACACGAAATTCCACACGCCGGCTTTCTTCATTTCCTGTACCAATACCAAGGAACCGGTGATGTTATTCAAATAATATTCCGCCGGCTTTTGCACGCTTTCACCTACGGCTTTTAACCCGGCAAAATGAATCACCGAGTCAATCTTATTTTCGGCGAAGATTTGCTGCAATAACGCGCGATCTAATACATCCCCCAGATAGAATTTCACTTTCTTACCGGTGAGTTGTTCAACGCGTTCTAAGGATTTCGGGGAGGCATTGCAAAGATTGTCTAAAACCACCACTTCTTTGCCTGTATTGAATAATTCCACGACAGTGTGCGAACCGACATAACCGGCACCGCCGGTGACTAAAATGGTCATAATTTCTTTCCTTCTGAATGAAATAACTGCGGGTTAGTATAGCCCTTTTTAGCGGTGAAGCAAAATTACGGCAATGGTGTTTTGCTCCAATGAGCGGATTTATACGTTAAATCAACGTAGAGTCATTGCTTATTTTATTCAGAATGAATAAAATTCAGCTCCCTTTCACTTACTATAATTAAGGAGCCTAAAAAATGAATTGGTATTTACATGTATTAAAAAATTATGCCACCTTTAGTGGCAGAGCCAGACGTAAAGAATATTGGATGTTTGTGTTGTTCAATTTTATTGCTACTTTCGTATGTATGTTGATTGATGCCGTTATTCAGATGCCTATTTTTCAATTTGTTTACGGTTTTGGTGTTATTATCCCTTATATTGCGGTAACAGTGCGTCGCTTGCATGATACGGATCGTAGCGGATGGTGGATTTTAATTTCTTTTATTCCGCTTGTTGGTTCTATCGTTCTGCTCGTCTTTATGTGTTTTGACAGCCAACCGGGTACAAATCGTTTTGGTGACAATCCTAAAGAAAACGCAGTTTCCAACGAGGTTTCAGAAAAAAGCCGTCTTATCAGTTAATGCTAATAGGGTTAGCCGAAAGGTTAGCCCTTTTATGTAATGATTTGCGCAAACGTTTACTTATTTAATGTTTTCGGTAAAATGCCGCCCTTATTTTATTTTTTCTTCTATCATCAAAGGTAATTTTCAATGTCATCTTCTCGATCAGCTGCTTTAGAACAACGCTTTGAGTTGATTAAACGCGGTTCCACCGTGCGTAAAGAAATCATCGCCGGTTTAACCACGTTCTTGGCCATGGTGTATTCCGTTATCGTGGTGCCGAATATGTTAAGTACGGCGGGTTTCCCGGCGGAATCGGTTTTTATCGCCACCTGTTTGGTTGCCGGTCTCGGCTCCATTTTAATTGGCTTTTGGGCAAACGCGCCTATGGCGATCGGTTGTGCGATTTCCCTTACCGCATTTACCGCCTTCAGTTTGGTTATCGGGCAAAAAGTCAGCATTCCCGTGGCGTTAGGTGCGGTCTTCTTAATGGGCGTTTTCTTTACGTTGATTTCCGCCACCGGCATTCGTGCTTGGATTTTACGCAATTTGCTGGTAGGCATTGCCCACGGCGCCAGCATCGGTATCGGTTTGTTCCTGCTGTTAATCGCGGCGAATGGCGTCGGTTTAGTGGTCGGCAATCAAGCCGGCTTGCTGGTGAAACTCGGTGAATTTACCTCCTTTCCAGTGATGATGTCCTTAATCGGTTTGGCATTAATAGTGGGTTTGGAAAAAAAGCAGGTAAAAGGCGGTATTTTATGGGTAATTATCGCCATTACCATCATCGGTTTAATTTTTGACCCGAACGTAACTTTCAACGGTCAAATGTTCAAAATGCCAAGTTTCGGCGATGAATCCCTGTTCTTGAAATTAGATGTGCTTGGTGCATTGCAACCGGCGATTTTACCGGTGGTGTTCGCCCTTGTGATGACGGCGGTATTCGATGCTACAGGCACCATTCGCGCTGTTGCCGGACAAGCGAATTTATTGGACAAAGACGGTCAAATCATCAATGGCGGTAAAGCCTTAACCTCCGATTCCGTGAGCAGTTTATTCTCTGGTATTTTCGGCACAGCGCCGGCAGCGGTTTACATTGAATCCGCCGCAGGCACCGCAGCGGGCGGCAAAACCGGTATCACCGCTATTGTGGTCGGCGTGTTGTTCCTATTAATGCTGTTCTTCCAACCGCTTGCTTTCTTAGTGCCGAATTACGCCACTGCGCCGGCATTTCGCGGCATTGGTTATCGGACGTGTAGTGAGCGGTGATTTAAAACGCTTAAATATTGGCACGGTGGTGATTGCTACGGTCTTGGTGGCGTTTTACGCTTGCGGTTGGGCGATTTAATCCGACGGCTAAAATAGCAAAGGCGCATCAATATGCGCTTTTTTGTTTGGATTCATGTTGAAAAACGCGGAAAAAACCCACCGCACTTTGTAGCGCATCGCCGTAGAAAATCAGCGGAATCCGTTGCCGCTGCCAAGGTGGCACGTTCAAACCTTGCCATACTTTTTTTATGTCCTGATTCACGCCTTGTTGTGTTAATTTAACTTTGCCCGAATAACCGAAACGGATCCAAACTTTCGTTCCCGCTAACGGTAAACCGAGGGTTTCTTTATATTCCTGCCCATTTTCATCGCGCCAAAGTGCGGTCATTTTTTCCAGTGTTTTTTTCAGGCTTAACGTGCCCAAGTTGTCCGGCAAATTCATGGGATCGTCAAATTGGGCTTCCAAACAGACTGGCGAAATATCCGTAAATACCGGCGTGAGAAACAATCGGTTTTGATAACGGCGAAGGATCTTATCCTCCAAACGAAACTGCGGCTGCGCATCGCTTTTGGCGAAAATGACATCGGAAATGAGCTGCTCCAGTTGTGCCAATGAGGGCATCATCACACCCTGTTCCTGCAACCATAAACGCAGCAACGCCCGTTGTTTCGCCGGAGAATAGGTGGTGAAGTCGTGCACCTTGAAAGTGCGGTCATTTTCCACGACGTTTTTTTGGTATTCCTCCGCCAGCAGTTCATTGAGCAGTTGTTGTTGCTCATAACAATGTTGTGCCGAACGTTGCACCGCGGAATCAAAATGCGCCCAGCGTTGGCGAAATTCAGGCAACACCACATTGCGCAGAAAATTGCGGTCGTATTGATTGTCTTCGTTACTTTCGTCTTCAACCCAAGTCAGCTGTTGCTGTTGCACGAATGCCATCAGTTGCTGACGGCTAAAATTCAATAGCGGGCGAAAAATCGGTACGCCGTAAACGATGCTGTTAGCTTGCATTGCACCTAACCCCTGCAAACCGCTACCGCGTTTGAGCGCAAGAAAAAAAGTTTCCGTTTGATCTTGCTGATGGTGCGCCGTGGCTAGCCATTCTTCGGGCAAAATATGTTGTGCGATGGCTTCATAACGTGCCTCACGGGCACCGGCTTCAATGCCGTTTTGCAAACGCACTTTAACCGGCTGAATCAGCAACGGAATATTCAATTGTCGGCAAATTTGTTGGCAATGTGCCGTCCAGGCATCGGCATTAGGGCTTAAGCCATGGTGAATGTGAATAGCGCGCAACTGAAAGTGCGGTCGATTTTCCCGGTGTTTGGCAAATAAGGTGAGAAGGGCGGTAGAGTCCAAGCCACCGCTAAATCCAATGAGAAATTGCGTTTGATTTGGTGCGTGCCGTTGTAACTGCTGTGAGAATTGTTCGAGAAGCATAGCGGATAACATAGCCTCCCGCTAAGCGGGAGGAAGTGGCAGATTAAGCGATTTTTTGTGCTTTATATTGGCTGCGCGGGTTGATGATAAGATCGCGGGCGGCGATGATTTGTAATTCGTATTCGCCACGTTCCAGGGTGGTTTGCATCACATCGTTGACTGCGTTTGCCATGTGTTCAAAAGCCTCCACATCGGATTTGCCGTTGAGTAAATTGGCTAAGAATAAGCCGGCGGTTAAATCACCCACGCCAACGGGTTCGTGGTCGAACGGATGTAATGGACGGGATAAATGCCAAATGCCCTGTTCGGTAGCAAGCAACATTTCAAATTGATTGGCGTTTTTGCCCACTTTGCTTAAATGTTTCACCAATACTTTTTTCGGCCCTTTTGCCAAAATGGCTTTCACGGCAGCCAATGCCTGTTCAAAATTTTCTACCGGTAAACCGCTTAATTCACGCAGTTCCACCAGATTCGGTGTAATAATATCCGCTTCCGATACAATATTAATCAACCCTTCACGCACACCATCGGCAACGATACAGCCTTTTTCAGGATGGCCCATCACAGGATCGCATAAATATAAGGCGTTTGGATTGATGGCTTTGATTTTATGAACGGCGTTGACTATTTCATCGATTTGCTCGGCGGAACCTAAGTAGCCGGAGACCACGGCATCACATTTGTGCAACGCTTGAATCTCTTCAATGCCACGCACGATTTCGCCGATTTGTTCTTTGGGAATGATAATGCCCGTCCATTTGCCATATTGGGTGTGATTGGAAAATTGCACGGTATTTAATGCCCAAACATCAATACCGAGTAATTGCATCGGGAAGGTTGCCGACTTGTTGCCGGCGTAGCCATAAACCACATGAGACTGAATTGAAAGTACATTTTTCATTGTTATTTTCTCCTTTTAAAATCCTTTTTAAATACAGCAAATACGGTTTTTATAATGATATTTTAAACATAGCCGTAACTCATTAAGCGCTGATAACGACGCTCCAATAACTGTTCTGCATCTAATACGTCTAAATCCGCTAAGTCGGACAAGAGCCGTTTTTTCAGGTTTTGCGCTATTTTTTCATAATTACGATGGGCGCCACCAAGCGGCTCAGATACGATGTTGTCAATCAAACCGAGTTCTTTTAAACGCTTTGCGGTTAAGCCCATGACTTCCGATGCGGTAGAGGCTTTGTCGGCGCTTTTCCATAAGATAGAAGCGCAACCTTCCGGCGAAATAACGGAATAGGTGGAATATTGCAGCATATTCACTTTATCACCGACACCGATGGCCAACGCGCCGCCAGAACCGCCTTCACCGATAACGGTACAAATGACAGGTACTTTTAAGGTGGACATTTCACGTAAGTTGCGGGCGATAGCTTCCGATTGTCCGCGTTCTTCCGCACCTACGCCAGGATAAGCTCCTGGGGTGTCGATGAAAGTAATGATTGGAAGTTTGAAACGTTCCGCCATTTGCATGAGGCGTAATGCTTTGCGATAGCCTTCCGGTGCCGGCATACCGAAGTTGCGTTTTACTTTTTCTTTTACCGTGCGACCTTTTTGGTGACCGATAACCATCACCGGTCTGCCGTCTAAACGGGCTAAACCACCGATAATGGCTTTATCATCGGCAAAAGCACGATCGCCGGCAAGTTCGTCAAAATCGGTGAAAATATGTTCGATATAGTCAAGAGTGTAAGGACGATTCGGGTGACGGGACATTTTGGACACTTGCCACGCATCTAAATTTGCAAAGGTTTTTTCGGTGAGTTCCATGCTTTTTTTCTGTAAACGGGCAATTTCATCATCAAGATTAATGTCGTTATCCTGATCCAAGACGGAGCGTAATGATTCGATTTTCGCTTCAAGTTCGGCAATAGGTAATTCAAAATCTAAGTATTCTTGACTCATTTGGTTGTTCCTGGTTTTGTGAAAAATTTGCACCGCACTTTAACAAGATTTTAGTGTGGGCGCAATCTGACGGGTTATTTTATGTATTTTTTTCACAAATACCATAAAAAATTAATCCGATTACACCGGCTAACACTCTGTAATTACAGTAATTTGTTGTTATCACTGAATAAATTTTCGATGAAGAAATTAGTCAACATATCTTGCAGTATTGATTGACAGTCTGCTAAAACGATTTTATTATGCAGTTACTTTCTGAGTAAGATATTTGAAAGTCAGGATTGTTCTCCTGAAATAAGCGGCTGAAGATATAAAACGCTTTTAGTATGAGTTTTATGTCGCACACTACAAGGCATCATCTGTCAATGGTGGACTAGGTAGAAGTCCGCAGGGATGCGACGCAGTAAACCGCTTACTGTTAAGACCAATTCTGCTTAGTTCACCACCTTTCTTTTAATTATACTTCTTCCTTGTTAATAGGTTTTCAATATCTTAGGCTAGTAAATTTAGGTTTTTACTAGCGAACGGTTTTTAGCTAGAAATGCTAGGTGGGCTATGCCTTATGATTTTCAAAGCATTCTAGGAAAATTTTCTAAAAAAGATCCATTTATTTTAATTCTGAAAAATTAGGGCTGGCAGTAAGAGGGTAACGCATTGCTTACTTCTTTCAAGTCAACTGACTCTTTACGTTTTCGAAAGGTCATTTTTATCTTATTCCTATCCCTGTAGGATTTCAGGTAGTAAAGCCGTTGATGAATTTTGGCGAAGATTATTTAAAGCCAATGGATAGGCGCAGTACGTCATTATTGTATGAGCGACTTAAATAACCAATTTGGTTACGGTAAGTAATAGCAGAATTAGTATGATAATATACAATTTTAGCTAAGAAAGATTTATACTTTACACTAATCCTATGTCTAATAAAGTCCATCTTTGATTTTGAAATGAACAGGGAAATCGTATTTTTTTATAAATTTCTTTTTTCTATAGCGCTGTTTTATCTGAATAAATTCTGTATTGTGTATTTTATTCAGTGAGTAGACTAAGTCAATTTTAAAATAAATTTTAATTATTTGTTAAATTTGTGAACTAGATCACATTTATAATGGGAATTAAAATGTGAAATAAAAGTCTAACCTAAAACCTTGTTTTAAAATTATACACGGAGGATTGAATGAATTTAAAGAGTAAAGTAGCTGGGCTAGCAATGATGTTTGTTGTATCAAGTAGTTTTGCTACAACATACCAGTTGAGTACGCATATTTTAGACATTAATAAAGGAGTGCCTGCACCGAATGTTGGAATTGAGTTGTATAAATTCAATGAAAAAACTGAGGATTGGGTGCAGGTGGCAAAAACTGTCACAGATGGAAATGGTAGAGTTAAAGGATTATTGCCGCTTCAGGACGGAAAAGATAATAAAGGTATCTATAAACTAAAGTTTCAGGTAAAGCAATATCTCGAACAATTATATACGAAGAGTTTTTACCCATTTATTGAAGTACCTTTCGAATTAAAGGATAATACGCATTATCATGTGCCGATTACACTGTCTCCTTATGGTTACTCTACATATAGAGGTAGCTGAGCTTGTTCTTAGGTAAAGAAAAAACGCCTAATTAGGCGTTTTTTAGATTTTCCTTCACAGTGTCATTGCTAGACTGGCTAGCTGGTGTCGAGCTAATATTTAGGTATGTAGTATTATGTTATGACTTATGAATAGTACTAGCGAAAGAAAAATTTAGGTAGATAAAGTAATTTTTACAATTAAAGGAGATTGTATGAAATCACGTGACATTATGTATTTGTCAGGGCTTTTAGAAAATGATTGTAAGAATATTCCGACATTTTCTAGACCTCTAGATGAAAGTGAGCGTATTATCTATAAAGGTTTCTTTCCAAACCTTAACTTATCCACGGCTAAAGCTACTAGCATTAGTACTGAATGTTATAATTGTGTTGCTTGGACTCTGGGTATAACTGATGACTGGTTGTGGCCTGAATTTCACGCATATACGACGGATAAAGATACAACGCTTGAAGATTTTGATAAGTTTTACAAAAAAATGGGATTTGTTCGGGCAGCTAGCGACAAAGAAGCGCATATTACCGCCTGGGGAAATACTACACCTGAAGGTAAATTATATATGACACATGCTTCTGTAACTTATCCAGATTATCAAGGACAATGGGAATCAAAATTGGGTAAGTTTATTAGAATGAAGCATGATCCAAATGATTTACAAGGTAATAGTTACGGTAGGCGCGTTGCTTATTATAAGAAAAGCACTACTCAAGATTTATTACAAACAAGGCTACGCTTAATAAAAGAAAGACGTCCTGTTACCTATGACGAGGCTATAAAGCTTAATGGAAAGTTAGTAATGTTACCTAAGGCGCTTATTGATAGCTTTGATAATAAGTATGAGTTTTGGAAAGAAACTTGGGATGATTCGTCTGATGTATTGGCTACGTTCAGTTCAAATCCTACAACTTTTAAATTATCTAACGAATATCAAGAATTAGTTAAACTGGGTAAAAACAGTGATATCTTACCACTCATTGTTTTGAGGCTTCTGTTTTTTAAAAATGATTTCTTTGCGTTACAGCTTTATGATGAATTACAAGCAAATAAAAGTTTGGTTGTTGAATATGATGATAATTTTCACCTGTTAGAAGGGGAAAAAGGGCGAGCTCACTTGACAGTTAAAAAATATATCTCTTCGCTTTAGTTTTATTTTTAATTAGCCAGAGTTAGTCAGTTTTTATTTTAAGGGAAAAGGCTGCTTAAATTAGTCCTAGTAGCTACGTGAATTAGCTTGCTTCACTAGGAAGGTAGTTGTAAATATAAGTGAAAAAATGCATCAATTCAGAATGAAGTGGTACCCTGCTAACGATAGAAGCTTAATTTGATATATAAGATTGTTCGCTTATAAAAAATTTTTAGGTGTTAGAACCTTAGATATCTGATGGCACTGGAGTAAAAACCTGATATAGATCGTGTGTTGAACGATGTTGTACATTTGATGCTAAAGTGCCCTACTTGGGTATGCTAATTACGTAAGAGCGGTAATTATATAAAACGAATTTAAATAAACAGAAAATTATATGAAATGGGGAAGTATTATTCCCACTCAATCGTTGCTGGTGGTTTTCCGCTGATGTCATATACCACACGGGAAATGCCGTTTACTTCATTGATAATGCGATTGGAAATTCTGCCGAGCAAATCATAAGGCAGGTGTGCCCAATGTGCGGTCATAAAATCGATCGTTTCTACGGCGCGCAGGGAGATAACCCAGTCATATTTACGCCCGTCGCCCATCACACCTACCGATTTCACCGGCAGGAATACGCTGAAGGCTTGGCTGGTTTTCGCATACCAACCGTTGTTATGCAATTCTTCGATAAAAATTGCATCGGCGCGACGTAATAAATCGCAGTATTCTTTTTTCACTTCGCCGAGTACGCGCACCCCTAAACCCGGGCCGGGAAACGGATGACGGTTGATCATTTCTGCCGGTAAGCCTAATGCCAAGCCGATTTTGCGCACTTCGTCTTTGAATAGTTCACGTAACGGCTCAACTAAGCCTAATTTCATGTAATCCGGCAAGCCGCCTACGTTATGGTGGGATTTGATCACATGGGCTTTGCCGGTTTTGCCGGCGGCGGATTCGATCACGTCAGGATAAATGGTGCCTTGCGCGAGCCATTTTACGTTGGTGAGTTTTTTCGATTCGTCGTCGAACACATCCACAAACACCTTGCCGATAATTTTACGTTTTTCCTCAGGGTCGGAAACGCCCGCCAACTCGCTCAAGAAACGGCTTTCTGCATCAACACGGGTAATGTTCAAACCGAATTTATTGCCGAACATTTCCATCACCTGAACGCCTTCGTTTAAACGCAATAAACCGTTATCCACGAACACGCAATGTAAGTTTTTGCCGATAGCGCGATGTAATAACAGCGCCACCACGGAAGAATCCACGCCGCCGGATAAGCCTAAAATCACTTCGTCATCACCTACTTGCGCTTTAATGCGCGCCACGGCATCTTCAATGATGTTTTCTGCCGTCCATTTGGTTTCGCAACCGCAAATGTTTACTACGAAATTGGTTAATAATTCCAAGCCTTTTTTGGTGTGGGTTACTTCAGGGTGGAATTGCACGCCGTAGAAACGACGATTTTCATCAGACATGGCGGCAATCGGGCAGGTCGGCGTGGTGCCGGTGATTTGGAAGTCCTTCGGCAGGCGGGTAACTTTATCGCCGTGGCTCATCCACACATCTAATTTGCTGTCGCCGTCATTTAAATGGGCAAAAAGTGCGGTCGGATTTTCTATTAAAACGGAGGCATAACCGAACTCGCGGTGATCAGAGGTTTCCGTTAAGCCGCCAAGCTGCATTGCCATGGTTTGCATACCGTAGCAAATGCCTAATACCGGCACGCCGGCATGAAAGACATATTCCGGTGCGCGCGGGCTGTTTTCTTCCGTGGTGCTTTCCGGACCACCGGAAAGAATAATCCCCGTTGGGTTGAAATCACGGATTTGTTGTTCGGTCACATCCCACGCCCAAAGCTCACAATACACCCCGATTTCACGCACACGGCGGGCGATGAGTTGGGTATATTGGGAACCGAAGTCGAGGATGAGGATTTTATGGTTATGGATGTTGGTCATGGTTTTCTCTAATATGTAATGGATATGAATTTTATTTAAACACTTCCGAGTGAGAATTTAGCCTTGCAAAATAGAGGGTGTCTGCTTCTATTTTGTAAATTAAAACGAGATCATTTTTGATGTGGCAATCTCGAAATCCCTGCCAATTTCCTTGCAAAGCATGATCTTTATATCGTTCGGGTAGGGATTTTTGATTGAACAGGCAATATAAAACCTCTGCATATTCCGGACCGGATTGAATTTCGACCGGAAGTTTTTTTAAGTCCCGTTTATATTCTTTTGATAAAACGTAATCCATGAAAATCCTTTTTATTTGCTTAAATCACGAATTTTTTGTTGAAATTCATCAAAGGAATCTACGCTAAATCTTTCCCCTTTTCCGCTCATTAATTCATTGATTGCATTAGCTGTTTTTGTATTCGGCTGATAATCCAAACTGAGCGGAATTGTGTTGGTTTTGGCAATTTGGGTCAAAAACATATTTAACACCTGAGCGGGCGTTAAGCCATAGCTTTTAATGACGTTAAACGCTTGCTCTTTGATGTCGGCTTGAGTACGGAAATTCACTGCGCTATCTAACATAATTTTTTCCTCCATGGTGAAATACGAGGAAATTATACGTCAATCGTATTGCAATGCAATACAAAATAGCGCGAATTTTAACCGCACTTGCTTATGATTTTTTGTCTCTCTTGTAAAACGGTGGCGCATTCTACCACTTCCCTTGAATAACGTAAACGATTGCGGTGTTTTGGCAAACAAAAGTGCGGTGGATTTCACGGGTGTTTTTTTAGTGTAGAAAAACATCGGGAAAAACCACCGCACTTTACGGTGAATTAGGCGGGAATGAATAACTCTGTGGCGATAACCACACAAATGAAACCTACCGCCATCGGCACGGACATTCGTTTTACGATTTCAAACGGAGAGATTTTCGCCATGCCGGACACCGCGACCACTACGCCAGACACCGGTGATAAGCCGCGACCTAAGTTGGAGGCTTGTAACATCGGAATAGTTAAATAAGCCGGATTGGCGCGCATTTGCGTCGCTAGTTTCGGAATTAATTCGGCGAAGGCATAGAATGCCGCGTTGCCGGAACCGGTCGCCATGGTGGCTAAAATGGTGATGGCGGCGAGTACCAACATCGTAATTAAGCTGCCGCCGCCGAAAGATTGGGCGGAATTAATGAGATTGGTGATAAAGCCGATAGTGCTTAAACTTTGTGCGAATACGCCTGCAGCGACCAATAACATCACCACGCCAGCAAAGGCGTCCGCCATGCCGCGGTAGGCGATCACCAAGTTATCAAAAGTTTTCTTGGCACTGAAATTACGGGCGAAATCAATCACGGCGGTAATGATGAAACATAGAATAATGATGGTCACAATGTGCAGTTTCGGTAACCCGAATTTGCCATCGAAAAGTAACACGCCGATGATGGGCAAAAGTGGCAGAATAGCGTAGAAATTTGGAGCGATGGTTTTGATTTCAGACGCGTCAACCCGTTCGATTTTGATGCCTTCTTTGCGATCCAAATAACGTTGCCAAAAGAAATGGGCGACGGCGATGCCGCAAATAGCGGAAAGGGAAACCGGCAGGCTGGTGCCGAAGGCAAATTCGCTTAACGGAATTTGGGAGATTTCGGCGGATAACACCACATCACCGGAGGTCGGTGACAAAATAATGGAAATCGGTGAGGCGCAAATGGCCGCTGCCGCACCGCGAGAGATACCCACGTTAACGATAACCGGGAACAGGGTCGCCATTAACAATACGCCCAATCCGGTGGCAGAGGCGACCGCAAAGGACATCAGGCATGCCAGAAAATAGGCGAATACCATTAAGATATACGGCGAACGAATATTTTTTAACGGTTTGGAAACCAGTTTGACCACCACATCGTTGGCGCCTAAATGGGTCATGTAGGCGGAGAAGCCGCATAAAATCATGATCATTAAGCCCAAGCCGCCTGAGCGTTCGGAAAGTAAATATTTGACATATTCCAGAATGTCAAAAAAATCGGAGCCTGTGCTTTTCACTTTTTCCGGCAAAATGGGGTGCCCCAATAGCACGGAAATCAATAACAGCGCCAAGCCGCCGAACATTAATACGCCTGTCGCCGAATAGCCTTTTACTATGTAGTAGGCGACGGCGACAATGGTGATCAAACCGATAATTAAATCCATAATTGCTCCTTAGATGGTGAGATTTATTCGTAGAACATTGAATGTAGCGAAAAAATAAAGCCACTGCAAACGGCTTTATGTACAAAGTTTGAAGTGGATCATAAAAGTGCGGTGGATTTTTTCGGTGTTTTTTATGTTGACTTTTGCTGATTTAAACCTTGCTATTTTCATTACAGATCACTATAATACGCCACATATTTCGGACGCGGGGTGGAGCAGCTTGGTAGCTCGTCGGGCTCATAACCCGAAGGTCGTCGGTTCAAATCCGGCCCCCGCAACCAATCATAAGTTCAGTAAAAAGAACCCCAGTTTTGGGGTTTTTTTATACGATAAATTTGTTGTTTAAATATCAATGATTGATTTTAATTATTTGAAAACTGGGCTGTAAGCCCTTTTTTTACGTCTATCGTTTGAGGGAGGTTGTTTTGGCAACTTTGGAACAAAAATTACAGGATTTATTGCAAAGTTCGGTGGAAGATCTTGGCTGTGAGCTTTGGGGCATTGAATGCCAGCGTGTCGGTCGTTATTTAACCGTGCGTTTGTTTATTGATAAAGAAGGCGGCGTGACGGTGGAGGATTGCGCCGATGTGAGCCGTCAGGTGAGTGCAGTGCTCGATGTGGAAGATCCTATTGTGAATAAATATAACCTTGAGGTTTCCTCGCCGGGATTGGATCGCCCGTTATTTACCTTGGCGCAATATGCCCGTTATATCGGGCAGGAAATCGTGGTGCATTTGCGTATTCCGGTAGCGGATCGTCGTAAATGGCAAGGGGAATTGGCGAAAATTGAAAATGATATGATTACGCTGATTGTGGATAAACAGGAACAGATTTTAGCGTTCGGCAATATTCAAAAAGCCAACGTTGTCGCGAAATTTTAAATTTAAAGAAGGATAGAAACAGCATGAGTAAAGAAATTTTATTAGCGGCAGAAGCCGTATCCAATGAAAAATTATTGCCACGCGAGAAAATTTTTGAAGCGTTGGAAAGCGCAATTGCCCTCTCAACCAAGAAAAAATACGAATATGACGTAGATGTTCGCGTCGCCATTAATCCAAAAACTGGTGAATTCGATACCTTCCGTCGCTGGGTGGTGGTTGAAGAGGTGAATAATCCGACTAAAGAAATCACGTTGGAAGCGGCACGTTTTGAAGACCCTAACGCGCAAGTGGGCGATTATGTGGAAGATCAAATTGAGTCCATCGCCTTTGACCGTATCGCCATGCAAACCGCCCGTCAGGTTATTAGCACCAAAATTCGTGAAGCGGAACGTAGCAAAATTGTTGATCAATTCCGCTCCAAAGAAGGGCAAATTATTACTGCTACCGTGAAGAAAAGTAACCGTGACAGTATTATTTTAGATGTCAATGGCGAAGACGGTAACAAAGCGGAAGCCGTCATGTTACGTGAAGATATGCTGCCGCGTGAGAATTTCCGTCCGGGCGACCGTGTGCGCGGCGTGTTATATCAAGTCAGCCCGGAAAGCAAAGGTACGCAATTGTTCGTGACCCGTGCCAAACCGGAAATGTTGATTGAATTATTCCGTTTGGAAGTGCCTGAAATCGGCGAAGAATTAATCGAAATCAGAAGTGCCGCCCGCGATCCGGGTTCCCGCGCGAAAATCGCGGTGAAAAGCAATGATAAACGTATTGATCCGGTGGGCGCTTGCGTGGGTATGCGTGGTGCGCGTGTCCAGACAATTACCAATGAATTGGGCGGCGAGCGCATTGATATCGTACTTTGGGACGACAATCCGGCACAATTTGTGATTAACGCCATGGCGCCGGCAGATGTGAGTTCCATCGTGGTGGATGAAGATAAACATTCCATGGATATTGCCGTCGAAGAAGCAAATCTGGCGCAAGCCATCGGTCGTAACGGGCAAAATGTGCGTTTGGCGACCCAATTAACCGGTTGGGTGTTGAACGTGATGACGACACAGGAATTAAACGCGAAACACCAAGCGGAAGATGACAAAGTGTTGAACTTGTTCATTGACGCGTTGGAAATTGATGAAGAATTTGCCCAATTATTAATCGACGAAGGTTTCTCTACGTTAGAAGAATTGGCTTATGTTTCCGTCAGAGAATTGACTGCCATTGACGGTTTGGAAGACGAAGATTTGGTCGAAGAATTGCAAACCCGTGCGAAAAACGCCATTACGGCACAAGCTTTGGCGGAAGAAGAAGCCTTGAAACAAGCGAAAATTGAAGATCGTTTACTCAATCTTGAAGGCATGAGTCGCCATATCGCGTTTAAATTGGCGGAAAAACAAATCACCACGCTGGAAGAACTTGCAGAGCAAGGCGTTGATGATTTAGCAGATATTGAAGAACTCGGTGCCGAACAAGCTGCTGATTTAATCATGGCAGCCAGAAATATTTGTTGGTTCACTGAGTAATAGAGGAGTGAAAAGATGGTAGAAGAATTAAAAGGCGCGCCAAAGAAACTGAGTTTACAGCGCAGAACGAAAACCACTGTCAGTGGTACCAGCGCTTCCGGCAAGAGTAAAGAAGTACAGGTGGAAGTGCGTAAAAAACGTACTATTCCGACAGAATCCGCACAAAAAGCCGAAGAAGCGGCAAAATTGAAAGCTAGACAAGAAGCCGAGCAAAAAGCGGTGGAAGAAAAAGCGCAAAGAGCGAAAGCGGTGAAGGAAAAAGAAGCCGCCGAAAAAGCAAAACAGACACAGGCGGTTCAGTCACAAAGTGCGGTCAATAATCAAGTTAAATCTCTGGATCCGGAAAAAGAGAAACGCAAAGCGGAAGAAGCGGAATTGCGTCGTAAAGCGGAAGAGCTAGCCCGCCAAAAAGCGGAAGAGCAAGCGCGTAAAGCGGCGGAAGAGGCGAAGCGTTATGCGGAACTTTCCGATGATAATCATCACGGTAGCAATGCAGAAGATTACTCCGATTACAATTTAACCTCCAGCTATGCCCTTGAAGCAGAAGATGAAGAAGAGCGTCGCAATGAAGGTCGCGGTCGTGGTAAAAATAAAGTTGCCAAGGCGAAAAAAGGCGGACGTGATGATGACAGCAATAAAAATGAACGCGAGTCTAACCGTCGCAACCAAAAAGATGTGAAAGGCGGCAAAGGTAAACAAGCGAAAAAAAGTAGCGCATTACAGCAAGCCTTTACCAAACCGGCGCAAGCGGTTAACCGTGACGTCGTGATCGGCGAAACCATTACCGTTGCCGAACTTGCCAATAAAATGGCGGTAAAAGCCACCGAAGTGATTAAAACCATGATGAAAATGGGCGCCATGGCGACCATCAACCAAGTGATCGACCAAGAAACCGCACAATTGGTGGCGGAAGAAATGGGTCACAAAGTGATCGTGCGTAAAGAAAACGAGTTAGAAGAAGCGGTGATGAGCGATCGTGATGTGGACGCCGAATTGGTTACCCGGGCACCGGTGGTGACTATCATGGGGCACGTTGACCACGGTAAAACCTCCTTGCTTGACTATATTCGTAAGGCCAAAGTGGCGGCAGGCGAAGCCGGCGGGATTACGCAACATATCGGTGCGTATCATGTGGAAACCGACGACGGCAAGATGATCACTTTCTTAGATACCCCGGGACACGCGGCGTTTACTTCCATGCGTGCCCGCGGTGCGAAAGCAACGGACATCGTGGTGCTTGTGGTTGCTGCCGATGACGGCGTGATGCCGCAAACCATCGAAGCGATCCAGCACGCCAAAGCGGCGGGTGTGCCGATTGTGGTGGCGGTAAACAAAATCGATAAACCGGAAGCCAATCCGGAACACGTCGAGCAAGAATTATTGCAATATGATGTTATCGCCGAAAAATTCGGTGGTGATGTGCAATTTGTGTATGTTTCCGCGAAAAAAGGGACCGGCGTTGACGAGTTGCTTGAAGCCATCTTGTTGCAATCCGAAGTGCTTGAGTTAACCGCCGTGAAAAACGGCATGGCGACAGGCGTGGTGATTGAATCCTACTTGGATAAAGGTCGGGGTCCGGTAGCTACCATTTTGGTTCAATCCGGTACTTTAGCTAAAGGCGACATCCTGCTTTGTGGTTTCGAATACGGACGCGTGCGTGCAATGCGCGATGAAAACGGTAAAGAAATCGACGAAGCCGGTCCGGCAATTCCGGTGGAAGTGTTAGGGCTTTCCGGCGTACTGGCGGCAGGTGATGAAGCCACAGTGGTGCGTGATGAGAAGAAAGCGCGCGAAGTGGCGTTATACCGTCAAGGTAAATTCCGTGAAGTGAAACTTGCCCGTCAACAAAAAGCCAAACTGGAAAATATGTTTAGCAACATGGCGGAGGGCGATATGGCGGAATTGAACGTCATTGTGAAAGCGGACGTTCAAGGTTCCGTGGAAGCCATCGTTCAATCTTTAATGGAACTGTCAACGGACGAAGTGAAAGTGAAAGTGGTCGGCTCCGGCGTGGGTGGTATTACCGAAACCGACGCGACCCTTGCCGCGGCATCCAACGCCATTATTGTCGGCTTTAACGTGCGTGCAGACGGCTCCGCCCGCCGCATTATCGAAAGCGAAAACATTGATTTACGTTACTATTCCATCATTTACGAATTGCTCAACGAAATCAAAGCGGCAATGAGCGGTATGCTCCAACCTGAATTCAAACAAGAAATCATCGGCTTGGCAGAAGTGCGGGATGTGTTCCGTCATCCGAAATTCGGCGCGATCGCCGGTTGTATGGTGACCGAAGGTGTCGTGAAACGTAACAACCCAATCCGTGTATTGCGCGACAATGTGGTGATTTTTGAAGGCGAACTGGAATCCCTCCGCCGCTTCAAAGACGACGTCTCCAAAGTGCGCAACGGCATGGAATGCGGTATCGGCGTGAAGAACTACAACGACGTAAAAGTCAGCGACCAGATTGAGGTGTTTGAAGTGGTTGAGGTTAAACGCTCGATTTAATCCTTTAATTGCGGTCGATTTTTATCAAATTTGACCGCAAATTTTATGTTGTAGCTCTTGAAAGGATGAAAATATGTATCTAATTGAGTTAATTTGGAGGCCATGGGATATTTTTATCGTCGCTTGGGCATTCATTAACGCAGTTTGTGTTTTTTGGGGAGCATATACCCGAAAATTTTTGTGTGGTATTGGCTTACCTATCTTCATTAAACTTGGGTTTTGGGGCTATTCATTAACCCTTAGTAGCTCAGATGCAGGATGGATAGTATTTATATTATTTTTCGATATTGTAGCTACCATACTTATTGTGTTAGTAGCTTCATTATTAGGAAGGCGATTTTCAAAATTTGAGAATGAGTTGTAACAGAACCGCAAAATATAATTAATTGGGTAAATTATAATAATTATGCTCAATGAAATATTGAAAAATTACTCTTTCCCTACTAAATCTCTATGTGTAGATTGAGTTGTTACATACTCACGAATTTAATTAATAGTGGGTTAGCAAACCCACCTTACAAGAGATAACAAAATGGCTCGAGAATTCAAACGTAGCGACCGTGTCGCACAAGAAATCCAAAAAGAAATCGCGGTGATTTTACAGCGCGAAGTGAAAGATCCACGAATCGGCATGGTGACCGTGTCCGATGTGGACGTCTCCGGTGATTTGGCGTATGCCAAAGTGTTTGTCACGTTCCTGTTTGATCATGATGAACAAGCCATCGCGCAAGGTATGAAAGGCTTGGAAAAAGCCGCGCCTTATATTCGTACCCTACTGGGTAAAGCCATGCGCTTGCGTATCGTGCCGGAAATTCGTTTTATTTACGATCAATCCTTGGTGGAAGGCATGCGTATGTCGAATCTAGTGACCAATGTGGTGCGTGAAGATCAGAAAAAACACCATGAGGACAACGAGTAATGTCCAAACCGCGTAAACGTGGGCGTGATATTCACGGCGTGTTTTTATTGGATAAACCGCAGGGAATGTCTTCTAACGACATTATGCAAAAAGTGAAACGTATTTTTCAGGCGAACAAAGCCGGGCATACGGGGGCGTTGGATCCGTTAGCTACGGGAATGTTGCCCATTTGTTTGGGCGAAGCCACAAAGTTTTCCCGGTTTTTGCTGGATGCCGATAAACGTTATTTGGTGACGGCAAAGTTGGGCGAACGCACCGACACCTCCGACGCCGAAGGGCTGGTGGTGAAAACCCGGGTGGTGAATGTTAAAACACCTGAAATTTTGACCGCACTTGAGGCTTTTCGCGGCGATATTTTGCAAGTGCCGACCATGTTTTCTGCCTTGAAGCATAACGGCAAACCCCTTTATGAATATGCCCGTGCCGGCATTATGGTGGAGCGGGAAGCGCGTCCCATCACGATCTTTGAATTAAACTTCATTGAATACCACGCGCCGTATTTAACTCTCGAAGTGCATTGTTCCAAAGGCACTTACATTCGCACCCTGATAGATGATTTAGGCGAAGCCCTTGGCTGCGGCGCACACGTCACCATGCTACGCCGCACGGTGGTGGCGGATTACCCGACGGAAAAAATACTGGATTGGAATGCCTTGCAAGCCTTGGCGGAACAACAGGATTTGGCAATATTGGATGCGCTTTTGTTGCCGATGGATACCGCCGTAGCGAAACTCCCAGTGTTAACTTTAGATGAAAGCCAAACCCAAAGTATCGGATTCGGGCAACGCATAAAATTCGATAACCCGAAAAAATTACAAGGACAAGTGCGGTTGTTTTCTCACACAAATCGCTTTCTTGGCGTGGCAATGATTGATGAGAATAATGTGATTCGACCACAGCGGCTTGTGGTGTATTGATGAAAAAAGTGCGGTGAATTTTCACCGCACTTTTTGTGTTATCAATATTGAATTGCTACCTATTAGCTAATCTGCGAGTCTAATTTCCTTTCACTTGTAAGCCAATTTTCCTAATCCGCAAAAAAAGCGGGCAGTCAGCATTTTTTCGCCGTCATTCAGGAAAATTTCCACCATAGAACGATCAAATAACATTTCCATATTTTGCAGATTTTCAATGTTGTAATAGCATTTGCCGCCAAATTTTTCTATGAGTTCTGTTTGTTCCGTTGTGCCGCGATCTAAGTAAAGTACGCTGTTGTCATAAGACAAGTGACTTTTTTCTCTTTGGCGCTTTGAAGAAATCAAGTTTGAAGGCTTGATTGTTTGCATTGAACTTCACATAAGCGCGATCTAAATGGGCGATTTCCGCCTGATTTTCTAAGCTGAGCGCAGAAAGTGCGGTCAGATTTTCATACGTTTTTGCAATCGGGCGCTGATAGATTTTGGTTCCTGCCAAATGTAATTCCTGTGGCATGGTGAGTGTGGAATGCCATTTGAACGGATCTGTCGGATAGGTTACAGCAAACCGCCTACGAAGACATCGCCTGCGCCGGTGGTATCAATCGGTTGTGACAGTTTACCGGCGACAATATTGCGGGTTTGGCTGAGATGATAAAGCATGCTGTCTTTGCCTAAGGTAACGATAATCAATTTTCTGGACAAAGTGCGGTGATTTTTTCAGAAGCTTCGTCTAATGTTTGGGCGTCGGTAAGCAATGTTAATTCTTCTTCCGAGAATTTCAATGCGCCCGCCAATACCTCCGCCACATTTGCCGGCGCACCGCCCGCACAACGCAAATAATGGTTTTCCCCGTCCGGAATTAAATCCACCACGGCATCACCCGGCACTCGGATTTTTTGGTTCAACATATTCTCCCGCAAGCTATAGATTTATATTCTGTTTGAATGCAGAGTTTTGGAAAATCTCTACAGAAAAACACCCGTTTTTTCGATGAAATGATTTTACAAACTGACTCTTTTTCAAATAGTTTTTTATTTCGTGTTGGATAAAACCGTGGCTGACAATACAGCAATCTTGTTTTAGTAAGGTTGGTATTATTTCTTAACTCGCTTTTTTTCTTCACCAATCTTTTTTTGTGTTTTGTTTAGTCCCAGTAACCATAAGATTCTGGAAAGCATAAACCATGAATTAAGCGTTAGTTTTATTTTAGGCATATTTGTTATTTTCAGATCAAACTCTTTTAACTCCTCCAATGTAATTAATTCATGATCCGGGAATAAAGCGTTTGCTGTTTTCTGCGCTCTTATCAGAGGAGAAACAAATATTTTCTGAATTGTGAGAATATTTTGATATGAAGTACTTTGTTTGAAGGAATTTATTTCATCTAATGCCAAGGATTCAGTTTCGTTATATTCAACCAAACGATTTTGAGCAATAGTGGCGTTACATTTACTTCCATCAACTAACGGTGTTACATGTCTGATAAGAACGATTTTAGGCATACTATTTAAAAATGCAGTTACAAAACGCATGGCGTTTTGAGCGTTGGCTTTGCCAACGACTCCTATGGGGTGAGTAAATCAGCTATGCTGATTTACGAATAAAAATAACCGCACTTTATGGCTGGCATGAAAAGTGCGGTCGTTTCTTGTGATGTTTTTATTTCACCGTCACCTTGGCGAACCTGCGTTTGCCCACTTGGTAAACGGCGGTGGAGGCGGTGATGATCAGTTTGGCGTCTTCTGCTTTTTCACCGTCAATTTTTACGCCGCCTTGCTGTACCATGCGATTGGCTTCAGAAGTGGAGGCGACTAAGCTGGCTTCTTTTAACAGGTTGGCAAGCCCGATTTCGCCTTCGAAGGTGAATTCCGGCATGTCGTCCGGCATGGCGCCTTTTTGAAAGCGGTTGATAAATTCTTGTTCCGCTGCGTTCGCATCGGCTTCATTGTGGAAGCGGGCGATGATTTCTTTCGCCAGCAGGATTTTCACATCACGCGGATTTTTACCGTTCGCCACATCTGCTTTCAATTGGGCGATTTCCGTTAACGGGCGGAAGGAAAGCAGGTTATACCAATCCCACATTAGATCATCGGAAATGGACATGATTTTACCGAACATTTCGCTCGGTGCGTCCGTTACACCAATGTAATTACCAAGGGATTTGGACATTTTTTTCTCGCCGTCCAAGCCCACCAACAGCGGCAGGGTAATTGCCACTTGCGGTTTTTGACCGGCGGATTTTTGTAACTCACGACCCACCAATAAATTGAATTTTTGGTCGGTCCCGCCAAGTTCAACGTCGGCTTCTAAGGCAACGGAATCGTGTCCTTGCAGAAGCGGATAAATGAATTCGTGAATGGCGATCGGTTGGTTGTTGGAAAAGCGTTTTTTGAAATCATCACGTTCCAACATACGGGCAACGGTGTAGTTACTCGCCAGGCGAATCATGCCTTCGGTGCCGAGCTTGCCGAGCCAGTCGGAGTTAAACACGATGCGGGTTTTTTGCGGATCCAAAATTTTGTAGATTTGTTGTTTGTAAGTTTCCGCGTTACGCAATACGTCTTCGCGACTAAGCGGCGGGCGGGTGGTGTTTTTACCGGACGGGTCGCCCACCATGCCGGTGAAGTCGCCGATGAGGAAAATCACTTCGTGACCGAAGTTTTGGAATTGGCGTAACTTATTAAGCACAACGGTATGACCTAAATGAATGTCCGGAGCGGTTGGGTCTGCACCGAGTTTCACGCGCAGCGGGCGATTTTCTTTAAGTTTTTCAATTAAATCCTGTTCGGAAAGAATTTCATCTACACCGCGCTTTAGTTCTGCGAGAATGGTATTCATATCAGTCATGTTACTTCCTAATGTTATTCAATTTACAGAAAGGCTACATTATAGAGATTATTCGACAAATTTGAATTTTTTTTACCTCGGTGCGGCAAATTTCAGGCAAAAAAAACGCCTCTTTTGTGGGGGAGGAGGCGCTAAATGTTGGAGTGATTATCCATTTATTGTTTGAATGGTCCAAATGATAATTGTTCTCAAATATGAAGTCAAGCACCTTAGTGAAAATAATTATCAAATAAATGGCGATTCAAATTTAATCCGCTTTAAACGGTGCCACTTTAGTCAGATTAAGTGCGGTGGGAATGCCTTGTGTTTTTTCAAACTCGGCGGCATAAGCATAGGCTTCCACACCTTCTTTCAGCGCCTGATGAAGTAACTCGTCATATTTGGTGTCAATGTGTTTGGCGACTTGGAAATGATCAAAACCATCATGTAGCCCACAGAAGAAAATCACTGCACGATGTCCTTGTTTTTTCATAGTGATCAATTCGCGTAAATGTTTTTGACCGCGAGTGGTTACCGCGTCGGGAAACATACCGAGCTTTTTATCATTATCCACATAAGTGATGGATTTCACTTCCACATAGCAATCAGGCAGATCTTTGCCTTTCAGCAAGAAATCAATACGACTGTTCTCTTCGCCGTATTTCACTTCGGGGTAGATTTTATCATACATGGCAAGTTCAATAATTTGCTTTTTTTGTAGCGCATCAAAGGTGAGTTGATTGGAACGATGGGTATTGATACAAACCAAGTAGCCGTTTGCCAATTGGGTCAGCTCCCAGGAGCTCGGGTATTTGCGCGTGGTGCTGTCGGAGGTGGAATACCACAGAGTGTCGCCTTCTGTGCCACAACCGATCATGGCACCGGTATTAGCGCAGTGCAAGGTAGTGATCTCGCCGTTCGGTAGTTGTACATCGGCGAGAAAACGTTTGTAACGACGAATTAGGGTAGCGGATTGGAGTGATGGTAATTGCATAGTGTTGACCTTTGAAGAATAAAGTGCGGTTGATTTTTTAAGTGTTTTTAGCACGCCAAAGTTAAAAAGCTAAATAGCGGAAAACGATTAGTGCGCTAAAATAGCAAAGTTAGTAGTGAATTTCTAATTTTTTTGCATAAATGAAGTATTGTAATAGGGATTACATATCAAAGAAAAAGCTGAAAAAATTTTTTTACTTTTTCCCCATCAATGATAGAGTTAGTTACAGTTTGGCTGTTTTAGAATAGTCACTTGGGGTGGGTAATTTTACCCGGATTATTAATCAATCAAAGGGAATCATTATGTTAATTGGTGTACCTAGAGAACTACTTGATAATGAAAGTCGCGTGGCGGCAACGCCGAAGACGGTTCAGCAAATTTTGAAGCTTGGCTTTGAAGTGATTGTTGAACATGATGCGGGTTTTAAAGCAAGCTTTGAGGATCAGGCATTTGCGGCAGCCGGCGCGAAAATCGGCGATACGGCGCAGGTTTGGAACGCGGATATAATTTTTAAAGTTAACGCGCCGACTGATGATGAAATTACCTTAATGAAGGAAGGTGCGACTTTAGTCAGCTTTATTTGGCCTGCGCAAAATCCGCCATTAATGGAAAAACTCTCCGCGAAAAAGATCAATGTGTTGGCTATGGATGCCGTGCCGCGTATTTCACGGGCACAAGCGCTTGATGCGTTAAGCTCCATGGCGAATATTGCGGGTTACCGTGCGGTAGTTGAAGCCGCTCATGAATTCGGTAGCTTCTTCACCGGACAAATTACTGCTGCAGGTAAAGTACCGCCGGCGAAAGTGTTGGTGATTGGTGCGGGCGTTGCGGGTCTTGCGGCGATTGGTGCGGCAAATAGCCTCGGTGCCATTGTGCGTGCTTTTGACTCCCGTCCGGAAGTGAAAGAACAGGTTGAAAGTATGGGTGCCAGCTTCCTTGAAATTGATTTCAAAGAAGAAGGCGGCAGTGGCGACGGTTATGCGAAAGTGATGTCCGATGAATTTAATCGTCGCGCGTTAGAACTTTACGCCGAACAAGCGAAAGAAGTGGATATTATCATCACTACCGCGTTAATTCCGGGCAAACCGGCACCACGCTTGATCACTAAAGAAATGGTGGCATCCATGAAACCAGGTAGCGTAATCGTGGATTTGGCGGCAGCCACCGGCGGTAACTGTGAACTCAGCAAAGCAGGCGAAGTGGTGGTTACCGACAATCAAGTGAAAATCATCGGTTACACTGATCTGCCAAGCCGTTTACCAACTCAATCTTCACAGCTTTACGGCACTAATCTTGTTAATTTATTGAAATTACTTTGTAAAAACAAAGATGGTCAAATTGACATTAATTTTGGTGATGTAGTATTGCGTGGCGTGACTGTGATTCGTGACGGTGAAATTACTTGGCCGGCACCACCGATTCAGGTTTCTGCTCAGCCGCAGCAAGCAAAAGCGGCGGTAAGTGCGGCCAAAAAAGAAGATGAAAAACCGGCAGATCCGCGTAAGAAATACGGCATTATGGCAGTAGTCGGTATTCTTTTCCTGTGGCTCACTTCCATTGCACCGGCGGCTTTCTTATCACATTTAACCGTGTTCGTGTTGGCTTGTGTGGTGGGTTATTACGTGGTCTGGAACGTCAGCCATGCGTTACATACGCCGTTAATGGCAGTCACTAATGCTATTTCGGGGATTATCATTGTAGGAGCGTTGTTGCAAATTTCACAAGGTAATCTTTTTATCAGCATGTTGGCGTTTATTGCGATTTTAGTGGCAAGCATCAACATTTTCGGTGGCTTCCGCGTCACTCAACGTATGCTTTCTATGTTTAGAAAAGGCTAAGGAGAAAACGATGTCAGAAGGTTTAGTACAAGCTGCATATATTGTAGCAGCGTTACTCTTTATCATGAGCTTAGCCGGTCTTTCCAAACATGAAACCGCCAAAGCGGGTTGCTGGTACGGCATTATCGGCATGGGTATTGCGCTCATCGCCACGATTTTCGGACCAAAATCCGAAGGTACCTTGTGGATCATTATTGCGATGGTAATCGGCGGTGTTATCGGTATTCAACGTGCATTAAAAGTGGAAATGACCGAAATGCCGGAGTTGGTGGCGATCTTACACAGCTTCGTGGGTTTGGCCGCCGTATTGGTTGGCTACAACAGCTACGGTTTGCATGATATCCCAACCATGCCGAATGGCTTAAACGATGTAGAACAAGCTAAATTTTTGGCTGAACAAGCCGCCCTTACGAGCGTTCATAATGTGGAAGTGTTCCTCGGTATCTTTATCGGTGCAGTAACCTTCACCGGTTCCGTAGTGGCATTCGGCAAATTAAGCGGAAAAATCAATTCCAAAGCCTTGATGTTGCCGCATCGCCATAAATTAAATTTAGCGGCGCTCGTGGTTTCCGCTTTATTGATGGCGGCGTTCCTGAACAATCCGGACAACATCTTCCCGTTGTTAGTCATGACCGTTATTGCCCTTGCTTTCGGTTGGCACTTAGTGGCATCCATTGGTGGTGCGGATATGCCGGTGGTGGTTTCCATGTTGAACTCCTACTCCGGTTGGGCGGCTGCGGCGGCAGGTTTCATGCTAAGCAATGACTTGTTAATCGTGACCGGTGCACTCGTGGGTTCTTCCGGTGCGATCCTTTCCTACATCATGTGTAAAGCCATGAACCGCTCTTTCATCAGCGTTATTGCCGGTGGTTTTGGGAATGACGTACAGGTTTCTTCCGATACGGAACAAGGTGAACACCGTGAAACCAGCGCAGAAGAAGTGGCGGAATTATTGAAAAATTCCGGTTCTGTGATCATCACGCCAGGATACGGCATGGCGGTTGCACAAGCCCAATATCCGGTAGCGGAAATTACGCAAAAATTACGTGAACGCGGCGTCAACGTGCGTTTCGGTATCCACCCGGTTGCCGGACGTTTACCCGGCCACATGAATGTATTATTGGCGGAAGCGAAAGTGCCTTACGATATCGTATTGGAAATGGATGAAATCAACGACGATTTCGCCGACACTGATACTGTCTTAGTTATCGGCGCCAACGACACTGTTAACCCGGCGGCAATGGATGATCCGCACAGCCCAATCGCCGGTATGCCGGTGTTAGAAGTCTGGAAGGCCGCTAACGTAGTGGTATTTAAACGTTCAATGAATACCGGTTACGCGGGCGTACAAAATCCGCTCTTCTTCAAAGAAAACACCCAAATGCTATTCGGCGATGCCAAAGAGCGTGTGGATGACATTTTAAAAGCGTTGTAATTTTTTTACATTGTAATATAAAGATAAAAAGTGCGGTGATTTTTCACCGCACTTTTTTATGGGGCATCCACCTTCCGAAAATAAAATTTTGTGATTCCCCTCCCAAATCGGTCTTATACAGTATAGTTTTCGTTTTTTTTTATGTGTATATTTATCCAGTAAATAATTGGAGTGAATAGACATGGATAATATTCAACTTTTTGAGCAGAAACAGGTGCGCTCCCATTGGGACGAAGAATAGGAGCAATGGTATTTTTCGATTGTGGATGTGGTAGGTATCTTAACAGACAGCCCAAACCCGAGGAAATATTGGAGCGTCTTGAAAACCTGTAATAAATTAACGGACTATTGGAAAGAATCGGATATTGAAAAAACGCCTAAAGAATTTGCCTTGTTAACCAGTAATCTTTTTCAGGTTGGCTAAGACCTCATCATTGGATTTTACTTTAATTTCGCCATTGTCAATTTTAGTGAAAAATACAACTTCTTCTGAAAGCGTCACTTTTTGCGGCAAATAGCCTTCCTTACGATAGGTTTCTTGTGTTGTTATGCTCATAGTTATTTTCTTTTTAAAATTTAGTCGTCATCATCATACTGAAAAACGGTAGTAATGACAATCAACACATAAAAACATACCTATACTAAAAAATAAATTTGTGTAACAACTTTATGCGAAATAAAATCAGGGACTAATCAAATCACTAATAAAATTTTACCGCGCTAAGAGAACAAGTATGAGTAAACTAACACAAGGTCATTAACCAGACAATCCGGGTTATTTATGGGAACGATTGCAAAAACAGTTATGCCACAACTAAACAAAAGAAGAAATGATGGTTGCCAAATAACGTACAACTATCATGAGCCCTGTTATGTTTATAAAGCAGCCAAAAAATATGCATTATTAAATGATATTAATATAAAAGAGTGCTTAATGAGTACCCGCCCAAGATTTAACAGAAAAAGGGATTTTATAAATAAATGCATAAAAACATAATTATGTTTTAGTATGATGGAGTAAATATGAATATCTTAGACGAACTAAAGAAAGTATTGGATTCAAAGCGCCCGATTGACCTCATTACAGCAAAATCCTTACAAGATGATTTTATGCTACGTTATAACCAAGCTTCTAATGCTATTGAAGGTAATCAGCTCACCTTAATGGAAACCCGGGTATTATTGGAAAGCGGGATTACGGCCAAGGGGAAACCGTTTAGAGATCACCTGGATATAATCAACCACCGGGAGGCTATTAATTACCTATTGGATATAGTCAAAATACAGGAATCTTTATCAGAACAACATATTAAAGAATTTAATGCATTATTACTGAAAGGTTCTGAAAAAGAAATCTATGCTGGAAAATATCGCACTGTACCAGTAGCCATTCAGGGTGCTGAGCATATTCCACCACAACCTTATTTATTACAAAGTGCGATGGAAAATCTGATTATAAAAAATCAACAGGCAAAAGATAACGGACAACCAGATATAGACCGAATTGCCGAATTACACGCAGATTTTGTAAAAATTCATCCGTTTGTTGATGGCAACGGACGCACCGGTAGATTAATTATGAATCTCGAACTGATGAGCGCAGGATACAGTATCGCCATTATTGAACCGACAGACAGGGAAGCTTATTACAACGCATTAGCGAAAGCCGATAATGGGAATTACCAGGCTATCACCAGATTAGTAAAAGAAACGGTGCAACGTTCAATAGAACGTGAATTACAGATAGTTTATCCACAGTGGCAAAAGGATTATCCTAAACTTGCCTACCAGCTAGCTAAACAAAAGGAGGTTAGCGAAAAAAGCATGAACTTACCCTTGTTAAAGAGCAGGAAAAATTATATAAAATTTGAATCATAGTCTATTGTAATGGTATCAGTTTAAATTTTTACAAGAATTCTATTTTTATTAATTCCTGAACCGCCGCGTAACTTTTCTCACACGGGAATAATTGGAACATTTTACATATTGGTATAGTTGAGATTAATTTCTCTTACATATAGGGCGCTTTTTCGATGTAATTGGTTCCGTAGATAAACCTAAAGAGGAACATTAATGCCTTCCACTATATACAGCAAATCGAAGAAGTGAAAATGAAATATAATTCATATATATCTGATGAGGAAATAGAAGATGAAAAGATTCAGTATGTAGAAAAGAGGTGCTTAGCTCTAATGTCTGATTTTCATTGAGTATATTTTAAATTCCAAAAATGGATTGGTTTCTATAATCATATTTTTAATGTATTCTAAAAATCACTTTCTAAACAGCTTTTTAGAAAATCATCTGGTAGATACCCTTTTTGGTTTTGCGAAGAAATTGCTTTCAACTAATGAATCCTTAGTACGAGAAGACTATAATCGTGTGGTTCATTGATAAAAAAGGAGCAAAAAATGACAGAACAGGCTTTGCACGGTGTGCAAGATGAAATCACTGCGGATAATATTCGATTGACGCAATACAGCCATGGAGCAGGGTGCGGTTGTAAAATCTCACCTAAGGTATTAGAGCGTATTCTGCACTCAAAAATGGAAAAATTTATTGATCCGAATTTATTGGTCGGTAATGAAACCAAAGATGATGCGGCAGTATATGATATTGGCAATGGTATCGGGATTATCAGCACGACAGACTTTTTTATGCCGATTGTAGATGATCCTTTCGATTTTGGACGCATTGCGGCAACCAACGCCATCAGCGATATTTTTGCTATGGGCGGTAAGCCGATCATGGCGATTGCCGTATTAGGGTTCCCGATTACTAAATTACCCGCAGAGGTTGCCCAACGTATTGTTGATGGCGGCCGTTTCTCTTGTCAGGAAGCGGGCATTGCTCTTGCCGGCGGACATTCCATTGACTCGCCTGAACCAATTTTCGGCTTGGCGGTAACCGGCATTATCGACACGGAAAAAGTCAAACGAAATGCTTCCGCAGAAGCCGGTTGCAACCTGTATTTAACCAAACCACTGGGCATCGGCGTATTAACTACGGCGGAAAAGCAAGGCAAATTAAAACCGGAACACAAAGGCTTGGCAACCAAATGGATGTGCCAAATGAATCTAGTGGGAAGCCAATTTTCAAACATTGACGGGGTAACCGCCATGACCGATGTAACCGGTTTCGGCTTGTTAGGGCATTTAACGGAAATTTGTGAAGGCTCCGATCTGAATGCCGAAGTGGATTTTGCCAACATTAAAACCCTGGATGGGGTGTCTGATTACATCGCGCAAGGTTGCATCCCAGGCGGCACCAACCGTAACTTCGACAGCTACGGACACAAAATCGCCCCAGTTACCGATTTGCAAAAAGCCGTCTTATGCGACCCGCAAACCTCCGGTGGCTTGCTTATTGCCGTCAAACCGGAAGCGGAAAGCGAGGTCTTTGCTGTTGCACAGAAAGCCGGTGTGGCACTTTATCCTGTCGGCAGATTAATTGAACGACAAGCGACACCAGAATTTATTGTGGTGAAATAGCCCTCATCGTTTAACTTTTCGCATTTAAACTGCGGTCAATTTTCTTGGTGTTTTTCAAATAAAAACGTTGAGAAAAACGACCGCACTTTGTTTTAAAGATGTTAATAAATTCAATGAGACCTGTGATCTCTATCACGATTCCAAGATTCTTCCGTCTATTCAATTGACAAGCCAATTCCTGCAAGCATTTAATACATAAGTAAATTCAATAAGCCAAGCTGGAAGGATGTAAAAATGGCAAAACTGGAAGTGAAAAATATCACGAAAAAATTCGGTGATTTTTATGCGGCGAATAACATTACATTTACCGCAGAAGAAGGGGAGTTCGTCACCTTACTTGGTCCGAGCGGTTGTGGTAAGACCTCATTATTGAAATTGATTGCGGGGTTTCATATTGCCGATGAAGGTGAAATCCTCATCGGCGGCAAAAACGTCAATGAGGTGCCGCCGGAAAAACGCAATACCGCCATGTGTTTCCAATCTTATGCACTCTTTCCCCATCTCAACGTCTCCCATAATATCTGCTACGGTTTAAAGCAACGTAAAATTGATATTGAAGAACAAAAACAACGGCTGAATTTGGCGCTAAAGCAAATGGATTTGGATTTTCATAAATTGAAATTACCAAGCGAATTGTCTGGCGGTCAGCAACAACGGGTCGCATTGGCGCGCGCAATGGTCACCCGCCCGGATGTGATTTTGTTTGACGAACCGTTATCCAATCTGGATGCGAAATTACGTGAAAGCGTGCGTTTTGAAATTAAACAGCTTTCCAAACAATATCACCTTACCAGCATTTATGTGACCCATGATCAGGCGGAAGCCTTGACCATGTCCGATAAAATCATTGTGTTGAATAAAGGGGCGATTGAGCAAATCGGTTCGCCGCAGGAAATTTATCACCAACCGAAAAATCGTTTTGTCGCAGACTTTATCGGCATTGCCAACATTGCCGAGGCGCGGGTTGAATCCATCGATGAAAATCTGTATTCCGTCAAATCGATTTTCGGTGATTTCACGGTATTTTCTGCCAAACCGCCTGAATCTGAGCACATTTATATTTGTTTCCGTCCGGAAGATATTGAATTGCTGCCGAATGCGCATAAGCACGCAGAAAATCAAATAACCATAGATATTACAAACACCGCGTTTATGGGTAATATCACGGAAGTGCAGGGCATGGTACAACGGGACGGCGAAGAGAAAAAATTACGTCTGCAATTAACGAAATGCCCGAATTTGAGCGATACGCTGACGTTTACGGTTCCTCGTAATGCTATTAAATTCTTGGAGTCGGTAAAATGAAAAATCTCAAAAATGATTTAAAAGCCTGGCTGCTGTTATGCAGCGGTTTGGGCACGATCCTGTTTTTAATGGGATCCACGTTCTATATTGTTGTGTCGCAGAGCCTTGGCTTATATAGTATGGCGGGCGAGGAAAGCCGGTTTAGTCTGGAATATTGGCAAACCGTATTAAGCAGCCTGGTGTTTCAAAAGTCCTATATTTATTCTGTGAAAGTGTCATTGCTTGGGGCGATTTTTTCCATTATCGTGGCTTACCCCATCGCGATGTGGTTGCGTAAAAAATTGCCGGTGAAAGTCACTATTATCACCATTTTGCGGGCGCCGATGCTGGTGCCTGGCTTGGTTGCCGCATTTCTGTTCGTCAACATGATTTCCTATCACGGTATTTTAAATGAAGTCTTTGTTTATTTGGGTATCTGGGACGAACCGCGTACGTTGCAAAATGACGAATTCGGCTGGGGCGTGGTGATTTTGCAAATGTGGAAAAATATTCCTTTCGCCTTAATTTTAATCGGCGGTGCGGTAAATTCGCTAAAAACCGATTTATTGGATGCGGCGGCAAATTTAGGCTCGACGCCGTGGCAACGATTTCGCTATGTAATCTTCCCGCTGACACTCGGTGCCGTGCAAGTTTCCTTTATTTTGATTTTCATCGGCGCGCTGGGCGATTTTGCCTTTTATAGTATTGCCGGTCCGCGCAGCACCTATTCCTTGGCGCGTTTAATGCAAATGTCCGCTTATGAATTTGAAGAATGGAATCAAAGTGCGGTAATGGCGTTAACGATCATGCTGACTTCCGCCTTTTTCACGATTTTGGTGTCGTTGCTGATTAAGCCGTTGGCGGTGAAACGGGGAGAAGTCAAATGAATAGCAGTGCACAAATTACGACCCAAAACGGTCGATTAATCGCCCGTATTTCCCTCATCTTTTTTATCCTTGCGAATTTTATCTGGTTATTTTTGCCGTTTTTGATGGCTGGCTTGTGGTCGTTGGTGGATCCGTCAAAGCCTTGGAGTTATCCCGACATTTTCCCGCAATCATTGTCTTTTGAACGCTGGAAAATCGTGTGGGAAACCACCTCGTTATCGGAGGCAATGTTCAATAGTTATACCATTGCACCGATGGTTTCGCTGATTACCATCTTGCTTTCACTGCCTACCGCCTATGCCTTCGGGCGCATGGAATTCCGCGGGAAAAAACTGGCGGAGTTGCTGACGTTAATTCCATTGGTGATTCCGGGCATGATTATCGCGTTGTTCTTCAGCCGTATGTTGCTGGATTTTAACATCAACAATCCGTTTATCGGCATTGTTATCGGGCATGTGGTGCTCACGCTGCCTTACGCCATTCGGATTTTGTCGGCGGGATTTTCTTCCGTGCCGCAGGATTTGATTGAGGCGAGTCGCGACCTTGGCGCGTCTAAATTGACTGTGTTTAAAGACGTGTATATGCCGATGCTCAAACCTAGCTTTTTGGCGTCTATTATTTTCTGTCTGGTGAAAAGTATTGAAGAATTTGCCATTTCATTTGTTATCGGTTCGCCGGATTTCATCACCGTGCCGACCATTTTATATTCTTTCCTCGGTTATTCCTTTATTCGCCCGAATGCCGCCGTAGTATCCATTATTCTATTGGTGCCGAACATTATTTTAATGATGATTATCGAAAAACTGCTCAAAGGTAATTATCTCTCTCAATCCACAGGAAAAGCATAATTTTAATAAGGAGAATTTTATGCAAAAAAATATTCGTAAACTTGTTTCTATCGGCTTAACCGCCGCCGCATTCGCCGTAACCAATTTTGCGTTGGCGGCAACGGATTTAAGCGGCAAATCCTGGAGCGAAATTGAAGCACTAGCTAAAAAAGAAGGCAAAGTGACGGTCAGCGTATGGTATTTGCAGCCGCAGTTTCGCAATTTCGTGAAAGAATTTGAAAGCCAATACGGCATTAAACTCAAAGTGCCGGAAGGCACCATGGACGGCAATATCAATAAACTGATTGCCGAGAAAAATCTGGAAACCGGCAAAATGGACGTGGTGGTACTGAACGCGGATCGCCTGAGTAACGTAGCGAAAAACGACACTCTCACCAAGCTGAATCAGTTACCGAATTTCGATAAATTAAATCATCATTTGCAAGGCGTTGACCTGGGCGATGTGGCGGTGGGTTATTGGGGCAACCAAACCGGCTTGGCTTATGATCCGCTGCGTATCAAAGAAGAGGAATTGCCACAATCCTGGCAGGAGATGGAAAACTATATTGATAAAAATCCGAAAAAATTCGGCTATTCCGACCCGAACGGCGGCAGCTCCGGCAACGCTTTCATTCAGCGCGCTTTAGTTTATATCAACGGCGACTACGATTATCGTACCGACAAAATTGATGAAGCGCAAATGGCGAACTGGAAGAAAACCTGGGATTGGTTCAGCAGCAAAAAAGATTCTCTGATTCGCACCGCCTCCAATGCGGATAGCTTAACCCGCTTAAATGATGGCGAATTGGTGATTGTTTCCGCCTGGCAGGATCACTTGTTCAGCCTGCAAAAACAAGATGCAATCACCGACCGCTTAAAATTCTACATTCCGAAATTCGGCATGCCGGGCGGCGGTAATGTGATGACGGTGGCGAAAAACGCGCCGAATCCTGCGGCATCTTTAGTGTTTATCCACTGGATTACGTCCCCTGAAGTGCAACAAAAATTAAGCCAGGAATTTGGGGTTCGCCCGTTGGATAGCCAATCCGGCTTAAAAGACACCCTTTTCTTCTCCGCGCCATGGCGTAAAGCAGAAATGGAATCTTTCACTAAAGAAGTGATTTCACGTTAAGGGGAGCGGGTCTCATTACAATATCGGCACGTTTTTCTAAGGCGGCCTTTCATCTAAAAAGTGCGGTCACAAAAAATGACGTTTTTTGAACGTTGGCTTTGCCAACGGCCCCGTTAGGGGTGAACAAACGAGAGATCGAGTTTGTGAATAATTTTTCCACGTGTTTTTTGACATGAAAAACGTTGTGAAAAAGGACCGCACTTTTTTCCAACCTAATGCTGCAAGGTCTCAAAAATCTTTTCTGCCAGAGCTTTGGAAATACTGGGGACGGAGGCGATTTCGTCGAGGGTGGCGTTTTTGACGCCTTGTAAACCGCCGAGGTATTTCAACAGGGCTTGGCGACGTTTGGCGCCGACCCCTTCAATGCTCTCCAAACCGCTTTGAGTGAAATGTTGTTGGCGTTTTTTGCGGTGTCCGCTGATGGCGTGGTTGTGGCTTTCGTCGCGGATATGTTGGATCAAATGAAGTGCGAGGCTGTCCGCCGGCAAATGCAATTCTTTGTCCCATTTACTCAAAATCAGGGTTTCCAAACCGGCGCGACGATCCACGCCTTTGGCAACGCCGATTAAGTGCGGTCGGTTTTTGTTCCATTTTACGTTGAGTTTTTCAAACACCTGCAACGCGCGGTTGAGTTGCCCCTTGCCGCCGTCGATAAAAATAATGTCGGGAATTTTGTCATCTTCCAGATCTTTGTCGTAGCGTTTTAACAGGGCTTGTTCCATGGCGGCGTAATCGTCGCCCTTGGTAATTCCGCTGATGTTGAAACGGCGGTAATCGGATTTCAGCGGTCCGTCCTGGTTGAAAACCACGCAGGAGGCAATGGTCTGTTCGCCCATGGTGTGACTGATGTCGAAACATTCCATGCGTTTGATGGCATTGATACCGAGTAATTCCTGTAGTGCGACGTAGCGATCGAGCTGTAATGTGGATTGTTTTAATTTGGTGACTAACGCCGCCTTGGCGTTCATTTGCGCCAGTTGCAAATATTTGCTTTTATCGCCTTTGGCATGATCCTGAATGCTGACTTTACGTCCCGCTTGGTCGCTGAGCAGGGTTTCTAAATCGGCTTTTTCGTCCAGTTTTTGATCTACGATGATGGTGTTCGGAATGGTTCTGCCTTGGTGCGCCTGCAAATAAAATTGCCCCACAAAGGTTTCCGTGAGTTCCGCCAGGTTGGTATTGCTCGGTACTTTCGGGAAATAGCTACGATTGCCCAAAATCTTACCCTGACGAATAAACAACACCTGCACGCAAGCCACGCCGAGTTGGTAGGCGATAGCGATAATGTCAATGTCGTCATGGCGATCGTTGGCGACAAATTGTTTTTCAATTACTGCCCGCACTGCCTGAATTTGATCGCGAATGCGCGCCGCTTCTTCAAAATTCAGTTGTTGGCTCGCCTGTTCCATTTGTTGCACCAAATGATCCAACACCTGCTGATCTTTTCCCTGTAAAAACAAACGGGCGAAATTGACCTGCTGCGCATAGGCTTCATCGGTCACGTAACCCTTTACGCAAGGCGCCAGACAACGCCCGATTTGATATTGCAAGCAAGGGCGCGAACGGTTGTTATACACCGAATTTTCACATTGTCGAATGGGGAACAGTTTTTGCAATAAGGACAGGGTTTCACGCACCGCACCGGCATTCGGGTAGGGACCGAAATATTCCCCTTGGATTTTTTTCGAACCGCGATAAGCGGTAATACGCGGGTGGGTTTCTTTGGTTAATAAAATGTACGGATAGGATTTATCATCGCGCAACAGCACGTTATAGCGCGGCTGGTAGGTTTTGATGTAATTGTGCTCAAGAAGCAGAGCTTCCGTTTCCGACGTGGTAATGGTGGTTTCGATATGTTGAATCGACGCCACCAACGCTTCCGTTTTTTTGCTGCTTAACTGCTTGCGAAAATAACTGGATAAGCGTTTTTTCAGATCTTTCGCCTTGCCCACATAAATCACCGTGTTTTTATCGTCATACATCCGATAAACACCCGGTAAGTGCGGTACGTTGGCGAGGAATTTTTTGGCGTCGAAAGTCATAATGAATGATTAAGTTGGTTTTATATTGAAATGATTTTAAAGCATTATGGTCGTTACATCTTTAAAAAATCTTTGATAGTGCACGCTTCCCGGCGTGTGCCGGTCATTATGTTTATCGATTTTTGGCACGCGTTAGGAAACCACTGCTGTTTGAAACATTGTAATATATTGATATTTCAAAAGTATATTGCCTTCCCCCGTTTACGAGGGAAGGTGCCCGAAGGGCGGAAGGGGGGAATTTATCTCGATGTTTTGTTTAAAAATTGAGATTTAGGCCCCCTCAGGGCTTCGCCCAGCCCCCCCGTAAACGAGGGGAGCCAAGTTTTTCTTTTTTTATTAAATAGTTACAATGTTTCGAACAACTGTGGTTAGGAAACGCGCGCCGGCGGAGATTTGTGGTTCCTGATAACGGCGGAAGCGTAAATGGCTTAAATTCATTGATAAACGAATTATTTTCTCCGTTAATTCCGTCTGTCAAATCTCCCCCTGCCCCTCTTTTCTAAAGAGGGGAGAGATGTGCATTAATGAGATTTCTTCGTCAAAATCGACCGCACTTTTTCCAGATCTTCGATGGTGTCCACCCCTACGGCAGGCACGGCTTTGGCGAGTTCCACATGGATTTTTTCGCCGTGCCAAAGCACACGTAATTGTTCCAGTTTTTCGATGTGTTCCAGCGCAGTCGGCTGCCATTGCACATATTGTTTAATGAAACCGGCACGGTAAGCGTAAATGCCGATGTGACGTAAATATTCGGTGTTCAGCCGTAATGTTGCCATATCGCTCATTTGTGCGAATTGATCGCGATCCCAAGGAATCACGGCGCGGGAGAAATAAAGCACATAGCCGTTTTTGTCGGTCAGCACTTTTACTACGTTGGGATTAAACAATTCTTCCGCGTTATTAATTTTTACCGCAAGGCTTGCCATGTTTACGGGGTATTTTGCCAGATTTTCCGCCACTTGTTTCACGATAATGGGCGGGATAAGCGGTTCGTCGCCTTGAATATTGACGATAATTTCGTTGTCGGGCAGTGCCAGTTTTTTCACTACTTCCGCCAGGCGTTCGGTGCCGGAATTGTGGCTTTCGGCGGTCATGCACACTTCCGCTCCGAAATTTTCGGCGGCGGTAGCGACCAATTCGTTATCGGTGGCGATAATGATGCGGTCGGCGCCTGATTGTTTGGCTTGTTCAAAAACATGTTGAATCATCGGCTTGCCGGCAATGTCGGTTAAAGGCTTGCCCGGTAAGCGGCTGGAGGCGTAACGGGCGGGAATGATCACGGTGAATTGTGTCATATTAATTATCCTGTTCTTGATTTAACGGCTGTGCCTGTTCCGCCAGTAATACGGGAATGCCGTTTTTAATCGGGTAGGCGATTTTTTCAAAACGGCAGATTAAACGTTGATGTTGCTCATCGTATTCCAAACGTCCGTGACAGCTTGGACATGCCACGATTTCTAATAATTTTCCATTCATTATGCTGCTCTCGATTTGTTGCTATTTTTGACCGCACTTTTGCACGATCTTTTGAATCAATTGGCGGGCTTTTTCGCCGTGAATTTCTGTCGTCACCGGCACATACCACCAGTTTTTCTGTGCAAATGCAAGGCATTTCACCGCGTCTTTTTCCGTCATCAGAAGCGGTTGATTTTTGTCAAATTGATTGAATAAATCTGCGCTGAAACGTTGGTGATCCTGAAAGGCTTGAGTTGCGGTTAGGGTAATGCCGTACTGTTGCAACATGGCAAAAAAGCGCGGCGGATTACCGATGCCGGCAATGGCGGTCGCCTGCGAAAATTCCGCCAATGGGCGTTGTGCCAGGCTGACTAAATTGACGGCGTATTGCGGTTGCAATGTCATCACCGCGTCGCTGTATTGGTTTTCCGCACCGTTGGTGATGATGAAATCGACGGATTTTAAACGGTTTGGCAACTCGCGCAACGGTCCGGCAGGCAATAAGAAACCGTTGCCGAGACCACGTTGCGCGTCCATGATGACGACTTCGATATCCCGTTGTAATTTGTAATGTTGCAAGCCGTCATCGCTGATAATGACATCGCACTGGGCGTGTTCTAACAGGCATTCAATGGCTTGTTGCCGATTGGGCGAGATACAAACGGGGGCTTGGGTGCGGGTGGCGATTAAGACGGGTTCATCGCCGGCTTCCACGGGATCGCCGGTGGGAGTAACCAACAGAGGATACTGTTTGGCTTGGCTGCCGTAGCCCCGTGAAATCACGCCGACTTTTAAACCGCACTTGGTGAGTTCCTGTACCAACCAAATCACTGCCGGTGTTTTTCCGTTACCGCCGACGGAAAGATTGCCGACGATCACCACGGGAATCGGCGCACGATAAGATTTTAGCAGATTAAAACGAAAGAGCGCGCGGCGAATGGCGGTAATCAGCCAAAATAACAAGGAGAAAGGGCAGAGTAACCATGTGATCCACGAGCGGGAATACCAAAACTGCATACCTTCTCCTTACGCGTTAATTCACTTATTGACTGAATTGCATACTGTGCAATTGTTTGTAAGCGCCACCTTGTGCCAACAAGGCTTGATGATTGCCGCGTTCTTTAATTTGTCCGTGTTCGATGACTAAAATTTCATCGGCTTTTTCGATGGTGGATAAACGATGGGCGATCATCAAAACCGTACGATCTTTTTGGATTTCTTCCAATGCCGCTTGAATAGCGCGTTCGGATTCCGTATCTAAGGCAGAAGTGGCTTCGTCTAAAATCAATACCGGCGAGTTACGCAATAACGCGCGGGCAATGGCTAAACGTTGACGCTGACCGCCGGATAAGCTGGCGCCGTTTTCGCCGATAACCGTATCCAACCCGTTTTCCAAATGCTCGATAAATTCCATGGCGTGTGCCGCTTTTGCCGCTTTGATGATTTCTTCACGGCTGTATTTGTCTTTTGCCGCATAAGCGATGTTGTTGGCGATCGTGTCGTTAAATAAATGCACTTGTTGGGAAACCACCGCACAATTTTCGCGCAAATCGGACAAACGGTAATCCTGAATATTCACGCCGTCCAGCAGGATTTCGCCTTGGTTTATATCATAAAAACGGGTCACTAAATTGGCGATGGTGGATTTGCCGGAACCGGAACGCCCTACCAACGCCACGGTTTCGCCGTGCGGAATCTTGAAGGAAATATTGTCTAAAGCGGGTTCGTCTTTGCCTTGGTAACTAAAGGTGACGTTTTTAAACTCAATGTCGCCTTTTACCTTGTCCGCTTTATAGGTGCCGGTGTCTTTTTCCGTATCCATATCCAAAATGCCGAACAGGGTTTGGCATGCCGCCATGCCGCGTTGGAATTGTGCGTTCACATTGGTTAAAGATTTTAGCGGGCGCATTAAGGCAAGCATGGAAGAGAAAACGACGGTAAATGTACCCGCACTTAAGTTCTGATCCATAATGGAGGGGAAAGTGGCTAAATAAAGTACGGCAGCCAAGGCGAAAGAGGCGATAATCTGCACCACCGGATCGGCAATGGCATCAGCAGCGGTCATTTTCATGCCCTTACGGCGCATATCGTTACTTACACGGTTAAAGCGTTCTTCTTCAATGAATTGTCCACCGAAAGACAGCACCACTTTATGTCCTTTTAACATTTGTTCCGTAGTTGAGGTCAGTTCTCCCATCGAATTTTGCATATTGCGACTTAGCTCACGGAATTTCTTGGAAACCATACGAATTAAAATACCGATAATCGGCCCGATAACAAATAAAACCAAGGAAAGTTGCCAGCTGGTGTAAAGCATAATACTGAGCAAGGAAAGCAAATACGCACCTTCACGTACGATGGTAATGAGGGAACCGGAGGAAGCGCTGGCGATCATTTCGGAATCGTAAGTAATGCGGGAAAGCAAGCGGCCGGAAGAGTTGCTGTCGAAAAAACTCACCGGCATGAACATTAAATGTTTAAACAGACGGCGGCGCATGGTCATCACCACTTTGCCGGAGACCCACGCCAAACAGTAGTTGGAAATAAAGCTGGAAACGCCGCGAAAGAGAATCAGCAGCACCACAAATACCGACATTTGTTTTAAGAAAGAAGCGTCAGCTTTGCCAAAACCATCATCCAATAAGGGTTTCAGTAAGAAAATTAAGCCGGAATCGGTTAACGCGTTTAATATCAGTGCGACACCGGAAACAATCAAACCTGCTTTATACGGGCTAATCATCGGCCATAAACGTTTGAAGGTTTGCATAGTGGAAAGGTCTTGATCTTGCATAATAAATTTTCTGTCTTAGGTCAAAAAATAATGGCGCATTGTACCTTTATTTCGTGCTCAAGCCAATTAATCTGCGATACCAAGGCGAAAATTCCGCACGTGCGGTCTGAATTTTGATTTCATCATTGTAGAACAACAGACGGATTTGCCCGCTATGCGCCGTATTATAAATTTGCGATCCTTGTTGTTGCAGGCGCGCCACCACGTCTTTATGGGGAAAATGCCACGGGTTCCAACGCCCGCTGGAAATCAGCGCAATGTCCGGTTGAATATGCTGCACCAACGCCTGTCCCGTGGAGGTTTTGCTGCCGTGATGTCCCACTTGCAACACATGGATCTTGCCAAGTTTCGGCAGGATCTTATATTCCACACTAAGATCCGCGTCACCCGTCAGTAAGATATGGTGCGCGCCATCACTTAATAAAAGCGTACAGGAATTCGGATTTTCCGCACGGGGCACAATGTTTTCCGGCGATAGAACGGTAAAATGCAACCCCTGCCAATGCCATTGTTTACCGGTTTGACAAAAAGTGCGGTCATTTTTTTCGGCGTTTTGGGAACCGTATCGTCTCTGTGAAGCGGTGGTCAGCTGAATATGAGGATACGCCGCTAAAATGTCTTTGGCGCCGCCCGCGTGATCGTTGTCGTCATGGCTTAATATCAGCCATTCCAAATCAATGCCTTGCCGCTGTAAATAAGGCAGAATTTCCAACTGTGCCATACTGCCGCCCTCCCAGCTCGGTCCGGTATCGTAAAGCACGCCTTTGCCGTCTTTCACGATTAAGGTTGCCAAACCTTGCCCCACGTCCAAGGTTTCCAATTGCCAGTTCGGGCGAGAAATGCGCTGAGAAATTAAGGTCAGGCAACACAGGGCAATAAGCCCGACACCCAGACAATAAGCGCTTTTTCGTAACGGTAAACTTAAGGTACGTTCGGGACTCAGGTGAAATCCCTTAAAGCGGTGCTGCCTTGCCAATGCTAACGTGGACGTTATTGGTTTTGGTGGTTGATAAATAACATAGATCGCCACTAAAAAAAGAAAGGTTAAACAGAGGGTTACCCATAAACTGTGCGGAATGGAAATTGCCAGCCAGTCATCTTGCCAAGGCGTCAAAAGTGCGGTGATTTTTTCTACCAAATCGTTGGCGAGCTGCCACGAATGCCATGCGCCTTGGGTGACTACGGCAAATAACACCAGTGGTACCAATACAAAGCTATAAAGCGGCACGGCGATAACATTAGCAATAAAACTGTTTAACGAAATGCCGTTAAAAAACAACAGCTGAATGGGCGTGAACAGCCAGAGTAAACCGAATTGCAAATGAAACAAGCCGAAAACATACCGCACTTTTCGCCACGGCGAATTGGCAAGGGAATGGCCGCGCCATTGCAATAGAGACAACGGGAAACATTGGTACCAAATAATCAGACAGGTCACTGCGCCCACCGACAACCAAAAGCCGGTGGTAAGCAACATGAGTGGATCGATCAAGATTAACAAGGTAACTACTCTTAACAAGAATTGCCACACCGTCCAATATCGTCGCCAATGCTGGATCACGTAGAGCATGGCTAGCGCCACGATGGCGCGTAACGTGGGGATAGCAAGTCCCGCCAGTTGGCTGTATAACAGCGCAAAAATGAATCCGCAGAGAATAGGAAACGTCGGTCTGATGTAACGCGTCGGCAAGGCAAATTGCAGCAGGCGCGCCAAGGTAAAACCCAGCATCATCGCTAACCCGATATGCAGCCCTGAAATGGCAATTAAATGTGCCGTATTTGTTTTTTGATAAATTTGCCAAGTTTTTTGGTCTAAGCGGAAACGTTCACCAAAACTGAGTGCCAGCAGCAAGCCTTGTTGCGGTAAATTCTCAGTTTGTTGTAAGGCTTGATTGAGGGCGGTTTGGCGTAACGAAAAAACGTTTTCCAATTTGACCGCACTTTTAATCTCCGCCCAAGCGGTGATGCGCTTACCGAAATACCATGGCTGGCGGTCAAAACCGTGAAAGTTCAGGCGGGAAGAAAGCAGTCGCAGGCGTAAATTGCCCGCGTAACGTTCGCCGAGGTTGACTTGTTGTTTGAGTTTCCATTGCGCGTAAATGCGTTGTTCGGGTAGGTTTTCGGCGAGTTTGGCGCGGATAACCAGGGTTTGATAATGCTGCTGATGTAGGATTTCCTCAACGGTAAATTCGCTGTGTACGGTTTTCGGCAGATTGGCAAGATTATCCGCCAGTGTCAGTAAGGAAATTGCCGATTGGTGGACGTAAGCGGACTGAATCACCAAGATCAGCAGCCAGGTGAATATCTGCTTGATTTTTTCTTGCCGCAGGGCATGAGCAAGCAACATGAATGGGCATAACAAGAGGAGTAAATAGCACGCCGTTTGCCACGATAATAAAAAGCGATCGGGCAAAAACAATAATGTTAAACCGCTAAAAATCAGGGCTATAGCCAATTTATCCAACGAAACGCTCACATTTTCAACCGCACTTTTATCATCCGAAGGGCGGCTACTATGGAAGAAATGGGCGAGGCGTAAAACCGGCGGAAGTGAATATTGGAAGCTGAATCACAAAAATAAAATTTTTCATCAAAAAACCCCAATGGATGTGTAAATTTTATTTGATAAATAGGATAAGTTCTGCTATTTATACGCCTTCAAAATTTGGGTCCGTTTTTTAATCGGTTTACTTTGGTAGTAACAACATTAAGCAACACTGATTGTGGGGGCTTAGCAGTATGAAATGGATGAATTTTTTATTAGGAGATACAAATGAGTAAAGCGTCTTTGAGTTTATTAGCTTTAGCCGGTGTTGAGCCGTACAAAGAAAAGAAAGGCGAAGAATACATGAATGAGCACCAAGTGCTGCATTTCAAAAAGATCCTTCAAGCCTGGCACGATCAAATTAGAGATGAAGCTTCTCGAACCGTTGCTCATATGCAGGACGAAGCGTCTAATTTCCCGGATCCATCTGACCGCGCCACACAGGAAGAAGAATTTAGCTTGGAGTTGCGTACCCGCGATCGTGAACGCAAATTAATGAAGAAAATCGAAAGCACCTTGAAAAAATTGGATACGGATGATTTCGGTTATTGCGAATCCTGCGGCGTAGAAATCGGTATTAAACGTTTAGAAGCGCGCCCGACCGCCGATCTCTGCATTGACTGCAAAACCTTGGCGGAAATTCGCGAAAAACAAATGGTAGGTTAATCCTGCTAAATAATGGATAAAAGTGCGGTCAAAAAACACATCATTTTTCGACCGCACTTTCACTTTATTTTTGTGATAAATGGAGATGTATTATCTTTACCTATATTAAAAACCTTTTGAGCAAGAAAACGAAGAACAAAACCCCCGCTCAAAATGAAGTTAAAGTCTCGCCTAAAAAACAATCCGTTATTGAATATGAACCTGTAAAAAACAAGGCTCAAAGTTCTTCCCGTAACAAAAAAAACACGCACAAAAAAGATTTCAAACACAGTATTAAAGCCTCAACGCACGGTATTACGCCACGCATGATCAATCGTCACGCGTTGACCGTGGTGGAAAAATTACAACGCCAAGGCTATGAAGCCTATGTGGTCGGCGGTTGTTTGCGCGATTTATTGTTAGGCAAAAAACCAAAAGATTTTGATGTGGCGACCAACGCCCGTCCGGAACAGATTCAGGCGATTTTTCAGCGTCAATGCCGTTTGGTGGGGCGACGTTTTCGCCTGGCTCACGTCATGTTCGGGCGTGAAATTATTGAAGTCGCCACTTTCCGTGCCGGTCATGCGGAGCATCATAATGAAAAACTCGCCAAACAGAGCGAAGAAGGGATGTTACTGCGCGACAACGTGTACGGCACCCTGGAGCAGGATGCGGAACGCCGCGATTTTAGTGTGAACGCGCTGTATTACAATCCGCAAGACAACACCCTGAAAGATTATTTCAACGGCATTGAGGATTTAAAAAGCGGCAAATTGCGTTTAATCGGCGATCCGGTAACCCGTTATCAGGAAGATCCGGTGCGGATGTTACGTTCCATTCGTTTTATGGCAAAACTGGATATGTTTCTGGACAAACCGAGTGAAACGCCCATTAAAGAGTTGTCACATTTGCTGAAAAACATCCCGCCGGCACGCTTATTTGAAGAAAGTTTAAAATTGTTACAGGGCGGAAACGGTGTGAAAACTTATCGTTTATTGCGCCAATATGGCTTGTTTGAGCAACTGTTCCCACTGTTATCGAATTATTTCACCGAACGTGAAGACAGCATGGCGGAAAAAATGATTCTGCAGGCGCTTACTTCTACCGATGAACGTGTCGTCGATAAATTGCCGATTAATCCGGCGTTCTTATTTGCCGCGTTTTTTTGGTATCCGTTACGTGAACGGGTGGAAATGCTAAAAAATGAAGGCGGCTTGAATAACTATGATGCTTATGCGTTGGCGTCTAACGATTTGTTGGATGTGTTGTGCAATGCCTTAGCCGTTCCCCGCCGTCACACTGCGGTGATTCGTGACATTTGGTCGTTGCAACTGCAATTTTTAAAACGCACGCCAAAATCCGTGCAACGCGTTATGGAACAATCAAAATTCCGCGCAGGGTTTGATTTATTGGTAATGCGTGCGGAAATTGAGGGCGGGGAAGCCGTGGAATTATCCGCGTGGTGGCACGAATACCAATTCAGCAACGATAGCCAACGACAGGATTTGGTTAAAGAATTACCAAGTCAGCCGAAAAAACGCAAATACCATCGTCGCAAACGTAGCTCCACTACGAAAAACACAAATAAGGCTGCTCATGAATAACGTGTATGTCGCTTTAGGCAGTAATTTAGCAGATCCGCAGGCGCAGTTAGTCGCCGCATTACGGGCGATGAATCAACTGCCTGATAGCAAGATAGTGAGCGTGAGTTCTTTTTACCAAAGCAAGCCCCTCGGTCCGCAAGATCAGCCGGATTATGTCAACGCCGTCGCCTGCCTGGAAACGGCACTTTCTCCCCTTGCATTGCTGGACGAATTGCAACGTATTGAGCAGGAACAAGGGCGTGTCCGTCTTCGTCGCTGGGGCGAACGCACATTAGATCTGGATATTCTGCTTTACGCCGAACAAACCATTCAGTCGGAACGTCTTACCGTTCCTCATTACGATATGCACAATCGTGAATTCGTGATTATCCCGTTGGCGGAAATCGCTCCGACACTTTCCCTGCCAAACGGGCAATCCATTAGCGAACTGCTGCAAAAGTTTATTCATCATCAGATGGTGATTGTGAAAACGCAGAGTGAGATTGAATTTTAAAAGTGCGGTCGGTTTAAAAAACGTTTTTTAAATCCACCGCACTTTGAGTGGATGGAGTTTCTTACTTGTGTTTATGTTCGTGATGTTCGCCGACTAAGGTAACTAAAATCACCGTGTCCTCCGTCGCTTCCCCTTGGATAAAGTGCTTGCCGTCAAAATTCAACACTTGACCCATGCTGATGTCATGCTTTTCCGTATCGTCAAGCAATACGCTAATCTTTCCGTTCAGGACGGTAAAAATGACGCTTTCGCCCTCATGGTTATGGCGTTTTAACTGCTCGCCTTTTTTTAATGCTTTTTTCACCACGGTGAAATGATCGCCTTGTAAAATTTTGCCGAACCCATCTTTCACCGTACCGATGTCGGCATTCGTGTAAAATGCGATGGCGAGACCTAACGCCATGCCAAGCATGAATTTTTTCATAAACCGTCCTCTTGCTAATTGATAAATTGCTTATTCTTTGCTCAAGTCTGTTTATTGTGAAAGGTTAACGGTAGGTTTGTCAATGAGAATAGTTATCATATTTTGATATAAAGTGCGGTCGGTTTTTCCCGCGTTTTACATTTATCGACAGGTCGGGTGCAACAACTCCGGGCGATATTCAAAATGTCCGGAATCGTGATGGTACTATTTTCCACTCCAAATAAAGCCGATAATTAAAAATGGTTTTTTCATATTGTGAGTTCAATAGAATAAAGGCTTCCATAATGAAAGCCTTTATTTTTGCACTGAAGTGCGGTCATTTTTTCAAACGTTTTTAATGACGTTTTATTGTGTCGCTTGAATTGCGGTTAAGGCAATGGTGTACACAATGTCGTCAACCAATGCACCACGGGACAAATCGTTCACCGGTTTGCGCATACCTTGTAGCATCGGACCGATGGAAACGAGGTCGGCGGAACGTTGAACCGCTTTGTAGGTGGTGTTACCGGTATTCAAATCCGGGAAGATGAAGACGGTGGCTTGACCTGCAACCGGTGAGTTAGGCGCTTTGGAGCGTGCCACGTCTTCCATCACCGCTGCGTCGTATTGTAACGGGCCGTCGATGAGTAAATCAGGACGTTTTTCTTTCGCAATACGGGTGGCTTCTTTTACTTTTTCTACGTCGGCACCGCTGCCTGATGTGCCGGTGGAGTAGGAGATCATTGCCACTTTCGGATCGATACCGAAGGATTTTGCCGATTCGGCAGATTGAATGGCGATTTCCGCCAATTGTTCCGCCGTCGGATCCGGGTTCACCGCGCAGTCGCCATAGACTAATACTTGATCCGGTAGCAACATGAAGAAGATGGAAGAAATAATGGAGCTGCCTGGTGCGGTTTTGATGATTTGCATCGGCGGACGAATGGTGTTGGCGGTGGTGTGCACGGCGCCGGAAACCAAGCCGTCCACTTCGTTGGCTTCCAACATCATGGTACCGAGCACAACATTGTCTTCCAGTTGTTCACGTGCCATGGTTTCGGTCATGCCTTTGGCTTTACGTAATTCAACCAAACGCGCCACATAGTTTTCACGCACGCTTGCCGGGTCGATGACGGTAATGCCTTTCACTAATTTAACGCCTTGGGATTCCGCCACGCGTTGTACGTCTTCCGGTTTAGCTAACAAGACACATTCTGCAATACCGCGTTCGGCACACAAAATCGCTGCTTTGATGGTACGCGGCTCATCACCTTCCGGTAAGACGATGCGTTTTTGGGCGGCGCGGGCTAATTCAGTTAATTGGAAACGGAATGCCGGCGGAGATAAGCGACGTAAACGGCTTGAGGCTTCCACCAAGCCGTTGACAAACGCCGCGTCTAATTTTTCGCCGGTGTAACGTTTGATGTTTTCGATACGTTCTTTGTCGTCAACCGGTACTTCAAGGTTGAAACTTTGCAGGCTTAAGGCGGTTTGCCATGTGTTGCCTTCAATACGGAATACCGGTAATTTTTTGCTTTCAAAGACGTGTTGGCACAGCTTTTTGATTTGCGGATCCAATTTGTAGCCGCCGGTTAATAATAAACCGCCGATTTCAATGTCGTTAGACACGGCAAGCGCCGCCGCGACGATGACATCAGGTCGGTCTGCAGAGACCACTAATAAGCTGCCGGCACGGAAATGTTCCACCATGTTCGGTAGGCTTCTGGCACAGAAGGTAATGCCGCGAATCCGACGGTTCACATCGCCTTCATTCATAATCGCTGCGCCTAAATGCTTGATTAAATCAATAGCACGGGTGGCGATCAGATCGGCGGACCAAGGAACGCAGGCTAATAATTTAATCGGGCTTTGGGCGAAAAGTCTGACAAGTTCGGATTCGCTGTTGTGGCTGTGTTGGAAGGAATCGAAAATTTCGCTTAAATCAGGGCGTGTTCTGCCGGATTCGTCAACCGGTGCGTTGAATTTGTTCACGATCACACCGAGGAGATTTTTATTGCCTTTACCGCCGAACAAGGAGGCAGCGGCTTCGACACGTTCTTTTAATTGTGCCGGGGTTTCCGTTGATGGGGCGGCAACCAATACAATTTCCGCATCAAGGGCTTGGGCGATTTCGTAGTTAATACTGTTGGCAAAGGTATGTTTACGGGTTGGAATCAAGCCTTCCACGATCACGATTTCGTTGTTTTTAGCCAGTTTTTGGTGGTTCTCAACAATTTTTTCCAATAACACATCGGATTGATTTTGACCGATTAAGGATTCCGCCACGCTTAGCATAAACGGCTCAGCAGTTTCTAAAGCGGTGCCGGTACGCACGATGGAGGTGGTGCGGTCGATAACATCCTCACCGGTGTTCGGTTGGGATATTGGTTTCATAAAGCCGACTTTGGCGCCTTTTTGTTCAAGAGCGTTGATTAAACCGAGGCTTACACTGGTTAAACCTACGCCGGTGCTAATCGGAATGAGAATAATAGTACGGGACATAATTTACCTTTATTTTGTAAGTAAAAAAGAAACTGCCGATTTAATCGGCAGTTCGTTTGATTAATGTTCAAATACAAAGACGTGCAGTATCTTGTGCGATAACGAGTTCTTCGTTGGTTGGAATTACTATAGCAATAGGAGTGTTATCGGCCGTGATGATCCCTTCTTTACCGAAACGGGCGGCAAGATTTTTCTCTTGATCTAGTTTATAACCGAATAATTTTAAGTGCTCCAAGGTGATTTCACGCACATGGGCGGAGTTTTCACCGATACCGCCGGTAAACACAATAGCATCCAGACGTTCACCGATTACCGCCATATAAGAACCGATATATTTGGCTAAACGATAGCAATAGACACCTAATGCACGTTTTGCCGGGATTTCTTTGTCATAATTATCTTCTGCATAACGACAGTCACTGGTCACCTCCGTTAACCCTAATAAACCGGATTTTTTAGTTAACGTATCGTTAATTTCCTTCACGGACATACCCAACGTATCGTGCATATAGAAAATGATAGCAGGGTCGATGTCGCCGGAACGGGTACCCATTACCAAACCTTCCAATGGCGTCAAACCCATTGAGGTGTCGATACATTTGCCGTGACGGATTGCCGATACGGAACCGCCGTTACCTAAATGACAAGTGATCACGTTGATTTTATCTTCCGACACACCTAACCGTTTTGCTGCTTCACGGCTGACATAATAGTGGCTGGTACCATGCGCGCCGTAGCGACGAACACCATGTTCGCGGTATAAAGAGTACGGTAATGCGTATAGGAATACTTCTTCCGGCATGGTTTGGTGGAAGGCAGTATCGAACACCACGACATTTTTATCTTTCAGGTGTGGGAATAATTTGAAAGCCTCTTTGATCCCGATTAAGTGTGCCGGGTTGTGCAGCGGTGCGAATTGAATTGCTTCTTCAATGCCTTTGACCACTTCATCGGTAACGATAACGGAAGAGGTGAATTTTTCGCCGCCATGTACGATACGATGGCCGATGGCAACTACGCCTTTTTGTAATTCGGGATCAAGAGAGAAAATGTTATTAACAATGAAATTTAATGCTTCGGCATGCGCGGCACCGGCACCTAAATCTGCCTGCCCTTTTTCACCGTGCAATTTCCATTTAATACGGGCTTCAGGTAAATAAAATGCTTCGGCTAAGCCGGATAATTTTTCTTCGCCTGTTGCAGGATTAAGAATTGAGAATTTTAATGAGGAACTACCACAATTGAGAATTAGGACTAATTTTTCAGACATAAACGACCTATACTGGTTTGAGTTAAACAAAATCCGTTCAAATAATGAACGAGTAATAGAAAGTTAAACTGCCATAGGATACACCTTTCACCATACAAAATAAATTCTCAACAGTAAAAAACACGACATTAATCGAAAAATTTGATGATTTTGGCGAACGTTAAATTTTGTGATTTACGTTCTGAGCTAAAACACCGGGGGATTATAAAAAATAGCGGCTTTATGTTATGGTGAGCGCCAAGTTAAAAAGAAGGATAAGGTAGTACATGAGCTTTTTCAGCACCCTAAAAACCGGTCAGCAATATTTGAAAAGCTGGCCGTTAGAACCTAAACTTGGTGCGATTTTTCCGGAAAATCGTGTCATCAAAACCACGTTATTCGCCCAAAAATTCATGCCGTTCTTGGCGGTGTTTTCTATCGTATGGCAACAGTTTTATGCGCGAGGTGACGGGATTGCATTGGCGGTAGCGGTTCTGACAGCGTTATTTGCGTTATTTTTACCCATGCAAGGCATTTACTGGTTGGGTAAGCGCGCTAAAACACCGTTACCACCAAAAAGTGCGGTCGGTTTTCAGCGCGTTTATGAGGAGCTGAAAGAAAAACAGGCAGCATTGCCGGTACGTCCCGAAAAGCCGACCTACTTTGATTTAGCATTGTTGTTAAAACAGGCGCAACAAAAATTAGGACGGGATTTCTGGCAGGATCTTTAAGCCCCGTGTTTTTCTATATTTATAAATATAACAATAGGATAGTAACTTCCTTTGGGGTATTTGCTCAAAAGGACGCTTTTTTGAGCGCATAATTTTTTTGCGCAAATGTTTTCGTTTTTTGCTAGAATAGCGCCCATTGCAAATGAAAATATCTTTTTTCAACGCACAGAGATGATTTAATGATTGATTACATTATTGTCGGCATTATTGTTTTTTCCATTATTGTCAGTTTATTACGCGGTTTTGTCCGCGAAGTCATGTCACTAGCCAGCTGGATTGTGGCATTTTTAATTGCAAGCAATTTTTATATGTATCTTGCCGGACTCTTAACATCAATTGAGTCCGTTTATATTCGTAACGGCACGGCTATCGGTATTTTATTTATCGCTTCGCTCATTGTCGGCGCCATTGTCAATTATGTCTTGGGGCAGTTGGTGGATCGTACCGGGTTAAGCGGCACGGATCGTGTGCTCGGCGCCTGTTTCGGTTTATTACGCGGAATTTTGATCGTCGCCGCCATGTTGTTCTTCTTAGATACATTTACCGGTTCAAATCAAACCGATTGGTGGAAAGAATCCAAATTAATACCGCACTTTCGTTTCGTGGTGGATTGGTTCTTCCAACAATTACAAGCCAATTCCGGTTTTTTAAATTCAACCCTGAATTTGGAGCAGATTGCCAACCCTGCAACAAATGCGGTTCCGGCTTCAACTACAAACTAGGGTATCTATTTGGTTGGAGATCAGATGAATGTCCCTTGGAATGGGATTTATTTGAACGCTGGCGGGGTTTAGGTGTTTAAAGTGCGGTGGGTTTCAAAAACGTTTTTAAAACCCACCGCACTTTTCGTTTATATTGGTTATGTCGGTACTTACCCTTTACGTTTAGCATTCACCTCTTTCAGCAATTTCTGAATGTCTTGAACGGCAAAAATCGCGTCGGTGTTTTGCGTTAAACGGCGGCGCCAGTTGGCGTATTGCATACTGGTGCCCGGGATGTTGACCGGTTCGGTCATGCCCAGCCAGTCTTCCGGTTGGAAGCCGAACAGGGCGCTGCTCACATCGGCGACATAAGATTGCAGCTGATGAACAAATTTTTTGTTCACATCGGAAGACAAGGTTTCATCAATGCCGGCGCCCACCTTAATATCATGTTCTTTCAAACGTTGCAGGATCCCCGCTTTCGCTTTCACACGGCCTTTTTTCAGAATTTCCAGAATTTGCGGGTTCGGATACACGCCGTATTTTTGCCCCAATTCAAAATCATAACCGCGCCAATAACCGTTAATGGTTGGCAGGTCGTGGGTGCTTAGGGTGGTCATTGCCTGATACGGATAATCTTGTAAGTCGCGACTTTGTCCCTGTTTATCAAACTCAAAATAGAAGATTTTGTAAGACAAAATGCCGGCATTTTTCAATTTGCTGACGATTTCTTTCGGCACGGTGCCCAAATCTTCGCCGATAATCACGCAGCGACGACGCTGGCTTTCAAGGGCGAGAATGGCAATCAAATCATCGACCGGATAACGCACATAGGCGCCGTTGACCGGGCTGTCGCCTTTCGGGATCCACCATAAACGCAACAACGACATAATGTGATCAATACGCAATGCGCCGCAATGATTCATATTGGCGCGCACCAGGTCGATAAACGGCTGGTAAGCGCGTTGTTTCAGAATGTGCGGATTCATCGGCGTTAAGCCCCAGTTTTGTCCTTGCGGACCTAACACATCCGGCGGCGCGCCCACGGACGCCCGCAGACAGTACAATTCCTTATCGCTCCAGGTTTCCGAACCGCTGCCGGTGACGCCTACCGCTAAATCGCGGTACATGCCGATGGTCATTTGTTGCGCTTTACATAAGGCATCGCATTCGGCAAGTTGTTGGTCGGCGCAGAATTGCAACCAGGCATAAAATTCGATTTCCTCGCCATATTGACGACGGAATTGCGCGACGGTTTCCGTGTGGTAATCACGGAATTCCGGCGCCCAGAAATCCCAGCCCCATTGTTCTGCATATCGGCTGCTCAAATGGGCATGCAGCGCATCAAAAGTGGCTTGCACCTGTAAACTTTCACCACCGTCACGCACGAAATCGGCAAAAGCCTGTTGGGAAGGTGCGGTCGGATTGGCTTTAAATTCGGCAAAGGCAAAATGCAGCCCTTTTAATTTCAGCGCCATCACATCGGCATAATTAATCCATTCGGCGGCGCGTAAGGCTTTCAATTTTTCCTGCACTTCCGCCGAGGTAAACCAACGTTGCGCCGCCGCGCTTTGTTGGAATTCCGGCAGTTGATCGATGTTGATGTAAATGATGTTAAGCCATTTGCGCGAAGACGGGCTGTACGGGCTGGCGCCATCGGGATTGCCCGGGAACAGGGCATGAATCGGGTTTAAACCTAAAAAATCCGCTTGGTACGGCGCAAGTCCGCGAATAAATTCTTTCAAATCACCGAAATCACCCACGCCCCAGTTGCGCGCTGATTTCAGGGTATAAAGCTGAATAAAGCTGCCCCAGAGTTTTTTCTGTTCGGCAAAGGCTTCCGGTTCATAACAACGTTGCGGCGCAACGATAAGGCGGCAATGCACTGCTTCCTTCCCGCCGTGTAAAACCAAATCGTGATAACCCAACGGCAGATCGCGCGGCAGGGTTATGCCATTTTTTTTCACTTTGCCTTCAATGGTGCCGGCATTGTCTTCCAGGTGAAGCTGCCATTTACCCTGCCATGAACGGGTGGCATCGGAAACATTTAACAATAAAAAGTGCGGTTGATTTTGACGGAGAATTTTCACTGGCGGCAGCGGGTGAGTGCGGCTGGTAAGATGACCTTCAAAGGTGGAAAGCAAGGTTTTTTTAATGGCAAGGGGCGCGCGAATTTTCAGCCCGCGTTCGTCAAAAAAGTAGGGCATGATGCCCGCTTGGTCGAATGTTTTTTCTTTGATAGACATAGCGATTCCTTAAAGGATTGTCTGATTTCGGTTGTGTTGGTTTAGCTGATGGTGCGCATCTCCCGACGCGTACCCTTTGTTTGTTCGAGGCACGCGTCGGGAGACGCGCGCCATCGGTGGTTTTACAGTTCGCTAAAAAGTGCGGTCATTTTTTCAGCCAGATTCGTTGTTGATAATCGCGAATGGAGCGATCGGAGCTGAACATGCCTAAACGCGCGGTATTTAAAATGGCGCTGCGTAACCAGGCGTCCTGATCCAAATAGGCTTCGCCGATTTTTTGTTGCGCGTTGACATAGCTGTCGAAATCCGCAAGCACAAGGAACGGGTCATGCTTCAACAAGCTGTCCAGCATCAGTTTGAACATCTGTTTGTCGCCGTGGCAGACTTTGCCTTTGGTTAAGAAATCCATAGCGTTTTTTAACACCGGATTGCGTTTATAGTAATCGCGCGGTTTGTAGCCTTTTGCCAATAACTCGCGCACGCTTTCCACAGTGTGACCGAAAATAAACACGTTTTCTTCGCCCACCATCTCGGCAATTTCCACGTTCGCGCCGTCCAATGTACCCAATGTCAATGCGCCGTTGAGCGCCAGCTTCATGTTGCCGGTGCCGGAGGCTTCTTTACCCGCCATGGAAATCTGCTCGGACACGTCCGCCGCCGGAATGATTTTTTCCGCCAGGCTGACGCGATAATCCGGCAGGAACGCCACTTGCAGGCGATCTTTCATGGCTTTGTCGTTATTGATGACCTCCGCCACGTTGTTAATGGCGTGAATGATATTTTTCGCCAGATAATAGCCCGGCGCCGCTTTACCGGCGAACACGAACACGCGCGGGGTGTAATCCTGATTCGGATTGGCTTTCAGCGATTGGTATGTGGCGATAATGTTCAACAGGTTCAAATGCTGGCGTTTATATTCGTGGAAACGCTTAATTTGAATATCGAAAATCGCATCGGTATTCACGGTAAAGCCCAACGTGCGTTGAATTTCATCGGCTAACACCACTTTGTTGTGATGTTTAATGGCGCGATATTCTTCACGAAATGCCGCGTCGTCCACAAATTTTTCCACGCCTTTGAGCAATTCCAGATCTTTCGCCCAGTCTTTTTTCAGGGTTTTATCCAATAGCGCGCTTAATTTCGGGTTGGTTTGTTGGATCCAGCGGCGCGGTGTAATGCCGTTGGTGACGTTGCAGAATTTGGTCGGGAACAGTTTGTGGTATTCCGGGAACAAATCGCTGACCACCAAATCCGAGTGAATTTGCGCTACGCCGTTGACTTTGAAACAGGTCACCACGCACAGATTCGCCATGCGCACACGGTAGTCGAACAGAATCGCCAGTTTTTCCCACACTTTCGGATCCGCGCCGAATTTCGACCGCACTTTTTCGTGGAAGATGTTATTGATTTTTTCCACAATTTGAAAATGGCGCGGCAATAATTGTTTGAATAAACGCTGATCCCATTGTTCCAGGGCTTCCGGCAACAACGTGTGGTTGGTGTAAGCGAAGGTGTGGGAACAGATTTTCCAGGCGTCGTCCCAGCTAAGATCATGTTCATCCAACAACACGCGCATTAACTCCGGAATGGCGAGGGTCGGGTGGGTGTCGTTCAGTTGAATCACTTGATATTTGGCGAAGTCTTTCAAGGCGTGACCTTCGGCAAAATGGCGCGCCAGAATATCGGCGACGGAGCAGGCGCAGTGGAAATATTGCTGCATTAAGCGCAGTTTTTGTCCCGCTTTGTGGTTATCGTTCGGGTAGAGCACCTGAGTAAGTGCGGTGGCATTGACGATAGTTTTGTCCGCGTTAAGGAATTTACCGTCGTTGAACAACGCCAAGTCGAACGATTGTTCGCTGTCCGCCTGCCATAAACGCAGCGGTTGAATAACCTCGTTTTTATAGCCGACAATCGGCAAATCAAAGGCTTTGCCTTGAATGGTGAGTTTGGGCTCCCAGGCGTATTTGCCGCTTTTAATCGGCGTGATTTTACCGCCGAAGCCGATATTTTGCGTTTTGGACGGATTGTAACGGTGCCATGGATAACTGTTGCGTGACCACAGATCGGCGCTTTCTTTCTGCATTCCATCTTCAAAAGATTGTTTAAATAAACCGTATTGATAATGCAAGCCGTAGCCGGTGGCATTTTGTCCGAGCGCCGCCATGGAATCTAAAAAGCACGCCGCCAAACGCCCTAAACCGCCGTTACCTAAGGCAGGATCCCGTTCCTGTTCCAATACATCCGCCAGTTCCACATCGTATTTTGCCAAATAGGCTTTGATGTCGTCGTAATAACCGAGATTCATCAAATTATTGCCGGTGAGACGACCAATCAGAAATTCCATGGAAAGGTAGTTTACATGACGACCGCTTTTTTTCGCGGCATGCTTGCCATAAGCCAGTTCGAGGGTACCTTCGGCAATCACGCGATACCATTGGTCGAGGGTGAATTGTTGCGGTGATTGCACGTCGAAATAACGGCAATATTTTTTGACAATCGCATCAAATGCGTTGTCATAGGTACGTTGTTTAGGCATAAAGGGGCTCCTGATTAATCAATATTATTTCGTTGTTTTATTATGTTTAATCAAAGTAAAAGGAAATCCTCCCTGCTATAATCTTGCCGGTATGACAACAAGGAAGTAATTCGTTAGACTAGGTAGGAGAAATCCTCCTTCTTTCGCTCCAATTTAATTTACGATTAAAGTTATGTTAATTCCATCAAAGTTAATTTGTTCTTATCGCCTGCAAAACAGTATTCAACGGGATCGTTTAACCCGCCTGCTGGACAAGGCGCATCTTTATCCGCTGGTGCTGATTCATGCGCCGGCAGGCTATGGCAAAACCACCTTAATTTCCCAATGGGTTGTCGGACAAAAAAATGTCGGTTGGTATTCTTTAGATGACAGCGACAATGAAGCGGAGCGTTTCGCCACTTATTTTAGTGCGGCGTTACATCGTGCTATCGGCGCGACATCACCGAGGGTTGAAGAAGGGTTTAATCAGGCGAATTTGCTTTCTTCGTTAAATCAGTTGCTGATGAAAGCCTTGGATTTCAAGGAACATTTTTATTTGATTATTGATGACTATCATTTGATCGACAATGACGAAATCCATGACGCATTAAAATATTGGATTCGCCATCAGCCGGAAAACATGACGCTGATTCTCATTTCCCGCGCCGTACCGCCGTTCGGCATTGCCGGTTTGCGGGTGCAGGAACAATTGCTGGAAATTGATATTCACCAGCTTTCTTTTAATCATCAGGAATCCCTCGCCTTTTTCCACTCCCGTTTAGGGAATGAACTGCCCGAGCAGGAAATCATTGCGTTATGTAACGAAGTGGAAGGCTGGCCGACCGCACTTCAGCTGATTAGCTTATCCGCCAAGCAGGCTATGGATAAATCCGGTGGCGTGTTGCCGTTGCAGGAAATGGAAAAACGGCTGGCAAAATTAAATAATTTCCACATTAACGAATATTTGAGCGATGAAGTGCTGAATCATGTGGACAACGAAACCCGCACTTTCGTGTTGCAATGTTCCATTTTGCGTTCCATGAATGAAAATCTGGTGAAAGAAGTCACCGGTTTAACCAATAGCCGTCGCAAACTGGAGGAATTGGAAAAGCAGGGACTGTTTATTCAGCAAATGGATTCCGACGATAACTGGTGGCGTTTTCACCCGCTGTTTGCCTCTTTCCTGGCGTATTGTTGCGAACTGGAATTAACGGAGCAACTGGAAGAATTACACCGTCGCGCCGCACAAGCCTGGTTAAAACTGGGCTATTTTACCGAAGCGCTCTATCACGCCATGCAATTAAGCGATGTATCTACGTTATTGACCATTTTGCAACAGCACGCCTGGCGCTTGTTCCATCAGGGCGAATTGAAATTACTGGAAGAAAGCCTGAACCGCATTGATTATGCGGCGCTGATTCAACACCCGAATTTGGTATTGTTAAAAGCCTGGTTGGTGCAAAGCCAGCACCGTCATGCGGAAGTGGACGGCATCTTTGCTCATTTTCAGGAAGCTTTGGCAGAGCACAATGTGCAACTGAGCAAAGAAAATCAGGCGGAATTTGATGTGCTGAAAGCGCAGGTGGCGATTAACAGCGGCGATGAAAACACCGCCTTTTCCCTGGCGTCCAAAGCCCTTGCCGATTTGCCGGAGAATTATTGTTACGCGCGCATTGTGGTAACCTCCATTATCGGCGAAGCCTACCATTGTTACGGCAACCTTAACGAAGCGTTAATTATGTTGCAGGGGGCGGAGAAAATGGCGCGCCAACACCATGCCTATCACAATATTTTGTGGTCGTTGCTGCAACAATCGGAAATCCTCATGGCGCAGGGTTTCCTGCAAGCCGCTTACGATATGCTGGATAAAGCCAGTCTATTCGTGAAAGAAAACCACCTGCAAAAAGTGCCGATGTATGAATTTTTACTTCGTCTGAAAGGGCGCATTTTGTGGGAATGGTACAATCTGGATAAAGCGGAAGCCATGGCAAATGCCGGTATCGCCGTGCTGAATGAGCCGAAAGATAAATTACAGTGCATTGCCCTGTTGAGCAAAATTTCCCTGGTGCGCGGCGATTTGGACAACGCCACCCGTTTATTGCGGGAAGCGGAGCAGTTACAAAATGCCTACAACCACCATCATGACTGGCTGGCAAATGCGGATCAGGTGAAATTATTTTTATGGCAAATGACCAACGACGAAGAGGCGGCGCATAATTGGCTGATCCAAAATCAACCGCCGGCAACGGATCGTAATCATTTTACCCAGGTTCAATGGCGCAATATCGTGCGTGCGCAAATGTTGGTGGGGCAGTTTGAAGAGGCTAAACAGATTCTGGATAAACTCATCGCCACGGCGGAAGAATATCATCTCACCAGCGATTTAAACCGTGCCTTGATATTACGTAACCGTTGGTATTTCCTGCAAAACGAAAAACATTTGGCGCAAAAGGATTTAATTGAGGCGTTGCGTTTGGCGCGTCAAACCAATTTCATCAGCGCCTTTGTGATTGAAGGGGAAATGATGGCGCAACAAATTCGCCATCTGTTGCAGCTGAACGTATTGGACGAACTCGCTTTGCATAAAGCACAATTTATTTTGCGTAACATCAACCAATATTACCGTCATAAATTCGCCCATTTTGATGAACAATTTGTCGCCAAACTGCTTGCCAACCCGCAAGTGCCCGAGTTACTCAAAATCAGCCCGCTCACCCAACGGGAATGGCAGGTGCTGGGGCTGATTTATTCCGGTTACAGCAATGAACAAATCTCCGACGAACTGCAAGTGGCAACCACCACCATCAAAACCCACATCCGCAATCTCTACCAAAAAATCGGCGTGGCAAACCGCAGCGAAGCCATTTCTTATACGAAAGATTTGTTGAAGCTGATGGGGTATATATAGTGAGAAAGAAAGTGCGGTGACTTTAAAAACTTAACGACATAGCAGAAAACAAAGTTGCTTTTATTAATTTTTGTTCATAAATTCAAAAAAGTGAGTTAACCCTGTACCGGTATTGTCAGGTCTTAACTCACTTTTTACAAACTATTTAACCTATTGAGCCTATTTCTTCCTTGCCAACATTGTCACAAATTTCATTTTAATTCGATTGCCGCTTTCATCGGTTTTGTGCAATTCGCCCATATTTTCGTTGTACTCAAGAAATTCCCAGTCTTTGTAGTATTGTTTTAATTCTCCTTCGGCTAAGGTGAAAGAAAACGGCAGTGGGCAAGGGACTTCCGGTGTGGACATGGCGGCAACGATTAAATTGTAACCACTCGAGTTGGTGCGATCTTGTATATTTTCGATAATTGCCGGCATGCGGGCGCGATCCAGGAACATGAAGACCACCGTGGAAACGATGAAATCATAGTTTTCTTGAATATTGGCATCGTTGATGTTGTAAAGTGCGGTCTGAATATTCAGATTTTCTTTTTCTTTGATCTCATTTAAAAACATGAGACTGCTTTCATTGTGATCCCAAGAGGTCACGTCATAACCGAGCAAACTTAAATAAAGGGAATTACGTCCTTGTCCGCAGCCTAAATCCAACACCTTGCATGGTTTGATGATTTTGGCGACATTCACCACATCGCCGTGGGTGGCAGTTATGTTGTATTTTTTGCTGAAATAGTCTTCTTTGGCGCAATAGAATTCAAGGAAACATTCTAAATCGTCGGACAGCGCTTCGACACGGTGCCAAAGTTGCGGTTCGATAAACGGCGTTTCATCTCGTGGGGTGAAAATGTGCTCACTGACCACATTGCCGTCTTCGGTCAGTACATAAAATTTTAATTTTCCTTTTAAGATAGTGATTTTGCCCCAAGTGCCGGCTTTGGTGTTGTGCTTTTCCTGAAACATTTTGGGCAATGTGTGTTTAGTCCAAACAGGCATTTTTTTATAAGAAATCAGCTCGCTTTGCATTTTCTTCTCCAACATAAAATAGTTGAGTGTAATGGTAGGTTAATTTGCTTTGCTATGCAATATTTTATGCGCATTATGTGACGGGCAAATAAAATTGGTAAAAGTGCGGTCATTTTTTTGATTACTTTGGCAAATTATACCAATTTGTGATTATTTAAAAATGAACGACAAATAGGATATTTTCTGGCTTAGCGTGAAAAACCGCTATCATTTTTTCAAAAAATCTAATAAGATTCATATTATTTGTTAAAAATTTGTAATGCTTGTTTTTTGTACAGAAATTGTGTAAGAATTTTTGACAGATTAAACATATTTTAGTTATCAATTCGTTGTTTAATTTCTACAAAAGTAGGTTAAACGTACTTCTAACTTAACAAAGATAAGGAAAAAGCTATGTCAGAATTGTTAAAAAATGACGTAGATCCGATCGAAACTAACGATTGGTTGGCAGCAATTGATTCGTTAATTCGTGAAGAAGGTGTTGAGCGTGCGCAGTTCATTATTGATCAAGTGATGCAGCAAGCTCGTATTGGCGGCGTTTCTTTGCCGACAGGGATTACTACAGATTACGTGAATACGATCCCGGTTTCTGAACAGCCCGAGTACCCGGGAAATTTAGACATTGAGCGTCGTATTCGTTCTTATGTCCGCTGGAATGCTGTGATGATGGTGTTACGTGGCCAGAAAAAAGACCTTGATTTAGGCGGTCACTTATCTACTTTTCAATCTGCCGCAACGGTTTATGAAGTTTGTTTTAATCATTTCTTCAAAGCCGCAACCGAGAAAAATGGCGGCGATTTGGTCTTCTTCCAAGGCCACGCTGCGCCGGGTATGTATGCGCGCGCATTCCTAGAAGGTCGTTTGACCGAAGACCAATTAGACAATTTCCGTCAAGAAGTGCACGGCAAAGGTTTGTCTTCTTATCCGCATCCGAAATTAATGTCTGATTTCTGGCAATTCTCAACGGTATCTATGGGTTTAGGTCCGGTCAATGCGATTTATCAAGCCCGTTTCTTAAAATACTTGGAAAATCGCGGTTTGAAAGATACGACTGATCAAAAAGTGTATGCGTTCCTGGGCGATGGTGAAATGGATGAAATTGAATCTAAAGGTGCATTGACATTTGCCGCCCGCGAACATTTGGATAACTTAATTTTTGTGATTTCCTGTAACTTACAACGCTTAGACGGACCGGTAAACGGTAACGGTAAAATCGTTCAAGAATTAGAAGGTTTATTCGTCGGTGCGGGTTGGGAAGTGATTAAGGTCATGTGGGGTAGCGGTTGGGATAAATTATTCGCCAAAGACACCACAGGCAAACTCACCCAATTAATGATGGAAGTAGTTGACGGGGACTACCTTACATTCAAATCAAAAGGTGGTGCCTATGTGCGCGAGCATTTCTTCGGCCGTTACCCTGAAACTGCCGCTTTAGTTGCCGACATGACAGATGATGAAATCTGGGCATTAAGGCGCGGTGGTCATGATTCGAAGAAAGTTTTTGCCGCGTTCAAGAAAGCACAAACAGCGGGCAAACCAGTGGTGATTTTAGTGCATTCCGTGAAAGGGTATAAAATTTCCGAAGCAGAAAGTAAAAATACTGCGCACCAATCCAAAAAAATGTCTATGGATAGTCTTAAAGCCTACCGTGATTATTTCCATATTCCGGTGAAAGACGAAGATTTGGAAAAACTGCCTTACATGACCTTCCCGGAAGGTTCGGACGAGTACAATTACTTACATCAACACCGCAAAGCGTTACAAGGTTATTTACCGGCGCGTCAACCAAAATTTGACATTGAATTCAAGGTGCCTGAGCTTAGCGAATTCGCACCGTTGTTAGACGCCCAACCGCGTCCGATTTCAACCACGATGGCATTCGTGCGTTTCTTAAATACCTTATTGAAAGATAAAAATATCGGTAAAAACATTGTTCCGATCGTCGCGGATGAAGCCCGTACTTTCGGTATGGAAGGCTTGTTCCGTCAGGTGGGTATTTATAACCCGCACGGTCAAAACTATGTTCCTTCAGACCGTGACCTCGTGGCGTACTATCGTGAAGCGAAAGACGGTCAGGTATTGCAGGAAGGTATCAACGAATTAGGTGCGACATCTTCTTGGTTGGCGGCGGCAACGTCTTATTCCATCAGCAATGTGCCGATGATTCCGTTCTTTATTTATTACTCTATGTTCGGCTTCCAACGTGTTGGCGACTTATTGTGGGTGGCGGGCGACCAATTGGCGCGCGGCTTCATGATCGGCGGTACATCAGGTCGTACGACATTGAACGGTGAAGGCTTACAACACGAAGACGGACACAGCCACATTCAATCTTTAACCATCCCGAACTGCGTGTCTTATGACCCGGCATTCGCTTATGAAGTGGCAGTCATCATGCAAGACGGTATTCACCGTATGTACGGCGAAAAACAAGAAGACGTGTTCTATTACATCACCACCTTAAACGAAATTTATGACCAACCGGCTATGCCTGCCGGTGCGGAAGAGGGTATCCGTAAAGGTCTGTATAAATTTGAAAGCGTTGAAGGCAAAGGTAAAGGCGCGGTGCAATTATTAGGCTCCGGTGCGATTTTGCGTCATGTTCGTGAAGCGGCTCAAATCCTGGCGAAAGATTACGGCATCAGCTCCGACGTTTATAGCGCGCCGTCTTTCACTGAAGCGGCTCGTGAAGGTGCAGACGCGGTACGTTGGAATATGTTACACCCAACCGAAACCCCGCGCGTGCCATACGTTGCACAAGTGATGAACGACAAACCGGCAGTGGCGGCAACGGACTACATGAAACTGTTCGCCGAGCAAATTCGTGCCTATGTGCCGTCTAAACACTATCATGTGTTGGGTACCGACGGTTTCGGTCGTTCCGATAGCCGTGAAAACTTACGCGATCACTTTGAAGTCGATGCGCGCCACGTTGTTGTTGCAGCATTAAATGTGTTGGCGCAAGAAGGCACTGTTGATAAAAAAGTTGTTGCCGAAGCAATCGCTAAATACGGTATCGATCCTGAAAGATTGAACCCGCTATACGCATAAAAAAATACACGAAAAAACCACCGCACTTGAGTGCTCGACATGAAAAGTGCGGTCGGTTTTAAAAACGTTTTTTAAAGGTAAAAAAGAAATGGCTAAACAAATTCAAATCCCGGATATCGGTAGTGATGAAGTTACCGTAACCGAGGTGATGGTAAAAGTTGGAGATAGCATCACTGCGGATCAATCCATTATTAATGTTGAAGGTGACAAGGCTTCTATGGAAGTGCCGGCACCGGAAGCGGGTGTGGTAAAAGAGATTTTAGTAAAAGTGGGCGACAAAGTGACTACCGGTACGCCGATGTTGGTGTTAGATAGCGCCGATGCGGCACCGGCTCAGGCGCCTCAAGCTGCGGCACCTGCACCGCAAGCCGCGCCTGCCGCCGTACAAGTAGTGGATGTTAATGTGCCTGATATCGGCGGTGACGAAGTGAACGTGACCGATGTGATGGTGAAAGTGGGTGATCGTGTTGAAGTGGATCAATCCATCATCAATGTGGAAGGCGATAAAGCCTCTATGGAAGTGCCTGCACCGTTTGCCGGCGTGGTAAAAGAAATTTTAGTGAAATCCGGAGACAAAGTATCCACCGGTTCTTTAATTATGCGCTTTGAAGTCGCGGGCGCAGCACCAGCCGCCGCGCCGGCGCTGACTGCACAAGCGACAGCACCACAAGCTGCACCGGCTCCGACAGCACAGGCTTCCGCGCCTGCCACAGCCTCTTCTTCCCAAGCGGATGTTGAAAGTGCGAAAAACTATGTACACGCCACACCGGTGATTCGTCGTTTAGCGCGCGAATTCGGTGTGAACCTGGATAAAGTGAAAGGCACAGGGCGTAAGGGTCGTATCTTAAAAGAAGATATTCAAGCCTATGTGAAAGCCGCCGTGAAAGCTTTAGAAAGCGGTGCTGCGGCAACAGGCGCGGCGAATGGCGCAGGTTTAGGCTTGCTACCGTGGCCGAAAGTAGATTTCAGCAAATTTGGCGAAATCGAAGAAGTGGAATTGAGCCGTATCAACAAGATTTCCGGCGCGAACTTACATCGTAACTGGGTCATGATTCCGCATGTTACCCACTTCGATAAAGCGGACATCACCGAGTTGGAAGCATTCCGTAAAGAACAAAACGCCTTGGCGGAAAAACAAAAACTGGGCGTGAAAATCACCCCTGTGGTCTTCATTATGAAAGCCGTTGCCAAAGCGTTGGAAGCCTTCCCGCGTTTCAACAGCTCCATTACAGAAGATGCACAACGTTTGATCCTGAAAAAATACATCAACGTGGGTGTGGCGGTAGATACGCCGAACGGCTTGGTTGTACCGGTCTTTAAAGATGTCAACAAAAAAGGCATTATTGAGCTTTCCCGTGAATTGATGGAAGTATCCAAAAAAGCCCGTGACGGTAAATTAACCGCAGCGGATATGCAAGGCGGCTGCTTCACTATTTCCAGCCTTGGCGGCATTGGTACAACACACTTTGCACCAATCGTGAATGCACCTGAAGTCGCGATTTTGGGCGTATCCAAATCCGCTATGGAACCGATCTGGAACGGCAAAGAATTTGCTCCGCGCCTGATTCTGCCGATTTCCTTATCCTTCGACCACCGTGTTATTGACGGTGCAGACGGTGCGCGCTTCATCAGCTACATCGGTTCCGTATTAGCCGACTTACGTCGCTTAATTATGTAATTTGCCACGCCTCTCGCATTGAGGGGCGTTGTTACATTGACACTGATCGCTAAAAAGTGCGGTCAGAAATTTCAACGTTTTTACGAGGTAAAAATGAGTAAAGAAATTAAAACCCAAGTGGTTGTACTTGGTGCAGGTCCTGCCGGTTATTCCGCCGCCTTCCGTTGTGCCGACTTAGGCTTAGAAACCGTCATTGTAGAACGTTATTCCACCCTTGGCGGTGTGTGCTTAAACGTCGGTTGTATCCCGTCCAAAGCGTTATTGCACGTTGCGAAAATTATTGAAGAAGCAAGACACGTGGAACATCACGGTGTGGTATTTGCCGAACCAACCATCGATTTAGACAAAATCCGTGCCGGTAAAGAAGGCGTGGTTTCCCGCTTAACTGGCGGTTTGGCGAACATGGCGAAAATGCGTAAAGTGCAAGTGGTGCAAGGCGAAGCGAAATTTGCCGATTCCCACACTTTAGCAGTGACCGATAAAGACGGTAACGTCACCAGCGTGAAATTCGACAATGCTATTATCGCGGCGGGTTCACGTCCGATTGAACTTCCATTCATTCCTCATCATGATCCGCGCGTTTGGGATTCCACCGACGCCCTTGCTTTGCATGAAGTGCCGAAAGATTTGTTAATCATGGGCGGCGGTATCATCGGTTTGGAAATGGGTACCGTGTATGAAGCCCTGGGTTCCAACGTTGACGTAGTAGAAATGTTCGACCAAGTGATTCCGGCGGCAGATAAAGATATCGTGAAAATCTTCACCAAACGTATCGAGCAAAAATTCAATTTAATGCTTGAAACCAAAGTGACTGCGGTCGAAGCTAAAGAAGACGGTATTTACGTGTCTATGGAAGGCAAAGCGGGCAACATCACTAACCGTTATGATGCGGTGTTGGTTGCCATCGGTCGTACGCCGAACGGCAAATTAATCGACGCCGAAAAAGCCGGTGTGAACGTTGATGAGCGCGGCTTTATCCGTACCGACAAACAAATGCGTACCAACGTTTCCCACATCTTCGCCATCGGCGACATCGTGGGTCAACCGATGTTAGCGCACAAAGGGGTACACGAAGGTCACGTTGCCGCCGAAGTAATTGCGGGCAAAAAACACTATTTCGACCCGAAAGTGATCCCGTCCATCGCTTACACCGAACCGGAAGTGGCATGGGTCGGTAAAACCGAGAAAGAATGTAAAGCCGAAGGCGTAAACTACGAAATCGCCAACTTCCCATGGGCGGCTTCCGGTCGTGCAATCGCTTCCGACTGCGCCGATGGTATGACCAAACTGATTTTTGATAAAGACACGCATCGCGTACTTGGCGGCGCCATCGTTGGCACCAACGCCGGTGAATTGTTAGGCGAAATCGGGCTTGCCATCGAAATGGGTTGTGACGCGGAAGACATCGCATTGACTATCCACGCCCATCCGACTTTACACGAATCCGTCGGTCTTGCTGCCGAAGTGTTCGAAGGTTCGGTCACCGACTTACCGAATCCAAAAGCGAAGAAAAAATAATTTGCTTCATTCAAAATAAAAGCCTTTCCGTTTGGGAAGGCTTTTTTGTAAGTATAATTTAATTAACCGATGAAAATCACTTTATCAAACAAATAAAGTGCGGTCGGAATTGAGTGCAAAATCTGCGGCTTGTTTGGTGCGATTGACAATCGTCATGCCGGTAGTGGCCTGTTGTGTGTAGTTCTCAATACGTTGAGAGTCACTAATTATGGGGTATTTCTATATGATAAGAATAAATCCCTTATGAAAATAAGGAGATATAAAACGCCAATAAAAATGACCGCACTTTTAGAACAAGGGTGAAAAAAAGCAGCCCCGAAGGGTTGTATGATGTATGCGTGATAAAAATGCTTACAAATAACTCACCAGTTCACTGCAATTGACGGCTTTTTTATCCCGTTCCGCTTTTTCTTCAGCAGAACCGATCATGACGAAACCGATAATTTTGTCCTGTGCCGAACAATGGAAGGCGTCACGCAATGCGGCGCCGTCCAGCCACGGACCGCTGATCCAAACATTTTTAAAGCCTAAGGCGTTGGAGGCCAGTTGGATGGCGTAAGTGGCGCAACCTGCGCAGAGTAACTGCTCCCATTCCGGCACTTTTTTAATGCTCGGATCCAATTTCGCTACCACGCCGATAATCATCGGCGCGCGGGTTGCCAGATTTTCCGCTTTTTTCAAGCGTTCTTCGCCAAGGTCGAATTCCTGCACGGCATCTTTTAATAACCCGCTGAAGTTATTCATTTTGGCTTGTTCAATGACGATAAAACGATACGGTTGCAATTTGCCGTGATCCGGTGCGCGTAATGCCGCCTGAAAGATCAGATCTAATTGTTGAGGCGTCGGAGCGGGGGCGTTGAGTTTTTTTTCCGAACTGCGTTCGGTGAGTAATTGTAATGCGTCCATTTGTTTTATCCTTTTAATGTGAAAAGTGCGGTGGATTATAACATAGTTTCTTGAATTCAGCGGTTTATTGTACCGGCGGATTGTGGTATTTTAGACGCCGTTTTATTGATTTCCCGAGGTTATATGAAAGTGATTTTTTCGATTATTAAATTTGCTTGGCGCACATTAAATTTTATTCGTGATTTGGTCATGAATGTTGTGTTTCTGGTTTTCGTTTTATTATTGCTGACTGCTCTGCCTTTTGTAGTGGGGCTGGATAAGCAAACTGTGGCATTAAAAGGCGATCAGGGGGCGTTGTATTTAAACCTGGATGGCTATTTGGCGGACAATCGCGATAATCAAGGTGGCGTAAAAACGCTTTTAAAAGAACTGGATAATCAACATATTCCACAACAATATTCCACTTTTGATGTAGTTTACGCTATTGATTCGGCCGCACTGGACGACAAGGTTCGCGGTTTGGTGCTGGATTTGAATTATTTTCAAGGCGGCGATTTCCCTTCGTTGGAATTTGTGGGTGCTTCCATTGAAAACTTCAAGAAAAACGGCAAGCAGGTTATTGCGTATTCCGATAATTACAATCGGGCGCAATATTTTTTGGCCAGTTATGCCGATGAAGTTTATATGAATCCGGTAGGAACGGTATCTATTGATGGCTTGGTGCAGGAAAATCTGTATTACAAAGATATGCTGGATAGCTTGGAAGTAAACCCGCACGTTTTCCGCGTCGGTACATACAAATCGGCCGTCGAACCGTTTTTGCGCAACGACATGTCCGATGAAGCCAAAACCAATTTGCGCCGTTGGTTGGATATTATGTGGAACAATTACAAACAGCGTGTAGCGGAAAATCGTAACGTTAAAGAAGCGGCTGTTGCACCGAATGCGTACACCTATTTAACCGAATTAAAAGCGTTACAAGGCGACATGACGGCTTATGTGAAACAACGTAAGTTGGTTAACGGCGTGTTGGACCGCTTTAATTTAGATAAAAAACTGACCGCACTTTTCGGTGAAAATGAAGATAAGCAGCCGAAAATGGTGGATTACGATACTTACCTGGCGTCTTTGCCGAATCGTATGTCGGGCGACACCAAGAATAAAATTGCCGTAGTGAACGTGGAAGGAGCGATCATTGATGGCGAAACCGATGAAGAAAACGTTGGTGGCGATACCATCGCAAACTTGTTACATAACGCATATGATAATAACGAAGTGAAAGCTGTCGTTCTGCGCGTTAACAGCCCGGGCGGTAGTGCCTTTGCATCGGAAATCATTCGTCAGGAACTCAGCCATTTACAACAAGCGGGCAAACCAGTGGTGGTTTCCATGGGCGGCATGGCGGCTTCCGGCGGGTATTGGATTTCTTCTACCGCCGATTATATTGTGGCGGATAAAAACACCATCACCGGTTCTATCGGCATTTTCGCCGTGTTACCGACATTCGAGAAAACCATCAAGAAAATCGGTGTGTCCGCCGACGGGGTGAAAACCTCCGATTTGGCGTTAGGTTCCGCGTTCTCGCCGTTATCTTCCGAATTAAATGATGTATTACAATTAGAAATTGAACATGGTTACGACGAATTCCTGGCTAAAGTCAGCCAAGGTCGCCGCTTAAGCAAAGCGCAAGTGGATAAAATCGCCCAAGGTCAGGTTTGGCTGGGTTCCGAAGCGATTGAACATAAATTGGTGGATGAACTGGGCGATTTGAATACCGCTTTAGGCAAAGCCATGGAGTTGGTAAACGAAAAACTGGATGAAAGTAGCAAAATTCGGGAAGAAGACTTTTCCGTAGAATGGCTGGATGACGACAGCGGTTCGTTCTTCAAAAAATTCATGCGTGATTTTAAAGGCGATAGCAAAGCATGGGTAACGGGGCTGGTGACTGAAGCCGTCGGCTTACCGAAAGAATTTACGCAGGTGAAAAAACAACTTGGTTTATTGAATACCTTTAACGATCCGAAAGGGCAGTATTTATATTGCTTAACTTGCGGCAAAGTGCAATAAAAGTGCGGTCGTTTTTTCAAATGTTTTTTAGATGGGGATAACATGGAACGCTTGGCGGAATTAAGAGAGCAAATTGATTCATTGGATCAGGAACTGTTACAACTGCTGGCGAAACGTCAACAAGTGGTGCACAAAGTGGGGGAAGTGAAACAGCAACACGGGTTGCCCATTTATGTGCCGCAGCGCGAAGCTGAAATGTTGCAACGCAAGCGTGAAGCCGCCGAGCAAATGGGGTTGTCCCCCAATCTGATTGAAGATGTGCTGCGCCGCATTATGCGTGAATCCTATGTCAGCGAAAATCAATTCGGCTTTAAAACCGTCAATCCGCAAATTCGGAAAATCGTTATCGTGGGCGGACGAGGCAAACTCGGGGGCTTATTCTGTCGCTATTTGCAGGGTTCCGGCTATCAGGTGGAATGTCTGGAACAGGACGATTGGGCGCGCGCCGACCGGATTTTGCAGCATGCCGATGTGGTGATTGTGTCCGTGCCCATTGCCAACACGTTGGCGGTTATCGAACGGCTCAAACCTTATTTAACGGAAAACATGCTGCTGGCGGATTTTACTTCCGTGAAACGCACGCCGTTAGAAAAAATGCTGGAAGTGCACAAAGGCGCGGTGGTCGGCTTACACCCGATGTTCGGACCTGACGTAGCGAGCATGGCGAAGCAGGTCGTGGTGTGCTGCGACGGGCGTTTTAGCGAGCGTTATCAATGGTTGTTGCAACAAATTCAAATCTGGGGCGCAAAAATTTATCAGGTTGATGCCGCCGAACATGATCATCACATGACTTATATTCAGGCGTTGCGCCACTTTTCCACGTTTGTTTATGGCTTGTATCTGCCACAACAACCGGTGGATTTGGACAAATTACTGGCGCTTTCTTCACCGATTTATCGTCTGGAACTTGCCATGGTCGGGCGTTTATTTGCGCAAGATGCGGCATTGTATGCGGACATTATCGCCGACAAGCCGGAAAACCTGGCTGTTATCGAACATTTGAAAAACAGCTACGAGGCGGGTTTCGCCTTTTTCAAACATCACGATCGGCAAGGCTTTATTGAACAATTTAATCAGATTCGTGACTGGTTCGGTGATTATTCCGAGCAATTTTTACAAGAAAGCCGCCAGCTACTTCAGCAAGCCAATGACTCTCGAAATGCTTAGGGAGACCTGAATAAAAGTTATCTTACGCGAAGTTAAGTGTGTATAATGATACGTCTATTTACTCGAGAGTAAGCCAATGAGTCAATTTTTTTATATCCATCCGGAAAATCCGCAAGTTCGTCTGATTAATCAAGCGGTCGAAATTTTGCGCAACGGCGGGGTGATTGTGTATCCCACCGATTCCGGCTATGCCTTGGGTTGTATGATTGGCGATAAGCACGCGATGGACAGAATCGTGCACATTCGTCAATTACCCGAGGGACACAATTTTACGCTGGTGTGCAGCGATTTGTCGGAATTATCCACCTATTCGTTGGTAACCAATTCCGCTTACCGTTTGATTAAAAATAACACGCCGGGGCGTTACACGTTTATTTTAACGGCGACCAAAGAATTGCCGCGTCGCTTAATGACGTCCAAGCGCAAAACTATCGGCATTCGCGTGCCGGATAATCAAATTGCGCTGGATTTGTTAAAAGCCCTTGGCGAGCCGATTTTATCCTGTTCGTTGATGCTGCCGAATGAAGAACATTTGACGCAATCGGATCCGGAAGAGATCCGCGATCGTTTGGAACATCAGGTGGATTTAATTATTCACGGCGGTTATTTGGGACAAGAACCGACAACGGTGGTGGATTTAACCGAAGACACGCCAGTGATTTTGCGTGAAGGCAGCGGCGCGGTTACTCCATTTATTTAAATTAGACACTTAGTTAAATTAACACAGACGCTTGGGAAAGCGACACGAGGATTTATGAAACCCACAACAAAACGCACTCAAAATCGACCGCACTTTTCGTCGAATAAAGATAAAAATGCGACGGTGAAACCGCGTCCGATTGGCAGCACAAACAAAACCTCCGCAGCAGAAGGCGAAAAATTACAAAAAGTGTTAGCCCGCGCAGGGCAAGGTTCGCGCCGTGAAATCGAATCCATTATTGCGGAAAACCGTGTTAGTGTGGACGGTAAAATTGCCACCTTAGGGGATCGGATTAACGTGCATGCCGGCGTGAAAGTGCGTATCGACGGACATCTGATTAATTTAATCCAAGCGCAGAAAGAAGTGTGCCGTGTGTTGATGTACTACAAACCGGAAGGCGAGTTATGTACCCGTCACGATCCGGAAGGGCGCGCCACTGTTTTTGATCGCCTGCCGCGTTTAACCGGCGCCCGCTGGATTGCCGTAGGGCGTTTGGATATTAATACCTCCGGTTTATTGTTATTTACGACCGACGGCGAATTAGCTAACCGCTTAATGCACCCGAGCCGCGAAGTGGAGCGCGAATATTCCGTGCGCGTATTCGGGCAAGTGGATGACGCCATGTTGAACCGCTTGAAAAAAGGCGTGCAACTGGAAGATGGTCCGGCAAATTTTAAAGAGATTAAAGTCGTTGGTGGCGTAGGCATGAACCAATGGTTTGACGTGACCTTAATGGAAGGGCGTAACCGTGAAGTGCGCCGTTTATGGGAATCGCAAGGCGTTCAGGTTAGTCGTTTGATTCGCATTCGTTACGGCAACATTAAACTGATGAAAACTTTGCCGCGCGGCGGCTGGCAGGAAATGGAACTGGCGGATGTGAATTACCTGCGCGAACTCGTCGGTTTGCCGCCGGAAACGGAAACCAAATTGAGCGTCAATAAAACCCGTCATAAACCGAAAGTCGGTCAAATCCGTAAAGCGGTAAAACGTTACTCAGACTTAAATAAACGTTATAAAAAATAGCAAGAATAGCTATGGATAAAAGAGGAACTTATGAAATTTCAGCAACTTCGTTACGTGGTTGAGATTGTGAACCAAAATTATAATGTCACGGAAGCCGCGCATGCGTTATACACCTCCCAGCCTGGAATCAGTAAACAGGTTCGTTTATTGGAAAATGAACTCGGTTTGGAGATTTTTGATCGTCACGGCAAACATATTAAAGGTCTCACGCCCGCAGGCAAAAAAATCGTGGGTATTTCCCGTGAATTGATGGTGAAAATGCAAGCGATTCGCTCCGTGTCCGACGAATATACTAAACCGGATCACGGTGTGTTGCGCATCGCTACTACGAACACCCAGGCCCGTTATATGCTGCCTCATGTGGTAGAACGTTTCGCCAAACGTTATCCTGATGTGAGTTTACACATTCATCAGGGCTCTCCAATGCAGATTTATGATGTGTTATTGTCCGGTGAAGTGGACTTGGCAATTACCACGGAAGCGCAATATTTATTTGATGGCGTAGTGTTGCTGCCATGTTATATGTGGAATCGCTCGGTCATTGTGAAGTCCGATCATCCGCTAGCCAAATGTGAGCTGCTGACTCTCGAAGAATTAGGCAAATATCCTTTAATTACTTATACTTTCGGCTTCACCGGCGTTTCTGATTTGGATTATGCCTTTAATAGTGCCGGTATCTTGCCGAATATTGTATTTACCGCCACCGATGCGGATGTTATCAAAACCTATGTCCGTTTAGGCTTAGGCGTGGGCATTATGGCATCCATGGCACATACACCGGCGGACGTTGATTTAGTGGCTCTAAAAGCGGATCATTTGTTCCGCGCCAGCATGACGCAAATCGCTTTTAAACACGGCGCTTTTCTGCGTAATTATATGTATGATTTTATTAATTATTTTTCACCGCACTTAACCCGCGAAAACGTGGAACGGGCGGAGCGTATGCAAGACAATAATGCGTTGAAAAGATTATTTGATGACGTCAGATTGCAAACCTTGTAATTGAAAAGCCGCCTTTTAATACATTGAATTTGCAACGACAAACACCCGAATCCCCTTTTATTAACATTGATATAGGAAGCAAAATGTCAAACTTACAACAACTTATTGAAAACGCTTTTGAAAAACGTGCTGAAATCACACCGAAAACCGTTGATGCGCAAACCCGTGCGGCTATTGAAGAAGTGATTGAAGGCTTGGACAGCGGCAAATATCGTGTTGCCGAAAAAATCGACGGCGAATGGGTGACTCACCAATGGTTGAAAAAAGCGGTCTTGTTATCTTTCCGCATCAACGACAATCAACTTGTTGACGGTGCAGAAACCAAATACTACGACAAAGTGCCATTGAAATTTGCCGATTACACCGAAGAACGTTTCCAACAAGAGGGCTTCCGTGTCGTGCCGTCCGCCACCGTACGTAAAGGCGCATATATTGCTAAAAACTGCGTGTTAATGCCATCTTATGTGAACATCGGCGCTTATGTGGGAGAAGGCACCATGGTAGATACTTGGGCAACCGTAGGTTCCTGTGCGCAAATCGGTAAAAACGTGCACTTATCCGGTGGCGTAGGTATCGGCGGCGTGTTAGAACCGTTACAAGCCAACCCGACCATTATCGGCGATAACTGTTTCATTGGTGCCCGTTCCGAAGTAGTAGAAGGCGTTATCGTGGAAGACGGATGCGTGATTTCCATGGGCGTATTCATTGGCCAATCCACCAAAATCTACGATCGTGAAACCGGCGAAGTGTATTACGGTCGCGTACCGGCAGGTTCCGTGGTGGTTTCCGGCAGCCTTCCGAGCAAAGACGGCAAATACAGCCTCTACTGCGCGGTTATCGTGAAAAAAGTGGATGCGAAAACCTTAGGCAAAGTGGGGATCAACGAGTTATTACGTTCTATTGAAGAATAACAATTAAGGCGACCGCACTTGAAAAACATTTATCTGTTCAAGTGTGGTTTTATTTTATCTCTACTTTTTTAAATTTAATTTTTCGGCATAGTAGATAAAATATCTCATTTCATTTACGCTTTCCAAACAATATGATACTGCCGATCTTCTTCGCGGTGAGAAATGAGGAATTTAGCCAAGATGTTGTCCATTTCATCTTGTTTGTTTACCAGCCCGATCCAGACTTCCGCGTATTCTTGCGGGTCGATAAGTACGCCGATTTGTTCTTCCCAGTTGTCAGCGGTTTCCACAAATTCTACTGCACCATATTCTTCAAACCGGAGATTGAACAGCATAATATCTGCCGGGTCTAAGTTTTCCGGTGCCATTTCAAGAAAAATATCGTAGGCAATGTCGATGGCTTTATCGGGATCAAGTCGGGTTAATTCTGTCATTTTAGGTTTCCGGTGAGTTAAATTCGGTGCACATCATAGCATAAGATAGCATAAGCCAATAAAAAGTGCGGTCGAAAAAAATGATGTTTTTTCCAACCGCACTTTTGGGGCCTTCGTTCCGATAACTATCTATCGCTTTACTAAAAATCATTGCCGACAATGAACCGCTGGTGACAATGCGCATACCGTACCCTATTAAGGACAATCGCAATCGTATAATAGTTCGCAACTAAAAATGATAATATAGGAATATAGAAAAAGGGCATGTGAATGACGCCCTCATACGGTTTGGCTTAAAGTTTTTTTACCGATTTACGCATTACTAATTCAGGATGAATTTCGATAATTTCCCGTTGATCGGATTTGTGATTAATGCGTTCAAATAATAAATTTACCGCCTGTACGCCCAAGCGGGATTTGGATTGGTGAATGGTGGTCAACGGTGGCGAATAAAAACGGGAGGCGTGAATATTGTCGTAGCCGATAATGGAAATGTCGTCCGGCACGTGTAAGCCTTTTTCGCCGATAGCAGAAATTGCCCCTAACGCCATAACGTCGTTACAACAAAACACCGCGGTGGGTAGGGTTTCCTGACGCAGGATTTTATTCATACATTCATAGCCGTCTTCCGGTTCAAAAAAGCCTTCCATGACCCAGTTTGGGTTAATTGCCAGCCCGGCTTCCTGCATGGCGTGTACGAAGCCTTCATAGCGGGTTTTCGCTGTGGTTTTGTTGAGTTCGCCGGCGATAATGCCGATATTTTTATGTCCGTTTTCAATCAGATGTTTAGTCGCCAGATAGCCGCCGTCGAAACTGTTATCTTGAATAATATCCGTGTGGGCATTCGGGCCCCAATCCATTACCACCATCGGAATAGAAGAAAATGCCGTAAGTAAATCCTGCGGATCCTGCAAATATTCGGAACACATCACCAAAATGCCATCAACACGTTTTTTCGCCAGCATTTCCAAGTGATTTTTGATCTTTTCCGCATTATTTTGCGTATTGCATAAAAACAGAGAATAGCCTTGGCGATAACAATGTTCTTCCACTGCATGAATGATTTCGGCGAAATAAGGGGCTTCACTGGTGGTGACGATCATACCGATGGATTTGGTAGTGTTGACTTTTAAACTGCGCGCCACCGCACTGGGTGAATAATTCAGATCTTTTATCGCCTGCAAAACCTGCTGCTTGGTCTCGGCGGCAACAAAACGGGTTTTATTAATAACGTGGGATACCGTGGTGGTGGATACGCCTGCCATTTTTGCGACATCTTTGATGGTAGCCATAATTTTCTCCGTAAAAAATTTTGGCTATTATAAAGATTGAATAGGTTTTGGTTAAGGAGATTCGCGGGAAATCTGATGAAAAATTACACTTTTTTATATTTGGCTAGTTTTTTCTGAATTTTTTGTTAGAATGCACCGCAAGTTACTGTAAACAGGAAAAATGAGGTAATAAATGGGTACGTTCGGTTATGCAATGATGATGGTTGTGCTTTCTCTCGGCTTAATTCTGGTGTTGGCATTTGCGATTTTCTAATCGAAAAATAACTTGAAATCGAACCGCACTTTAATCACTTAAAGTGCGGTTTATTTTTTTGTTAAATCTTGATTATCTCCCGCCAGTCCGTCACGGATTTTATTTTCAAAAAACGCATAGTCCACTAAAAACGCGTCATGCCCGTAATCGGAGTTGAATTCGTAATAATTCAAGTTAACGCCGTGTTGCTCCAGTAATTGTTTACTTTTGCGTAATTCGGGCAGTTTGAACAGCTGATCGTTATCCACCGACACCAGCGTATAACGGGCTTTGATTCGGGAAAGGGCGGTTTTTAAGTCGGCATAGCCGACACTTGGATCGTATAAATCCAGCGCGCGTAATAAATGCAAATAACTGTTGGCATCAAAACGCGCCAGAAATTTTTGTCCCTGATAGCTTAAATAGGATTCCACCTGAAAATAATCGCCCTGCAAATTCCCTTCCGCTTTGGTGGCGCGCCCGAAGGCTTTGCTGAGTTGTACATCGGTGCGATACGTGAGCATACCGAGCATACGGGCGATGGCTAAACCTTTGTCCGGACGTTCACCGTCATAATAATCGCCGTTATTGAAATTCGGATCGTTAATCACCGCTTGGCGCATGACGTGATTAAAACCGATGGCTTCCGCACTGAAGGAAAGGGAAGAGCATAGATTCACCACATTGGAGACGAAATCGGGATAATCAATCGCCCATTGGGTTGCCTGCATACCGCCGAAGGAACCGCCGATAATGGCGTGTAAATGCGGAATTTCAAGAAAATCCAGCAGTGCTCTTTGCACTTTGATGATGTCTTGCACGATTACCGCAGGAAATTGGCTGCCGTAAGGGCGGTTGGTTTGCGGGTTAATTGAGGACGGACCGGTCGTGCCTTTGCAGCCGCCAAGCACGTTAGAACAAATAAAAAAATAGCGGGAGGTGTCCAATGCCAAGCCGTCGCCCATAAAATTTTGCCACCAGCCTTCCTGGTTCGTGCTTTTATCAAAATAAGGTTCGGCGTCGCCGGTAAGTGCGTGACAGATTAACACCGCATTGCTTTTATCCGCATTCAGTTCGCCATAGGTTTGATAAGCCACGTCAATTTGTTGAAGTTGGCCGCCTAAAACGAGGTGTAAAGGTTGATGGGTAAAAACAGTGGTTTTTTTTATTGTCATTGCCGAGTCCAACGCAATTCTTATTGTTATGGCTAGTGGGGCATAACGTTACATCTTGCCTTATACCTTGTCAAGAAATTTTAGCCGTCTAAACATCTGGAAGTTTTGAAGTCTATAAATAAAGAGATTGGACTTGAATTCTGTGTTTTTTTTCTTTATGTTGGGCACCAGTATTTTTTGACAATAATGCCAATGAAATTGAATTTAAAAGAAAAGTTACAGGCCTATTTAACTGCAGCGCGAATTAAACGGATTGCCCGTTACTTTGCCTCATTTTTTGCGGGTTTTGCTTTGTTATTGATCGTTGTGGATCAAATTATTGGTTATTATGTACGCAAAGATATTTATTATGACATCGACAAAGTGCCAAACCGCCCGTATGGTTTAGTGCTTGGTACCTCAAAATATTTCTCCAATAACACATTAAATCTGTTCTATTATAATCGGTTACTTGCTGCGCAACGTTTATTTGAAGCGAGAAAAGTGGACTATCTGTTGTTAAGCGGTGATAACCGTACATTGCAATACAATGAACCGCGCACCATGTTGCAGGATTTGAAAAAAATGGGTGTACCGCAAGAGTTTATTTATCTGGATTTTGCGGGCTTTCGTACGTTGGATTCGGTGATTCGTGCCGATCAGGTATTTAAAGCCCATTCCCTGACGATTATTTCACAGAAATTTCATTGTGAACGCGCTTTATTCATCGCTAAATTCCATAATATTGACGCCATTTGTTTTGCGGCGGATTATCCGCAGGTGTATTCTTTCGTGCGTGTGCGGGAATTTTTTGCCCGTTTGCAGGCGGTGTGGGATTTATTGGTCGAAAGGGAACCGCACTTTTTGGGGGCGCCGGAACCTTTGCCCCCGCCGGTGACGATTCCCGATGTTAACAGTGATATTTAATAATACTGCGGGTTAACGGCGTCGCATTGACGCTGCTTTTGTGTTTCTTCGACATGGCATCAAAAGTCAACGTCAGTAAAGATTGCGACACTTTGTCATAATCCTGCACGCTGCACAGCACCCTGTTTTCCAGTAGCTTTAACATCTCAACATGCCCGAAGGTGGCAATCACTAAGTCTTTCGGCACCTGTCCAAGTTTTTGCAACAAGACCAATAACACGCCTTCCAACAAGGTAAAAGAAGTGGTGAAAATTGCTGTTGGTAACGGATTATTTTCTAACCATTGGGCAAAACATTGCGCCGCTTCGTTTTTACGGAACATATCGCTGTAAAGATATTCGGCGGAAGCCCTCCGATACCTTAATGCCGAGCGAAATCCTTCTTCCCGTTCCCGGCTTGTCGGCAAATCCGGTAACGCGCCGAAGAACAAAATTCGTTTTTGATGAGGGATTTTCAGCAATTCTTTGGTTAAACGATATGCATCGCCTTCGTCGTCGGTCAGGGCATTGACCACTTTCGGTGAGCTAATACGGCGATCAAAACCAATAATCGGCACGCCAGCGTTTTGGTAAAAATCCGTGTCCGGTGGCAGCGCCGAGGAAACCAACAATGCGTCAACCTGACGTTGTAATAAATGTTTCACGCAATCTTGCTCATTTTCCATTTTGTCGTTAGAGCAGGCAATGAGCAGTTGATAGCCTTTTCCCCGTAAACGATTTTCCAAATTATTGGCGATTTTCGCATAACTGATATTTTCAAAATCGGGAATAATTAAACCGATAGTTTTACTTTTCCCCACACGCAGGCTTGCCGCCATGGCGTTAGGTTTAAAGTCATATTGTTTAATCAAGGCTTGGACTTTTTCGATAGTACTATCGCTTACACGATATTGTTTGGCTTTCCCGTTCACAACGTAGCTCACCGTGGTGCAGGAAACGCCCGCAAGCTTGGCTATTTCATCTAATTTCACATTAACTCCTTAAAATGTCAGAAATAGATAGTTGATTGATTCCGAATTAACTAAATATTGGTTGTTAAAATGAGAGTATAAATCCATGCGGATTATAGCACTTCAGTATGATAAAAATTGAATAAATGTCCACAAAATTATTAAATAATAGAAGAAATTTGCATAATTTGATTTATGTACACAATGTATATTCATAGATAATCATTGATTACGATGAATCTTTACTAGTCGGAAAGAAAATGGGCTTTTAGAATAGACATGCTTGTTACAATAGTAGAAGGTAGAAAATTTACAGAGGTAAATAGCTAGCAATACAAGCTAGGATGTATGTACTATAAAAGTGAACTAAAGAGAATTCTATAAAAAAAGAATAGAAAGTTTTTCATCTGAAATGTGTAAAGAATTAGAGTTTTATGTTTATCGTTTAATTGATCTAAGAAATGGTGAAAATTTTATACTGGTAAATGAAAGGATCACCGTGTTTTTTAACATGTAAACACCTCTGTTTAGTATGATAAAAAAATTTATGATTACTAGGGGAAAGATGAAACTTCCCTCAACTATTTGAGAATTAGAGAAATTCATAATGTAGGTTTAAAGGTCATTCATATTATTGACCGTTATAAAATGACACATAAAATTGCTCATGAAGTTTATGGCGCATTAATTGAGGCTTATCCAGGATTTTCAAATATCCAAAGTAGGCCGCGGGAATAATGAATATAGTGTAATAAATGTTTCTCATATTGAGATAAAGTATAAGATGCTGCGCGCGATAAATTAACTGTTTTTGGTGCGATAAATCAAATTTAATTTTATTGCACATACTGAAATATTGTTACAAAAAGAAGTGTGTTTGTTACAGAGAGAGCCCTTTTTAGTCGCTTTAATTTCGGGTATTTTAAGAAAAAATCTCTGCAATTGTTACAGAATCAAAATTGATAACGCTAGGCCAATTTTGCACACAAACAACGACTAATTCTCTGAACTTTTACACAGCATTACCATATCCACATAAACAAAAACGGCAAGCTATTAACCTTGCTTCTTTTGTCTGCTTATTCAGAAGTTAGACGTCTATACCTCCCCAGCTTAAGTTGACCGCACTCAGTTATTTGTTACCCAATAAAGAGCTATGCCAATTTAACGGAGTAATCCTGTGGTCACGTTAAACAAAATAAGGAACAACAAAATGACAAATATCAACATGAGAACCGGGCGGGAAATAATGCAAGAATTAGCACTAGTTGCCGTAAAAGAACATACCTATGTTATAAATGATGGATCGCAATATACTTTGCCAAATGTGCGCGGACAAAACCTTATGTATAACACCGAATTTTTAGATATTAGATTTGTTGAAGACGGACGCAAAGATAGCGTAGTAAAATCTCTACCCTTGCCCCATCCACTCCGCCGTTTTATTGCTTATTATCCGAATTGAATGAAGAAGAATGATTAATAAGGCTTAGCGAAAAAACTAAGCCTTTATTCTATCTAAAATTATACACTAAATTATCTTCATATTGCCCTTGATAGTTCAGGCTTGTCTTAATCGTAATTTTTTGTGCGCCATCAAATGCCTGCCAATTATTGACTTTATCTTCACACATATACTCAATAAACCGCACGAACTCGCTTTTTGTCGATGAGAAGAAGATATAGGGTGGTCGTGTAATGTTAATTAAGCGTAGGAAGTTGATAAGATCGAAATAATGTGCTTGCTTATAGCTCTCTTGTTTCGTCCACAAATATGGCGGGTCTAAGACGAATACCACTCTTTCGTCATTGATAAAACGCGGAAGTAACGTATGGAATGATTCATTGGTAATCTCTATGCCATTCAAATAGCCATCCATCTGATTGTCTAGTACAATTCCAAAAATCTTTATGATAAAGATCACTAAGTGTTGCGACTTGCTGACCGCTAAATAATAGCCAACCGGCTAAACAGTTTAAATCCTTATAACTATCAAATGGTTAGATTTCTTTGGATGGTTTTCAAGGCACTATAACCATATGTATAATTGCTGTCAAAAATGATTTTAAGATTGTCGGCACAAGTGCGCTGGTAAGTAAGCAAAACTACGATACAGAGATTTGTAAACAGATCGCTTATCAAAATTTGATAAATTGTGATAGCTAGAGGGGTATTTATTAAAACAGCGTATTTATGAACAATGTGACTAAAAAGTTATTCTACGCAATGTTGGTTAATTTACTTAAACCGATTTCGCAAAATATTAACTGTTGAAGATAATATGATAATGAGTTATCTAACTATATGATGATATACCAAAATGGTTTATTTTATTTTGATGTAGAAATTGAATTTGATATAGTGCATAGATAACAAATAAAAGTTCTTTAAAGTCCATTTAAAGACTTTTAAAATTTTAGCGTGGCCAAATAAAAATCAGTATAACTATACCTTATTTCAAAATGAAGAAGGTATGGTATCATCTCAATATTTGCATGGTTCTAAAGACGAAAATTATGTAAATAAAACCGCGACTTTACAATATTGCGGATTACTTATCATGTTGTCTGCCTAGATATATTAACACCCTAAAAAATGTTAAGATGAGTTAAGTTGAAGCGCAGTATTTTAACATAGATTCACGTCTAATGTTAAGACAAAAATTAAATTCTCAGCTGATGAAGTTTAGCCATCTCACGGATACCAAAATCCTGCTCGGCGCTACTTGATAATTTTTAAACGAAATTGATAAGAGTAGGACATAATCCGCACCTCAAATTAGGTGTCAAGGTTTTGGGGAGTAGATCAAAGTGCGGTCAAAAAACACAATGGATTTTGACCGCACTTTTTCGTATTAGGGAATTAATTTCCTGCCAGCTGTTTAATTTGTGCCGTGCCTAAATGTCCTGGTACGGTTTTTTGGATATTCAAATCCGCGTCAAGTAATACGCTGGAAGGGTAACCGCGCACTTTGGCACGTTTGAGGGTTTCGCCATTTTCATCTAACAATACGATGATATTTTTATAATCTAATCCTTTGTACCAATCGATGAAATCTTGCGTTTCTTTTTCCCCTTTTTTGCCCGGTGAAACTATGGTAACCACATCGAAGTTTTTGTTCGGTTCTCCACTTAATTCGTTGATTTCCGATAAGCCGGCCAAGCAAATCGGACACCAAGATGCCCACATTTTGACATAAACCGGTTTGCCTTTGCTGGTTACTTGATCCAGTGTGACCGTGGCGTTGTTAAGATCTTTAAACTGCACATCTTTCAATGAATTTTCTCCTTCTGCGAAGCTGTTTAAGCTAACTGCCATCAGAATTAATGCGATAAATTTTTTCATAATTCATGTATCCTTTTATTGTAATTTATTAGTGATGAGTAGAATCCCCATGACGATAATGAGTAAACCACCGATAATTTTAAATTTGTCTAAGTGTTTGTTTAGTGCTTTGGTGCGTTTGAGTAACTCTTGTGAGAATAAAGAGAATAGCACAAACGGCGTTGCCAAACCTAATACATAAACCAACATCATAGAAGCACCGTATAGAGCGGAACCTTCATCGCCGGACAATGCCAGCACTGATGCTAAAATCGGTCCAATACAAGGTGTCCAGCCAAGGCTGAAGGTAAGCCCTAGGAAAAAGGCTTCAAAAGAGGCACTTTTGCCTTCGGTTTTTACTTCAACTACTTTGGTTCTTTCCAGGAAATTCAATTTGATAATACCTAATTGATGGATTCCCAGAATAATCACGATGATGCCGGCGATAATGCGCACGTTGTCGTTAAAGAATAAATTGCCTAAAAATCCGAAGCTGAAGCCTAGGCTGACGAAGGTTAAAGATAAACCTGCAATGAACAAAAAGGTGTTCACAATTTTTCTACCGCCTTTCGCCAAGATGCCGAAATAAATCGGGATAATGGGGAAAATGCAAGGCGATAAAAAGGAGGCTAAACCCGCTAAGAATACGGTGCCGATTAATAGTTGTTGATCAAACATCCTTTACTCCTTCACAGCATTAGTTAGGTAACCATAGTTTTCTTTTACCATGTCTTCTAACGGAATAAACTTAACTGCGGCACTATTAATGCAATAGCGCAAACCGCCTTTGTCTTTTGGACCGTCATCAAAAACATGTCCTAAATGAGCTTTACCACTGCGGCTTATTACCTCCGTTCTGAGCATGTTAAAACTGTGATCGTCTTGATAGGTAACGACCTCTTTTGTAATCGGTTTGGTGAAACTTGGCCAGCCGCAACCGGATTCAAATTTATCTTTGGAAGAGAAAAGTGGTTCACCGGTGGTGACATCCACATAAATACCCGGTTTAAAGTTATCCCAGTATTCGTTGCTGAAAGAATGCTCGGTATTTTTGTTTTGCGTGACGCTATATTGCAGCGGAGTCAATTTAGCTTTCAGTTCCGCATCGCTCGGTTTCGGATAATCTTTCTCGTCAATAATAACATTATTGGCTTGCTCCAAATCAATATGGCAATAGCCGTTTGGGTTTTTCTTCAAATAATCCTGATGGTATTCTTCTGCCACGATATAGTTATGTAGCGGCTCCACTTCAATCTGAATTTTATTTTTATACTTTCCTTGCAAAGCAGTAATTTCTTTTTCGATTATAGATTTATCAGCAGTATCTTGATAATAAATACCGGTACGATATTGTCTACCGCGATCATTGCCTTGTTTGTTCACGCTGGTCGGATCAATAACTTGGAAATAGTATTTCAACAATTTATCCAAGGAAACTTTATTGCGGTCATAAGTTACTTTGACCGTTTCTGCATGATCGGTAATGCCGATCTTTTGGTAATTGGTTTTATCACTTTTACCATTAGCGTATCCTGAAATCGCATCTTCCACGCCGTAAATGCGCTCCATATAAGCTTCTATGCCCCAGAAGCAGCCACCAGCCAAATAAATTTCGTGAAGATCTTTTTTAGCTTCGGACATATTGCTTTTCTCCATAGTTTGTTGAACGTTATTTTCTGCCATAACGGTTGTCGGGATTGCTGCACAAGATAAAATTGCGGCTAGCGCCACAACTAATTTTGATTTTTTCATAATAACTCCTTCATAATTTAGCATAATGAAAATGGTACCTTTTCATATACGTTAGACGGAGTAGGGCGCAAATGCTTACAGATTATTTTTATTATTTTTCGGTTAGCCGAAAAATTACTATTGGAAATAATAGGTTATGCTAAAAAGAAATTTTATCAAGTAGCGGTTCTGGGCTATACTATGTTCCTTTTTGATTTATCGCAGGAGTAGGAACATATGAAAAAAATAGAACAACTGTTTGCCAATAATTACAGCTGGGCAACCCGTATGAAAGAGGAAAATTCCACCTATTTTCAGGAATTGGCGGAGCACCAGCAGCCCCATTATTTGTGGATCGGTTGTTCGGACAGTCGTGTACCTGCGGAGAAATTAACCAACCTGGAACCGGGAGAATTATTTGTGCATCGTAATGTTGCAAATCAGGTGATTCACACTGATTTAAACTGCCTTTCCGTAGTGCAATATGCGGTGGATGTGTTGAATATTGAGCATATTATTATTTGCGGACATACCAATTGCGGCGGTATTCATGCAGCAATGAACGATCAGGATTTAGGGTTGATCAATAACTGGTTGTTACATATTCGCGATATTTGGTTTAAGCACAGTCATTTGCTTGGTAATCTTTCTTCGGAGCGCCGTGCCGATATGCTGACAAAATTAAACGTTGCGGAACAGGTATATAACCTGGGGCGTTCGTCTATTGTGAAAAATGCCTGGAAGAACGGGAAAAAATTGTCGTTGCACGGTTGGGTATATGACGTAAAAGACGGCTTTTTAATTGACCAAGGCGTGATGGCGACCAGTCGTGAGAGCCTGGAAATTTCTTATCGCAATGCCATTTCCCGTTTGTTGAAATTAAATGAAGAGGAAATGTTGAAAAAGGCGCATGAGCTGGAGGCAGAATAATTTCTGTTTAACGTAGGGACAGGGGTCTGTGCCCGTCCGAATATCTCATACAGAAAAAAGGCGGGTATAAAGCCCGCCCTTGCGATAAAAAACATCTTTAAAAACAACCGCACTTTTTGTGGGTTAGTTTAGGATTAGTTTAAGTAATTGAACACTTTAATGACTTTCGTTACCCCTGCTATGTTACGCGCGATTTCTGCGGCGGCGTTGGCTTGGTCTTGGGTCACGTTGCCCATCAGGAATACTTCGTTGTTTTCGGTGATGACTTTGATGTCGCTGGTTTTCACTTTGGAATCAATCAACATTCTGGATTTGATTTGGCTGGTGATCCAACCGTCTTTGCTGATTTGGGTGAAATTCACTTTCGGTCCGACGCGTACTTCGTTGTACACATCATTGACGTTTGGTACGCCTTTCGCCAAATTGGTGGCGACTTCGCGCAAACTTTCGTTTGGAACCTGGCCGGTCAATAACACACGGCCGCTGTAAGAGGTGACGCTGATACGCGCTTCGGATTTAAGTTGTTGGTCTTTTCTGATTGCCGAATCCACGCGGGTTTCCAGGGTTTCGTCATCAATTTGCGTACCAACGGTTCTCGGGTCGGTTGCCACTTTGGTTGCGCCGGCAACTGCGGCGCCTCCGATGGCAGCGGCAACGCAACCTTGTAATAACATTGCGCTACCGAAAATTAATACCAGTTTTTTTAGTGGACTTGTTAACATGGTCATCTCCTTTATGTGTAACAACCGGGCGCTAGTGTGGCTTGAAACGTCCGATTTTGTCAAGTTATGAATGTGAAAATAATTGAAAATCAATGAGTTCACACATGCTGTTAATTATGAACAAATGGTTCTCCAGTATGCGACTTTCCTTACTGCTCGGCACTGCAATTTGTAAATCTTTGTCTGTCAAAATTCCCTGAATATGATCGTTACTGTTACCCGTTAAGACAATCACATTGATCTCTTTGTTCACGGCATGTGTAACCGTATTGAGCACATTGTTTTCATTTCCTAAAGGCGCGAACGCCACCAAAATATCGCCTGACCGTGCGATGGCGTTGAATTGGTGTTGGTACAGTTTTTCCGGCGTATTGTCGGAAACAAAAGTCGAACCGACCGCACTATCCAGGCTCAATAACACGGAAGGAAAACTCGGGCGTTTTAGCTCATAACGGTTAAGCAAATTTGCCACTAAACATTGTGCATTAATGTAAGAACGACCGTCGCCGCAGACAATGACTTTATTGCCGCGCAACAGGCAGGCAATCAGGTGCTGTGTCGCATCGATGATTTGCGCACTGAGCAGACTTTTGGAATAAATATGAGTTTTGATATTTTCCTCATATAAATCATTGAGTTTGTTTTGCATATTGAAGAATATTAATCAAGAAAGTTGGGGATCCATTGAATGTCTTGCTCGGTTTTACCAAACGCGACCAAATCGAAACGGCAATCGGTGTCTTCTAAACTTTGTTCCCGCTGTGCCAGCCAAAGTGCCGCCGCATTCAGCCAGCGTTGTTGTTTTTGCCAATCTACGCTTTCCACGGCGGAACCGAAATGATCGTTTTTACGTTGGCGCACTTCCACAAATACGATGGTATTTTGTTCCAACATAATCAAATCCAGTTCACCGCACTTGAAATTTTGGTTGGCGGCAAGAAATTTCATGCCTTTAGATTCTAAAAAGAGGCGAGCTTTGTGTTCAAATCTCGCCCCTTGTTGACGTTTTAGTGAGAACATCGGTTCCGCTTAATTCAATACCTGAATACCGCCGTTTTGGTATTGGAACCAGGTCATATCACGTTCGATATTACAATTCGGGCCGGCGCTTAATTTACCGGTTAAACCGTCAATGTTGTAGCCCGGTACTTGGCGAAGTTCATTGAAATGGTTGATTAATAACCAGGAATCGGCACCCATCGCATATAAACGCATTAAGGAATAATCATTATTGGTTTCGGTCGCCACTTTTTGATATCGCGCGGAATCCGTATCTTTAAAGAACGGAATATCGCTGAATTGCAATCCGTTCATCAATAAACGATATTCAGGTCCATTGTTGGAGGAGTTGCTGCGTGAGCTGGCGTACAATTTAATGTTGTTGCCGCTGTTATCAATGACGCTTTTCAAGTCGGATAATTCTTCACTTTTCGCAACGATATACAGCCCTTGTACGCTTTGTCCTTGTAATGCAACGCCGACATCACCGGCTTGGTTGTAATATTTGATATTCGCATCGGTGCCGGATAATTGTTGCCAACGCACATTGAATGCGGTTGCGGTACGCTGTCCTAAATCATTTTGCGGCACGGCGACCATCGGTTCGCGAATGCCGTCACGCCACATTTTGTTGGCGGCGGATTCCGCTTCGTCTTCAGGCGATAAACCGTAGTAACACACCTGACCGATGGCGCGGGCATTCGGGGTGGAATTCAGGGCAAGCACGTCTAAGCCTTGAATGGCGGACGGATTGTTAAAAATAACATCCACATTTTGTTTCAATAACGGACCGATAAGGGCGCGCACACCGGCTTGTCTGGCTTGTTCGATGATTTCGTTCATCGGGGTGGCTACGGTGTCATACACTTGCACCTGAATAGTGGTATCTTCGCCTTTTGCCGCATCAAAACCGGATTTAATGGTGTTACCCAAAACCTGACCGTTACCGCTTAACGGTAAAAGCAAACCGATTTGTGAAAGGGCGGTTTGTTGGAAGTTAAATAAACCCTGTAACTCGGTTGGGAATAAATAGGCGGCGGAGTGGCTCGGATAGGATGACTTCCAGCTTTGTAATGCCTGACTTAATTGAGTCGCTTGATTTAAGTTGTCGTTATAGGCGCGGGCTAATGCCAACCAACCGGCTAAAGCCAAATTGCCTTCATCGGACGTATTATGGATTAAACCACGATTAGTACGACGTAATAATGCCCAAGTGCGGTCATTATTTTCTTGTTTTCTTTGCACATCGCTCAACACCTGATCCATTTCAATGCGCGCTTTCAGCGCATCAATAATGGCATTTTGGTTTTCTGCAACACGGGCTTTCACCGCGTAATAACGCCCGACTTGAGAAGCACTTAATTGGGTTAAATCAATGTCTCTGAGTAAGTTTTCCGCCTCGTTATTTTGACCTTTCACTGCTGCAATATCGGCATCAATCAAGGTTTTATCTAATAACTGTTCCGGATTTAACTCGGTCAATTCATTTAATAAAGATTGCGCTTGCGCCACTTTATTTTCGGTAACTAAAACGCGCGCGGCTAAAAGTTTATAGGTTTGCTGATCTTCAATATCTTGTGTTTGTCCGATTTTGTTCATGTAAAATTCGGAGCTGGCATTCGCATCTTTTTTTAGCTCGCCGGTGAAGCTGCTGCCGAAGAAATTCGTCGTACAACCGGCTAAAAAGAGCGTAAATAAAAAGGGCATTAATCGATTTTTTAAATTAATGCGTTGTAATAGAATAGGCATAATTACTCCATTGGTTTAAACAATCGGAGCGATCTTACTTATCTCACCAACTAAAAGCAAATAAAAGAAGCACGAAATGAGCAATTCAAAAGGAATTTTATACATCGTCGCCACCCCCATCGGCAATTTGCAGGACATCACCCAACGGGCGTTAGACGCCTTCCAAAAAGTGGATTTAATCGCGGCGGAAGACACCCGTCACAGCGGGTTGTTATTAAGCCATCACGGGATTAAAAAGCCGTTTTTTGCATTGCATGATCATAACGAACAACAAAAAGCGGGCGCGTTGGTGGAGAAATTATCACAAGGCATCAACATTGCGTTAATTTCCGACGCAGGTACGCCGCTTATCAGCGATCCGGGCTTTCATTTGGTGCGTCAATGTCGTCAGTCCGGCATTCGGGTTGTGCCGCTGCCCGGTGCTTGCGCGGCAATTACCGCGTTATGCGCGTCCGGCATCGCGTCCGATCGTTTCTGTTTTGAAGGCTTCCTACCGGCGAAAAGCAAAGCCCGTTTGGACAAACTGAAAAACGTCGCCGAAGAAGACCGCACTTTAATCTTCTACGAATCCACCCATCGCATTTTAGACAGCCTTGCGGATATGCAAACGGTGTTCGGTGGCGAACGTTATGTGGTTTTAGCCCGTGAAATCACCAAAACCTGGGAGACCATTCATGGTGATCAGTTGGCGGATTTGCTGGCTTGGCTGCAAGAAGATCCTAATCGCACCAAAGGCGAAATGGTGGTAATCGTCGAAGGCAAAAAGAAAGAAGAAAACGCCGAAGAAATCTCGCCGCAAGCCATAAAAGCCCTTGAGCTCATCAGCCGCGAATTGCCGTTAAAAAAAGCTGCTGCTATTGTGGCGGAGCTTTACGGTTATAAGAAAAATCAGTTGTATCAATTCGGATTGGCATTTTTGAGTTAAAAGTGCGGTGGTTTTCTTCAGTGTTTCTTATTCTCCAAAGGTGTGTTTAGTCAATACATTGGCATGCTATTCTCCCCCAAATTTTTCATTAAACTGGAAACTAAATCCACTATCTGAATTATGAATAGTGTTAAGCGTGATCATGATCACAATATTTGAAAATTGTCCGCGCCTTTGTTTCCTTTGGTTTCGTTTGCTATGCTAAAATGAGCATAAACGAACATTTGGGTTTAAAAATAAACAAATTTACATCAAATTCGAGGTGGAAAATGCAAAGAAATACTGAACTTGAAAAAGTGAAGAGTGCGGATAAGTGGGATTTTATCGTCATCGGTGGCGGCGCCAGCGGTTTAGGGATTGCTTTAGACGCGGCATCCCGCGGCTATAAAACCTTGCTGTTGGAAGGTTATGACTTTGCAAAAGGGACTTCAAGCCGTAGTACCAAATTAGTTCACGGCGGCGTACGTTATTTGGCGGCAGGCGATGTGGCGTTAGTAAGAGAAGCTTTGCGCGAACGCGGTCGTTTAGCAAAAAACGCGTCCCACCTGTTCAAAAATCAGAATTTTATTATTCCTAACTACAATCTTATCGACAGCGTGAAATATCGTGTCGGCTTGGGGTTGTATGATTATTTATCCGGCGATTTAAGTTTGGGCAAAACCATTGCTATTAATAAAGACACCACGATGCAGCGTTTACCAACCTTAAACGGAACCGATTTAAAAAGCGGCGTGGTGTATAAAGATGGTCAGTTTGATGATTCCCGCCTAGCGGTAAATATCGCGCAAACCGTGGTTGAACAAGGCGGTACCGTACTTAACTATGCGAAAGTGACCGAGTTGTTAAAAGACGAGCAAGGTAAAATCAACGGCGTTAAATTTACCGATGAATTAAACGGCGAACAATATAACGTGCATGGTACGGCAGTGATTAATGCCACCGGTGTATTCATGAATGAGGTTTTATCCATGGATCACGGTACCGATAAAAAATTCGTGGTGCCAAGCCAAGGGGTGCATTTGGTATTGGATAAATCCTTCTTACCGAGCGATGACGCGTTAATGATCCCGAAAACCTCCGACGGTCGTGTTTTATTCGCCGTGCCATGGCATGAACGACTGGTAGTCGGGACAACGGATACGCTGGTGAAAGAACCGTCTTACGAACCAATTGCATTGGAGCAGGAAATTCAATTTATTTTGGATACGGCAGGTCAGTACTTAACCAAGAAGCCTACTCGCGATGATGTATTGAGTATTTTTGCCGGTTTACGTCCGTTAGCGGCGCCGGAAAAAGCCGGTCAAAGCACCAAAGAAGTGTCCCGTAGCCATAAAGTGGTGGTGAGCGATAGCGGTTTGGTGACCATTACCGGCGGCAAATGGACGACTTATCGTCAAATGTCGGAAGATACGGTGGATGAAGCCGTGAAAGTGCATCCGCAATTGGCGAAAAAAGCCTGTGTCACCACGAATTTGGCGATTCACGGTAAAATTCCTGCGGAACAGGTGGATTTGAAAAATCACTTATATATTTACGGTGCCGACATCCCGGCAATTAAAGCCTTAGAAGCGGAAAATCCGGAAATGGCGGAAAAAATTCACCCGCGTCACCCGAATACTGTTGCAGAAGTGGTTTGGGCGGCTCGTCAGGAAATGGCGCAATCTGTGGAAGATGTCCTTGCCCGCCGCGTGCGTTTGTTGTTCCTTGATGCCCGTGCGGCGATGGACAGTGCAGCAAAAGTGGCAAATATTCTGGCGAAAGAATTAGGCAAAGATGCGCAATGGGAAAAAGAGCAAACAGAAAAATTCTTAAACATTGCGAAACATTATTTGCTTGTGGATCACACGCCGCAAGTCTAGTCAAGAATATAAGAATACTCAATGAACTCTTAAAGGCAATTCTATATTGCCCTTTTTTGTATTTACATAATGGTAGCGAGGTATTTTACTTTTTTTACAAATCAACCCTAAGCAAAAATAATAAATTGGTGTTAAAATATTGTTAATTAAATTTTGCAATTTTTTTATTTAGTTTAGAGGTAGTTATGAAAAACATCGTTATTGTCGGTGGTGGTGCCGGTGGGTTAGAACTTGCCACCCACTTAGGCAACAAACTTGGATGTCAAAAACGCGCTAATGTCACTTTAATTGACCGTAACCAAACCCATTTATGGAAGCCGTTATTGCATGAATTGGCAACAGGCGCATTAGATGACGGCGTAGAGGCTTTGAGTTATCGTGCCCATGCCTGCAATCATCATTTCAATTTTGAGCAAGGTTCCATGGTTGGCTTAAATCGTCAGCACAAATATGTAGAACTTGCCCCGGTTTACGGTGAAGACGGCGATATGATTGTGGTTTCCCGTCGTATTCCTTATGATTATTTAGTCATTGCCATCGGCAGTAAATCCAACGATTTCAATACCAAAGGCGTGGCAGAAAACTGTATCTTCTTAGATAACCCGTCACAAGCCATGCGCTTCCAACACAAAATGTTGGAGCTGTTCCTTAAATTCCGTGAAAATCAAGCCCTGGATGATATTGGTGAGGAAGAGAGTAAACAACAATTGGTGGAAGACGGGCGTATTAATATCGCCATTGTTGGCGCGGGCGCAACGGGCGTGGAACTTTCTGCCGAACTTTATAATGCGGCAGAGCATTTGTCTTCTTATGGATACGGTCAAATTGACAGCAGCCGCTTAAAAGTCACCTTAGTAGAAGCCGGTCCGCGTATTCTGCCAGCCTTGCCGGAGCGTATTTCTAATGACGCCACGGAAGAATTACGTAAACTCGGCGTAGATGTAAAAACTAATACGATGATTGTTGAAGCGAATAAAAAACAATTGGTGACAAAAGATGGTCAGTTAATTGCTGCAGATTTAATCGTGTGGTCGGCGGGCATTCGCACGTCAACCATTACAAAAAATTTCGATGGTTTGGAAATTAACCGCATTAATCAACTTGTTGTGAAGAAGACGTTACAAACTACAAACGACAGTACGATTTTTGCTATGGGGGACTGTTGTTTCTTGATGCAAGATGATGGAAAACCGGTTCCGCCTAAGGCGCAGGCAGCCCATCAAATGGCAAGTTTATGTGCGAAAAATATGGTTGCTTTATTTGATAATAAACCGTTAAAAGACTTTGAATATAATGATAAGGGATCGTTGGTTTCCTTATCGGAATTCACCGCTTTTGGTGCCTTAAGCGGTAAAATCACGGGCGGTTCTTCGATGACCATTGAAGGGAAAATCGCGCAATGGGTATATGTTTCACTTTATCGTATGCATCAGGCGGCGTTACACGGCTGCTTTAAAACCGGTTTGATTATTGTGGTAGGGCATTTGAATCGCTTCCTGCGCCCATCATTAAAATTGCATTAATAAAAAACGTTGTTTTTTATGACCGCACTTTAATTTCACTGTACTTTAGATAAAAAAGCACCTGTAAGGTGCTTTTTTGTTTCTTATAGAATTAAAGTGCGGCCACAATTTTATCTATTTCTGCTTTCGCTTGCGCTTGTGCTTTTTCAACCGCTTCAGGACCAAAACCAATGCCTTCTGCATACACGAATTGCACATCGGTAATGCCCACGAAACCTAAAATCATTTTTAAGTATGCGGTGACAATATCAGAAGATTGATTTTGATGTAACCCGCCGAATGCAGCTAATACCACGGCTTTTTTGTCTGTTAATAATCCTTCAGGGCCTTTCTCTGTATATTGGAATGTTACGCGAGGGCGTGCAATGAAATCAAAATAGCTTTTTAATTGGGTAGGGATATTAAAGTTATACATCGGTGCATTGATGATAATGGTGTTTGCGTTTTTAATTTCGGCGACCAATTCATCAGATAACGCCAATAGTGCATTTTCTTCCGCTGTCGTCGGTTGACCGCGTAGGGCGGTTGTAGCAGTGGCATCAAAGTGAGGAAGTTGATTTACCGCAAGATCGCGCACGACGATATTTTTGCCTGCAAGCTTGCTTTCCAAATAATCAGATAATTGATTGGTTTGTGAATTGCCTGCCAGAATACTGGATTTTAATATAAGAACGTTGTCCATTTTATTTCTTCCTAAATGAATGAGTGAAAAGTGCGGTCATTTTAACGAGTGTTTTTTAAAAATAAAGGTGGTCTTTTGAAAAGCACTGTTAACGATGGGTTAATAATCCGATTTATTTGAGAGATAAAGTAGCTTTAAGGAAAGGCTTCTCCTATAATCTGGTTTCTTATTAATAATATGAAGGAAAAATTATGTGGTCGGAAATTTTTATTGGTTATGGTGTATTTCTTTTGGAAGTTATCACGCTATTACTTGTGATCGCCGCCGTGGTCGCGATGATTATTGCGATCAAACAGAAAAAAGCGCATTTACACGGTGAATTGGTGATTACCGATTTATCCAAAGAATTTGAGGAAAATGGTAAAAAATTAAGCGATTTTCACCTCACCGAAGACGAATTAAAAGCGGCGGAAAAAGCTGAGAAAAAAGCGGAAAAAGCGAAAGCAAAAGCATTAAAAGCGCAACGTAAAAAAGGCGAAAATCCGGAAGAAGAACGTAAGCCAATTCTTTATGTTTTACATTTTAAGGGGGATATTTCTGCTTCGGAGACAGCAGCGCTAAGAGAGGAAATCAGCGCTATTATTCAAGTTGTCAAGCCTACTGATGAAGTTTTGCTATGCTTGGAAAGCCCGGGCGGTGTTGTACATGGCTATGGGCTCGCTGCTTCTCAATTAATGCGTTTGAAACAACGCAATATTAGATTAACCGTTGCCGTGGATAAAGTAGCAGCAAGCGGCGGTTATATGATGGCCTGTGTCGCCGATAAAATTGTATCCGCACCCTTTGCCATTATCGGTTCTATCGGTGTGGTAGCACAGATTCCAAATGTTCATCGCCTATTAAAAAAATATGATGTGGATGTAGACGTGATGACGGCAGGCGAATATAAACGCACTATGACGATTTTTGGTGAAAATACCGAAAAAGGAAAGCAAAAATTCCAACAGGAATTGGAAGAAACCCATCAATTATTCAAGCAATTTGTCGCACAGAATCGACCGCACTTGGATCTGGATAAAGTGGCAACAGGGGAACATTGGTTCGGTCAGCAGGCATTAAATTTAAATTTAGTGGATGACATTATGACCAGCGATGATTTGTTATTACAGGCGATGAAAGAGAAATCGGTTATTGGCGTAAAATATGCGGTGAAGAAATCGTTATTACAAAAAGTCGGTAAACAGGTGGAAGAAAGTGCCGATAATATTGCGTTACGTTGGCTTAAGAAAAATGAAAGAACATTGATATAACGTCCTATATTTTGTCGATTTTATTTACACAGATTGATTGAAAATAGAAAACTCGGATTTACTTTAATCCGTTTTGTAATTACCATACGGAGCTGAAATTGAAGTTGCGCTATTGCTTTTTGAGCCTTCTTTTTATTATATCTATGGTTCCTTTGGATCATTCTACTCACCTAAAAATAAGGTAAAACAGATGAAATTCTCACATTTCTTATTATCTGCAATCGCAGCGGCAACTCTTGCTGCTTGTGGTAACTTAAGTAAAGTATCTAAAGAAGGTACTCTTGCCGAAGGTTCTGAATTAGTATGGCCTCAAATTGAAAAATCTACATTTAATCATAACGGTAGCCAATTTGGTTCCTGGCCGAACTGGGACAATGTTCGTATGATTGAAAAAGGTATGAATAAAGATCAGCTTTATAACTTGATTGGTCGTCCGCACTTCGCTGAAGGTTTATTCAGTGTTCGCGAGTGGGATTATGTGTTTAACTACCGTGAAAACGGCGAGCACAAAGTATGTCAATACAAAATCTTATTCGATTCCGACATGAACGCACAAAACTTCTATTGGTATCCGAACGGTTGTAACGGTAATTCTTCTTACTCTTTAACCGCCGATTTCTTATTTGATTTCGACAAAGATACGTTAACGGCGAAAGGTCGAGAAGTGGTTGATAAAGTGGCGGCACAATTAAAAGAATCCAAAGCGCAGGAAGTAAAAGTTGCCGGTTATACCGATCGTTTAGGTTCCGAAGCGTATAACATGGATCTTTCCCAACGTCGTGCGGATCGTGTTAAAAACCGTTTAATTGAACAAGGTATTGATGTTCAAATTAATGCAGTTGGTTACGGTGAAGCTCACCAAGTTAAAGCCTGTAACAATGTTAAAGCCGGCCAATTAGTCAGCTGTTTACGTCCAAACCGTCGTGTTGAAATTTCATCTTCCGGTATCACACCAAAAGATGAAAGTAAACAAGTTGGCGGCGAAATAGGACCTACACCGTTATATCAAAAATAATGGTTAACTCATCGATATATTGATATAAAGAAAGGGCATTGTGCCCTTTCTTTTTTGTGTGGAGATTAAAGATTTTCATAGCGTTGCAATACATCGTGCACCCGTTTATTGGCAAGTGCCACATAATTGCTGTGGAAGCGGCTGCTGAAGTTGAGTAAATGATAAAGCTGATATACGATTTTTCGATCCTGATAGCCCTCTTCCAGCGGAAAAGTGCGGTCATAATTTTCATAGAATTCACGCGGGAATGGCTCAAATAATTCGGTAAACGCCAAATCGCATTCCCGATCCCCCCAATAACACGCCGGGTCATAGGTGACGGTATGTCCCTCAATATTGGCGCAATTTTCAATCCACAGATTGCCATGCAGCAAAGACGGTTGCGGCTGATGTTTTGCCAGTAGCGCCGCCACGGCTTTGATGATGGTTTCCGTATCACCGAAATGCAGTTGTTTTTCCGCACAAAGCTGTAATTGCCAGCCAATCCGCTGTTCACTGAAAAACTTCGCCCAGTGATTGCTCCATTCGTTCGGTTGGTATTGCGGACCAAGCCAAGTATCAAAAGACAAACCGTAGTTTTCCGAGCCTTGATATTGATGCAAACGGGCGAGCTGTTCACCGAATTCCGCCATATTTTGCAGCGTATTCGGTTGCATATTTAACCCTTCCAATAACAAAAAACTGTGATTTTGTGAACAACCCACACCATACACTTCGGGCACGCGTACGGTGTTGGTTTTGCCTAAAAGGATCAATTGATCCGCTTCGGCGCGGAACATGGAACGGTAGGACTTTTCATTCAATTTCACGAAGATGGGTTGAATGCCGTCATCAATGAGCCAAGATTCATGCATTTCGCCCGTATGAATTTTGGTTTTATTTTTGATGGAATAATACGCCCCGAATTGATCAGCTAAAACTTGAGAAATCGACTTCCACATACTATGTTCCTTCTTTTCGGTTAATCACGCTTGTAGTGTAAAAGATTGAGAAAAAATTACTGTGACTCAAGTCAAAATTTAGACATTTGGTTGCCATTGTAAAATATGTTAAAATTGCGCGCCGCATTTGATTTGTCCGCTTGTAAGGATGATAAAAGTGCGGTGGTTTTTTTAAGTGTTTTTAAATGAAATGAAACAAGTCACCTTGCGTATGGGTGACCACTGTATAAGGATTTATTATGCCGATTATTACTTTACCTGACGGCTCACAACGTCAATTTGATAAACCTGTTACCGTATTGGAAGTTGCTCAAGATATTGGCGCGGGACTTGCAAAAGCGACCATCGCCGGTCGCGTCAACGGCGAACGCAAAGATGCCTGCGACCTGATTACCGAAGACAGCCGTGTTGCAATTATTACCGCCAAAGATGAAGACGGTTTGGAAATTATCCGTCACTCCACCGCACACTTGCTCGGTCATGCCATTAAACAATTATTCCCAAACGTCAAAATGGCGATAGGACCGACCATTGACAACGGTTTCTATTATGACGTGGATTTAGACCGCTCTTTAACCCAAGAAGATTTGGATGCCCTTGAAAAACGGATGTTGGAATTGGCGAAAACCAATTATGACGTCATCAAAACGCCGGTGAGTTGGCAAGAAGCAAGAGATACCTTTGAGAAACGCGGTGAGCCTTACAAAATGGCGATCTTAGATGAAAACATTGAACGCACCGCAACGCCGGCACTTTATCATCACCAAGAATATATCGATATGTGTCGCGGCCCTCATGTGCCGAATATGCGTTTCTGTCATCATTTCAAATTACAGAAAATTGCCGGCGCGTACTGGCGCGGTGACAGCAAAAACAAAATGCTGCAACGGATTTACGGCACTGCATGGGCGGATAAAAAACAACTTGAAGCCTATTTGCAACGCTTAGAAGAAGCGGCAAAACGGGATCATCGTAAAATCGGTAAGGCATTAGATTTATATCACATGCAGGAAGAAGCGCCGGGCATGGTGTTCTGGCACAATGACGGCTGGACAATTTTCCGTGAACTGGAAACTTTCGTGCGCACCAAATTGAAACAATACGATTATCAGGAAGTGAAAGGTCCGTTCATGATGGATCGCGTATTGTGGGAGAAAACCGGTCACTGGCAAAACTACGGTGATTTGATGTTCACCACTTCCTCTGAAAACCGCGAATATGCCATCAAACCGATGAACTGCCCGGGACACGTTCAGATCTTCAATCAAGGTTTAAAATCTTATCGTGATTTACCGCTACGTATGGCGGAATTCGGTTCTTGCCACCGTAATGAACCGTCCGGTTCTTTGCACGGTTTAATGCGCGTACGTGGCTTTACCCAAGACGACGCACATATTTTCTGTATGCCGGATCAAGTGGAAAGCGAAGTAACTTCCTGCATCAAAATGGTGTACAACATTTACAACACTTTCGGCTTCGAAAATATCAAAGTGAAACTTTCCACCCGCCCGGAAAAACGCATCGGCTCCGATGAAATGTGGGATAAAGCGGAAGCGGACTTAGCGAAAGCGTTGGAACATAACGGCTTGTCTTATGAAATTCAGGAAGGCGAAGGCGCATTCTACGGTCCGAAACTGGAATTTGCCTTAACCGACAGCTTAGATCGCGAATGGCAGTGCGGCACGATTCAGTTAGACTTCTTCCTGCCGGAACGTTTAAATGCGTCCTATGTAGGTGAAGATAACGAACGTAAAATCCCGGTTATGATTCACCGCGCGATTTTGGGCTCTATTGAACGTTTCATCGGTATCATCACCGAAGAATACGCCGGTTTCTTCCCGGTATGGTTGGCACCGACCCAAGCCGTCGTGATGAACATTACCGACTCTCAATCGGAATATGTGCAACAAGTCGCGAAACAACTTTCCGATGCCGGTTTACGCGTAAAAACCGACTTGCGTAACGAAAAAGTCGGCTTCAAAATCCGCGAACACACCTTGCGTCGCGTACCTTATATGCTGGTTTGTGGCGACAAAGAAATTGAAGCCGGCAAAGTGGCAGTACGCACCCGTAAAGGTCAAGATCTCGGCACCTTCACCGTGGAAGAATTTTTAGACATTCTGAAAAAACAAGTGAGAAACCGCGAGTTGAAATTATTGGGTGAAGTGTAGTTCTAATTCACATATCAAATGCAAAAGTGCGGTCAATTTTGACCGCACTTTTTTTGTCTAATAGGGTTTAAATTGCTCTTCACCCAATGGGCGATGAGCATCATGTCGTTTTAAAAACACATCAAAAATCGACCGCACTTTAAAACGCGTTTTCCATCATAATCTCGCCATTTTTATGTACGCGATGAAGGGCGTATCCTTTGGCTTTTAAATGGTCGTAGCTTGCTTTTACCATATTCGGATTGCCGCAAATCAGAAAACGCGTATCGGCTTTGTTAAAACGGATATTTAAGGCGTGTTCCAATTCGCCGCTTTCCAGTAATTGGGGGATACGTTGATGTAATGTGCCGTTGACTTTTTCTCGGGTAATGACCAGTTGATAAATCAGTTTATCGGTATATTGACCGATAAGGGAATGATCTTTTAAATCAGCCAAATATTGCTCAAAAACTAAATCGTCGGCATAAGACACGGAATGCACCAGCACGATTTTGTCCGCTTTTTGCCAAAATTCTTCGCTTTGCAGCATGGATAAAAAAGGTGCAATGCCAGAACCGGTGGCAAGTAAAATTAATACTTTGCCCTGCGGAATTCGGTTAACGGTAAAAAAGCCGACGGGCTTTTTCTCAAGCAGTAACGTATCGCCCGCCTGCATTTGTTTAAAGTGAGCGGACATGATGCCATCTTCAATTAAAATGGCGTAAAAATCCAAATATTCCGCCGTTTCGGAGGAGATCATGGAATAGGCGCGGGAAACGTAATTGTCACCATTCATAAAACCTAATTTGGCAAATTGACCGGCAATAAAATCAAAATCGGCAGGTCGGGTGATGCTGAAAGAGAGGAGTTTCGGCGTATGTTTTTTTACCCAACGGACTTTTTGTTCGGTGAAAGCATATTCTTTTACGGATTTGTTCATAAATAGCTCCTGATTTTCCTAAAATAACAAAAATAAAAAGTAAAAAACGGGTTAAACCGCCAATCGTTAGCGTGGTGATATTTTATACTACTTAGCATTGGATTGCCGATTTTCTTTCTATAAATATTTTATTGCTATAAAAGGTTTTAAAATCAATTTTTATGCGCGGTTTCGCTATTGCTTAACGGTGCAAAATTCTGTAAAATGCACCCCGTTTTTTGCTCGTTATCGGAGCGTCAAAAATGAATCTAACTTCTGTTCTTAATAGATAAAACAGCAGTTTTGTGACTTAATTAATAGAGGAATGTCATTATTAAAACCGTAAAAAAAGCACCCGCAGTAAATCGCCCTAATCGTATTAACGACGAAATTAGAGTGAAAGAAGTCCGCTTGATTGACCAGGATGGCGAACAAGTTGGGATTGTTCCGATTCAACAGGCATTAGAGATGGCGGAAAATGTCGCTTTAGATCTTGTGGAAATCAGTCCGAATGCGGAACCTCCGGTATGTCGCATTATGAACTACGGTAAATTCCTTTACGAGAAAAGCAAAACTGCCAAAGAGCAGAAGAAAAAGCAGAAAGTTGTGCAGGTGAAGGAAATTAAATTCCGTCCCGGCACAGACGAAGGCGACTATCAGGTAAAACTACGCAGCCTGGTTCGCTTTTTGGAAGATGGGGATAAAGCCAAAGTCACCGTTCGTTTCCGCGGACGTGAAATGGCTCACCAAGATATCGGTTTGGACGTGTTAGAGCGTGTTAAAAATGACTTAGCCGAAATTGCCGTGGTGGAATCTGCACCGGGTAAATTGGAAGGTCGCCAAGCCATTATGGTGCTTGCCCCGAAAAAGAAATAATCAGTGCATTTCAAGTAACAAAAGTGCGGTGAAAATTCCAAGTGTTTTTTCCACCGCACTTTTATTCGCCTGATTATTTGTGATAGAGCCTTTTAGATTTAAAGTGAGTACAAGGCAAACCGCTGAAGACAGTGCAACTTGCACGGCGAAGCGGTTTAACGCAGTAATCGCTTTAAAGATAAAGGCGTGATTAGTGTTAAAAATAATGCGGAGTTATTAGACAATGCCTAAAATTAAAACAGTACGCGGTGCTGCTAAGCGTTTCAAAAAAACTGCTTCCGGTGGTTTCAAGCGTAAACAATCTCACTTACGTCATATTTTGACTAAGAAAACAACAAAACGTAAACGTCATCTACGCCATAAATCTATGGTTGCTAAGTCCGACTTAGTATTAGTAGTCGCGTGCTTGCCATACGCATAAGCATAACGTACGTCAGTTCATTTTAGTTAAAAATATTACATAGGAGATTAAATAATGGCTCGTGTAAAACGTGGTGTTATTGCAAGAGCACGCCATAAGAAAGTTCTTAAGGCTGCTAGAGGTTATTATGGTGCACGTTCACGCGTGTATCGCGTTGCTTTCCAAGCGGTGATCAAAGCCGGTCAATATGCATATCGTGACCGTCGTCAACGTAAACGTCAGTTCCGTCAATTATGGATTGCACGTATCAACGCGGCGGCTCGTCAAAGCGGCTTATCTTACAGCAAATTCATCAATGGCTTGAAAAAAGCCTCTGTTGAAATCGATCGTAAGATCCTTGCCGATATCGCCGTATTCGACAAAGTGGCTTTCGCTGCATTAGTTGAAAAAGCAAAATCTGCACTTTAATTTTAAAGTTTAGATAAAAAATAAGGACGCTCTTGAGCGTCCTTTTTTGTGTCAATAAAAACGTTTGTAAAAACCACCGCACTTTTATCACCTTATTTCTCGCTATTTTCGTTCTGATATACATAAGAATATACTGCTTTTTTTGCTGTTATGGCAGGTCCCGTTCTTTAACGAACATGGGTTATTTTCAGGCAGGAAATTGTTGATCTGGCGACTCGCACTCAATTTACGGTATATCAGCATTGTTTCAGATAAGAAAACCCAGATGGCCCACTTTGCTTATCTATAATATCGGTAAAAGTATGCAAAAAGAGGTTAAATATTATATTGTCAGGCATTATCGTTACTAGCTTCATAACGAGAAGTTATTAAGAATATGTTAGAAAATAAAGCGAGTTGTTAAAACAAAATCTTAAGAAAGAAAAAACCGCTACCCAATTCTGGATAGCGGGGAGGTCTTAAATATAAGAAAACTTTAAAGACAACTGCATTTGCAGTGCACTAGCAATTATTAAGACTAGAAACAGAAAAAATAGTTCGTAAAAATGAAAAAAAAACTTGTAATTTACAAAAACTTACATTCTATTTCTTCGAATATCTGTAACTCATTAATAAATAGTAAGAAAACTTTTTAAATAAGATTAAATAACTTGTTTTGTAAATTTTTGTATGAGGTTTTTGTTCTTAACCACCTCTCTTCAGCTATTGCCGGTTGTAACCGACAGATTTCTATGGTGCTTGTCCTAGCCTACCACTTCTACTTTAAAAAATACTGAAATTTTTGACCGCACTTTTTTCTGACCCGAATTCCGGCAAAGCATCGCCCATTAATTTTAGAAAATACGATTTGTAATGTTTTGTGATATTGATCACAACTTTCATAAGTTTTCATATTCAAAATAATTTTATTATGTATTATGAATTCAAAATACATCGAAAGCTTTAAGTAAATATCGAAAGCAGGAGAAAAAGATGGCAACGCTTAAACAAAAATGGTTGGAAAAATTGTACGGTAAAGAACGAATTTTTCGCGCTTTAGCAATTGATCAGCGTGGTGCGCTGAAGCGGATGCTGGGTGAAAAGGTAACGGATGAACAGCTTCAAATTTTTAAAGGGTTAGTGTCCGAGAATCTTACGGCACGGGCTTCTGCTATTTTATTGGATCCGGAATTCGGCTGGCAGGCAGCGGGATTAAAAGATCAGCATTGCGGTTTAATTATGGCTTACGAAAAAACCGGCTATGACAAAACCAAAATCGGACGTTTTCCCGATTTGATTGATGATGTATCGGTTAAGAGGTTGAAAGAGAAAGGGGCCGATGCGGTGAAATTGCTGTTGTACTTTGATGTGGATGAAGGTGAAGCGATTAATCAGGTGAAAGCCACTTTTGTAGAACGCGTCGGTTCAGAATGTATCGCAGAGGAAATGCCGTTCTTTTTGGAGATTTTGACGTATGATTCCAATATTTCGAATAAGAAAGAATTCGCAAAAATGAAACCTAGAAAAGTGATTGAAGCAATGAAAGTCTTTTCGGATAAACGTTTTGCGGTGGATGTCTTAAAAGTGGAAGTGCCGGTGGATATGAATTATGTGCAAGGATTTACAAATGGTGAGGACTATGTTTATACGCAAAAAAGCGCACAGGCATTTTTTAAAGAGCAAAGCGATTGCAGTGATATTCCGTTTATCTTCCTAAGCGCAGGCGTCTCGCCGAAATTGTTTCAAGACACGCTTGAATTTGCCAAATCGGCGGGTTCTACCTTTAATGGCGTATTGTGCGGGCGCGCCACTTGGGCGGGCAGCGCTGAAGTATTTAAAACCCAAGGTGCGGCACAGGCGGAACAATGGCTGCGCACGCAAGGTTTGCAAAATATCAATGAACTCAACGATGTGTTGATGAAATCCGCCACACCGGTCAACGTATAAAAGGAGGGAAATAATGAAAGAATTAGTGAAAAAACACAAAGCGGGACAACAGATCGGCATTTGTTCCGTCTGCTCGGCACATCCGCTGGTGCTTGAAGCAGCGTTGCGGTTTGATTTGGAGACGGATAAGGATGTATTAATTGAAGCGACCTCTAATCAAGTGAATCAATTCGGCGGTTATACCGGTATGAAACCGGCAGATTTTAAATCCTTTGTTTATCAGATTGCGGAAAAAGTAAATTTTCCGAAAGAGCGCATTATCTTAGGTGGCGATCATCTGGGACCGAATTGTTGGCAAAATGAATCGGCTGAAACGGCAATGGAAAAAGCCAAAGCGTTGGTGATGGATTATGCGAAAGCGGGTTTTACTAAAATTCATTTGGATGCCTCAATGTCTTGTGTTGACGATCCTGTACCCCTTCCGCCGACTGTAGTCGCCGAACGCGCGGCAGAGCTATGCGCCGCCATTGAAAGCGTGTTAAGCGAAGAGCAAAAAGCCAAAATCAGCTATATCATCGGTACCGAAGTGCCTGTGCCGGGTGGTGAGGTGCATGCTATTCAACGTGTTGACGTTACTACGGTGGCAAGCACCAATGAAACCATCGAGACCCATCGCAAGGCATTTGCAACACTCAATCTGGACGATGCCTTCCGACGTGTGGCAGGGTTGGTCGTGCAACCGGGTGTAGAATTTGATCATTCCAATGTCATTTTATACAAACCGGAATTGGCACAAGAACTGTCGAAATTCATTGAAACCACACCTTATGTTTTTGAAGCCCATTCTACCGATTATCAAACAAAATATGCTTATCGCAATTTAGTGAAAGATCACTTCGCCATTTTAAAAGTCGGACCGGCATTAATCTTTGCGTTACGGGAAGCATTATTCGCCTTGGCAAAAATTGAAGACGAATTGATCCCGCCGGAACGTAAAAGTTACTTATTAGACGTAATCGATCAGGTCATGCAGGATGAACCGAAATATTGGAGTAAATATTACTCGTCGCAACATTCCAAGGCCATGATTGATCTGCATTTCAGTCTGTCGGATCGTATTCGTTACTACTGGCCGAATGCGCGAATCAATGGTGCGGTGGAGAAATTAATTGAAAATCTGTCCGTAGAAAATATTCCGTTAGGCTTACTCAGCCAGTATTTGCCGGAGCAATATCGCAAAGTGTTATTGAAAGAAATACCGGCAAAACCGACCGCACTTATTCTGGATAAGATTCAGCAGGTGCTGAGCGATTATGCATTCGGTTGTAACGAGGAGAACGCTGATGAAAACCGACATTTTAATTAAAACCGATGTAGATTTTGCCGATTACGGGGCGGTTTTTCACCATTTGGCGGACAGATTTATCGCCGAAGGATTCGTCAAAGCATCGTACCGCGAGGCGATTTTTGCACGGGAAAAAGATTTTCCCACCGGCATTGCCTTGGAATATCAGGCCGTCGCCATTCCCCATAGCGACGCCGAACACGCGTTGAAACCGGCGATTTATTTTATTCGCCCGAACAAACCGGTGAAGTTTAACCGTCCTGATGAAGATGGTCAGGTGGATGCCGAATTGATCATCGCGCTAGTGGTAACCGATCCGCAGGATCAACTGGTGGTGTTGCGTAAATTATTCGGAAAATTGCAGGACAATGCCTTTGTGGAGCAGCTTCTTACGGCTGAGGAAAATGCGTTGCCCGACCTACTTGAACAACATTTAAGTTTTAACTGACAGCAAGGAGTAAAGCGTATGAAAAAGAAAGTAATTGTAGCCTGTGGCGGCGCGGTAGCCACTTCAACCTTAGCGGCGGAAGAAATCAAAGAATTATGTGGAGCAAACCATATTCCGCTGGAACTGGTGCAATGCCGAATCAATGAAATTGACAGTTATATTCAAGATGTGGATTTGATTTGCACCACCTCGAAAATCACTCAAACCTACGGCGATATTCCGATTGTACACGGCATGCCTTTTGTTTCCGGTGTCGGAATTGATCAGCTTAAAGAGAAAATCTTAACGATTTTAAGAGGATAATCATTATGTTTACGCAAATCATGCAGTACATTTTGGATCTCGGACCGTCGGTCATGCTGCCGATTGTGATTATTATTCTTTCGTTGTTAGTCGGCATGAAGGCCGGCGATTCCTTTAAAGCCGGATTACAAATCGGTATCGGCTTTGTGGGGATCGGGCTGGTTATCGGCTTAATGTTGGATTCTATCGGACCGGCGGCAAAAGCGATGGCACAGGCGTTTGATATTAATTTGAACGTAGTGGATATCGGCTGGCCGGGCGCCGCACCGATTACTTGGGCATCGCAAATCGCGTTAATCGCCATTCCTATCGCAATTGCGGTGAATATCGTTATGTTGCTGTTGAAACTGACCCGCGTGGTGAACGTGGATATTTGGAATATCTGGCATATGACTTTCACCGGCGCCATCGTGCATATCGCTACCGGTTATTATTGGCTGGGCATTCTCGGGGTTGTGATTCATGCTGCGTTTGTTTACAAACTGGGCGACTGGTTCAGCCGCGATACGAAGAATTTCTTTGAACTGGACGGCATCGCCATTCCGCACGGCACATCGGCATATTTGGGACCGATTGCAGTATTGACCGACATTATTATCGAAAAAATTCCGGGATTGAATAAAGTGCATTTTTCCGCCGACGATTTGCAAAAACGCTTCGGACCGTTCGGCGAGCCGGTCACCGTCGGTTTTGTAATGGGGATTATTATCGGTATTTTGGCGGGCTATCCGTTAAAAGACATTTTGCAGTTAGCGGTAAAAACGGCTGCTGTGATGTTATTAATGCCACGTGTGATCAAACCGATTATGGACGGTTTAACACCCATTGCCAAACAAGCGCGTAAAAAATTACAGGCGCGTTTCGGTGGTGAAGAATTTCTTATCGGCTTGGATCCGGCGCTCTTGCTTGGACATACCTCAGTGGTGTCCGCCAGTTTGATTTTTATTCCGCTGACTATTTTGATTGCCGTTATCTTACTGGGAAATCAGGTGCTGCCTTTCGGCGATTTAGCGCCATGGCGGTAGCGGTGCATCAGGGCAATTTATTCAGAACGCTGATTTCGGGTGTGATCATCATGTCCATCACTCTTTGGATTGCGACCCAAACCATTGCATTGAATACCCAATTAGCCGCTAATGCCGGCACATTGAAGGCGGGCGAACAGGTGGCGTCGATGGATCAGGGCGGTTCGCCGATCACCTATTTACTGGTACAACTCTGTACCGTTGAAAATCTTATCGGATTGCTGGTTATCGGCTGTATCTATGCGCTGGGTGTGTTTTTAACTTGGCGCCGCGCAAAAGGTTTTGAAAAGGCGGATCGGGTGGCTGAAAGTGCGGTCAAAAATTAAAGCGTTTTTGAGGAGTTAAAAAATGAAAGCGGTTGTTGTTGAAGAAAACAGGAAATTGGTGCTGGCGGAAATTGCGACGCCGAAAATCGAAGATGAGGAAGACGTGCTGGTAAAAGTGCTGTATTCGGGCGTATGTGGTTCCGATATTCCGCGCATATTTCATCATGGTACGCATTTTTACCCTATCGTATTAGGGCATGAGTTTTGTGGTACGGTAGAGGAAATAGGAAAAGGCGTGACTGAATTCCGCAAAGGGGATTTAGTGGTTTGTGCACCGTTGCAACCTTGTTTCGACTGCGAGGAATGTCGCAAAGGATATTATTCGTTATGTAAAAACTACAATTTCATCGGTTCCCGTCGTTTCGGCGCCAATGCAGAATATATTGGCGTCAACAAGAAAAATTTGGTGAAAGTATCACCGGATTCCAACCCCTTGCACGATGCTTTTATCGAACCGATTACGGTGGGTCTGCATGCCATTAATCTGGCGCAGGGCTGTGCAGATAAAAACGTAATTGTGATAGGGGCCGGCACCATCGGCTTACTCGCCGCCCAATGCGCCGCCGCATTGGACGCCAAAAGCGTGAAGGTGATTGACATTAACGACGAAAAGCTGGCGCTGGCGAAAGAACTGGGTGCGACGCAAACCTTCAATTCCCGTGAATTAGCCGCAGAAGAAATTGAAAAACAATTATTCGACAGTCGTTTTGACCAACTCGTTTTGGAAACTGCCGGTGTGCCGCAAACGGTTGAACTGGCAATAAAAATTGCAGGCCCACGTGCGCAAGTGGCATTGGTCGGCACCTTACATAATGATTTAACCTTGAATCAGAAAGTGTTCGGTTTGATTTTGCGTAAGGAGTTGAGTATTCTCGGTTCTTGGATGAATTATTCCGCGCCTTGGCCGGGGGATGAATGGACGAAGGCAATCGAATTGGTTAAACAAGGTAAAATTCAATTCGATAAACTGACTGCGTCGGTGAATTTCATTGAAGATTATATTACCGAAGTTGAAAAGCTTGACGGCAAGCCGATGAATGGAAAAATAGTCTTAAAATTTCAGTGAAACGTAATATAATAAAAGCGTATGAAACTTTCGTACGCTTTTATTTTTGCTATATAAGGAATATTTATGAATACTTTTGACCGCCGAAACCTGATTATCGAATTATTAAAAGAAAACGGTAGCGTATTAGTCAACGATCTCGCCAAACGATTTAATGTATCGGAAGTTTCCATTCGTACCGATTTGCGTTTGTTGGAAGAGCAAAATTTATTGACCCGTTTTCACGGTGGCGCGGGATTACTGCAATCACAGGATAATGAAACCTTTCTGGATGACCGCTATTTATTATCACCCGATCCAAAAATCCGTATTGCCAAAGCAGCGGCAGGGCTTATTAAAGAAGGGGATACGATTATTCTGGACAGTGGCAGCACGACGATGATGATTGCCAATGAGCTATTGAAAATCAAGAATATCACCATCATCACCAACAACCTTCCCGCCGCTTTTGTATTATCCGATTCCGTAGATATTACCTTGGTAATTTGCGGCGGTTATGTGCGTCACAAAACCCGCTCCATGCACGGCACCATTGCGGAACATGCACTTAACGGCATTCGTGCGGACATTATGTTCGTAGGTGCAGACGGCATTGATCCGATTAATGGGCTTACCACCTTTAACGAAGGCTATCACATCAGCTCCATCATGGCGAAAGCATCGTCAAAAGTGGTATGTGTTGCCGATTCGACGAAATTCAATCGTAACGGTTTTAATCAGGTGCTACCAATGAGTGCGGTAAATTTAATTATTACCGACAGCAATATTACGGAAAAAAATAAAGCGGAATTGGCGGGGGTAAATATGCCGTTGCAGGTGGTTTAGCCTGATTACAGGTGAAGGCGCATTAATAAGGATTTATAAAATAAAAATATCGTTTTTTGCGACCGCACTTTTGAGAACAAAAAACCGTTCCAACATCGGAACGGTTTTTTATGCGGCTAATTTTTACTTCTCACCTAAAAAATCCAAAATCTGCCATTCAATTCCTGCAGCATCCAGCTTAAGTCCTGTAAGCATTTCTGATTGAGTACCTTGCGGGATAAAGAAATCCGGTAAGCCTAATTGCAGTAATTTCACTTGATGTTGTTGATGATACAACACTTCGGCTACCGCGCTGCCTGCGCCGCCTTGGATGGCGTTTTCTTCCAAGGTGACGATAAGTTCATGAGTTTTGGCGATCTCATTAATGCGTGCGGTATCCAGCGGTTTAACGAAACGCATGTCGATAACTGTGGCGTTGAGTTTTTCCGCTACTTGTAGGGCGTTTGGTAATAGTGTGCCGAAATTTAAAATGGCGATTTTTTTGCCTTCGCGAATCAGTTTGGATTTACCTAATTCCAATAGTTGCAACGGTTCTAATTCAACGCCGACTGCATTGCCGCGAGGATAACGCACAGCGGCTGGTTTTCCGCAATGATAGCTGGTGTAAAGCATTTGGCGGCATTCATTTTCATTGCTTGGTGTCATGATCACGATATTCGGGATGCAGCGCATGAAACTGATATCGAAAGCGCCTTGGTGGGTTTGTCCGTCGGCACCGACAATGCCGGCACGGTCAATGGCAAATAAGACAGGTAGATTTTGAATCGCCACATCATGAATTAACTGGTCATAAGCCCGTTGCAGGAATGTGGAATAGATAGCGACCACCGGTTTATACCCGCCGATTGCCAAACCGGCGGCAAATGTCACAGCGTGTTGTTCGGCGATGGCAACATCAAAATATTGTTGCGGAAAGCGTTGAGAAAATTCCACCATGCCGGAACCTTCGCGCATTGCCGGGGTAATGCCGATGAGTTTCGGATCCTGTTCCGCCATTTCACATAGCCAGTCACCGAAAATTTTAGAATAGGTTGGAGTGGCGTTGAATTTCGGCAATTCGCCGCTTAAATGGTTAAATTTCGGTACGCCGTGGAAGCCGATAGGGTCTTTTTCCGCCGGTGTGTAGCCTTTGCCCTTTTTAGTGACGATATGTAAAAATTGCGGACCTTTGAGTGAACTCATATTTTGCAAGGTGCTAATCAATTCTTCCACGTTGTGTCCGTCAATCGGTCCGATATAGTTAAACCCGAGTTCTTCAAACATGGTGCTGCCCGGGGAGACAAAACCTTTGACGTGTTCTTCGGTTTTTTTCACAAATTCTTTAATGGGCGGCACACCGGAAAGAATTTTTTTGCCGCCTTCACGAATGCTGGAGTAGAAAGAACCGGACAACAAACGTGCCAAATGGTTATTTAATGCGCCCACATTTTCAGAAATGGACATTTCGTTGTCATTGAGAATCACCAGCATATCCGTGTGCAATGAACCGGCATGGTTCAGCGCTTCAAACGCCATGCCGGCGGTAATTGCACCGTCGCCGATGACACAAACGGTTTTGCGTCCTGCATTTTCACGTTCCGCTGCAATGGCAATGCCTAACCCGGCACTGATAGAGGTAGAGGAGTGTCCCACACTTAATACATCGAATTCACTTTCACCGCGCCAAGGGAAAGGATGTAGTCCGCCTTTTTGTCGAATAGTCGGCATTTGGTCGCGGCGACCGGTTAGGATTTTATGGGGATATGCTTGATGTCCTACATCCCAAATCAACTGATCGAAAGGGGTTTTGAATACATAATGCAAGGCGACGGTAAGTTCCACCGTGCCTAACCCCGAGGCTAAATGCCCGCTGCTTTGACTAACCGATTCCAGCAGATATTCGCGCAATTCCTGACACACTTGAGGAAGTTGCTCTTTGTTCAACAAACGCAAATCTTCAGGCGAATTAATTAATGATAAAAGGGGATAATTTTGCATAATGGTTAGTCAATTCCAACGTTAAAATTTATATATCGACACATTAAAAAAACACGATTAATTTTCACCGCACTTTTGGGGATAATTAGCTTTTTCGTTTCACGATAAATTCCGCCAACGCATAAAGTGCGGTGGTATTAAAGGGTAAATTTTTTAGCTCGGCTAGAGCCGTTTGGTAAAGTTCCTGCGCTTTTTGTTTGGCGCCTTCAAGCCCCAACAATTTCGGGTAAGTGCTTTTGTCCGCCGTTAAATCGGAGCCGGCGGTTTTGCCGAGGGTCGCACTGTCGCCCTCGATGTCTAAAATATCATCCTGCACTTGAAAGGCTAAACCGATTGCCGTGGCATAGCGTTCCAGTTGTTGCGCCAACGCTGTGTCGGCAAAGTGCGGTGAGCAAATAAAGCCCATTTTTAAGGCAGCGGCCAGTAATGCGCTGGTTTTGTTTAAATGAATCTGTTCCAGTTCTTGCAGACTGATGATTTTTTGTTCTGAAATTAAATCCAGACTTTGCCCCAAGCACATTCCTTTTACGCCCGCAGCCGCGCTTAATGTCTTAATTAACATCAGTTTTTGTTCTGCCGATAAATGGGGAATATCCGTTAAGATCTCAAAAGCCAATGTTTGTAGCGCATCGCCGGCTAAAATGGCGGTGGCTTCATCAAACGCAATATGGCAGGTTTGGTGCCCGCGACGCAATTCATCGTCGTCCATAGCGGGCAAATCATCGTGAATTAAAGAATAAGCATGAATGGCTTCAATGGCGGCGGCAGCGTAATCCAGCTGCGCCATGTCGGCGCCTAGCATTTTGCCGGTGGCATACACCAAAAAGGGACGAATGCGTTTGCCGCCCAATAACAAGCCGTATTTCATGGCTTCCGCCAGCGGCGCGGGGGCGCTGTCAATGTACGCAAATTGATCGGCTAAAAATTGATTAATCCGTTGCTGAACGTACTGTAAATCTTGCGAAAACTGATACATTGCCGACCCGTTATTCTTCCGGTTGATAATCGCTGAGTTTTGCGCTTTCGCTTTTTTGCAACAAAATTTGGATACGTTGTTCCGCTTGTTGTAAACGTTCCTGACCCAATTGCGCCAGCTTGATCCCTTGTTCAAAATCCTTCAAAGCATCTTCAAGAGAAAGCTCGTTATTTTCCAAACGGGAAACGATTTCTTCTAATTGTTTCAGCGTATTTTCAAAATCAGGTTCGTTTTTTTCAGCCGGCTTGCGTGCCATGATATTGTCCTTTTGCGCAAAATAGAATTGGCGTATTGTACTTGATTTTTAGTGATTTTGTTAGGGCGAATTTGAGGTATTTCCGCTGAAAAATGTCGCTAAAAACGCCGCAAAAAAGTACCGCACTTTATGGCTAATCAGAACTATATAAATTGCTATAAAAATTCTAAAAATTATGGTCTAATAGCCCACAATTTTTTGTTAATCAAGAGAAAAGGTTAAATATGAGCTGGATTGATAGAATTTTTAGTAAAAATACATCTTCTTCCTCACGCAAAGCCAATGTGCCGGAAGGCGTTTGGACAAAATGTACCTCATGCGAACAAGTATTATATCGCGAAGAATTAAAACGTCATTTGGAAGTGTGCCCAAAGTGCGGTCACCACATGCGTATTGATGCCCGTGTTCGTTTATTGTCCTTATTGGATCAAGACAGTGTGCAAGAATTAGCGGCAGATTTAGAGCCGAAAGACATTCTAAAATTCAAAGACTTAAAAAAATATAAAGATCGTATTACCGCCGCACAAAAAGACACCGGTGAAAAAGACGCGTTAATTGCCTTTTACGGCACGTTATATAATATGCCGGTTGTGGCTGCCGCGTCCAACTTCAGCTTTATGGGCGGTTCCATGGGTTCCGTGGTGGGCGCGAAATTCGTGAAAGCGGCGGAAAAAGCCATGGAAGAAAATTGCCCGTTCGTGTGTTTCTCCGCCAGTGGCGGCGCGCGTATGCAGGAAGCGTTATTCTCCTTAATGCAAATGGCTAAAACCAGTGCCGTATTGGCGAAAATGCGTGAAAAAGGCGTGCCGTTCATTTCCGTGTTGACCGATCCGACGTTGGGCGGTGTGTCCGCCAGTTTCGCTATGTTGGGCGACATCAATATTGCCGAACCGAAAGCCTTAATCGGTTTCGCCGGTCCGCGCGTCATTGAACAAACCGTGCGTGAAAAGCTGCCGGAAGGGTTCCAGCGCAGTGAATTTTTATTGGAAAAGGGCGCTATCGACATGATCGTAAAACGTGCCGATATGCGAAACACCTTGGCGGGTTTATTGAGCAAACTCATGAACAAGCCTTCACCTTTTGTGGAAAGTGAATTGGTTGTTGAAGAAACCGCCGCATAAAACCTTATTGAAGGCATTTATAATGCAAACAGAATTAAAAGCCACTTCGCCACTCAACGAGTGGCTTTCTTATTTGGAAAACAGCCATTTTAAAGCCATTGATTTGGGGCTGGAACGGGTTCAGTCCGTAGCACAGACGCTTGATTTATTAACGCCGGCACCTTTCGTGATTACCGTGGGCGGCACCAACGGCAAAGGTACCACCTGTCGTTTGCTGGAAACGATTTTACTGAACGCCGGTTATCGCGTGGGCGCGTATTCCTCTCCGCATTTGTTACGTTATAACGAACGCGTACGTATTCAAAACCAGGAATTGGAGGATGCGCAGCACACGGCTTCCTTTGCTTATATTGAGCAACACAAAACCCAATCCTTAACGTATTTTGAATTCAGCACCTTGTCGGCGTTGCATTTGTTTAAGCGGTCGAATTTGGATGTGGTGATTTTAGAAGTAGGGCTGGGCGGTCGTTTGGATGCGACCAATATTGTGGATAACCACATGGCGGTGATTACCAGCATTGATATTGATCACACGGATTTTCTCGGTTCCACCCGCGAACAAATCGGTTTTGAAAAAGCGGGGATTTTCCGCGCCCATAAACCGGTGATCATCGGCGAGCCGAACATTCCGCAAACCATGCTGGATCGTGCAAGTGAGCTCGGCAGCCAGTTATTCTGTCGCCATCTGGATTGGACTTTCAGCCAACAAGCGCAACATTGGACGTGGCAAACCGTACAACCGGAAGAAAAAGTGCGGTGGGATTTTTTAGCGGATTTACCGCTTTGCCAAATTCCGCTTGCCAACGCGGCAACGGCAATTGCTACGGTGCAAAAGCTGCCTTTTGACATCTCTCTTGAAACCGTTAAAAAATCCTTGGCTGAGGTAGAACTCACCGGGCGTTTTCAAACCATTAACCCCGCGCAATTAGCCCATCTGACACAAAAACTACAACGCGACGTTACGGCGCTACCACGCATCATTATTGACGTAGGCCATAACCCGCACGCGGCGCGTTATTTAGCGGAAAAACTGACCGCACTTAAAGCGCAATCGTGCGGCAAGCTCATTGCCGTTTGCGGTATTTTGAAGGATAAAGATGCGGTTGGCGTATTAACGCCGTTGCTTTCGCTGATTGATGAATGGCGTTGTGTCACTTTGGGCGGTTATCGCGGTCAACGTGGATCGGATTTATTTGTGACGTTGCAGCAGATTGCCGCGCAACATCACTTCAATGTGCAGGGCGGTTACGCCGATTCCGTTGCGGAAGGCGTAAAAAGTGCGGTGGAAATTGCCGATGAAAATGACACCGTACTGGTGTTCGGTTCATTTCATACGGTGGGGGAATTTCTGACTTTTAGCCAAGCCTAACATCCCGCAAATGTAGCGGAGTGAGCAAATTGCTCGATTCTCTTTCGCAAATTGCTCACTCCGCTACAGCAATTGTTCGGCGCTGGCTTTGCGCACTTTCGTGGCTAGCGCGTAATCACGCTCAAACACTTGGTCAAAACTGTAAACGCCTTGGCAAATCTCGGTTTTACGCCCCATTTGCGCGTTGTAGTGCTGTATGCCTTCTTCCAGGATCAATATAAAGGTGTCGTAATCCACACCGTCTTTACCCCCGTTGTAATTATCCGGCTGGTCATCCACACTACTTCCCGCGTAAAAGCCTGCAAAGTTCGGGTGTTTATCAATGATTTCGCCCAGTCCGCCGTTACCAAAGGCGCGTTCTATCGGCTTCGCCTGTCCGTGACCTTTGCCGAACTGTACACTTGTCCAGTGCAGCTCGATGCCAAGGGTCGGGATAATCCCTTTCACGTCATCCTCTTTAACTTTAAAGCGGTAACGGTTTTTAACTCCGCCCGTCATCCATTTGTTCGCTGCGGCGCGGGTGTTATCAATGGTCAGGTGTTTCGGTATGCCGTATTTCCAAACCACATCCATCAAACTCAAGCGGATGGTGTCGCTGTTTTCGCTCAAATCCGCGCGATAACCGAGGATTTTGCGGGTTCTGATGTCTTGCCAATACCACATGTCTTAGGTCTGACAATCTCACCGTTATGCCATCGCACAAACACGTTGTGCTGATAGCCGTCGCCGTTAATCCATTCCATCGCCTCAAGGTCTGCCACCGTGCGTTGTTGGCTTGGATAAAGCTGGCTTACTGCGTGTTCGCCTTTGCGCCAGTAAATTTGCTGGATTTTCGGCACTTCACGCTCTAACTTGCTTTTTACAGCGCTGATGCTTGGCACAGTCCAATTGTTTTCCCTTGCCGCATCTAATAAACGGCGGTAGCAGGCGTTAAATTGTGGTCTTTCCGGGCGCAAGTAATCGGCTTTAAAAAATGACCATGCCTCATCACTAAATTCGGCAAGCAGTTCCGGGTGTTTGCCGTCGTGCTTACTCACCAACACTGCCAACCAGTCGCTACGCTCAAACGGTTTTACGCGGTAATACCAACGTTTAATCGTCTTCCAGCTCTCGCCAAACCGTTCTCCTGCTTTTACCAGCGCCGTGATGGTGTCGGTACCATTGGCTACCAAGTCGGTCACTGCGCACACCGCTTTAAAACGGTGCTCTGCCTTTTCTTTTTTCTTTTGGGTCGCTTTGTCATAAGCAATCCAAAAGGCTTCCGGCAGATAGTTAAGTTGTTTTCTTTGCGGCGCCGGAATTTCGGATCTATCCAAATTTTCTACCGCACTTTTTTTGGAGCTCTTTAGGATTAGTTCGGCTTGGGTTTCTTGAGGGAGGGATTTGAATGAATATTCAAAACTAACTCCTTTTTTTCCCACTACTTTTCGCCGCTCCCAATTTTCAATTCTTGCCTTTTTATTAATGCCCTGTGGGGAGTTAGGCAAAGTTTCTAAAAAAGAGAGCACAGTAGCTGAAAACCACATTTCCATATACTTCTCCTACTCATAACGAGACGGCCATATATCCTGCGGGGTGACGCCAATAAAATCAGCGATAATTTTCTCTCCTTTAGGGTATTTGCGCTCAAGTGCATTTCCCAGTGTTCTAGGGTGTAAACCTGCTTCTACGGAAAGCTGATTTAATGTTTTCCCCTTTACTCTGATGCTCGCGATAATAAATGCGCGGTGCATATCTTTTTTACTCTTACTCATAATGTGATATCCTTAATACTTGTTTTAGTTCCTTGGTGTTACTCTTTAGAAACTATGGAAACTATGCACCTACCTTTTCAGAAACTCAACTAGTTTCTGAAAAAATTAACTTTTTTATTTTTTATATTTAAACTCAATAAGTTATGTTTGTTTTATTTTAGAAACTAAAGTTTCTTAAAGGTGATTTTATGAGAAACTCTGAAGAATGGTTTTCAGCAAACCAACTGGTTGGTATTAGAGGGCTACCTTCATCCCCACAGGGGATAAACAAAAAGGCAAGAACTCAAGGATGGATAAAAAGAGAAAGAAGCGGCGTACAAGGCGGGGCGATTGAATATCATTATTCATCACTTCCGCCTGATGTTCAAAGGCTCCTAGGATTTAGCACAAACACAATAAACGAACAAGCGGCGCCATATAACGCCGAGAAACAAACAAACAATAAAGACTTAACGGAAGTAAGCAAGGCGCGCTTTTTAACGGCGATCAGCACGCTGGAGGAAATCTTAGCAATGACACGCAAAACCATGGCGCCCGAAGCCAAGGCGCAAATGGTATGGATGATTTACGAATTACTAAGCGAAGAAAGCGCTAACGAGAAGATTATTAATTTGGTTAAATTGGTTGCATAGATAAGGGGTTATATGGACAAGCAGTCAATTCTTAAATTCTTTAATGATAATACTAAGGACGCGCCACAAGGCAGCATATACATTCAATATTTTTTTTTGCGATTTTTAAAATCTTTCGCATTTTTGGTTTTTATCTATTCTTCAATAAAAAAGGACGCCGTTTTTCTTGCGCCCTTGTTTTCATTGGTTTTGTTCCACTTATTCCCGCTTGATTCAACATTCTCCCTAGTTTATTCCTTTTTCTCATTTTGTTCGGTGTTTTACAGTTGCGCCGTGTCGATAGTACGTTGCAGGCAGCTGGTATAAGCCGCTACGAAAGGCGTGTCTTTTAATGCCATGCCGGTGAGTTGCGCGCCTTTAACGCCGCTTTCCGTTAATGCGGAATTGCCGAAGCCTTGCAATAAACCCTGTTCGTTCCAAAGGGTACGACCGTGGCGGATTAAATAAAACGTCAGATTTTTGTTCATTATTATCCTTGATTAAATGTTATCGAGAGAAAAAACACCGGGAAAATCAACCGCACTTTTTACTACAACAGCGGGCTGAAGAGGAAAAACAATTTTTCTATAATGCGCTGATAAACGGAACGATTTGCCCACTTAGCGTGATCCGGTAATTCTGAATTTTTGATGTAACCTTCGTGGAGCAAGGAAATTTCATTGGCGAACGCCAGATCTTCTACCACCATAGTGACTTCAAAATTCAATAAAAAGCTACGCATATCCATGTTAACGGTGCCGACCAAAGCGAGCTTGTTATCAATGAGCATACTCTTGGTGTGCAATAACCCTTTATTGAAATTATAAATTTTTACGCCGGCAGCAAGTAAATCATCGAAAAAGGTACGACTTGCCCAGCGCACCATCATGGAATCATTTTCTTTCGGCAGAATGATGGACACCTCCACGCCACGCAGTGCCGCAATGCGTAAGGCTTCGGCAATGTTGTGGCTCGGTACGAAATAAGGCGAGGTGATCACAATGCTTTTACGCGCGGAGAAAATCGCAATGGCAAGAGATTGCGCCATTAAATCATCGGGGAAACTCGGACCGGTAGCGAGAATCTGCACGGCGTGGGAGTTATTTTGTTCCAGCGGTAACAACGGGCTGTCGGAAATATGCAGCGGAACGGATTGTCCCGTTTCAATTTCCCAATCCCAGGCGTGCAAGCCGTTGAGCACCGCCGACACAGGCCCGTTAATACGCACCATGATGTCAATCCATTCGCCCACATTGCTGTCTTTTTTGAAGAATTTCGGATCTACCATGTTCATGCTTCCGGTGTAGGAAATTTGGTTATCGATGACGATAATTTTGCGGTGTTGGCGCAAGTCGATACGGCTGAAGAACATGCGGAATAAATTCACATGCAGGGTTTCGATGATTTCAATGCCTTGTTCCTGCATGACGAGACAATCCCGGCTTTTTAGAAACGGGCGACTTCCCACGGAATCCAGCAGAATACGAATTTCCACCCCGCGTTGACGGGCGGCGATAAGGGCTTCCGTCACTTCATCAACCAAGCCTTTCGCAGACCAAATATAAAACACCATATTGATGGATTTTTCGGCACGTTTGATGTCTTCAATAATGCTGCGCATGATATTTTCCGGCGTATCCAGAATATGCAGTTCATTGCCCAACACGCAAGGAATGCCGAGCCGCTGTTTGGCTAAATCGAAAATCGGACGATAGAGCAGATTGGTTTGCGTATTCACCAAATTATCGCATTGCGACAGCTTCTCAAACCACGCCATGAATTTCGGTTTCAATTGATTAAACAGTGCCGCACGACGTTTCCCGAGATTGATTTCGCCGAAAATCAAATACGCCACAATGCCCACGACGGGAAACACATAAATCACCATCAACCAGGACAGCATGGCAGGCACCGATTGCTTTTTAATCACCAAACGAATGGTGATGGCAATGGTGAGAATCCAGATAAACACCGGAATAATGTAGGCGGTAATTTGTTCAATATTCATAAAAAATGACTGTTTATAAAGGGGATGAGGTAAATAACATCAATAAAATCGGGGGCGTAATGTTGGTAATAAAGCCAAAACTAAACGCCAGCGGTAACACTTCCATGCCACCCGCTTTTTGGATAATCGGCAGGGTGACATCCAGTGCCGTGGCGCCGGCAAAGCCTACCGCCGTAGAGCGATAGTTTTGCATAAATAATGGGATAATAAACAAGCTAATAAGTTCACGGGATAAATCATTAAAAAAAGCAATGCTGCCCCAAATCGGTCCCCAGGCGTTGCTTAGGGTGACGCTGGATAACGAATACCAGCCGAATCCGGACGATACCGCCAAGCCTTGCACCACCGGCACGGACAATACCTGCGCGCCGACAATACCGCCCAACAACGAGGTCAGCATAAAAATCACGCCCATTGTCAAGCCCCGTTTGTTGAAAAACACTGCCCGCATGGAAATCCCATTGTTGCGCAGTTGTACGCCCACACAGAAAATCATTACGACCAGCACATAAGTGGTGGTGTTGTGGGAAAGGGCAAAATGCCCTTTCATCAACCAACCGACGAAAAAACCTATCGCCACAACGGTGCATAATTTCAATGAATCCGGCAAAATACGCCGGCGGGAAGGCATTTTTTCTGCGTGATGTTTTAACGGCTGCGGATGCAGTTTGTCGTAAACCAACAAGCCGATGAAGTTAAAACCTTGCGTAAATAAAATAAAGGTCAGGGCATAAACGCCGATTTGCGGTAGTTGTTGTGCTAAATCATTCAGTTGACCGAGGGAAAACCCCATGGAGAACAAAATCATGTAAAGCAGAACCATGGTCAATCGACCTAACGCGTGCAAAATCGCCTGATTTTGCGTTTTGACCGCGTAGCCGACAAACATCGGTACTAAAATAATGAGCAAACCTTCGTACACCGTGAACATACCTTAGAATTATAGTTAGACGCGAAGTATAGCACTTTTCTGCCACCCCGCCTAATTGCGCGCCGGTAACGCGGTTGTTGTATGCTACAATGTCGTCCATGATTTCCCATTGAATTTCCTCATGACATTTCAAATTGTATTTCAACATCCTGATTTTATTGTCATTAACAAACCGAACGGGATAAGCGTACACAAAGACGATGCCGACATCGGTTTAACCCGACTGGTGGCGCAACAGCTCGGCGTGCCGCAGGTTTGGCTGGTACACCGGTTGGATAAAGCCACCTCGGGGTTGTTAATGTTGGCACTAAATGAACCGACCGCCGTGACGTTGTCGCAAAAATTCGCTCATCACCAAATCCAAAAAACCTATATTGCACTGGCAACCCACAAGCCAAAGAAAAAGCAGGGGAGAATCAGCGGTGATATGCAGAAAGCCCGTCGGGGTGCCTGGAAGCTGAGCCAAAGCAAAGAAAACCCCGCCGTGACGGATTTCGTCTCGCATAGTCTCGCACCGAATTTGCGCTTATTTATTCTGCGACCGAAAACCGGCAAAACCCACCAACTGCGCGTCGCCATGAAAAGTTTAGGTAGCCCGATTTTAGGCGATGCCTTGTATGGCGGCGATAGCGCCGAACGCACCTATCTGCACGCCTATCAATTATCGTTTGACTATTTCGGACAGGCGGTTCAAATTAAAGGGGAACCGCTCAAAGACGAAAAGTGCGGTGATTTTTTTCAGCGCTTTTGGGCAGACATCGAAAAATACGTCAATGCCGACGCCGAAAAAACACCTTAAAATTTGACCGCACTTTTTGGCAATAAAACCCAGGGAATCCCGTTATGCAGACGAAAATCAAAACAACGTCATACCAAAAAGCAATTATTTGCATGATCTTTGCCTACATCAGCATTGCCTTGATGGGCGTGTTTGTTAAATACGCCTCCGACGAATTGCCTTCCAGTGAAATTTTGTTTTCCCGCTTTCTTATCGGCTTTATTTTTTTATTGCCTTTCATGATTCGCGACGGTGATTTCAAGGTGGAACTCAGCCAATGGCCGTTTCTCGTCATGCGCAATCTTGCCGGCATCGCCAGTATGTTGCTGACGTTTTACGCCATCAAATATTTGCCTATTTCCATCGCCGTGTTACTGATGAACACTTCGGCGCTATTCGTGCCTTTATTGCTGTTTGTGTTACGCACCCGAACCCCGTTGAAAGTGCTGGCGTGCAGTTTTCTCGGTTTTGCGGGCGTTTCCATTATCATGCTGACGGATTCCGCCAAGCATTTTGAACTTCTGCATATCGGTTATGCGCTAGGCGCGGCATTTTTAGCCGCCATGGCGTTCATCAGCTTGCAGGAATTGAACAAGCACAACTCCCCGAAAAACATCGTGTTCTATTTCCATTTACTCGGCTCCCTGTTGCTGCCGCTATTTTTCGCCGCACAATGGGAAGTTCCTACGGTGCACGGATTGCTTTTATTGCTCTTGGTGGGCGGTTTCGGGTTAATCTTCCAATTATTGCTCACCCGCGCCTTTAAATACGCCCCGGCGAACGTCATCACCCCGTTTGCTTTCACCGGCGTGATTTTTTCCAGCATTTGCGACTGGTTGTTCTGGTACAACGTACCGACCCTCAATTTTTGGATCGGCTCACTGGTCATCATCCTGTCCGTCAGCTTATTGGCGAAAATGCGCCGTTAAATGTATAAATTATTTCCCCGAAACCCACGGCTTTTCGTTACAATAGCGCATTTTTAACATTTTATTTCAAGGGAGAAAACACATGGAATACCCAATTTGCCCATCCTGCAAAGGCGAAAACACCTATCACGATTCCATCCAATTCGTCTGCCCCGATTGCGGACACGAATGGACCGGCAACGAAAGCGAAGAACACGACGATGATCAGCTCATCGTCAAAGACAGCAACGGCAATTTACTCGCTGACGGCGACGACGTGCTGCTCATCAAAGACTTAAAACTCAAAGGCTCTTCCGAGGTGTTAAAGAAAGGCACCAAATTCAAAAACATCCGCCTCACCCACGGCGACCACAACGTCGATTGCGGCAAAATTATGCTGAAATCGGAGTTTTTGAAGAAGGCGTAGGTAATAAGTAGAAAAAAGTGCGGTTGATTTTCACTGCACTTTTTTGTTATCCACACCTAATTCATCGCTGATACGCTCATCTAATCAACAGTATATCTTTTAAACAGGAGAATCTTATGTACATAAAAACATGGTTGGCTTTGTTGGTGGGGTTGGTGATTCCAGGGGCAGTGTGGGCGAATCCGCCGCAGGCATAGGATCCGTTGGCGGAGACGCCTTATTTTAATAAAACGGATAGCGGCTATGATTTAATTCTCGCCGAAAATCTACCGCACTTTGGAGGCGAAGGTGAACGGGGAAGCCGTGAAATTCTGTGCCTTTGAGAAAATCGTGTATGTGCAGCAGCCGCTTGAGCCGGATTACCAAACGCTGAATATTTATGTGCCGGAAGCGTATTTTAACGACGGCAGCATTAACGGTTTTACGGCGCAAACCGCACCGATTTTCCTGCCGAATGCAGTGGGCGGTTATATGCCGGCGAAGGCTGCGACCTATGATGCGAAAAGGGTTGGCGGCAGCGATAAACCGAATGCGATTTTGACCGCACTTTCCAAGGGTTATGTGGTGGCGAGTGTGGGTGCACGCGGGCGGACGCTGGAAAAAGACGGAAAATATACCGGCAAAGCACCGGCGGCGATTATCGATTTGAAATCGGCGGTGCGTTATTTGCATTTCAACGATGACGTGATGCCGGGCTATGCCAATAAAATTATTTCTAACGGTACCAGTACCGGCGGGGCGTTGTCCGCTTTGTTAGGCGCGAGCGGTGATAATCAGGACTATGCCTATTATTTAAAACAAGCGGGAGCGGCAGAGGCGAGCGATGCGATTTTTGCGGTTTCCGCTTATTGCACGATTACCAATCTGGAGCACGCCGACAGCGCTTATGAATGGGAGTTTAACGGCTTAAATGAGTATCGTCGTATGGATATGAGTCGTTTAAATGCAGACAGTTATAACGACCGTTCGCAAGCGGCGGCAAAAGCCACGATTGACGGCATATTAACGGCAGAGGAAATTACGCTGTCCGATCAGCTAAAAGCCGAATTCCCGTCTTATGTAAACCGTCTGAAATTGAAAGATGAAAAGGGCAATGCGCTGACATTAGACGCGCAAGGCAACGGTTCCTTTAAGGATTATGTGAAATCGGTGATTGTGCGGGCGGCGGATAGGGCGCGTAAAAGCGGCGTTTCTTTTGAAGATAAACCTTGGGTGCAACTGAGCAAAGAAGGTGTTAGCGATATTGATTGGGACGGTTATATTCACTCGGAAAAACGGATGAAATCGCCGCCGGCATTTGACGCACTGAACTTGAGCTCGGGCGAGAATAATTTATTCGGCACGGAAACCGTGAATAATCAGCATTTCACGACGTTTTCGTGGCAGCACAGTACGGAAAAAGGCAAAATGGCGGATAAAAATATCGTGCGCTTAATGAACGCCATGAATTATGTGGAGCAGAGCAAAACGCAATATTGGCGCATTCGCGTCGGCACCTCCGACCGCGATGCTTTTCACGCCATCGGTGCTATGTTAGCCATAAAATTGCATATGGCAGACAAACAGGTGGATTATGAAACCCCATGGGGCGTACCGCACTCGGGGGATTATGATTTGGATGCGTTGTTTCAGTGGGTGGATAGTATTAGCAAATAGTTTACGGGAATGGTAAAAGTGCGGTGGTATTTTTATATAAAATATCGGCACTACGCACTATTGTAGAGGACGATTGTTGAGCTTTTAGCTATTAAAACATTGGACTTATTCCGCTGAGGCGTGAAATAGCAATGTAATGCCTGGAAATGGTTAAAAAATAACCGCCTCTAATTTAGAGGAAATATAAAAGCAAAAACGGCACTTTTTATAAAGCACCGTTGTATGTAAGCACATAAGCGCAGTTGTTTCACATTATTTTTTTACGGAATAATAACCCGCCATGGAACTGTAAACCGCATTTTCGGCCTGAATTACGTTATATTTGGCTTGTAAAATAGAGAGTTGGGAATTTTTTTCGGTATTTGCAGCAGTTAACCATTCGCGTAATTCGGATACACCTGCATTATACCGGTTGCGGTAGTACTGCGTAATGCGCTGGTTGTAAATGTAGGTTTTTTGGGCATTAGTAAAGCGTTTTTTGGCTTGCGTAAATGAGAAATAATTAGTATCCACATCATTTAATGCGACAGTGATACTTTTTTCATAATTCAAACGCGCTGTTTCATAATCTGCTTCGGAAATTTTTACATTCCATTTAACAGTATTCCAGTTTAAGAACGGCAGACTAATACCTAATGCACCTCCACCGATAAGTGTATTTGTTGCACTATTCAATTTTTTACCGCTCGAATTTAAGCTACCGCCTAAGGTAATTTCCGGGAACCAACTTTTTTCAGTCGCTTTAACATTTTTAAATGCACTACTTAAGCGTGCTTGATAACCTTTTATATCAGGGCGATTGGCGATGACGGAAACCGGTACGTTCAAATTCACACCGATGGTTTTTACTTTCAAAATATGCGGGAAGGTAATTTTCAGTGTTTCGTCCGGCTTTAAGTTAAGTAAATTGCGGAGTGTTTGTTCTGCAGTTTTACGATTGAGTTGATAAGTGATTAGATTATTACGTGCTGTTAACACTGCCTGTTGCGCTTGATCCACACTGATACTATCTGCCACACCCTGTGCCAGGCGATCTCGCATAATTTTGCTGATGTCGGTGTAATATTTAATACTTTCCTTTGTTGTACTAATGGCATCGTTTAAATAGGCGATTTGGTAATAGGTGGTAATCACAGAATTAATTAAGGAAAGTTTAGTAGACTCCATATCCTGAACTGTGGCTTTATGTGCCCACTCCGCCGCGTCCGCAGTATCTGCTAAACGAAACCATAAATCTAAGGTATAGCTGACATTTAAAGAACCTGTGTGACTGATCGTTGAGTTACCGCCGGTTTTTATATTCTTCTGTGCTGTAGAACGGGTGGAACCGCTGAATGCAGGAACTAGGGCTGCACCGGCAAGATTCGCACTATAAAGGGAGCGATTAACGGAAATCGCGGCTTTGGCTAAATCTTTATTATTCAATAGGGCTTTTTCGACCACACGATTTAACTGAGCATCTTTATAAAGCCTCCACCAATCACTTTTAATATTGTATTGTTTGGTGATTTCTTCATATTGTTTGTAATTCTTAAGGCTCGCCCGATAAGAATCGCCAATATTGGCACAGCCCGTGAGGGTCGTTGCCACCACTACAGTTAAGGTTAATTTTTTTATTGTAAACATTGTTTTTCCCTTTTTTATAAAAGTGCGGTCAAAAATTGTAGAGAATTCTAACCCCTCTTTTGTATTTTACAAAATTTATTCTTGCGCCAACGCTGTAATCGGATTTAATTCTGCTGCTTTTTTTGCCGGCATATAGCCGAATAACACGCCGATTAGGGTGGAGAATACTACGGCGGTAACAATGGATGCGGTGGAAAAATCCATGCTGAAATCGGTTATAAAACTGTTGAACAACACGCCGATGAGGACAGATAACAAAATTCCGGCCACGCCACCGATTAAGCAAATTAACACCGCTTCAATTAAGAACTGCTGTAAAATATTAATCTGATGGGCGCCGATTGCCATGCGTACACCAATTTCTTTTGTACGTTCCGTCACTGACACTAACATAATGTTCATCACGCCGATACCGCCTACAATTAAGGAAATAAAAGCGATAGAAGAGATGAGTAATTTCATCGTGCCGGTAGTATTTTCGATAGTCTGCTTGATAGTATCGCTGTTCATGATAAAAAAGTCTTTTTTACCATGCAGAGATTTCAATAATTCCGTGAGGCTTTTTTCCGCCACGGTAGAATTTACATCATCACTAATTTTTACTGTAATGGAACTAATTCGACTGCCCCCGGTAATTTTATTTAATACGGTACTATAAGGAGAATATAGATTTAACGAATTACCGGGAAATCCGCCCAGCTGTTGATCTGATACCACGCCAATGACACGAAATGGTCGCTTATTAAAAATCACCGTTTTGCCAAGGGGATTTTCGTTGGCAAAAATGGCTTTTTTTGCACTTTCGTCCAGCACAACCACCTGGTTGCTTTGATCCACATCGTCCTCGGTTAATAGACGGCCCTGTTTTAACTTCAAGCCCTCCACATCAAAATATTGCTCACCGATACCATATAAATTGGCGGATGTGAAGGATTTGTTACCGACCACTAAAATGCCGCCGGAAGAGGTATTTGGGGTCACACTTTGAATATAACTTTGTTTTGATAATGTATTGGCATCGCTGATTTTTAGGTTTTGAATGTGCCGTGAACGGCGGTCACCGAAACCATTACCGTTAAAAATCGTCATGGTATTTGTGCCGATACCACGAATATTTTCCAAAATCTTTTGTTGTGAACCGTTTCCTAACGCCACCACGGAAACGACGGAAGTAATCCCGATGATAATTCCCAGCATGGTCAGCAATGAGCGCATTTTGTGCGCCACAATGGCACTGACGGACATACGGAAAGCTTCCATCAGTTGATCTTTGCTGAAACCGAAACGACCTTTAAAAACACTTGGATTTTTAACCGCACTTTTTACCTGATGCTTTTGCGTATCACTGATAATTTCACCGTCTTTGATTTCAATGATCCGATTGGCACTGGCAGCAATGTGCTTGTCGTGAGTCACCATAATAATGGTGTGGCCTTCCTCGTGCAGTTGACGGAGGATTTCCATGACATTTTCACCGCTGTGCGAATCTAGCGCACCTGTGGGTTCGTCGGCAAGGATAATTTCTCCGCCGTTCATCAATGCACGGGCAATACTGACTCTCTGTTGTTGACCGCCTGAAAGCTGGTTCGGCTTGTTTTGCCATTTATCGCCCAATCCCAGTTTTTCCAATAATTGTTTGGCACGTTCCAAGCGTTGGCTTTGTGGCATTCCCGCATAAATTGCAGGTAAGGCGACGTTTTCTGCGGCGTTTAAGCTGCTTAATAGGTTATAACGTTGGAAAATAAAACCGAATTTTTGGCTGCGTAAATCGGAAAGCTGATCGTTAGTTAATTCAATGGTTTCTTTCCCGTCAATTTTGTATGAACCGCCGGTTGTCGTGTCCAAACAACCAATGATATTCATCAGTGTGGATTTGCCTGAACCGGATTGTCCCATAATGGCGACAAAATCGCCTTTTTCGATGGAAAGGGAAATGTCTTTTAAAACATGAACGCGGTTTTCACCTTCGCCAAAATAACGGTTGAGCTGCTTGATTTCAATTATATTCATCGTCGAAACCCACCGCACTTTAGAAGATAATCGGGGCATCGGGATCACCGAAGGTTTCACCGGCAGCAACTTGTGAAATCACTACTTTTTCGCCTTCCGTTAAACCGGATTTTACTTCCGTTTGGAAATCATTTTGCACGCCGATTTCAATTTCCCGTTCCTGTGTTGTATTGCCGTTTAGTACATTGACTACATATTTGTCTTGCTGCTTTTGCACTGCCAAATTCGGAATAAACAACACATTTTGCACATCGGCAATTTTAATGTTATTTTCCGTGGTCATACCAATGCGCAAAACATGTTCGGGATTTTCAACGATAATGTTGGCGTAGTAATATACTGCATTGCTGCTTGAACCGGAGGAGGAACCGGAACTTGAACTGTTTGAGCTTGAATTGTCGCTGATGGTGGTTGTTGCCGGGTCTACGGAATCAATTTTGGCGTGATAAACGGTTTTGTTATCGGATAAAATAGTGAAGGTCACCTCTTGCCCCGCTTTGACTTTGGTAATATCGCCTTCGGAAATCTCCGGTTTAATCCGCATTTTGCTCAAATCCGCCACTTTAATGATGGTCGGCGTGGTTTGATTGGAGTTCACCGTTTGCCCTTCGGATACCGGTGTGGAAATCACCGTGCCGTCAATCGGGGAGGTGATTTTGGTGTAGCCCACGTTGGTTTCGGCGGTGTTCACTTCAATTTCCGCCTGTTTAATATTTTCCTGCACCACGTCCATTTCCGCTTTGGCATTATTCAAGGTGGCTTTAGCGGTATTTAATGTGTCCAATGAAGTGGCTTTTTGCCCGTATAATTTGGACAAGCGATTGTAATTGGAAAGCGCCACATCGTAAGCGGTTTTGCGTGCAATTAATTGGGCTTGATAACTCGCCAAGGCGGCTTTGCGGGTGTTTAACGTATTAATTTGGGTGGTGGAATCAATCTCAGCAATTAAATCGCCTTTTTTCACCTGTTGTCCCAGTTTGACATAAAGTTTGGTGACTTTCCCTGACACTTGCGCGCCCACATCAACGGTGTTGGTGCTTTCGATGGAACCGGTAGCAACCACGTTCTTTTCAATATTGCCGCGTTTGACTTCTTCCGTTAAGTAAGTGGTTTGTGCGCCGGAATCACGTACAAAAAAATAACCGCCGGTAATCACAGCGGCTGCAATAGCAGTAATAATAAGAGGTTTTTTCGTCATTTTTTTCTCTCATAAGTCCACAATGAATCGCCACAATATACAACAAAACTTAAGAAATTATTAAAATTTTTAGCGCGTTGTCACTATTCTCTCAATGATATTCAGTTAAAAATAAGGGTAGTTTGCAAATTTATTGCAACAATAAGCTGCATTCCTCGCTTTTTATGCTGAAGCGTGTAGAATAGTGCGGTTATTTTTTTATGCGTTTTAATGAGAAAACTATGAGCACAGAAACTGTATCAGAAACGACGGAAAATAGCCGTCCGCACAATTTTATTACTCAAATTATTGATGAAGATTTAGAAAGCGGTAAACACAATAACGTTTACACGCGTTTCCCGCCTGAGCCAAACGGCTATTTGCACATCGGTCATGCCAAATCTATTTGCTTGAATTTTGGTATTGCGAAAGATTATCAAGGGTTATGTAACTTACGTTTTGACGATACCAATCCGGTGAAAGAAGATGTGGAATATGTGGATTCCATCAAAGCCGACGTGGAATGGCTGGGTTTCCATTGGGCGGGCGAAGTGCATTATGCCTCCGATTATTTTGATGCACTTTATGGTTACGCCATTGAACTTATCAAAAAAGGGTTGGCATATGTGGATGAACTTTCGCCGGAAGAAATGCGTGAATATCGCGGCACCTTAACCGAACCGGGCAAAAACAGCCCGTATCGTGATCGTAGCGTGGAAGAAAACCTTGCCTTATTTGAAAAAATGAAAAACGGCGAATTTGCCGAGGGTAAAGCCAGCCTACGTGCAAAAATTGACATGGCGTCACCGTTTATGGTGATGCGCGATCCGGTACTTTATCGCATTAAATTTGCCAGCCATCACCAAACGGGCGACAAATGGTGCATTTATCCGATGTATGATTTCACCCATTGTATTTCTGATGCCCTTGAGCGTATTACGCACTCCTTATGTACCCTTGAGTTCCAAGATAACCGTCGTTTATATGATTGGGTGTTGGAAAATATCAGCATTGAACGTCCACTACCGCATCAATACGAGTTCTCCCGTTTAAATTTAGAAGGCACGTTAACCTCTAAACGTAAATTATTAAAACTGGTAAACGATGAAATTGTGGATGGCTGGAACGACCCGCGTATGCCGACGATTTCAGGCTTGCGCCGTCGCGGTTATACACCTGCCTCAATTCGTGAATTCTGCCGCCGTATCGGTGTCACCAAACAAGATAACGTGGTGGAATACAGCGCATTAGAAGCCTGCATTCGTGATGACTTGAACCAAAATGCACCGCGCGCCATGGCGGTGATTGATCCGGTGAAAGTGGTGATTGAAAACTTTGAAGGCAAAGAAATTTTGACCGCACCAAATCACCCGAATCGTCCGGAATTAGGTGAGCGCCAATTACCATTCACGAAAGAGATCTACATTGATCGCGCAGATTTCCGCGAAGAAGCGAATAAACAATATAAACGCTTAGTGCTGGGCAAAGAAGTGCGTTTGCGCAATGCTTATGTGATTAAAGCGGAACGCGTAGAAAAAGATGCCAACGGTGAAATCACCACGATTTTCTGTACTTACGATCCGGAAACTTTGGGTAAAAATCCGGCAGACGGTCGCAAAGTAAAAGGCGTGATTCACTGGGTGTCTGCGGCGCATAATCATCCGGCAGAATTTCGTTTATACGATCGTTTATTCACCGTGCCAAATCCGGGCGCAGAAGAAGATATCGAAAGCGTATTAAACCCAACTTCTTTAGTGGTGAAACAGGGTTTCGTGGAGCAAAGCCTTGGTAACGCAGAAGCTGAAAAAGGCTATCAATTTGAACGTGAAGGTTATTTCTGTGCCGACAGCAAAGACAGTCGTCCGGAACATTTGGTGTTTAACTTAACAGTAAGCCTTAAAGAAGGTTTCTAAATTCAATCACATAAAGTGCGGTCGTTTTTCACAATGAATTTCGACCGCACTTTTTTTGTATTGCGTTATCTTGTTGTAGTGTTATGTGCTACAATTTAGCGCAAATTAGGATGTATATTGTGATATTATCTTTTAAACATAAAGGTCTTGAACGCTTTTACCAAACAGGATCCACTTCGGGAGTTCAGGTTGCTCACGCAGCGAAACTGGCTCGCTTATTAGCTAGGTTAGACTGTGCAAAAACGCCTAATGATATGAACTTGCCCGGCTGGCATTTACATCCGTTAACCGGGAAGTTAGCCGGACATTGGAGTGTTAAGGTTAATGGAAATTGGCGTTTGACGTTTAAATTGGAAAATAATCACGCGGAAATTGTTGATTATCAGGATTATCACTAGGAGTACAAAATGAATATGTTTAATCCGCCACATCCGGCAGAAGTGATTCGTGAGGACATTTTGCCGGAACTTGGTTTAACCGTGACTGAAGCCGCCAAGCAACTTGGCGTGAATCGCGTGACATTGTCTCGTTTATTAAATGGTAAATCGGCAATTAGTGCGGAAATGGCGCTACGTTTACATTTATGGTTGGGGAAGAATAGCCCAAGTCCTGAAAGTTGGTTACATCAACAAGCAAACTATGATTTGTGGTTAGCTAATCAAAAAGCTGATTTTCATATTACTCCTGTCACCGTCAATGTTTAATTATCAATAAAGTGCGGTCGTTTTTCGCGATGAATTTCGACCGCACTTTTCTTTATCATTTTTCACTATGCAATTAGACCCCGATTTTGGGCTACACAAAACCTTACTTGACATGAACGACGCCGAGTGGGAGGCGTTATATGACGGGTGCGGGAAGTGTTGTTACCGTAAATATATTGACGGCGATGGCAAATATGAGCGTTTGTATTACACGCGCATTGCCTGCAATCTGCTGGATTTGGAAACGGGAAAGTGCGGTCAATATGCGCGGCGTTTTGAATTGGAAGAAGATTGCACCAAGCTCACCAAAGAAAACTTGTCGGATTTCGACTGGCTGCCCGTCACCTGTGCTTATCGTTTATTACATGAAGGAAAACCATTGCCTGCATGGCACCCGCTTATCAGCGGCGATCCCAATAGCGTAAAAAAAGCCGATATTTTAATTAAATACGGCATTCATGAACGGGATGTTATTGATTGGTTCGATTTTATTCTTGATTGAGATCACTAATTTGCACTAAAAGCGTTGTTTTTGTGTTAACCTCTACTACAATACTTAACAATCGTTATTTTTCTTGTCATATGTTGTAGTAGGTTTTATATGCAAATTCCAGACTCCATCAAGCAATCCACAGAAAAATTAGAACTTGCTTTAGCTCATTATGATAGTGGCAGGCATTTAATTTATGCCGGTACGCAAACGTTATCGTATTTTATCAAATTACTACAGCCGCCTAATAAATCAGAATGTTCTAAAGGGGAATTTGATGATGTGATTACGATGTTTGAGAATGACATTATCTATTATGATTTAACCCGTTTATCTCTTCCTTCTTGTTCATTGCATTATCAACTTTTCGATGAACAGGGCAATAAATGTGCCGAACAATCCCTTTCCGATTCTCAATCTATTCAACTTTCTCAGCAGCCTTTCAGATATTGCCAATTAAGGCATTTGATGCATTTAAAAAAGCACAGGGCGGGGCGTTGTTGTATTAATGTATTGGACATCTTCGAATACCAAGAGCAGCAGGTGGAAGAAAATACCATCGGCTGGCGTAAGAAATTAAGCAAATTATTAGATCTTATTTTCAATGATGAACACATTGCTTCGTTTTTCTCTTTAATTAATCAAGCACGCAACGCTTAGCGAGGATTCATTATGGCTCAATTAGTAGCGCAATCAGTTATCAATCAGTTTTTTAACGGCACACATGGTGATCCGTTTTCCGTATTAGGTATGCACGAAACCGAAAACGGTATTGAAATTCGTGTCTTATTGCCCGATGCAAGCCGTGTTTTGGTCATTGAAAAAGAAAATCAGGAAACCCTGTGCGAATTAACGCGTTTAGATGACAGAGGCTTTTTTGCCGGTGTTGTACCGAACACACGGAATTTCTTTGCGTATCAATTACAGGTGTATTGGGGCAAAGAGTCACAAATAATTGAAGACCCGTATCGTTACCACCTGATGATTAATGATTTGGATCAGTGGTTGTTGTCGGAAGGTTCGTTTTTACGCCCGTATGAAGTATTAGGTGCGCATTTTATTGAATGTGACGGCGTCTCAGGTGTGAATTTCCGTTTGTGGGCGCCGAATGCCAAACGGGTTTCCGTGGTAGGCGATTTTAACTATTGGGACGGTCGCCGCCATCCGATGCGATTACATCCGGCAAGCGGCGTGTGGGAATTGTTCCTGCCGAAAGTCTCCCTAGGGCAACTGTATAAATTCGAATTAATCGATTGCCACGGCAATCTCCGCTTAAAAGCCGACCCTTATGCCTTTAGTTCTCAGTTACGTCCCGATACCGCGTCACAAATCAGCCCGTTGCCGAGTGTCGTGCCAATGACGGAAGCCCGTGGCAAAGCCAATCAATGGGATCAGCCGATTTCCATCTATGAGGTGCATTTAGGTTCCTGGCGACGTAACCTGGAAAACAATTTCTGGTTGGATTACGACCAAATCGCCGACGAATTGATTCCTTACGTGCAGGAAATGGGGTTCACCCATATTGAATTTTTACCGTTGTCCGAGTTCCCGTTTGACGGTTCTTGGGGTTATCAACCGTTAGGACTGTATTCTCCAACTAGCCGTTTCGGCACACCGGAAGGCTTTAAACGTTTGGTAGAGCGGGCGCACGATGCCGGCATTAACGTGATTCTCGACTGGGTGCCGGGGCATTTCCCGAGCGATACCCACGGTTTGGTGGCATTTGACGGTACGGCATTGTATGAACACGCCAATCCGCGCGAAGGGTATCACCAAGATTGGAATACGCTGATTTATAACTACGGACGCAACGAAGTTAAGAATTTCTTATCCAGTAATGCCCTGTACTGGCTTGAGCGTTTTGGTGTCGATGGTATTCGGGTCGATGCGGTCGCTTCCATGATTTATCGTGATTACAGCCGCGCCGAAGGGCAGTGGATTCCGAATCAATACGGCGGATGGGAAAACCTGGAAGCCATTGAATTTTTGAAACATACCAACTGGAAAATCCATACCGAAGTACCGGGTTCCATCGCCATTGCGGAAGAATCCACCGCCTTCACCGGCGTGACCCATCCGAGCGAGCAGGGCGGTTTAGGGTTTAATTTCAAATGGAATATGGGCTGGATGAACGACACCCTATCTTATATGGAAAAAGACCTGGTTTATCGCCAGTATCACCACAACCAAATGACTTTCGGCATGATGTATCAATACAGCGAAAACTTTGTATTGCCGCTTTCTCATGATGAAGTGGTGCATGGCAAATGTTCCCTTATCGGTAAAATGCCGGGCGATGCGTGGCAAAAATTCGCTAACTTGCGCGCCTATTACGGTTATATGTGGGGCCATCCGGGCAAAAAATTGCTATTTATGGGTAATGAATTCGCCCAAGGTCGCGAATGGAATTACCGTGAAAGTCTGGATTGGTTCCTGTTGGATGAAGGCATTGGCGGTCAATGGCATATCGGCGTACAACAGCTGGTGAAAGATCTCAATAAAATTTACCGCGAAAACGCACCGCTCTTTGAGCTGGATTCCGATCCGCAGGGCTTTGATTGGCTGGTCGCAGATGACGCGCAAAATTCCGTCTTTGCCTTTGAACGTCGCAGCCGTGACGGTGAACGCATTATCGTGATCAGTAACTTCACGCCGGTGCCACGTCATGATTATCGTCTCGGTGTGAATGTCGCCGGCGAATATCACGAAATTTTAAATACCGACTCCGGTTATTACGCCGGTTCAAATGTTGGCAACCTGGGTGCCGTACACAGCGAGGATATTGCAAGTCACAATCGGGCGAATTCCATTTCCGTGTCGATTCCGCCGCTGGCAACTATCTATTTGAAATATCAGGGTAAAGCATGATTGCAGTAAAAAATAACGGTAAACCTTATCCTTTTGGTTATAGCCAATATGAAGAAAACGGCGAACAGATAACTAACTTCGCCCTGTATTCGTCGGCAGCGCAACAGGTGGAACTTTGCCTGTTTGAAGGGGAGTGGGAATCCCGTTTTAACATGGTTAATTCCGACAACGTATGGCATTTGGCGCTAAGCGGTGTGGCTGACGGAACCCAATACGGTTTCAGAATCACCGCAAAAAATGACCGCACTTTTAAGGCGAATCCGCAAAAATTGATGCTGGACCCTTATGCCAAAGCCGTGATGGGCAAACCGGATTTAAGCTCGCCGGAAGCGCAGGCGTGGTTTTTGCTGAACGATGAGCGGGATAACGCTCGTTATGCACCGAAAGCGGTGGTGATTGATCGTGCATTTGACTGGCAGGATGATAAAGCGCCGAATACGCCCTGGACCGAAACCATCGTGTATGAATTGAGTGTGAAGGGCTTTACCAAGTTACAAGCGGAATTACCGGAGGCAATACGCGGCACCTATGCTGGTTTGTCGCATGCGCAAACGATTGCGTATTTGCAGAAATTAGGCATCACCGCCGTGGAATTGTTGCCGGTAAATTACGCGGTAAGCGAACCGCACTTACAGCAAAAAGGGTTAGCAAATTATTGGGGTTACAACCCGTTAGCCATGTTTGCCGTGGAGCCGAAATATTGCTCGCAAGCCAATATGGCGAATCCGTTAAATGAATTTAAAGGCATGGTTAAAGCGTTGCATGAGGCGGGTATTGAAGTGATTTTAGACGTGGTGTTCAATCACACCGCGGAATCGGAAAAACACTTCCCGACCTTCAGTCAACGCGGAATCGATGATGAAACCTATTATTGGCAAACCCCGCAAGGTGAATACCTCAACTGGACCGGTTGCGGCAATATGCTGAATTTGTCCAATGACATTACCCGTCGCTGGGTAGTGGATTGCCTGCGTTATTGGGTGGAAGAATGCCATGTGGACGGTTTCCGTTTCGATTTGGCGACCGCGTTAGGGCGCGAAACGCCGGATTTCAATCACCACGCGGCGTTGTTTAATGACATTGCGCAAACACTGAGTTTGCAGCGGGTTAAATTGATCAGCGAGCCTTGGGACATCGGGCATTATGGCTATCAATTAGGCAATTTCCCGCATTATTTCGCCGAATGGAATGACCGTTTCCGTGATGATATGTGTCGTTTCTGGTTATGGAAAAGCGGGGAAGTGGGCGAATTTGCCGAACGTCTGGCGGGCTCCGGCGATATTTTCAAACGGGAACAGCGTCAGCCCCATACGTCGCTGAATTTCATTACGGCCCATGACGGCTTCACATTGCGCGATTTAACCAGTTATAACCAAAAACACAATGAAGCCAACGGCGAAGAAAACCGAGACGGGCGCAATGAAAATTACAGTTATAACCACGGCATTGAAGACAGCGAATTAGATTTAACCGATCCGCACCAAAGTGCGGTGGAAAATCAGCGCGTTTTAACGGCGGGCAGTTTGCTCATGAGTTTATTGCTTTCCAACGGCACGCCGATGTTATTGGCGGGCGACGAATTCGGCAACAGTCAATTCGGCAATAACAACGCCTATTGTCAGGATAATGAAATTACCTGGTTAAAATGGCAGTCATTTAATCAGGAACTGTTTAACCTCACCGGCCAAACGATTGCGTTACGAAAACAAATTGCAAGTTTGCTGAGTGACCGTTGGTGGTCACAAGAAAACGTGTCTTGGCTTAATGCTCATGGGGCGCCGATGAGCATTGATGATTGGCACAATCGAGAAAATAAAACGCTACAAGTGGTATTAGATGAGCAATGGATTTTCTTAATCAATGCCAAAGCGGAAAAACAACATTTTACATTGCCTATGCAAGCGGTAAGTCAATGGAAACATGTATGCGGGACAACACACTTCACGTTGCACGAAAATCAGGTGGAAGTCGATGGATTGGCATTTTGTGTGTTGCGGAAATATTAATCATATAACAAAGAATGGAGTTCGCTATGAAAAGTAGTCTTTCCCAATTACCCAACAAATACGATCTTGTTAAAGATACGCTTGTTCTTATTTTAGCCGGCGGGCGCGGTTCACGTCTTCATGAGCTGACGGATAAACGTGCGAAACCGGCACTTTATTTCGGGGGGAATCGTCGTATCATTGACTTCGCGCTTTCCAACTGTATTAACTCCAGCTTAAACCGTATCGGTGTGGTTACGCAATATGCCGCCCATTCTTTGTTGCGCCATTTGCAAAAAGGTTGGTCGTTCTTACCGCAGGAACGCGGCGAATTTATCGATATGTTGCCGGCGCGTCAACAAATTGACGATTCCACCTGGTATCGCGGCACGGCGGACGCGGTGTATCAAAATATGGCGATTATTCGCAATCACTATAAACCGAAATACATTCTGATCTTAGCCGGCGACCACATTTACAAACAGGATTACAGTCAAATGCTGTTGGATCATGTGACCAGCGGGGCAAAATGTACCGTCGGCTGTATTGAAGTGCCGCGTTGCGAAGCCAGTGAATTCGGCGTTATGGCGGTAAATGAAAATTTGAAAGTCAAAGCCTTCGTGGAAAAACCGAAAGATCCGCCGGCAATGGCAGGCAGACCGGATACTTCATTGGCATCCATGGGGATCTATGTGTTTAACGCCGATTACCTCTATGAAATGCTGAATCGGGAAGTCAACACGCCTTGCACGTCTCATGACTTCGGTAAAGACGTATTGCCGAAATGCCTGGAAGAAGGCACGTTATACGCCCATCCGTTCAGCCGTTCCTGCATGGGACGTAATACCGAAGGTGATATTTACTGGCGCGACGTAGGGACATTAGACAGCTTCTGGCAATCCAATATTGATTTAGTTTCCGAAAGTCCGCAATTGGATATTTATGACCAAACCTGGCCGATTCGTGGTAATCCGGTGCAAGCCTATCCATCTAAATTCTTTTATAAAAACACCAATATCAAACCGGTGGATAACTCGCTTATCGGTGGTGGCTGCGTGATTACCGATGCGTCAATCAGTTATTCCGTGCTGTTTGACCGCATTAAAATTAACGAAGGTTCGCAAATCGACCATTCCGTGGTGTTGCCGGAAGTGGAAATCGGGAAAAACTGCGTGTTAACACACTGTATTATCGATCGCCACTGTATTATCCCGGACGGTATGCATATCGGCGTGGATAAAGAATTGGATCGCCAACGTTTCCGCGTCAGTTCCAGCGGTAAAGTGGTGTTGGTTACCCCTTCTATGTTGAAAAAATTAGAAGGGCGTGAAGTTGTCGATGAAGAGCACCTGGATTAAAGTGCGGTCGTTTTTCACGGTGCTTTTTATTATGATGGTGTATGTTTTATCGTATGTGCCTAAGATAAAACTATTTATTATAGGTACACGTCGGAAGACATGTGTCATTTGTCATTATTAAGGTTAAAAAACACTTGAATTTTTAACCGCACTTTTAGAGTAGGGCGTATAAATGCGCCATTAATCAAGGGTCATTAGGAAATTAAATGAAAGTATTACACGTTTGCTCGGAGTTATATCCTTTACTGAAAACCGGCGGGTTAGCCGATGTCATGGGCGCCTTGCCTTTTGCACAAAAAGACATCGGCATTGATACGCGAATCGTACTACCGGCATATCCTGCCATTGCAGTCGGTATTCCGCATACTTCCGTCGTGGCGGAATTTGATAATTTCGCCAGACACATTATTTTACGTTACGGTGAATACAACGGCATCGGCGTTTATTTGATTGACGCGCCGCATTTGTACACACGCGAGGGTAATCCTTATCACGATGCCAATTACAACGATTACGCCGATAACTATAAACGCTTTGCCCTGTTGGGTTGGGTTGGTGCGGAACTGGCGACCGGTTTGGACAGCTGGTGGCGTGCAGAAGTGGTGCATGCCCATGACTGGCACGCCGGACTGGCAGCCGCGTATTTATACCATAAAGGGCGTCCTGCCAAATCGGTATTCACTATCCATAATCTGGCGTATCAAGGTCCGTTTGATTATCGCCATTTATTTGAAATTGGTTTGCCGGCAGAAATGTTCCATGTGAACGGTTTGGAACTCTTCGGGCAAATTTCTTATTTGAAAGCAGGTTTGTATTATTCCGATGTGGTTACGGCGGTGAGCCCGACCTATGCGAGAGAAATTACCACGCCGGAATTTGCGTATGGTTTACAAGGTTTATTGTCCAGCCTCGATCAAGAAGGTCGTTTGGTGGGCATTTTAAACGGGGTCGATGAAAAAATCTGGCACCCGAATTGCGATCAATACATTCAGCACGCGTATAAATTGAAATACATGGGCGGAAAAGGGAAAAATAAAGCGGATTTACAGGCTTATTTCAACCTACCGCAGCGATCCGATGCGCTATTGTTTGTGATGGTCACCCGCTTAACGGAACAAAAAGGCGTGGATTTACTGTTAGAAAGCGCCGATGAAATCGTTAAACAAGGCGGGCAACTTGTGATTCTCGGCTCCGGCGCACCGCACTTGGAAGCGGGAATTCGCAAATTAGCGGAAGATTATCCGCAAAATGTTGCCGTGAAAATCGGTTACGATGAAGCGTTATCCCATTTAATGCTTGCCGGCGGGGATGTGATTTTAGTCCCAAGTCGTTTTGAGCCTTGCGGTTTAACCCAATTATACGGCTTGAAATACGGCACATTGCCATTAGTCCGCGCAACCGGCGGCTTGGCGGATACGGTGGTTAACGCTTCCGTCGAAAATATTCAAACGCGAACAGCAACAGGTTTTGTCTTTACACACGCAACAGCTGATGACTTACGTCATGCGTTGCAAGCGGCATTTGCTTTATGGAAAAAACAACGCTTATGGGCAAGTGTTCGAGTTATTGCAATGGAACAAGATTTCAGTTGGCAAATCTCTGCAACCCACTACCAACATTTATATCAACGAATTTTATCTAAGTAATGAAATAGTTAATCTTTCGTTCAAGTAAAAATGCGGCTTGAACGGAATATTATTGTTGTTTTTTTATCTCGAATGATTAAAATTTCACCCGTTTTTTTGATTGTTAACTGAGGACTATTTTATATGATAATGGATAACTTCGATTCTCCATTCTTGTACGATCATCCCGAAATCGATGTGGCATCATTGAAGAAGGCGATCGTCTATAAACTGATTTTTCTTATCGGGCGCTCGCCTAAAGAGGCAAGTCAACGCGACTGGTTAAACGCGACCTTATATGCAGTGCGTGATTTTGTTACGGAAGGTTGGATCACCACCGCCCGCCGAGCCAGAGTAGAAGGCTCACGTCGCGTTTATTATTTATCCATGGAGTTTTTGATCGGTCGCACTTTGTCTAACGCTATGATTGCCGAAGGGCTTTATGAAATCACCCGTGATGCGCTTTCCGAGCTTAATGTTGATTTGGAAGAAATTATTCAAAAGGAAGTGGACCCGGGCTTGGGGAATGGCGGTTTAGGTCGTTTGGCGGCTTGTTTTATGGATTCTATTGCAACGTTGGGTTTACCGGGCATGGGGTATGGTATTCGTTACGAATATGGAATGTTCCGGCAAAAAATTGAAGACGGTCAACAGGTAGAACGCCCGGATGCGTGGTTGGAAAAAGGTGCACCGTGGGAGTTTATTCGCCCGTCTAAACGCTTCACCGTGCCTTTCGGCGGCAACATTCATTTTGAAGATAAAAAATGTATTTGGGACATCGGTGAGCGCGTCGTAGCATTGGCCTATGACCAAGTTATCCCGGGCTATCAAAATGATTCTGCGGCAACTTTACGTTTATGGGCCGCACACGCCGGTGAAATGTTCAATTTAGACGATTTCAATCGCGGTCAACACATTGCCGCGATGGAAAGCCGTGCGTCAATTAAAAACCTTTCCCGCGTGTTATATCCGGACGATTCCACTTGGAACGGTCGTGAATTGCGTTTACGTCAGGAATATTTCCTGGTTTCCGCCTCATTACAGGATATTATTCGTCGTCATAAACGTACCCATAACACCATTGAGAATCTTGCGGAAAAAGTGGCGGTTCACTTAAATGACACCCACCCGGCATTGGCAATTCCCGAATTAATGCGCATATTAATTGATGAAGAATGTTTCGCATGGCAAAAAGCCTGGGATATGACCCGTCGTATTTTCTCTTATACCTGCCACACCTTAATGTCCGAAGCATTGGAAACCTGGCCGGTAGAAATGATGGCGAAAATCCTACCGCGTCATTTACAAATGATTTTTGAAATTAACGATCATTTCCTCGAATATGTAAAAACCTACATCACCACCGACATGGATTTCATCCGTCGCGTATCTTTGGTAGAAGAGGGTGATCAACGTAAAGTGCGCATGGGCTGGTTGTCCGTAGTAGGTTCTCACAAAGTCAACGGCGTGGCGGCAATTCACTCCGATTTGATGGTAACCTCAACCTTTGCCGACTTCGCCCGTATTTATCCGGAACGCTTCACCAATGTTACCAACGGTATTACACCGCGTCGTTGGTTAGCCGTAGCGAACCCGAAATTGGCGGCACTTTTCGATCAATATATCGGTAGCGACTGGCGTTGTGATTTAAGCCAAATTGCATTGTTGAAAGAACACGCCAATGAATCTGAATTTAAATGCGCTACTGCCGACATTAAATTCGATAACAAAGTACGTCTTGCCAATTATGTGAAGAAAGAATTGGGCATTGAGCTTGACCCGCACGCTTTGTTTGATGTGCAGGTGAAGCGTATTCATGAATATAAACGCCAAATTCTCAACGTGTTGCACATTATCGCACGTTACAATGAAATGCTGGCTCACCTGGAAAAAGACTGGCAACCGCGTGTCTTTATCTTAGCCGGTAAAGCCGCTTCCGCTTACTACGCGGCAAAACAAACCATTCATTTGATTAATGACGTTGCCAACGTGATTAATAACGATGTCCGTTTGCGCGGTCGTTTAAAAGTAGTATTCATCCCGAACTACAGCGTCAGTCTGGCGCAGTTAATCATTCCGGCGGCGGATACTTCCGAGCAAATCTCCCTGGCGGGTACGGAAGCCTCCGGTACCGGTAACATGAAGTTCGCCCTTAACGGCGCCTTAATATTAGGTACGTTGGACGGTGCGAACGTGGAAATTCTCGAAAATGTCGGTAAAGACAACATCTTCATTTTCGGTAACACCGTTGAGCAAGTAGAGCAGTTACGCCGTGACGGTTACCGTCCGTTTGATTATTATCAAAATGACGCGGAATTAAGAACGGTGGTTGATCAAATCATCAACGGCGCGTTCTCACCGAATGACCCGAATCGCTATCTGCAATTGTTACAGGGTCTCCAATATCACGACTATTATCAGGTGTTTGCCGATTTCCGCAGTTATGTTGATATGCAAAAAGTGGTGGACGAGAAATATAAAAACCGTGATGCGTGGATTAAAAGCACTATTCAAAACATCGTCAACATGGGCTATTTCTCCTCCGACCGGACGATTAAGGAATACGCGGAAAATATCTGGAATATTGAACCGCTAAAACTGGCAAAATAACCGACCATTAAAAATTAACCCCGCTCATCTTGAGCGGGGTTTTGTTTATTTATGAAAAGTGCGGTTGAAATTTTCAGTGTTTTTGAAGTGAAAAGTGCATCAAAGATGACCGCACTTTTAGTTGGCGGGTTTTGTTTTGCGTGCTTTATACCATTTCCAGGCAACGAATATGACTAAAACGGCAACCAGAACATAAATTACCGACTGTCCTTTTTTAATTTGTTCGTGCAACCAATCCAGATTACTGGCGCCGAAATCGCCTAAATATACCCAAATCGGAACGGAAATAATGGAAGCGACTAAATCCAATAAAAGAAAGCGGATGAAACTGACACGACGGGTAATGCCTGCAACCATGTAAATCGGTGCGCGTAGTCCCGGCAGAAAGCGGGCGATAAATAAGACACGGTTGCCGTACTGATCAAATTTATTGCGAACCAAACGTAAGCGTTCTACCGTTAGGAAACGGCGAATCGGGCGAAAGCGTAAGATTTTTACGCCATAAATACGTCCTAACCAATACATGGTACTGTCGCCCGACAATACGCCGAAGAAGCTGACCAGCAACATAACGTGTACATTGGCGTAGCCTAAACCTGAAATGACGCCGCCGGAAACTAAAGTAATATCTTCCGGAATCGGCACGCCAAAGCCACAAATAATCAACACGAATAAAACGGCGAAATAACCGTAATCGGTAAAAAAACTAATTAAAAATTCCATTATATACTCTTAAAATCGATAAAAAAGAACGCGTTATTTTAGCCTGTTTTTAGTTGTAATATCTAGGGAAATTATGGGATTTTAATTTGCTTTACATTTGTGAATTCATTATAATGCACCACCTCAAAGTTCAGGCTTTGAGCAAATTTTGTGAACTCGCTGGGTCGCCTGCGATTTTTTATTTAAATCTTTTTACATTAAGAGAATATTAAAATGGCATTTAAATTTAACGCTGAAGTTCGTACGGCGCAAGGTAAGGGTGCGAGCCGCCGCCTGCGTCACAACGGTCAAATTCCTGCTATCGTTTACGGTGGTAGCGAAGCGCCGGTTTCCATCATTTTAAATCATGATGATGTAAACAATGCACAAGTGCACGATACTTTCTATTCTGACGTGATTACGCTAGTGATTGATGGAAAAGAAGTGGCTGTGAAAGTGCAAGCAATGCAACGTCACCCGTTCAAACCAAAATTGGTTCACGTTGACTTCAAACGTGTTTAATGATTGATAAAACTCCGGTTATTGCCGGAGTTTTTTCTTTAGGCGGAAATAAAGTTCGGAACAAATAATTTAATTTTCTGTCTAAGCCCCGTATTTTGTCCGTTTATCGGACCAATACTTATCCATAAACCCATAAAGGATTTTAATATGAACAAATTTACTAAAATCAGTGCAACTGCTTTATTTGCCCTTTTCTTAACTGCTTGTGATAAATCGGCAGACAAAGCGCCGGATGCCAAACCGGAAGCGGCAGCACAAACACAATCAGCACCGGCGACTGCCGAAGAGCTAAAAACCGATGAGACGGCTGATTACAAAAAATTAGTAGATTGGAACAAATCTCAAGAACAAACCCAGCTTCAGGCACAACAAAAATTCCAACAGGATTTAGTTGCTGCGGTGCAAGAGAAAAATGATAAGAAAGTTCAGGAAGCTATTGATGTTTTCAATAAATCCGTACAAGACACCATCGCCAGCTTAGATGCGTTGAATATCAGCGCCGATTCTGTAAAAGCGGTGAAAGAACAAACCAAAAACGTACTTGGTTTAGCCAGCAACCTATTGGTTGAACAAGCGAATGTAAGTTTAGCTGGCCCGACACCAGAACAACAAAAAGCTTACATGGAAAAAGCAGAAAAATTAAGAGATGCGATGTTAGAGCTACAAAAACAAAGCGTCGCTTTAGAACAAAAATTTAATCCTGCTCCGGCTGCACCTGCAACAGAACCTGCAGCGCCGGCTCAAGAATCTAAATAATTCCGACCACAAGAAAATCGCCTTATTGTTGACCGATAAGGCGATTTTTTATTCCTCCACAGTGCGGTGACAAAAAACAATGTTTTTTAACCCAGTTGAAAGAAACCTGCTAAAATAGCAGCGGTTTTGATTTCTCCGAATGTCCTATGTTAAAAAAAGTTTTTCCTTTGTTGTTTCTGTTGCCTACCGTTGCCATGGCGCAATCTTATGTGGTGTATGATTTTGCCCACAATAAAGTGCTGGAAAGCGGTGCGCCGAATACCGTGCGTCCGATAGCTTCCGTCACCAAACTGATGACGGCAAACGTATTTCTGGAACACAACAAAAATCCCCGCTGTACCGCTTCCATTACCGACGACGATTTTGACTACATTAAAGGCACGCACACCAAGTTACCTAAATATACGCCGATTTCCTGCCGTGAATTGCTGAAAATGATGTTGGTGCATTCCGACAATTATGCCGCTCACGCCTTGTCCCGCTCCGCCGGCATGACACGCTTACAATTTATCGGCAAAATGAACGAAAAAGCCAGACAATTGGGTATGACATCCACCCGTTTCAGTGACAGTTCAGGTTTGTCTAATCATAACGTATCCAGCGTGATGGACTTGGTGAAACTCACCAAATACTCCATGAAAAAACCGGAAATCAAAGCATTTTCCAATATTTCCTCTACGTATGTGAAAGCAGGGAAGCGCAACGTGTTTGTGAAAAACACCAACAAATTGGTGCGTGATGAAATGTTCAGCGCGGCAATTAATAAAACCGGCTACATTCGTGAATCGGGCTACAATCTGGTGTTCGTCAATAACGTGCCTTGCAATAATCGTGCCACCATCGGCGTAATTAGCCTGAATAACAGTTCTTCGGCATACCGCTCCAGTTTCACCAAAAATAAACTGGAAAAATACGGTTGTACCGCATTAAACAGCAAGGTACTGCGAGACTTTGTGGATGATATGCAGTATGAAGAGGGCTATGACGAAGCCGGAATGGACGAATTAATCCGAAAAGTGGCGGGCTAGAAAGGGATCTTCCGCCTCTTTTTTAGCGATTTTTATAAAATCGTTATCTTAAAAAGAAAACCGTTATAAATTCTTCAAATTTTCACCGCACTTGCTATTTTCAAGCTGTTAGAACAATCAAAATCCTGTATAATCTCAGCAATTTTTTGTTTAAATAATGCATTGTGAGATCCCTTAATGCTTGAAACATCACAAACAATTCCAGAACTGGTTTCATGGGCGAAAGAACGCGAGTTTTCGTTGAATTTACCCACCGATCGTCTGGCGTTTTTATTGGCGATTGCCATTTATAATAACGAACGTTTTGACGGTGAAATGATCGAATCGGATCTGGTGGACATTTTTCGCCACGTTTCCGGCGCCTTTAAGCAATCTCAGGAAACCATTGCCACCCGCGCTAATAACGCCATTAACGAATTGGTAAAACAGCGCTTTCTTAACCGCTTCAGCAGTGAATTTACCGAAGGTTTGGCAATTTACCGCTTAACCCCGCTGGGTGTCGGCGTGTCCGATTATTACATTCGTCAACGCGAATTTTCCGCTTTACGCCTTTCCGTTCAGCTTTCCATTGTCGCCGATGAAATTCAACGCGCCTCCGACGCTGCCGAAGAAGACGGCGACGAACATTATTGGCGTCGTAACGTGTTTGCGCCGTTGAAATATTCTGTGGCGGAAATTTTCGACAGCATCGATTTATCGCAACGCATTATGGACGAAAATCAGCAGAGCATTAAGGACGAAATTGCCGGTTTGTTAAGCAAAGATTGGCAGGCGGCGATTTCCAGTTGCGAACAATTATTAGACGAAACCTCGGGCAATTTACGCGAATTGCAAGACACCCTCAATGCCGCCGGCGACAAATTGCAGGCGCAGTTACTGCGCATTCAGGATTGCGTTATCGGGCGCGGTGAACTGTATTTTATTGATGAACTGATCACCAATTTACAAGCGAAACTAGACCGCATTATCAGCTGGGGACAACAAGCCATTGATTTGTGGATCGGCTACGACCGCCATGTACACAAATTTATCCGTACCGCTATCGACATGGATAAAAATCGGGTCTTCTCACAGCGTTTACGCAATTCCATTCATAATTATTTCGAGCATCCGTGGTTTTTATGGACGGCACAGGCGGAGCGTTTGGTGGATTTGCGCGACGAAGAACTGGCGTTGCGCGAAGAAGATGCGCTGGGCGAATTACCGGAGGAGTTGCAATACGAATCCCTGGCGGATATTCGCGAGCAGATTGTGGAGCATATGCAAACCTTACTTATTGATTACCGCGAACATCAACGTCCGATTAATTTGAGCATGGTATTAAAACAACAACTGGAAAGTTATCCGTTGTCGCAACATTTCGATGTGGCGCGGATTATCGTGGATCAAGCGGTGCGTCTGGGCATGGCAAGCGCCGATTTAAGCGGTATTTATCCGATTTGGGAAAGCATTAACGAGCGCTGCGCGGAAGTGCAGGCGAATGTTATTGATGAATATAAAAGCTAAAAAAAGTGCGGTTGTTTTTAAAAAAGTTTTTAAGGGAGAACAAAAAAACGCGTAAAATTCCGACCGCACTTTTTGATAAAAACGAATCAATATAAAGGAAAACATGAAAGAATTACTCAAAATCCGCGGCTTTTTACCTTATCTCGCCATTGCATTTTTAAATGCGGGCGTGGATTTGGCGCATAAAATTACTATTCAAAACGTGCTGTTAAAAAGTTTTGACGGCGATACGTTAGTGGTGCTGACAGCGTTAGTCAATGCCATGATTCTGTTACCTTTCGTGTTTCTGTTTTCACCTTCTGGTTTTATTAATGACAAATATTCCCAAACGAAAGTCATTCGTTATGCTGCCGTTGCCGGCGTGTTGATTTCCTTTGCGATTTTCCTCAGCTACTTTTTTGGCGCATTTGAGCTTGCTTTCCTGCTGACCTTGATTCTGGCAGTGCAAAGTGCGGTTTATTCTCCCGCCAAATACGGGATTATCAAATCCATTGTGGGCACGGAAAATCTGGGCGCCGCCAACGGTATCATTCAAGCCTTAACCATCGTGGCGATTTTATTCAGTTCCTTTGCCTTCTCTTATCTTTTTGAAGCCATTTATGTGGCGGGCGACAACCCGGCAGATATTCTTTCCAGCATTTATGTGATCGGTTTCTTAATGGTGATTTTCAGTGCATTTGAAGCGGTTTTCGCCTTTAGATTGCCATATTTCCCACCGGTAGAAAGTGAACAACAAACGCAATTCAGCGGCAAAAAATATTTCTCTTTAAGCTACCTAAGAGAAAACATGAAATTAGTTCGCGCCGATAAGAATATTTGGCTCAGCATTATCGGATTAAGTATTTTCTGGGGTGTTTCACAGGTGATTGTGGCGGCATTTCCGGCGCATTACAAAATGCTGTTTAACGATGATAACGCGTTAATTATCCAAATGATTTTAGCCATCAGCGGCATCGGTTCAATTGTCGGTTCCTACATTGCGGGCGCCATGTCCAAACATCATATTGAATTAGGCATTGTCCCCCTCGGTGCGCTAGGGTTATTTGTTTCCTTATTTTTCCTGGCGTCTTCCGGCAATGCGCTGTTGATTAGTTTCTGTTCCTTCTGTTTCGGTTTATTCGGCGGGCTATTTATCGTGCCGCTCAATGCCACTATTCAATTCTTCGCACCGGAAGCCAAAATGGGGAAAATTATTGCCGGCAATAACTTCATACAAAACATCGCGATGATTGGCTTTTTGCTGTTAAGCATCGCGTTTGTTTATGCGGATATTTCCACCACCGGCTTGTTTATTTTCGTTTCCGTAGTCTGTTTTGTCGGTTCCTTGTATGCCATTTTGCAATTGCCGCATTTATTCACCCGTTTATTTTTATTGTTGTTCCTGAAAACCGGCTATCGTTTCCATGTGGAAGGTTTGAAGAATTTACCGCAAAGCGGCGGTGTATTGTTATTGGGTAACCATATCAGCTGGATCGACTGGTTAGTGCTGCAAGCCGCCAGCCCGCGCGCCATTAAATTCGTGATGTATCGCGGCATTTACAACAAATGGTATCTCACCTGGATTTTCAAATTCTTCAAAGTGATTCCTATCGGCGCGGGTTCCAGCAAGGAAAGCATCGAAACCATTCGTCAGTATTTGGAAAACGGCGAAGTGGTGGCGTTGTTCCCGGAAGGGCATATCAGCTATAACGGACAGATTAACGAATTCCAATGCGGCTACGAATTAAGCATTAAAGAATGGCAAGATGTATGCGTCGTGCCGTTTTATTTGCGTGGTTTGTGGGGTTCCAGCTTCTCCCGTGGGGACGAACATTATAAAGAACTGACCAAACAACGCGGTAAACGCGACATTATCGTGGCGTTCGGCAAGCCGATTCGAGAGTTTATCGATCATGTTGCCATGAAACAAAAAGTGGTCGAGTTATCGTTTTCTTCTTGGGAAAGTTTTATTTCCCGTCAACAACCGTTGACCCATTATTGGCTGGAAATGGCTAAAAGCAATTTATTCCGCGAATGCGTTGCCGATAGCATGGGCACGGAACTGACCAATGGGAAATTTCTCAGTGCAGTATTGTTATTCAGTAAGCTGTTTAAACAAACGCTGAATAACGAGAAAAATATCGGTGTATTATTGCCAAGCTCCGCCATGGGCGCCATCGTGAATATAGCGTTATTTGTGAACGGTAAAGTGCCGGTGAATCTGAATTACACCTTAAGCGAACAAAGTATGGCGTTGGCACTGAAAAAAGCCAACATTCAACAGGTGATTACTTCCGAAAAATTCCTCGCAAAATTAACCGGCAAAGGATTTGATTATCAGGTGCTGCTCTCCGACAAAGCGGTGATGATGGAAACATTAGGCAAGTCTATCGGCAAAACACAAAAAACGCTGGCATTTTTGACCGCACTTTTTGTCCCGGCGGGCTGGATTAAATTATTGAATTTTGCCGATGTAAGCCTGGACGACACCGCAACTATCTTATTCAGTAGTGGCAGTGAAGGGGAGCCGAAGGGCGTTGAATTAACCCATAAAAATCTATTAACCAACATTCGTCAAATCAGTGACTTATTGAATTTCAGAAAAAACGATGTAATTTTAAATTCCTTGCCGATTTTCCATTCTTTCGGGTTAACCGTGACAACGTTACTTCCGTTATGTGAAGGGGTGAAAATGGTGAGCGTGCCTGATCCGACGGACGGCGCCGCCGTGGGCAAAATGGCGGCGCGCCATAATGTCAGCATTTTATTCGGCACTTCAACGTTTTTCCGTCTGTACAATCGAAATAAAAAATTGCACCCGCTAATGTTCCAGAATATCCGCATGGTGGTTGCAGGCGCGGAAAAACTGAAAGCAGACGTGAAAGAAGCGTTCCGTTTGAAATTCGGCTTAGACATTTATGAAGGCTACGGCACCACCGAAACCGCACCGGTTGCAGCGGTGAATATGCCGAATATTCTGGAAAAAGAAACCTTAAAAGAACTGACCTTTAACAAGCAGGGCTCCGTCGGCTTACCGTTGCCGGGCACCATTATTAAAATTGTGGATCCGGAAAGCCTGCGGGAACTTGCTACCGGTGAAGACGGTTTAATTTTAATCGGTGGCGGACAGGTAATGAAAGGCTACTTGAACGATGCCGAGAAAACCGCCGAAGTGATTGCCGAAATCGACGGTGTGCGTTATTACAAGGCGGGTGACAAAGGGCATATTGATGAAAACGGTTTTATTACCATCGTTGACCGTTATTCCCGCTTTGCTAAAGTCGGCGGCGAAATGATTAGTTTAGGCAGTGTTGAAGAACAAATTGCGCAGGTTTTAAATGATGAGGTGCAATTTACCGCCGCCAACGTGCCGGATGAGAAAAAAGGCGAAGCCGTGGTGCTTTTAGTGAAAACTGAATTGGATATTAATGCGGTCGTGGATACCTTAAAAAATTCAGCTATACCGCCGTTAATGCAACCGTCTTTTGTCTTTAAAGTGGATGAAATCCCAACCTTGGCAAGCGGTAAGGTGAATTTCAAAGGGGCGAAAAAACTCGCCGCCGCATTGGTGCAACATAACGAATAAACACAAAACAGAGAAACAACATGACAGAAAATAACCTAGATGTAATTTCCCCGAAATTGGCAGCCGCCATTGCCAATCCGTTATTTCCGGCTGTGGATAGCCAATTGCGTTCCGGTAAACATATCGGCACGGAACATTTGGATAACCACGCCTTTTTATTAGATTTTCAATCGGAGCTGGATTTGTTTTATCGTCGTTATAACGTGGAACTTATCCGTGCGCCGGAAGGTTTTTTCTATTTACGCCCGAAAGCGACGACGTTAATCGCCCGTTCCGTGTTAACGGAATTGGAAATGTTGGTGGGTAAGGTGTTGTGTTATTTGTATTTAAGCCCGGAACGCTTGGCGCAACAGGGGATTTTCAGCACGCAGGAAGTGTATGACGAGCTGCTGAATTTAGCCGATGAAGGCAAGTTGCTGAAGGCGGTGAATCAACGTTCCAGCGGTTCCGATTTGGATAAACAAAAATTGGCGGAAAAAGTGCGGGCGGCAATCGGTCGTTTGCGCCGTTTGGGTATGATTTACACCGTAGGCGAGCCGAATAGCGGTAAATTTACTATTTCCGAATCCGTATTCCGCTTTGGCGCGGAAGTGCGTGCCGGCGATGATCCGATTGAAGCGCAATTACGCTTAATCCGCGATGGTGAAGCGGCAACCCCGCAATCCTTACAGGCAGAAAAGCAGGCGTTACAAAATGATGCCGAAAACAGCGAAAATGATGCGGAAGTTGAAGAAGAATTCGTAGAAGAGGAACAAGAATAATGACTGAAGAATTATCCCTGGAAAATGACGTAATGGATACGGCGGCTGAAACCACGCCTGTTATCTTTAGCCAAAAAAGTGGGGTAGAACGCGGTAAATTCCGTTCTCTAACGCTCATCAACTGGAACGGTTTTTTTGCCCGTACCTTTGATTTAGACGAATTGGTTACCACTTTATCGGGCGGTAACGGTGCCGGTAAATCCACCACCATGGCGGGATTTGTGACGGCGTTAATTCCCGATTTAACTTTATTGCATTTCCGTAATACCACGGAAGCCGGGGCGACTAGCGGTTCACGCGATAAAGGCTTGCACGGAAAATTGCGTCCGGGCGTTTGTTATGCCGCGCTGGATACCATTAACTCCCGTCATCAACGTGTGATTGTCGGCGTGCGTTTGCAACAGGTGGCGGGACGCGACAAGAAAGTGGATTTAAAAACCTTTTCCATTCAAGGCGTAGAATTATCGGTAAATCCGACCGCACTTTTCACCGAAACCATCAATGAACGTCAAGCCCGCGTGCTGACTTTAAATGAATTAAAAGACAAAGTAGAACCGGGTGGTGCGCAATTTAAGCAATACCATTCCATCACCGATTACCACGGCATGATGTTCGACTTGGGAATTATTCCGAAACGCTTACGTTCCTCTTCCGATCGCAGCAAATTCTACAAACTCATCGAAGCCTCTTTATACGGCGGTATTTCCAGCGCCATTACCCGTTCTTTGCGTGATTATTTATTGCCGGAAAATCTTGGGGTGAAAAAAGCGTTCCAAGACATGGAAAGCGCTTTACGTGAAAACCGCATGACGTTGGAAGCCATTAAAGTGACCCAAGCGGATCGCGATTTATTCAAGCATTTAATCACCGAATCCACTAATTATGTGGCGGCGGATTACATGCGCAACGCCAACGAGCGCCGTGGCAACATCGAAAACGCGTTAAATTTCCGTCAGGAGTGGTATAAAGCCAAATCCGAACAGGATTTATCGCAGCATCGCTTAGTGGATTTAAGCCGTGAAGCCGCCGAGTTGGCGGAAAATGAAAAAACCTTGGAAGTGGATCACCAAAGCGCGCTAGATCATTTGAATTTAGTGCTGAATGCCTTACGCCATCAGGAAAAAATTTCCCGCTATCAGGAAGATGTCAGTGAACTGACCGAGCGTTTGGAAGAGCAAAAAATGGTGGTGGAAACTGCCAACGAGCAGTTAGAAGAAAGCCAGGCGCAATTTGAACAAACGGAACAAGAAGTGGATAATCTGCGTTCGCAATTGGCGGATTATCAACAGGCATTGGATGCGCAACAAACCCGTGCATTGCAATATCAACAAGCCATTCAAGCCTTAGAAAAAGCCAAAACGTTGTGCGGTTTGGCGGATTTAGCCGTGAAAAATGTGGATGCTTATCACGAAGAATTTGAAGCGCAAGCAGACGTACTGACGGATAAAGTGCTTGAACTTGAACAAAAAATGTCTATTTCCGAGGCGGCGAAAACACAATTCGACAAAGCCTACCAATTGGTTTGCAAAATCGCCGGCGATGTGCCACGTTCCGCCGCTTGGGAGAGTGCGAAAGAATTGTTGCGCGAATATCCGACCCAGAAACTGCAAGCACAACAAACACCACAATTACGCGCTAAATTACATGAGTTGGAACAGCGTCTGAATCAACAACAAAGTGCGGTCAGATTATTAAAAGATTTTAATCAACGTGCGAACCAGAACTTAGAAACGGCGGACGAGTTAGAAGCATTTTACGGCGAACAAGACGCCTTAATTGAGGATTTGTCGGCTGAACTTTCGGACTTAGTGGAGCAGCGTTCAACCCTTCGCCAAAAACGTGAAAATTTGACCGCACTTTATGAAGAAAATGCCCGTAAAGCGCCGGCATGGCTCACAGCACAAGCTGCCTTGGAACGATTGCAGGATCAAAGCGGTGAACAATTTACCGACAGCCGGGACGTGATGAATTTCATGCAGGCGCAGTTGGTTAAAGAGCGTGAATTCACGATGGAGCGCGATCAGCTTGAGTTACAGCGTCAGCAATTAGACGAACAAATCAGTCGATTAAGCCAACTGGACGGTTCCGAAGATGCCCGTTTGAATGTGCTGGCGGAGCGTTTCGGCGGCGTGTTGCTTTCCGAATTATATGATGATGTACCGATTGAAGATGCGCCTTATTTCTCCGCCTTATATGGCCCGGCGCGTCATGCCATTGTGGTGCGCGATTTAGCGGCGGTAAAAGAACAACTTGCCAATCTGGAAGATTGCCCGGAAGATTTATATCTCATCGAAGGTGATCCGGCGGCATTTGACGACAGCGTACTTTCCGCGCAGGAACTGGAACTGGGCGTTGTGGTACAGGTGTCCGATCGTGAATTACGTTATTCCAAATTCCCGGAAATTCCGTTATTCGGCCGCGCCGCCCGTGAAAAACATTTGGAAGAATTACAGGCAAAACGTGAGGATGTCGCAGAACAGTATGCGCAACGCGCGTTTGACGTACAAAAATGCCAACGTTTACACGAACATTTCAGCCAATTCGTCGGTTTACATTTGGCTTTGGCGTTCCAGGATAATCCGGAACAGGTCATGGCACAGACCAATCAGCAACGCAATGAAATTGAACGTGAATTAAATCAATTATTGACCGGCGAACAGCAAATTCGCATTCGTTTGGATGATGCGAAGGAACGTATACAGTTGTTAAATAAATTGATTCCGCAATTACCATTACTGGCGGATGATAGTTTAACCGATCGTATTGAAGAGTGTCGTGAACAGCTGGATTTAGCCGAACAGGATGAGTTATTTATCCGTCAACATGGTGTCACGTTGTCACAATTAGAACCCATTGCGAATACCTTGCAAAGCGATCCGGAAAATTACGAGCACTTTAAAGCCGATTATGAGCAAGCCATTCAACTGCAAAAACGGGTGCAACAAAAAGTGTTTGCTTTGGCGGATGTGGTGCAACGTAAAGCCCATTTCAACTATGCGGAAAGCGTACAAACGGAAACGTCCGAATTAAATGAACAATTACGTGCCCGTTTGGAGCAAATGCAACAACAGCGGGAAACTCAGCGTGAGCAATTACGCCAGGTTCAGGCGCAATACGCGCAATACAATCAAGTGTTGATTCAGCTGCAAAGTTCTTTCAACAGCAAGAATCAAATGTTGCAGGAATTAATGCAGGAAATCGGCGAATTGGGTGTGCGTGCCGACGAAGGTGCGGAAGATAGGGCGAAAATCCGTCGAGACGAGTTGTATCAACAGCTTTCCACTAATCGCCAGCGCCGTTCATACATTGAAAAACAACTCACCCTTATTGAAAGCGAAGCGGAAAATCTTACCCGTCGCATTCGTAAAGCGGAACGCGATTACAAAACCCAGCGGGAACTGGTGACGGCAGCCAAAATGAGCTGGTGCGTGGTGCTTCGTTTATCCCGTAACTCTGACGTGGAAAAACGCCTTAATCGCCGCGAATTAGCGTATTTATCCGCCGATGAGTTACGTTCCATGTCGGATAAAGCCCTTGGTGCGTTGCGTACGGCGGTTGCCGATAACGAATACCTGCGCGATGCCTTACGTTTATCGGAAGATAGCCGCAAACCGGAAAATAAAGTGCGGTTCTTTATTGCGGTATATCAGCACCTGCGCGAACGTATCCGTCAGGATATTCTGAAAACCGATGACCCGATTGATGCCATCGAGCAAATGGAAATCGAGCTTTCCCGATTAACGGAAGAGTTAACCGGTCGTGAACAAAAACTGGCGATCAGCTCCGAAAGTGTGGCGAACATTATGCGTAAAACCATTCAACGTGAACAAAACCGCATTCGTATGCTGAACCAAGGGTTACAAAATATCGCTTTTGGTCAGGTAAAATCGGTGCGTCTGGTGGTAAACATTCGCGATACGCACGCTATGTTGTTGGATGCGCTTTCCGGTAATCAATCGGATTATCAGGATTTGTTCACCGATAATCGCATGACCTTCTCCGAAGCCATTGCGAAATTGTATCAACGCCTGAATCCGCACATTGATGTGGGGCAACGCACGGCACAAACCATCGGCGAAGAATTACTGGATTACCGTAATTACCTCGATTTGGAAGTAGAGGTATACCGCGGCGCAGACGGTTGGTTACGTGCGGAAAGCGGCGCATTATCTACCGGTGAAGCCATCGGTACCGGGATGTCCATCCTCTTAATGGTGGTGCAAAGCTGGGAAGAAGAAAGCCGCCGTATTCGCGGCAAAGATATTGTGCCGTGCCGCTTATTGTTCTTGGACGAAGCGGCGCGTTTGGATGCCAAATCCATTTCTACCTTGTTCGAGCTTTGCGAACGGCTGGATATGCAATTACTCATCGCCGCCCCGGAAAATATCAGCCCGGAAAAAGGCACTACCTATAAACTGGTGCGGAAAATTTCCGGCAATCACGAACACGTTCACGTGGTCGGCCTACGCGGATTTGGCGCAGCAGAGTAGTTTGATAAAAGAAAAAGTGCGGTTAAAAAATAAAGTGTTTTTTGACCGCACTTTGTTTCATTAAAAGGAATAAAAAATGCACAATCTCATTATCGCCGTCCTCTGTAGCGTAGCGGTTTCCGTACTGTTGAAAGTCGCCCGCAAGCGTAATATCGTTATTCAACAAGCTATTGCATTTAACTATATTGTTGCGTTGTCACTTTCTTGGTTTTTGTTAAAACCGGATTTCAAAGGTCTTGAGTTTACGGATTTCATCGCACAAAGTGAAAATACGCCGATTTTCTTGGCATTAGGTATTTTGTTACCAAGTGTATTTATTATTATGTCCAAAGCGGTGGAATTCGCAGGCATTGTACGTTCCGATGCGGCACAACGTTTATCTTTGTTCTTACCGATTCTCGCTGCATTTTTAATCTTCCATGAAACCTTAAGCCAACCAAAACTTGTTGGAATTGTGTTGGCGTTTATCGGGTTATTTTGCCTATTAAGCAAACCGAACCAACAAAGTGCGGTTGACAAAAAACAACGTTTTTTGAACGTTGGCTGTGCCAACGGCCCCGAAGGGGTGAGTAAGCGAACGAGTGAGCTTACGAATAATTTTAAAGGTGTTTTAGGATTAGTCGGCGTATGGTTCGGCTACGGTATTATTGATATTTTATTCAAACAAGTGGCAAAAAGCGGCGGCGCATTCCCTACAACCTTGTTTATTGCGTTCTCGTTGGCAGCCTGCATTATGTTCATTTATTTGCTATTTAAACAAACCAAATGGAATGTAGCGAGTTTTGTAGGCGGCATTATTTTAGGTGTACTGAATTTCTTTAATATTTTGTTTTACATTAAAGCGCATCAAAGTTTTGGCTCCAATCCAACGTTGGTTTTTGCCGGTATGAATATCGGCGTAATTTGTTTAGGTACCCTCACCGGTGCATTAATTTTTAAAGAAAAAATAAGTAAAATTAACCGGTTAGGTATTGTATTTAGCTTAACGGCAATCTTTTGTTTGTATTATTTAGATAAAATTTTGGCTTAGATTTGAGAAAAATGATGGCAAAAAACGACTTTAGTTTTTTTATTTATGATTACGAAAGCTTTGGGGTCAATCCCGCAACGGATCGCCCGGCACAATTCGGTGGCATTCGCACTGACGCGGATTTTAATATTATCGGTGAGCCGATTGTTCTTTATTGTAAGCAAACCAACGATTATTTGCCAGCACCGGAAGCGGTTTTAGTCACCGGAATTACGCCACAGGAATGCAACGAAAAAGGGCTGCCGGAGCCGGAGTTTGCCGCCCGTATTTTACAAGAGTTTAGCCAACCGAATACTTGCGTGATGGGCTTCAATAACATTCGTTATGACGATGAAATGACCCGTTATACGTTTTACCGTAATTTTATCGATCCTTATGAATACAGCTGGAAAAACGGCAATTCCCGTTGGGATTTGCTGGATTTGGTACGTGCTTGTTATGCCTTACGCCCGGACGGTATTGAATGGCCTTTAGATGATGAAGGTATGCCGAGTTTCCGCCTGGAAAAACTGACGGAAGCCAATGGAATAGTGCACGATAATGCGCATGATGCCATGTCAGATGTGTATGCCACCATTGAAATGGCGAAGCTCATCAAGCAGAAACAGCCTAAATTATTCCAATATTTCTTTGAAAATCGGGGTAAAAAGGAGGTTGAAAAGCTCATTGATACTGCAGAAATGACGCCATTGGTACATGTGTCGGGAATGTTGGGGAATTATCGCGGAAATACCACGTTAATTGCACCTTTAGCCTGGCATCCGACGAATAAAAATGCTGTTATTGTCTGTGATTTAACTGCCAATATTGATGATTTATTAACAAAATCGGCAGAGGAGTTGCGTGAAAATCTTTACACCAAAAAAGAAACCTTATTGGCTGCCGGTACATTGCCTGTGCCATTGAAGCTTATTCATATCAACAAATGTCCGATTGTTGCGCCGGCTAAAACCTTACTGCCGCAAAACGCCGAATGTTTAGGTATTGATCAGGAATTATGTGCAAGAAATCGACAGCGTTTGCAGGAAGCAAGAGATATTCGTCAAAAAGTAATGAATATTTTTCATCAGGAACGTGAATTTGACGTTTCCGATAATGTTGAAACCGAACTGTATAACGGCTTTTTTAGTGACGCCGATAAAAACAATATGGCGATTTTACGGATCTTAGAACCCGAAAAATTGGCTGAACATAATCTTAGTTTTCAAGATCCACGAATTCCTGAATTACTGTTCCATTATCGTGCCAGACATTTCTATCATACACTGAACCGTGCGGAACAAATTAAATGGCAAAAATACTGCCGTAAAAAATTAGATGCAGAGGCTTTACAATTTGAACAACGCCTTCAAGAATTGGCCGAACAATATTCTAATAATGAAGAGAATCTTATGTTATTGCAAAAGGTCTATGAATATGGAGCCAAAATAATCGGTTAAAAGTGCGGTCAAAATTTTTAGTATTTTACATTACGAGACACTGTCACGAATATAGCTTAAAACACGCTGAAGAAATTTAGCGTGTTTTTTATGATTGTGAATTTTAAAAATTCAGCATAACGAGACTGATAGTTACCTCAGAATTCACGTAGCGCAATTTATTCTAAAGATAAGGAAAATTTTATAGTAAAAATATAGCGTTAAAATAGGCTTATAACTTCCTTATAAGTCTTATTTCTATTGCCTTAGTATTGCTGAATAAATATTTACATTTAAAACTTAAAGTCTATAACTTCATATCCAAGCTTGTTACATACCTTTATAACCCCGGTTTTCATCACGTTTAACTAGTAAGAGTGACTTGTGAATAAGTCTGTGTTTTTGTTAATTCGTAGCGTTCATTTACTTTGTCACTAACTTCGCATAATCTATATTATGTTAAATAAAATAAATAGAAAGTCACTTCTGGGATTTGAGGTTTACTCTCTTTAAAAATAACTGGGTAACAAACTTCATTTCTTGAAGATTTTATTTTTAGAGCGCTTATGGTGATGTGATATTCATGAGTTTTTATAGGTAGATGAAAATACTTCTATAGCTGAATCTAGGTTTATAAAAATCGGTTGATATTCATAGAAGGTTTTTATCGTTATGTACGACCTTCTGTTTCTATTAAATAATTTCTTAACAATTTAGTTATAACTGAGGATTTATTTCAATAACACTACTTAAATGAGAATTATTTTTATTACAAAATTCATTCTAAATTAAATACTTACGAGAATATTTTGTGAGAATTTGATTGACTATTCTCAATAAGGTGAATAAAATGTGCACAACAAATTAAGTTGTATTGCGGTCTATCTATTAACAAATTAAGGAAAGGAGTTGGTTATGCTTAGTAAAGTGATTACAGCAAAATTAAATGAGCAAATTAATCTGGAGTTTTACTCGTCAAATGTTTATTTGCAAATGAGTGCATGGTGTTATAAGCAAGGTTATGAAGGTGCTGCGGCATTTTTAATTCGCCATGCAGATGAAGAGTTAGAACATATGCAAAAGTTATTCACTTATGTGAGTGAAACCAGTGGTATGCCGTTATTAGGTAAAATTGAAGCTCCTAAACATGACTATGCGTCATTAAAAGAAGTTTTTGAAATTACCCTTGAGCATGAAAAGTTAGTTACATCTAAAATCAATGAATTAGTAGAATGTACCTTTGCCGAAAAAGACTACTCTAGTTTTAACTTTTTACAATGGTATGTTGCGGAACAACATGAAGAAGAAAAATTGTTCAATAGTATCGTGGACAAATTTAAACTTCTTGGCGAAAGCGGCATTGCCCTTTACTACATTGATCGCGATTTAAAAACGTTGTAAGGAATAGGAGAAATAAAATGTTATCAAATGATGTGGTTAAACTATTAAACGACCAAATGAATTTAGAATTTTATTCTTCTAATTTATACTTACAAATGAGCGCATGGTGCGACCAACAAGGTTTTGAAGGCGCGGCAAAATTCTTATCTGCACACGCGGCTGAAGAAATGCAGCATATGCGTAAATTGTTCACTTACTTGAATGAAACCGGTGCATTGGCCGTAATTACCACAATTGATGAACCACCACACCAATTCGCTTCGTTAAAACAAATACTTGAATTAACGTATGAACATGAAAAATTGATTACTGCAAAAATCAATGAATTGGTTGGTAGAACATTTGAAGAGAAGGACTACTCTGCTTTTAACTTCTTACAATGGTATATTGAAGAACAGCACGAAGAAGAAAAACTATTCAGCGGAATTTTGGATAAATTGAATCTTCTTGGCGAAGATGGAAAAGGTTTGTTCCTTGTTGATAAAGATTTAGGTGCTTTGGCAACAAGCAACTAATCCTATTTTAATGAAAGGCTAAGTCAGTGACTTAGCCTTTCTTTTTTCTCTTTAAAATTTACTAGTTGTGTTCGGAAAGTGCGGTGTTTTTTTCAAGTGTTTTTAGCGAAGATTGCGGTGTTTCATTTGCTTCATAATAAAACATGCGATGAAAAAATGCGGAAAGCAGGATTATCAGCATAATGACAATTTGAATTAAGCGTTTTTTAGTCAGTTTTTCAACAGCCATATATCCTCACTTATGTTTATACTTCTTAAATTAATGGATTAGTGGTATTATTGAGCTAGATCAATTTTACACGATTTTTTTCAATTTTTCTGTAATTTGGGGCATAAATGAAAATTTTAGCGACAGAAACAAAATTAGGACGTCGAGTTCAATCCGGGGGATGTGCCATTCATTGCCAAAATTGTAGCATTAGCCAGCTATGTATTCCTTTTACCTTGAATGAACACGAATTAGATCAATTAGATAATATTATTGAACGTAAAAAACCCATTCAGAAATCCCAAGTGCTTTTCAAAGCCGGTGATGAATTGACCTCACTCTATGCTATCCGCTCCGGCACAATCAAATCTTACACCATCAGTGAAACCGGCGAAGAACAAATTACTTCTTTTCATTTGCCGGGTGATTTAGTTGGTTTTGATGCCATCATGAATATGCAACATCCGAGTTTTGCTCAAGCGTTAGAAACGGCAATGGTATGTGAAATTCCGTTCGATATTCTGGATGATTTATCCGGGAAAATGCCTAAATTGCGTCAACAAATTATGCGTTTAATGAGTAATGAGATTAAAAGCGATCAAGAAATGATTTTATTACTCTCTAAAATGAATGCAGAAGAACGCCTTGCTGCATTTATTTATAACTTATCCCAACGTTATTCTGCCCGGGGATTTTCCGCCAGGGAATTCCGCTTAACCATGACTCGCGGCGATATCGGCAATTATCTTGGTTTAACCGTCGAAACCATCAGCCGTTTGCTGGGACGTTTCCAAAAACTCGGTGTCTTATTGGTTCAAGGAAAATACATTACGATTAATAATATGGCGGAATTAATCGAGCTATCCGGTACCAACAAAAACAAAATTCAACTGATTATTTAATCCGTTTATTCTTCTGGTGTAATATAAAATATTGCATCGGATCACCTTTTTAAACTGCCTGCCTTGTCATTTATTCAATAATGTTCTACCCTATTATACCAATAAATGGAGGTTGTATATGAAATTCAATAAGATACTAGTGGTTTTAAACCCCGAAAATGACAAACAATATGCCCTTGCCAGAGCAGTTCGTCTGGCGCAAGAACAAAAAAGTCCGTCTCCTGTCAAAATTACCCTTTTCCTCGCAATTTACGATTTATCTTATGAAATGTCTGCGTTACTTTCTTCGGAAGAACGCTCCGAAATGCATAACAACGTTATTGAACAGCGTAAATTAGCTATCCGGCCTTATATTGAAAAATATGCTTCTGATGGCATTGAATTTACTGCTACCGTTGTTTGGAACAGCAATGAAGCGGAAGCCATCACAACGGAAGTTGAAACGCAAGGCTATGATTTGGTCGTGAAATATACGAAAGCCGAAGAAAGCTTGAAATCGCTTATTGTTACACCTGTAGATTGGCAATTATTACGCAAATGCCCGGTACCGATTTTAGTAGTAAAAGACGGTGACTGGAAACATCAGCGTCGGATTTTAGTTGCCGTGAACGTATCTGATGATGAAAATGAAGCCCATAGTTCTTTTAATGATGAACTGGTTTCATTAAGTATGGATTTAGCTGATTCTTTAGATCGTGGCAATATTCATCTTGTCACAGCCTATCCACCGACACCGATTAATATGGTAATTGATTTGCCGGAATTCAGTTCAGGTGAATATAGCAGCGGTCTGCGTGGACAATATTTAATCAATATGAAAGCGCTGCGTCAGAAATATGGCATCAGTGAGGATCACACCCATGTACTTGAAGGTTTTCCGGAAGATGTCATCCCTCAGGTCGCAGAGAAAATTGAAGCCGAATTAGTAATTCTGGGTACTATTGGTAGAACCGGGCTTTCAGCTGCCTTTTTAGGCAATACGGCAGAACATGTAATTAGTAAACTTAACTCCAATTTGCTGGCGATTAAGCCGTCAAAAGATAATGATTAATTTAAAAATTTCAGTGTGGCGGGCATTTTTGTATTGACTATGCCCTCTTTTTGCTTTACTTTTTTTCCTTCGAAAAATTACTTTCTATCAACTCAACATAACTTATTTCAACTCAGAAGGAAAAACAATGAAAAAATCATTACTAATTACACTATTAGGATTAAGTAGTTTAACACAAGCGCATGATCTGTGGGTGACCGCACCGTCCCATATTAGCGCGGAAGATATATTAAAAGCAGATTTAGGATACGGACACCATTTCCCATATGCAGAAAAAATTGCTGATGATCGACTGCATTTTTTTGCACCACTTGAATTAACCGATAAAAACGGAAATACCACCGAATTAAAGCAACAAGGCGAAAATTATCAATACACCGCTGAAAAACCGCTGGCAGAGGGTTCTTATTGGGTCTCAGCTACCTATAAACCGATTTTCTGGTCACAAAATGCTAAAGGCTGGCGACAAGAAAATATGCAACAAATGAAAGATGCTACCTACTGTGAGCAAACTCAAATGTTTGGTAAAAGTCTGGTCACTGTCGATGGCAAAATAGATTCGACAATTTATAAAGAAAAATTAGGGCAAGAGTTAGAAATTGTACCACTAAAAAGTCCCGCAGAACTCAAAGCCGGTGAAGTTTTCCCATTACAAATTTTTTATAAAGGTAAGCCATTAGCTGGCGAGGCTGTTATCGCAACAGCTGACACTGTGCTGGTTAAAGATATTGAATCAGCGGAAGACCACCGTGAAGTACAAGGTTTTTCGAGTAAAACGGACAAAGATGGAAAAGTTAATTTCTTACCGTTAGTTGAAGGTTTATGGAAAGTAAAAGTTATACACAAGATCCCGTTTAGTGACCCTAAAGTGTGTCAACATTCAGCAAACTATGCGACGCTGGTATTGCTGGTAGGTGAAAAACGCGCGGAATATAAACCTCACGAACATCACCATCACCACTAATTTCCTTTATCAATAAAAAAGTGCGGTCAAAAATTTAATTGTTTTTTTAAACGCACTTTTTAAGAAGCATGAGTGAAGATTTTGTTTATTTCTTTCGCTCTACCCACTTCCCGTCAACAAAATCCACAATCCATTTTGTCGCTTTGCCATTTTTTTCGGAGGTGACATATTGGCGTTTTTCTTTACGGCTAAAGCGAATGATAGCTTCATTGCCTTCCGGATCCCTTTGTGGTGCGTCAGCCAGATAACTTAATTTTTCCGGCAATCGATCACGATATAACGCTAATTCCGCCACTTTAGGCGCTCGGGTTTCACGGGATTTCGGGAAATTATGCGCAGACATGAATACCCCGCCTGCGCCGTCGCGCAAGACGAAATAAGCGTCGGATTTTTCGCATTTCAATTCAGGGAAATGAATCGGTTCTTCTTTCGGTGGCGCCACTTCGCCGTTTTTCAGAATTTTGCGCGTATTATCGCATTGCGTACACGCCATATACTTACCGAAGCGTCCCAGTTTAAGGTGCATATCACCGCCGCATTTATCGCATTCAACGATTGGGCCGTCATAACCTTTAATCTTAAACCTGCCTTCTTCGACTAAATAGCCGTCACAATTCGGGTTATTGCCGCAAATATGCAATTTACGATGCGGATCGATAATATAACTGTCCATCGCCGTACCGCATTTCGGGCAGCGCTTACGTTCCATTAGCGCTTTAGTTTCCGACGCGTCGTCTAGCACATTTAATAGTTCCGCTTCAGGAATCAGGTTAATGGTGGTTTTACAACGTTCTTTTGGTGGTAAGGCATAGCCGGTACAACCTAAAAATACACCTGTGCTGGCGGTTCTGATCGCCATATTGCGACCGCAAGTCGGGCAACGAATATCCGTTTCAACCAAATTATTCGGGCGCATACCGCCTTCCAATTCATCTAATTCCGCTTTGGTCAATTGAGTCGAGAAATCTTTGAAGAATTGGTTTAATTCGGTTTTCCATTTTTTCTCGCCGGAAGCGATTTGATCCAGCACGTCTTCCATGTTGGCAGTGAAATCGTAGTTCATTAAATCGGCGAAAGACTGATTCAACCGATCCGTTACGATTTCGCCCATTTTTTCCGCATAGAAACGACGATTTTCGGTTCGCACATAACCGCGTTCCTGAATCGTAGAGATAATCGCCGCATAAGTGGAAGGACGGCCGATACCGCGTTTTTCCAATTCTTTTACCAACGCTGCTTCAGAGAAACGTGCCGGTGGTTTGGTGAAATATTGCTGCGGTTGCACTTCCGACAAGTTAAGTTTATCGTTAACGGAAACCGCCGGCAACGCCTGATCTTCTGCGGATTTACTTTGTTGCGGTAACACTTTGGTCCAACCGTCAAAACGTAAAATACGCCCTTTCGCAGTTAAACTGTAATCCCCCGCCGTTACGGTTAAGGTTGTGCTGTCATATTGCGTCGCAGGCATTTGGCACGCCACAAATTGACGCCAAATTAAATCATATAAACGCACCGCGTCTTTTTCCATGCCCGCCAAATTATCCAAGCCCACGTTAATATCGGACGGGCGAATCGCTTCATGGGCTTCTTGTGCATTTTCTTTGCTGGAATAAAAATTCGGTTTTGCCGGCAAATAGGCTTGACCGTACTGTTTTTCAATGTAGCCGCGTACCATATTCAGCGCATCCTGGCTTAAATTGGTGGAGTCGGTACGCATATAAGTGATGTAACCGGCTTCATACAAACGTTGCGCCAAGATCATGGTTTTCTTCACACCGAAGCCTAAACGGGTACTGGCGGTTTGTTGTAAGGTTGACGTAATAAACGGCGCTCTTGGGCGGGAACTGGTCGGCTTGGTTTCTAAATCGGAAATCACATAGTCGGATTTACTTAAAAAATCCACCGCACTTTGCGCTTGCTCGGCATTTTTCGGCTCGAATTTCTTACCTTTAAATTGAGCCACATCCAAGCGAATTTCATCGCCTTTCGGTGTATTGGTAAGCACGGAAACTTCCCAATACTCTTGTGGCACGAAAGCCTTAATTTCACGTTCACGCTCAACGATTAACTTCACCGCCACCGATTGCACACGACCGGCAGACAAACCGCGCGCCACTTTTTTCCAAAGTAACGGCGAGACCATAAAGCCTACCACACGATCTAAAAAGCGACGGGTTTGCTGTGCGTTGACGCGATCCATATTCAAATGTTCGGGGTGTTCAAAGGCTTGTTTAATGGCGTTTTTGGTAATTTCATTAAACACCACGCGGCTATAACGCTCATCATCGCCGCCGATGACTTCACGCAAATGCCAGGCAATCGCCTCCCCTTCTCTATCCAAATCGGTGGCGAGGTAAATATGGTCAGCTTTTTTTGCGAGAGACTTCAGTTCGGCAACCACTTTTTCTTTGCCGGGGAGAATCTGATAGTTGGCTTTCCAGCTGTGATAAGGGTCAATGCCCATGCGTTTGACTAAGGCTTCCTGCTCTTTTTTGTGTTTTATCGCCTGTTTTTCTTCCGCACTGAGCCCTTTGGTGGAAATGGCTTTGGCTTTTTCTCCGGTGGAGGAACCCACGGTCGGCAAATCGCGAATATGCCCCACGCTGGATTTCACTACATAATTGTTTCCTAAATATTTATTAATGGTTTTCGCCTTTGCCGGCGACTCCACAATAACCAAGGATTTACTCATTATTATTACCTAATTGCAATTAATTTGTGTAAAATTGCCCGCTATATTGCTAACTATCTTTAAGCAGGTCAACTACTTTTTTCCAAAAGGCGCAATAAATGGACAAACTCAACGCAATTTCGATATTTTGCAAAGTCGTTGAAACACAAAGTTTTACCCAGGCGGCGGCGTTACAAAATATTTCCGTCGCCATGGCGAGTAAGCTGGTTTCTCAACTGGAAGAGCAATTGAAAACCCGACTATTACAACGCACCACCCGTAAAATCGTACCCACGGAAGCCGGCAGCATTTATTATCAGCGTTGCCAGCCGATTCTGTTGGAACTGGAAGATGCGGAATCCAGTATCAGCAACCTTTCCACTTCATTACAAGGCAATCTGACGGTTTCCGTACCGCGTGATTTCGGCTTGCGTTTTATTACGCCCAACCTTGCCCAATTTATTAAAGCGCACCCGAACTTACACATGGAAATTGAATTTAATGATCGGGTGATTGATTTAGTCAGCGAAGGATTCGATCTAGCCCTACGCATCGGTTATTTGCAGGACAGTTCCTTGGTTGCAAAGAAAATTGCCACCTCCTCCATGCATTTTGTCGCCTCGCCGGAATATTTGGCAACCCACGGCATTCCGCAAACGCCGGAAGAATTGGAGCATCATGACTGCCTTTTATATAAAGCCACCGGCAATCAAATTTACTGGGAATTCAACAAACACAACAAAATCCAACGCATTAAAATGCGTTCCAAACTGGTGTGTAATAACGGTTTAACGCTAACATCTTTATGTGTGGCGGGGCTTGGCATTATTAATTCGCCACGCTTCTTTATTGAGGAAGAATTGGCTTCCGGCAAACTGGTCGAAATTCTGAGTGATTATCGCCAGCAGGATTTGGATTTACATATTGTCTATCCGCACCGTCGTCATTTGGCGGCGAAGGTCAAAGCCTTCATTGACTTCATCAGCCAACTGGATTTGTGCAGGGTAAAACCTTAAAAGTGCGGTCGTTTTGTGACGTGTTTTTTGATGACCTTGCTGTTCAGGCAAGGTCATTTTTTATATCTAAAACAAAAGGAAGATGTTCCGGCAGCGGTTTTAGTTTTCCTAACTCCACCCAAGCGCAAGGAAAGTGAAAATCTGACCCCATCGATCCCGCCAATTGATGTTCCTCAGCCAGTTTCACCAGCAATTGAAATTGATCAGGACGTTGCCCGCAACCGGAAATTTCCATGGCATCACCTCCCCAACTCTTAAAATTCTCCGCCAGTTTTCGCACCCATTTCATGGTCATGGTGTAACGTAACGGATGCGCCAGCACCGCCACCCCACCCGCTTGATGAATAATCTCAATGGTTGACGGAATGTCCGCCCATTGCGGCTTCACATAAGCGGATTTGCCTTGTCCCAAATAACGTTTAAAGGCTTGTCCGTCGTTAGACACTTTACCGATTTGCACCAAATGACGTGCATAATGCGCGCGGGTAACTTCGCCGTCACCGGCTAATTTTCTGGCTTCTGCATAAGCGTTCGCTATACCGATTTTTTCCAGTTTTTCCCCGATTTCCTGCGCCCGAATATCACGCAAACGTGCCTGCTCCGCCAAAAGTGCGGTCATTTTTTCGTGCGAAATATCAAATCCTAAGCCCACAATATGAATGGAGCGATTTTCCCATAAAGTGGAAATCTCCACGCCGTTAATGAGCCGAATTCCCAATGCTTCCGCTTGTTGACGCGCTTCCGATACGCCTGCAATGGTGTCATGATCGGTCAACGCCAACACATTCACGCCCTTTTCATACGCCCTCAACACCACCTCCGTCGGTGATAATACGCCGTCAGACGCTGTGCTGTGGCAGTGTAAATCGTATTTTATCATGTTGATATTCATCTATTTAATCGCCTCAACCAATGCTTTCACCAATTTCGGTCCGTGGTAAATCAAGCCTGAATACACCTGCAAAAGCTCGGCGCCTGCCCGGATTTTTTCCTGTGCGTTTTGTACGCCGTCAATGCCACCGCTGCCGATAATCGGAATTTGTCCTTTTAGTTCCCGGTGCAAGCGGGCAATAATCGCCGTGCTTTTATGTTGTAGCGGTTTTCCGCTTAATCCGCCCTGCTGTTCGGCATTTTTTAAATTTGTGACGTTGTCTCGGGAAATTGTCGTATTGGTGGCAATTACACCGTCCATTTTATGACGCAATAACGTATCGGCGATTTGAACCAGCTCCGCTTCCGTTAAATCCGGTGCGATTTTCACCGCAATAGGTACATATTTTTGATATTGCGCAGCCAGCGCTTGTTGGCGGCTTTTAATGCTTTGCAGCAAATCATCAAAATAATCGCCGTATTGTAATTGACGTAAATCCGGCGTATTCGGTGAGGAAATATTGACGGTAATATAACCGGCGTAATTGTAGGCTCTATTGAGACAAATGAGGTAATCATCCTTGCCTTGTTCTAATGGTGTTAGCTTATTTTTACCGATATTAATGCCAAGCACGCCGTCATATTTGGCTTTTTTCACGTTTTCAATGAGGTGATCGATACCATAATTATTGAAACCGTTACGATTAATAATACCTTCTGCTTCAATTAAACGGAATTGGCGCGGCTTTGCATTGCCTTCTTGCGCCAAGGGCGTGACGGTGCCCACTTCAATAAACCCGAATCCCATGGCGCCGAAACCATCAATGGCTTCACCGTTTTTATCCGCACCTGCTGCCAACCCGATAGGATTTTTAAACTCAATGCCCATAATGGTTTTCGGCGTGCCCGGCGGACAAGCCAGGAGTTGTTTTAGCAGAAAATGAAACGGCGGATAGGCTGCCAACCCCAGGGATTTTATGGCTAGGTCATGGGCGTTTTCGGCATCAAGCGCGAAAATCCCTTTACGAATCAAAGAATACATACTCGTTTATCTCTCCGGATAGTTAACTGTGGAATGAAAAAGTGCGGTCAAAATTAACCGCACTTTTTCATGTTACTGTAATGCTTTTTCGATTTTTTCGTATAAATCGCGGGATAAATCTTCCGTTTCGCTGATACGCTCTAAAGCGCGTTTCATCAAGGTTTGACGCTGTGCGTCGTAACGGGCAAAACGAATCAACGGTTCAATTAAACGGGAAGCCACCTGCGGGTTGCTTTTATTCAGTTTAATCAAAATATCCGTTAAAAAACGGTAGCCGGAACCGTCAATGGCGTGGAAGGCTTTTAAGTTTTGCCCCGCGAACGTGCCGATTAACGAACGTACACGATTCGGATTGTTGAAATTAAAGCTTGGGTGATCCATTAACTGCGTGACATTGTGCAATACATTTTCTTCCGGACGGGTGGCTTGCAAGGCAAACCATTTATCCATCACCAAGCCGTCATGCTGCCATTTTTGTTCAAAATCCGCCAACAGATTATCGCGACAAGGCAATTTGGCTTGCGTTGCGGCAGTTAATGCGGCGAGCGTGTCGGTCATATTATTGGAATAGGAATAATGTTTATTCACCAGGTTATTGCCCATATTGGTGTAAGCCAGATAGCTCAAACAAACATTGCGCAGTTTGCGTAAAGCGATGTCCTGACGCTCAATTCTGTACTCGTCCAGGCGAATTTGATTGTAGGTTTTAAATACCAATTCCTGCAGATTTTCGGCAATGGCACGTGCCATAAATTCACGCACGGCGCTGATGGCGTCCGGGTCAATGGTTTTGAATAATTCGGCAAATTCTGTCGCTTTCGGCAAGGTTAAAATTAAACTGGTTAATTCAATATCTTTTTGATGATTCGATAAAATTTGATGAAGTACCGCAATTGCTTCAGCAGACAAATCCAATTCGATGCCCTGCTGATAGTTACTTACGTTACGTCGTAACTCGGCGTTGAGTAACATTTGCACCGCATCCCAGCGAATAAACCCGTTTTCGGCAAATTTGATTAAGGTAATTAGCTGACCGATTTTGTAGTCATAATCCAATTTCACCGGCGCGGAGAAATCACATAACAAGGCAGGAACCGGTTTGGTGTAAATATTGTGGAACTCAAATGTTTGATCTTTTTGGGTAATGTTCAACACATTATCCACTACGCCTTCGGAATCATATAAGGTTTGCGCGACGCCGTTTTCGTCATACAACGCGATTTTCAATGGAATATGTAAATTCACTTTTTCCATTTGATCGGCGGTCGGTGGGGTTAATTGAGAGACCTGTAGTTGATACACATGATTTTTTTCGTCGTAACGGTCGCTGATGGTCAATTCAGGTGTACCGGATTGGCTGTACCAGCGGCGGAATTGTGCTAAATCCAAGTCATTGGCACGTTCCATGGCGGAGACAAAATCTTCACAGGTCGCTGCTTTGCCGTCGTTTTCCGCAATGTATAACTTCATGCCCTTTTGAAAGCCTTTTTCACCCAATAAGGTGTGTAGCATACGAATGACTTCCGCGCCTTTTTCATACACGGTAACCGTATAGAAATTATTCATTTCGATGACTTTTTCAGGGCGAATCGGATGCGCCATCGGGCCCGCATCTTCGGCGAATTGCACGGTGCGCAGGAATTTCACATTATTAATGCGATTCACCGGACGCGAGCCGGTGTCGGAGGAAAATTCCTGATCACGGAAAACCGTCAAGCCTTCTTTCAAACTTAACTGGAACCAGTCGCGACAGGTTACGCGGTTGCCCGTCCAGTTGTGGAAATATTCGTGCGCAATCACGCTTTCAATGGCTAAATAATCGTCGTCTGTTGCGGTTTGCGGATTGGCAAGCACGTATTTATCGTTAAAGATATTTAACCCTTTATTTTCCATTGCGCCCATGTTGAAGAAATCCACGGCGACAATCATGTAAATATCCAGGTCGTATTCCAAATCAAAACGCGCTTCATCCCATTTCATGGCGTGTTTCAGACTTTGCATCGCCCAATCGGCACGGTCTAAATTGCCACGATTAACATACAATTCCAACGCCACTTCACGTCCGCTTTTGGTCACGAACTTATCTTGCAGAACGTCAAAATCCCCTGCCACTAAAGCAAACAAATAACTTGGTTTCGGAAAGGGATCACTCCACTTCACCCAATGACGTCCGTCATCCAACTCGCCACCCCCAATGCGGTTACCGTTGGAAAGTAAGAACGGATATTGGGCTTTGTCCGCCGTAATTTTGGTGGTATAGCGCGCCAGCACATCGGGACGATCTAACATATAGGTAATTTGGCGAAACCCTTCCGCTTCACATTGAGTACAAAATGCCTCGCCGGATTGATATAAACCTTGCAATGACGTATTGGCGGCAGGATTTAAAACGGTGGTGATTTCCAGTTCAAACTGGTTCGCATCCACTTGTGCTAAATCCAAGGTTAAACTTTCGTGATCCTGCTGATATTGTGAGAACGGTTTGCCGTTTAATTTGATGGAGGAAAATTGAAAATCATGTCCGTCTAAACGTAATGTGGTGCTTTTTTCGTTAAGACGTCGATATTTACTTGCGGCAACAACGATGGTTTTTTCCGGTTCTAATTGAAAATCAAGATAAATATCGGTGACGGTGAAATCGGGGGTTTGATAATCTTTTCTGTATTTGGCTTTAGCGTACATAAAACGACCTAATTCTAAGGGCTAAAAATTGGTGTTAAGGATATGATTTTTAGCCGTAAGTTGCAAATAGATTTTCTTCCGCAAACTTATTCAAACGTTTGCGTAAATATTATTTTCTAAAACCGGCAAACCCTCTGAAATCCCTGTGTTTAAATAATCTAAATACGCCGCGTAAAACACCGGAAAGACTGACCGCACTTTAGCTGATGTGATCAAAGTGCGGTTTATTTCTAAGGTATTTTATAACCTCGCTCCCTTCTTCAACTATCAGATAAATTATTCCTTGAATTGCCCAAAATTATCAATCCGGTTTGCAATGGGCGAAAAATAAATTGCGTTAAATGGCTGACGACGGCTTGTCAAAACCTTGCCGTGGCAGTATAAATAAACAGATTTTTACACAACATCTCGAGGATTATTCTATGTTTGAAAATATTGTTGCCGCTCCGGCAGATCCGATTTTAGGTTTAGGCGAAGCATTCAAAGCGGAGACCCGCGCTAACAAAATCAATTTAGGCATTGGCGTATATAAAGACGCAAAAGGCAATACGCCTATCGTAAAAGCGGTAAAAGAAGCGGAAAAACGCTTATTAGAACAAGAAAATACCAAAAACTACCTGCCGATTGACGGCGTTGCGGATTTCAACGCACGCACCAAAGAACTCTTATTCGGCGCCAATTCCGACATCGTGAAAAATAACCGTGCCAGAACCGTACAAAGTTTAGGCGGAACCGGTGCATTACGCATTGCGGCGGAATTTATTAAACGTCAAATCAAAGCCCAAAATGTTTGGATCAGCACGCCGACCTGGCCGAATCACAATGCTATTTTTAACGCCGTGGGCATGACCATTCGCGAATACCGTTATTACAACCCACAAACCAAAGCCTTGGATTGGGATAATTTAATCGCCGATTTAAACCGGGCCGGTGAAGGCGATGTGGTGTTATTACACGGTTGCTGCCACAACCCGACTGGTATTGACCCAACCCCCGAACAATGGGATAGACTGGCGGAAATGTCGGCGAAAAACGGTTGGCTACCTTTATTCGATTTCGCTTATCAAGGTTTCGCCAACGGCTTGCAGGAAGATGCTTACGGCTTACGCGCCTTTGCGAAAAATCACAAAGAACTCTTGGTGGCAAGCTCTTTCTCGAAAAATTTCGGCTTATATAATGAGCGTGTAGGTGCTTTCACCGTCGTAGCGGAAAACGCCGACATCGCCGCAACAGCATTGACCCAAGTGAAAATCATCGTCCGCACCCTCTACTCCAACCCGTCGGCACACGGTGCCACCGCCGTCGCCTTGGTGTTAAACGACGCGCAATTACGCTGCGATTGGGAAAATGAATTAACCGAAATGCGCGATCGCATTAAACAAATGCGTCACCTTTTCGTGCAGTTACTAAAAGAATACGGCGCGCAACAAGATTTAGGTTTTATTATCAACCAAAACGGTATGTTCTCTTTTAGCGGCTTAACCGCCGAACAGGTTGACCGCCTGAAAAACGAATTCGCCATTTACGCCGTGCGTTCCGGACGCATCAACGTTGCCGGCATTACCGAAGACAATATTCGTTACCTCTGCGAAAGCATTGTAAAAGTGTTGTGATTTTTAACCGCACTTTAAAAACGGCATCAAGTGAAAATTTAATGCCGTTTTTTCTTGCCGAATTCCCTTCAAAAATCAGCATAATTCATCAGTCAAAATTCTCATTTTTTACTTTTAGTTAAAAATAGTATATAATAACCGTCATTATTTACTTATTTTTAATGATTTACAGGAGAATGAATTAATGACGAACCAACGTTTTATTACGATTTTAAGCTGGGTTGCCACTTTTACCGCCGTGTGTATGTACGTGTCTTATCTTGAACAAATCGGCATGAATCTCGACGGTGTAAAAGGCGGAACATTACAACCGCTGGCAACGGCGATAAATTGTAGTTTGTGGGTGGCTTACGGGTTATTAAAAAAAGAACGGGATTATCCTGTAGCACTTGCCAATTCACCGGGCGTAATTTTAGGATTAATTAGCTTTGCCACGGCGCTATAAAATACAACAGATAAAACGCCTAAAAAGATGACCGCACTTTGAACTGCCCCCTTAAGGGGCATCACAATCAACTAATTAATACACAGATATATTATTCAATTTTAATCAAATATCAAAAATGCTAATCTCTATTAAATTAGAAATTTTATAATGTCTTATCAGAAGTATTTATGTAACTATCATCTTTAAAATAAGGATCTAATTTAGAAAGTTCAACCTTATCAAAAATACTAAAAGTAACTTTGGTGTTTTCTTTAAGTATATTTTTAGATTCAACACATAAGTTATTGTGTTTCCCTATAATTAAACTTGCTATTTGAGGAGTAATTCTTTGATATTCAAAAATATATCTCATTAATATTTCATTATAGTCACTAGAAATAATATATGCTGCCAATATTAAGGTTGTGTAGTTAGTAATGATTTTATTTCTTATATATCCGTCTAATGGGGTATAAAAATTTATAATTTTTTTATATCTATCAGGCTCTATAAATTTTAGAATTTGCAAATCACCTATTGAATTAGGATAAGTACTTTCTGTGGACTCTATAAATTTATCAATATAACTATCAAATAACTCTTTGTAGAGTTTTTCTTTATTACTTTCAAAAAGGATTAATAGCGCTGTAGATAGTATATTCTTTTCAAAAAAAACCAACTCTTTCGATTTATAACCTTCAGATAAACTTGAAATGTTAGGCTCACTATCAAGAAGTATTCTCAAGCAGTCCAGACTTTCCTTAAAGATTTTTTTCAACTCTAAAAATGAATCGCACAATAGGCATTTTTCTAAAGAAAAATATCTACTTGAAAGAACTATATAATGCATAACTTCATTCCTAGAATTCATTAATAATATTTGTTCTCTCTTAATTTTTTTATTTTCTCTTAATATTTCAATAGTGCGATTAATGTTATAATCATATTTATTTATAATAATGTCCAATACTAAATCAAATGAAACATTAGGATTATCTAATAAAATTAATAGAATATCATCATAGTCTTTATCTTTTATATCTAATTGTAATTTCCAGTTTATTAAACTTGAAGGACAATTAGGGTTTGAGAATACAGCTTTTCTAACCTCTAAATTTTCATCTTTTGCTAGTTTCTCTAATATTTCTTCAGTTGCATCCTCATTCTTAGCAACCCTTAAGCGTTCTAAATAACTAGTATTTTCTGCCATCTTAATCAGTTGTGTAATACTTAAATCATCATTCTCCGATGCTGATGATAAATATAACTCATCAAATTTTTTCTCATATTCACCCACTTTATCTTTTAAGGTTTTACGCAATGGCGTGGTTTTTCGAATAGCTTCTAATAATAAATCTTGCGTGAGGATTTTATCATTGCTAATAAAGGCGTTTTTCACCGCGTCAAAAATGGCATTTTCAATATCGGCACCGGCATAGTCGCGACATTCATTAGCAAGAGCATCAATATCAAATTCGCTCGCCTTTTGTTTCGCTTTGGCAAGATGAATTTCAATGATTTTTTTACGCTCTTTTTTGGTTGGGAATCCCACGTAGAAAATCTCATCAAAACGTCCTTTTCGTAATAATTCCGGTGGCAATGCGGTGATGTCGTTGGCGGTAGCAATAATAAACACCGGGGCGATTTTCTCTTGCAACCACGTTAAGAAGTAACCGAGCAAACGGGAGCTGACCTCAGAGGCGTTATTGCCCGACATTCCCACAAAGGCTTTTTCCAATTCATCCACCCACAACACGCAAGGGCTAATGATTTCCGCCATTGCCAACGCTTTACGCATATTGGTTTCACTTTCACCCACATATTTGCCAAGCAACGAACCAATATCCAACCGCAACAAGGGCTGTTGGAACAATGCCGCAGCCGCTTTTGCCGTAAGCGATTTACCACACCCCGGCATCCCTGCAATCAACGTGCCTTTCGGGGCTTTTACGCCAAATTCTTTCGCTGCTTGTAAGTTTTTCACAATATAACTTTGATCTTGCAACCACGCTTTCAGTTTTTCCAAACCACCAATATCGTCAATGGCTTCATTCACTTTCACCATTTCCAACACGCCGCTTTTCGCGATAATTTGCTCTTTTTGTTGCTGAATTTCGGCGAGAATGGCTTTTTCATTTTCGGCTTTTAATTCGCCATATTTATTTTTAAGCAGGCGTAATAATTGCTGAATATCTAATTCATTTAAGCCTGAAAGTGCGGTAGATAATCGATCCGTTAATTCATTTGCAATATTTTCTGTGTTTAACACCACCTGAATTTGGCTTTGATCAGGTAATGGCAATTCAATTAATGTCACAAGCGGTTCAATTTCATTCGGTAAATACACATCGGCAGACTATAAAATTACCGCACTTTCGCCTTGATATTGATTGAGCGTATCTAATAAATATTTTAACCGAGCCAATGCTACAGAGTTATTTTCCAACCCAAGTTTGGCGTCTTTAATAAGAATAAGGGTATTTTCTAAATCTTCGTGGCGGAGGTGGTTTAATATTTTTTCAAAACTATTTAGGTTTTCATCAAATACTTCTTTATTTTTAAAGTTTACTCTACCGTAAGCAAGGTTATATTCGATCACGTTAAAATTAAGTGATGTTGCCACTTCTTGCACCAAATAATCGGCACGAGATAATTCCGTTGTTTTTAAATAAAAGGCAGTATAACCAGCCTGAATATATTCAACCAGTTGTTGTGTTAGATGTTGTTTTTCCATGTTGTTCTCTATGAAGATTTTTATTTCATACGATGCGATATTTTGTAGGGTGCAACTTGTTGCACCGTTGGGTTATATTTTGGTGCATCAAGATGCACCCTACGACTGTTTTTCTACCAAATGGCAATTAAAGTCTAAAGAAACTCGCAACAGCTCTTACACCACTTTTAAGACCTCTTGATACAACAGAAACCACCGCTTTCGCCGTATCTTTCACAGTATCAATCGCTTTATCTGCCACTTTTTTGGCTATTTTTGCTACCGGTTTTACCACTTTATCACTTACCCAAGCCCCTGCTTTTTCACCGATAATGCCACCAATCGCACCGCCAATGACAGTTCCTGCAGGACCAAGAATTGAACCTGCAAATGCACCCACTTTAGCACCGAACTTCGCCCCATATTTGCGTAAAAATAAATCAGCTTTTCGTTCTACATTCGTGATCGCTTGGGCGACAACAAATTTTGCTTTTTCTGCGGCAACATCGGCTGCAGTTAAAATGCCACGTTCTACTTTATCGAGTATGCGAATATCGTTCCAACCGTCAGCTACACTAAGAGCAAAATCCTGCACTCGGCTTACATTGCTCCTGCTTTGCCGACTGCTTTTTCAAGCACTTCTAAGCCACTAAAGGCATTTTTGATCCAGCCTTTTTTAGCTGACACCACTACGCCGCCGGAAATGGCAACTTGTATGCCTTTGTTTTCTGCAGTATCCACCGCACTACGAATAATTTTTTGCAATTCTTCTGCGTGAGAAAGATTTTCTTTGCCTAAAAACGCATTAGCAAGGCGTGAACCGGCACTTTTTATTCCCCAAAATGCAAGATTTAAATTTGCATTGAGCTTGGCGCATTGAATGGTTTTCTCATTAAGTGGTTTTTCTTCAAAAGAGACATCAATCACTTCACCCGTTAAAAAGCCAAATTGCTTGCGATTTGCTTCTGCTAAAGAAGCATCCACTTCTTGCGATAACTCATTGACATCAATTTGATAAGTTTCTGCCACTTGGTTGAGTTTCTTTTGGTAGAAACTTTCGAGGGTTTTGCGCTTATCTAAATATTTTTGCAGTTCGACTTGATTAGCTACAAGGTTTTCAATCGTGCTGATAATAGTGTTGACTGTGTCAATTTTTTCTTGTTCGCTTTCCCAAATCTCAGGATATTGATCAAAACGGGATTTTAGCCATTGATTTATAGGTTGCTGACGACCATTATTTAAATAATCATCCACAAATGTATTGATCATTTGTGCGGTATTTTTCTTTGCATTCTCATCGGTAAACAGGGCTTCTTCGGCTTGCTTTGCCAAAGTGAGTTGAGTTTCATCTTGTTTTAGTGAATCAAAAAGTTGATCGATGTTTTTTTCTTGAAGTGAAGGTTGAAGGTTTTGCATAAAATATCCTTAGGTATTATAAAAATTGGGCTATTCTAGCAAATATTTCATCTTATTTTATTGGGAAATATAAAAAATATCGGTGAAGATTTTACTAAGTAAAATAGATTAAAAGTGCGGTCATTTTTCTTGGTGTTTTTACACCTCTTGAACCATAAACATATCAAACACCGAATTCACATTTTGTATCAGCGTTTCCACCTGCGGCATTTCGCCTTTTTCAATAATGTATTTCATGATACCCAGCGTCATGGTGGCGAACAGGTGAGCTTGAAAATCCAAATCCGTTTCTGCTATTTGTGCGGCTTCAGCCTGCAAATGTTCAACGTATTTTTCTTTCACTATTTTATGAATATCGTTATATAAATGAATTTTCGGCGTTTCGATTTGACCGATCAGATAAATCAGCTGGTGATGTTGTTCAAAAAGCGGTTGAACGCTATGAACAAATTCCTTCGTCGGCACGGAGAAACGCTGTTTTAATCGCTCCGTCACCAAGGCTTTAAGCTCTTCCACCAGGACTTTCGCCACGGCGTTTTTGTTGGCAAAATGTTTATAAAAGGTAGAGCGGTTAATTTGCGTCAGATCTAAAATGTCCTGCACCGTCATGGCGTCAAAGCCTTTTTCCGTCAACAATGTCAGAAACGCGTCACGAATAAGTTTATCGGTTCTTAATACCCGAACATCCTGATTATTCATCATTTCTCCTTAAATTCACCGAATTAAGCAACAAATTACGCCTTTTTGTAGGGTTAAGCAACAAAACGTTGCTTCTTGGTGGTTGAGCGGATTTTGCCCGCTCTCTATAATCATTCGCATAAACCGCGTAAAAGTAAGGATACAGAGATGAAAGCAAAATATTTCGTGTTCGGTTTAATTGTCATCGGTGCCGCCGGTTTTGCCATTTGGAAGAACGGGCAACTACAAGCCAATGAACTGAGCGGCATTGCGGCTGTTAACGGACGTTTGGAATTAAAACGGCTCGACATTGCCACCCTTTATCCCGGCCGCGTAGAAGAAATTTTGGTGCAGGAAGGCGACGAGGTGCAACGTGATCAACCGCTGGCACGGCTTTCTTCCGGCATTTCGCAAGCGCAGGTTTCCGCCGCTCAGGCGCAAAAGAAACGGTAGCCCGCGCCCTTGCGGAAATTGATGCGCGCCAACAACAAGCCAAGGTGGCAAAGTTGGAATTGTATAATGCACAAAAATTGCGTCGTGATAATCTCATTTCAAGCAGCGAATTGGAACGTCGCCAATCCGCTTATAAGGCAGCGCTTCTTGCTACCGTGAACACCACGCAGGCGGCAAAAGCCGAAGCGGAAGCCGCCGTTGCACAGGCGCAGGCACAATTGGAACAAGCGCAATCGCAAAATACCGATATGCTGATTAAAGCGCCGAAAGACGGACGGGTGGAATATCAAATTGCGGAAACAGGCAATGTTCTCGGTGCGGGCGGCAAAGTGGTCAGTCTGCTGGATCCGACGGACACTTACATCAATGTCTTCCTTACTGCACCGCAAATGAACCAAGTCAAATTGGGGGATGAAGCCCGCATCGTGATTGACGGCATGAACGCCGTTTTTCCCGCCAACATTACGTTCGTTGCCAATAATGCGCAATTTACCCCGAAATCCGTGGAAACCACGGAAGAACGCGCCAAATTGATGTTCAAGGTGAAATTGCAGCTTCCTGTAGATATTGCGTTGAAATATAAATCTTTATTAAAAGGCGGCATGACGGGGCTGGGCTATGTGAAATACGATCAGCAGACGCAATGGCCGGCACAGTTAAACGTGAGACTTCCGCAAGGTGAATAACCATGACAGCCATTCGACCTGCCGTTACGCTGGAACATCTCTCACATTCATACGGAAAAACTACCGCACTTTATGATGTCAGCCTGCACATTCCCCGTGGTGCAACCGTCGGCTTAATCGGACCGGACGGTGTGGGTAAATCCACGCTGCTCTCCCTCATTGCCGGGGTAAAAATCATTCAGACCGGCACGGTGCAGGTGTTTGATTTGAACGTTGCGGAGAAAAAAGCGCGGGATGTGCTTTCCCGCCAAATCGCGTTTATGCCGCAAGGACTGGGCAAAAATCTGTATCTCACCCTGTCCATCTATGAAAATATCGATTTTCATGCCCGCCTGTTCGGTTTGAATAAACCACAACGGGAAGCCCGTATTCAGCGCTTATTAAACGCCACCGGGTTAGCCCCTTTTGCCGATCGTGCCGCCGGTAAATTATCGGGCGGGATGAAGCAAAAGCTGAGTCTCTGCTGCGCCTTGGTGCATAGCCCCGATTTGCTGATTTTAGATGAACCCACCACCGGCGTGGATCCACTCTCCCGCCGTCAATTCTGGCAATTGGTGGATGATTTACGCCGTGAAGAAGACGGCATGACGGTGATTGTGGCAACGGCATACATTGACGAAGCGGAACGTTTTGAACATATTCTTGCCATGGACGACGGCAAGCTCATCGCCAACGCGCCCACCAAGCAGGTGATTGCCGACACCCAAAGTCATAATCTGGAAGAAGCCTATGTCAAATTGCTGTCGGCGGAAAACGGCTTGCATATTCCGCCCTTTAAACCCAATGCCGACGAACCGCCGGTTATCGTCGCCAAAGGGTTAACCAAAAAATTCGGCGATTTCGTTTCGGTGGATAACGTCAGCTTTACCATTCCGAAAGGTGAAATTTTCGGTTTTTTAGGTTCCAACGGCTGCGGCAAATCCACCACCATGAAAATGCTCACCGGCTTACTGGATCCAACAGAAGGCTCCGCCACATTGCTCGGGCAACCTATTGATGCGGGCAATATCGACACGCGCAAACGGGTGGGCTATATGTCCCAGGCGTTTTCCTTATATGAAGAACTCACCGTTTATCAAAATCTAGAATTGCACGCCAAACTCTATCAAATTCCCCGCGCGCAATGGACGCACTATGTGCAATCGGTCATGGGGCAATTCGATTTGGTTCAGCTTGCCGATGAATACCCTTCCGCGCTGCCCCTTGGCATTCGTCAACGTTTACAGCTTGCCGCCGCCTGTTTGCATAAACCCGAAGTGCTGATTCTTGATGAACCTACTTCGGGGGTCGATCCCGCCGCGCGGGATATGTTTTGGGAATACCTGATTAAATTGTCGCGCGAAGACAAAATCACCATTTTCGTCACTACCCATTTTATGAACGAGGCGGCGCGTTGTGATCGCATTTCCTTTATGCACCGAGGGCGCGTGTTGGCGGTAGGCACACCGGAAACGTTACGTCTTGAAAAGAAAGCCCCGACACTGGAAGAAGCCTTTATCATCTATCTGGAAGAACAGGCGGACGACATTACCGCGCCTAAAATGGAGAAAAGCGAAAAAAGTGCGGTGAAAATTTCAGGTGTTTCTACAGATTCGCCGGAAAAAGGCATGCTGGCGTGGTGGTCGTTGGTGTGGACGTTTGCCGTACGGGAAGGGAAAGAATTATTACGGGATCGCATTCGTTTATTTTTCGCCTTGCTCGGCCCGGTGATTATGTTGTTTGCCATGGCGTCCAGTATTTCTTTTGACGTACACCCGTCGAATTTTACCGTGTTGGATTATGACAACAGTTCGGAAAGCCGCCGTTTTATCGAATATTTTGACGGCTCCCGCTATTTTGTACGCCAACCGGATATTCATTCTCCGCAGGAAATTCATCGGGTGTTGCAATCCTCGAAAGTGAAACTGGTGATTGAAATCCCCCCGGATTTCGGCAAAAAAGTGCTGCAACGACAAATGCCGGAAGTGGGCTTTTTTATCGACGGTGCTTTTCCTTCTACCGCAGAAAACCTGCGCGGTTCCGTGGTCGGTGCGATAACTCAATATGTACAGGAAACCTTAACGCAACAAGGCATAAACGTGCCGAACAATACCGTGCTGGAACCCCGCTTTGTGTATAACCAGGATTTCAAAAGTATTTTCGCCATGACACCGGGCGTGATCATGCTTGCCATGATGTTGATTCCGTCCATGATGACGGCATTGGGCGTAGTACGCGAAAAAGAAATCGGCTCCATTATGAATCTATACGGCTCCCCTGCCGGCGCGATGCAATTTTTACTCGGCAAACAACTGCCTTATATCCTGTTGGCGTTTATCAGCTATCTGATTATGGTGTGGATTTCGGTGATGGTGTTTAACGTGCCGGTTAAAGGTTCCATGTGGGCAATGACGTTAGGCGCGCTTTTTATCATTACCGCCTCAACGGCGTTCGGGCTGTTCGTTTCCAGTTTTGTGAAATCGCAAATTGCGGCGATTTTCGCCACGGCGATTATCGTGATTATTCCGACCATGAACTTCTCCGGCATGCTCTACCCGACGTCCACCTTGCCGTCCCATGTTTATATGATGGCGCAATTGTTCCCCGGCTATTGGTTTTTGCTTATCTGTTTAGGCGGTTTCACGAAAGGATTGGGCTTTATGGATTTTCTCAGCAGCTACGGCGCATTGTTGGTAATTTATACCGTGTATTTCTGCGGTGCGGTCGCCCTGCTCAAAAAACAGGAGAAATAACATGTTCAGATGGATAAAAAACGTGTTTTATTTATCGGGCAAAGAACTGCGCAGTTTATTTTCCGATCCAGTTCTGGTGGTGTTAATTATTTATATGTTCACCGTTGCCATTTACACCGTTGCCAATGCAATTACGTTGGAAGTGAAAAATGCGTCCGTTGCTATTGTGGATAACGATCACTCGGCGCTGTCCTACCGCCTGCAACAAAGCCTGATTCCGCCGAATTTCCGTAAAGTGCACAGCATTCACGCGCAACAGGCGGATCGTTTGATGGACACGGGAGAATATACGTTCATTCTGGATATTCCGCCGAATTATGAACGTGACGTACTCGCGGGGCGTAACCTGCCGATTCAGTTATTATCCGACGCTACGGCAATGACGCAAGCCGCCATCGGTTCCTCTTATATTTCACAAATTTTCCGTGGCGAAATTAACGATTTTCTCCACCTTCAAAGCAATAACGGCATACTTATTCAACCGGCTATTAATGTGCTTTATAACCCGAACTTTTCCGGTAATTGGTTTATGGGCGGCATGAACATTGTGGGCTATTTGAATTTATTAACCATGTTGCTGGTGGGCGCCGCCGTCATTCGGGAACGGGAGCGCGGCACGCTGGAACACATTTTGGTGATGCCCGTGCGATCCAGTGAAATTGCTATGGCGAAGATTGTGGCGAACGAACTGGTGTTGCTCACCGTCGTGATGTTTTCACTCTATTTTGTGGTGCATAAAATCATCGGAACGCCCCTGCCACAAGGTGCGTTTTCGCTCTATATTTTAGGCGCAGCGGTATTTATTTTTTCTATCGCCTCCCTTGGCATTATGCTGGCGATTTTCGCACCGACCATGCCCCAGTTCGGCTTATTGGTGTTGCCGGTGTATATCGTGATGTACCTGCTTTCCGGCACCATGTCGCCGTTGGAAAATATGCCGGAATTCGTGCAAAAACTCATTCAGTTTTCCCCCACCGCTATTTTCGGGGCTTATGCGCAGGATGTGCTGTTCCGAGGTGCAGGGCTTGATGTGGTGTGGGATAAACTGCTCCAAATCACGGCGTTGGGCGCATTGTTTTTAAGCGTGGCATTAGTGCAGTTTAAATCCATGTTATCGCGCCAAAGCTAAGGTTAAGAAGGAAAAGATTATGACAAATAAACGCTATGCTAAATTAACATTCATCGCCGCATTGATTGCCCTTACCGCTTGCACGACCAACGTCGATTTGTCTTCTAAAGTGGAAATGCCCGCACAATTTGAGCAAACCTCCAACCAAGCGACCGCTAAAAATGCCATGGAAATCGCCCGTTGGTGGCAAAACTGGCGGGATCCGCAATTGGCCCGTTTAATCGAACAGGGGCTACAAAATAACCTTGATATTGAAATCGCCAAAGCCCGTTTATTGGAAGCGCAGGCAAACAGCCAATATACGCAGGCGGAACTGGGGCCGAAAGTCGGCGCGCAAGGTTCGACAGGCATGATTCATTCTCATGTGGAAAATCCGCTGACGCAGCGTACTTATGATCGGTCAGGGAATGTGCAATATGCAGGAATCACGGCAAGCTGGGAATTGGATTTCTTCAGCAAAAAACGCAGTGATCGCGATGCGGCACAAGCCGCTGCCCTTGCCGCGCAACAACAGGTCTATGCCGCTCAAATGCTGGTTGCCGGGCAAATCGCCGAAAGTTATGCCAACATTGCCGCCTTACGTCAGCAAAATGTGCTGTTGCAACAAAACGAAAAACACTTACGCCAATTAAAAGGTTATGCGCAAGGTCGCTTCCACGCCGGACAAGCGAACGCCAATGACGTGTTACAGGTAGAAAGCCGAATCAGCGCCGTGCAGGCGCAACAAGCCACCGTGAATGCACAAATCGCCGGCAACGAACGCGCCATTGCCATTCTCATCGGCAAACCGCCGCAAGGGTTTCATCTTACGAAAAGTGCGGTGGATTTTCTCGGCGTTTTACCGCCCGCACCGAATGACGTGATGCCCGGCGGCGTATTGGAACGCCGCCCCGATTTACGCGCTTATCGCGCTCAAGTACAGGCGTTGGCGGCAAAACTGGCTTCCGCCAAAGCGGATTTATACCCGCGCTTTGAGATTCAATTTTTAGGACAAACGGGGCGCATCGACATCAACACGGACATTCCCGATTTAAAAGGTTGGGGCAATTTGCTAAGCCTTGACATTAGCCTGCCGATTTTCACCAACGGACGCATTCAGGCGAATATTGATGCCGCCGACGCCCGCTTAAAAGCCGCCTTGCTGCAATACGATAAAGGCTTACTGCAAGCCCTTGCCGATGTAGATAACAGCTATCAGGCACAAGCCGCATTAAATCGCCAAAGCCAATTATTACAAACCGCCTACCAACAGGCTCAAAAACAGGCAGGTAACGCGGAGAAATTATTTAACTACGGCGAAAAAACCTTAGACAACGCTCTCACCGCCCGATTGACCGCATTGGATTACCAAAACCAACTCATCCAAAGCCGATTGGCTGGCGCGAAGAATTTGATTAACTTGTATAAAGCACTGGGCGGCGGTTGGTCCGAGTGATGAAAAAAACGTTTGTGAAATCGACCGCACTTTTGTGCCGGCGTGTGTAAAAGTGCGGTGGTTTTTCCCGATGTTTTTCAACTCTCCCCACCACCTTACCCAAAACTCGCTATATAAAATAAAGTATAAAGATGTGTATAATGGGTACTTTTAAAACTCACTGCACTTTTCTAATGAATAAAAACAGATTTATTTTTGTATTACTTGCCTTATTGCTTGTCGGGCTGGCGTTGTTTTCGTTGTCTTGGGGGCGGTTTGCCATTCCTGTTGAGAATGTGGTGCAAACGCTGACGGGGAATAACCCAAACGACGTACAGAACAACATTATTTTCAACCTGCGTTTACCGCGCATTCTTGCGGCGAGCTTGGTCGGGACGGCGTTGGCGGTTGCCGGGGCGACCTTTCAGGGGATTTTCCGTAATCCGTTAGTCTCGCCCGATTTGCTCGGTGTGTCCGGCGGCGCCTGTATCGGCGCGGCGATGGCGATTTTGCTGGGGCTTGGCTTGTTTGCCATTCAGGGTTTTGCGTTCGTGGGCGGCTTGCTGGCGGTGCTGATGACTATGAGCCTGCCGAAACTGGTGCGACGGGATTCGACGATTATTTTGGTGCTGTCGGGCATTATCATTTCCGGTTTTATGATGGCGTGTTTGGGGTTGGTGAAATACCTTGCGGATCCGGAAACCCAGCTTGCGGACATCGTGTATTGGCAAATGGGCAGCCTGACCAAAGCGGATTATCAAAATTTGCGTCTGCTTGCGCCGATGATTCTGTTCACCACCGCCGCTTTATTGATGATGCGTTGGCGCATTAATGTGCTGTCATTGGGTGATCGGGAGGCAAAACTCATCGGCGCCAATATTCGTTTTGAACGCAATCTGATGGTGATGTTCGCCACGTTGCTCACCGCCTCCTCCGTGTGCTTAAGCGGCACTATCGGTTGGATCGGATTAATTATTCCGCATTTGGCGCGTATGTTTATCGGCGACAACAATTTACGCACCCTCCCTCTTTCCGCCCTTATCGGCGCGATTTTCCTGTTGATTATCGACACCTTGGCACGCAATTTATACACGCAGGAAATTCCTCTCGGTATTCTTACGGGCTTTATCGGCGCGCCATTCTTTGCTTGGGTGTTAGTGAAACAAAAGGTGGCGGACTGATGATGATGTTAAAAATTAATCAACTTTATTTTCAGCACCAACGCCATATTCCCTTGCTTAACGGCATTGATTTGGAACTGAAAGCGGGCGAGCTGATCACCATTCTCGGCGCCAACGGCACGGGAAAATCCACCTTGTTAAACTGCATTGCGGGCTTGCTGAAACCAAAGTGCGGTGAAATTTTTCTGCAAAATAAGGAAATCAAACAACTTTCCGCCAAACAAATTGCCCGCCAAGTGGCTTACGTTTCGCAACATTCGCCGCAGACGTATCAATACAAGGTGTTGGATTACGTGGTGCTGGGGCGCGCTGCCCATTTAGGCTTATTCGGCAAACCGCGCGAGCGCGAAGAAGATTATCATTTGGCGGAACGGGCGCTGGCACAACTGGGCATTCCCCATTTTGCGGACAAAATCTATATGCAAATGAGCGGCGGCGAAAAGCAACTGGTGAATTTAGCCAAAATTTTGGTGCAGCAACCGCAACTGATTCTGTTTGATGAGCCCACCTCCGCGCTGGATTACGGCAATGTATTTAAGACATTAAGCCTGATTAAAGGATTATCCCATCAGCAATTTTCTATTATTATGACAACCCATAATCCCGATCACCCGATGCTGCTTAATGAAGTGATTCCGAACAGCAAAGTGGCGATTTTAACCAAATCGGGAAAATTGCATTGCGGTTTCACTGAAGACATTCTCACGGAAGATAATCTGCGGGAACTTTACCAAACGGATTTACGTTTAATTGACGTGCCTGAATTACAACGCAAAATCTGTGCCATTACGCATATTTAAGAGGACGTAATTATGACCATGAAAAAAACATTGTTAAAACACACCGCACTTTTTGCGGCTACCCTGCTGGCATTTTCCGTGCAGGCGAAAATCATCACCGATGCGGATGGCAATCAAGTGGATATTCCCGAGCGCGTAGAACGTGTGGCAGATTTGTGGCATGCCAATAATCAAATCGTGTTGTTATTGGGCGGCGCAGACAAACTGGTGGTAACCACGACTTCGATCAGCGCGAATCCTTGGTATAAGGAAGTGTATCCGAAAATTAAAGAAGTACCGGTCTTGACCAACGGCGAAACCATTCAAATTGAAGAATTATTGGCGCAAAAAACCGATGCCGTGCTGCTTTCCAAAAAATCCATGCTGAAAGAAGTCAATCAAACGGGCTTAAAAGGCGTACATGTGAGTTTTCAGGATTTTGACGGATTAAAGAAAACCGTGCGTATTACCGCAGACGTATTGGGCGGTGACGCGCCGCAAGTGGCGAAAAAATACATTAAAGAATTGAACGACAACATTAATTTTGTCCATTCACGCGTTAAAGATGTAAAAGACAGACAAAAACCACGGGTGTTACACATCACCAGCGGATCGGATTTGCTCAAAATTGACGGTGGAAAATCCATGATCGGGGATTGGATTCGTATGGCGGGCGGCAGAAATGTGCTACCGGATGAAGCCAATATGGTGAATGTCACCATGGAAACTATCGTGCAAGCCAATCCTGACGTGATTATCATCGGCAGCAGCGGCAATAAAGCCCAAGGTGCAATTGAGAAAATCAAAGCGGATCCGACCTGGCAATCTATCAGTGCGGTCAAAAATAATCGTATTTATGCCAACCCGACAGGCACCTTCCCATGGGATCGTTACAGCGCGGAAGAAGCGCTACAAATCCTGTGGGCGGCGCAACTGTTCCACCCGGAACGTTTCGGCGATTTGGATATGGTGCTGAAAACGCAGGATTTTTATCAAAGATACTACAATTACAGTTTAAGTAGAGAAAATGCACAACAAATCTTAAAAGGGCTACCTCCGCTTAAGTAGTATTGGCATTCGATGGAATTTCTTGTAGAATGCGCGCTGCTTTTTAACCCGCCTATTTAGGCTTTATCATAAGGAAACGTCCATGAAAATCAGTGCAAGAAACCAATTAAAAGGCAAAGTCGTTTCAATCGAAACCGGTTCCGTAAATGCTATCGTTCAAATTGACATCGGCGGCGGAAACGTGATTTCTTCCACCATCTCCATTGAAGCGGTAAAAGAGTTAGGCTTAGCTGTCGGCAAAGAGGCTTACGCCATCATTAAAGCCACTTCCGTGATGGTTGGTGTAGAATAATTTCTACCGATTTTTAGACGCTAAAACAACCGTACTTGAAAAAGTGCGGTTGTTTTTTTATGTGTTTTTGAAAGGCATAAAAATGCGGTGAAAATCCACCGCACTTTTAACGCGTTATTAAACCGACATTATTAGAAACTGTATTTCAGATTCGCAAAGTAAGAACGACCGCGTTCGTTATAAATACGGGCGGTTGTAGCATTACGATAAATACGTTTATCCAAAATATTATTCACACCTACGCGCAGGCTGAAATTGTCGTTAAATTTATAACCGACATTGGCGCCCCAAATTCCATAACTCCCCATTTGATACTGTTTCACAATGCTTTCGCCAGTGTTGTAAATCACCTGCATAAAGTTTTCCGGGTTCACTACGGTTTTTTGTTTGCCGTATCGGGTGTAAGTAGTATTCAGATCCCATTGTTCATTAATACGCCAATTCAATGTGGTATTAATGGTGTATTTCGGCACAAGGGAAATGGCGTTACCGGTTTTCTTGTTCTCGTTTTTGATCATGTAAGTGAAATTCGTTCCCAATGTCAAATTGTCATCGAAAAACGGTAAAGTAATGTTCCCTTCAATTCCTTCAATAATCGCACGAGGCGTATTGCCCCAACGATACACATTGGTGGCGGTGTAATTACGCCAAATCGGCACGCCGCCCGGAACGTTTTCCCGACGAATTTCTCGATTATAGCCGCCGTTCGGCGCGTCAATAGTCGTTAAAAATTCACCGTTCGACACGATTTTGTTGCGGTAATCATTATGGAAATAAGCGAGGGAGAATAATTTGCCTTCATTTTCATATTCAAAGCCGATTTCTTTGTTCCAGCTGGTTTCCGGTTTGATATTTTCATTGCCTAAGAAATAGCAGGCACGCCCCCAGTCAAAACCTTTGGCATTGCTGTTTGTGTAAGGATTATTTCGGGTGCCGTCACCGCTGGTCGGATTTAACGCATTCGGATTATTCCAGTTGTTGGCGCTATCAATCGGGCAACCGTTACTGGCGTTAATCAGCAAATAATTTGGCGAAGATTGGTAAAGATTCGGTGCTTTATAGGCTCTTGCCACGCCACCTTTAATTTTCCAGTTTTCGCTGGCTTGGTGGGAGAAGTTGAATGACGGGCTCCAATTGGCTTCCGAATTCGTGCTGTAATCAAAACGAACACCCGGCGTTAAAATCGTCTTATTATTCGGCAACATGATGTTATCTTCTAAAAAGACCGCATATTCGTTTTGTGCTACTTTGCCGCTACGACCTTTATCCGCCAGCCAAGGAACGATGGCATAAACCTGCATCGTTTGTGTCATCGAAGCAGCATCGTTTAATTCGGAACGGGAAGCTTCCGCACCAACGGTAACCATATGGCTGGTACTACCCAAAGTAAGCGGAATATAAAGTTCGTTACTGAAACGGTAATTTCTGAGAAAGCCAACGGATTTATTTAAACCGTTGTAGGCCCCTTCCGTACTGCCCAACAAACCTTCCGGATAGTGATAATTACGGGTTTGATCGAAAGTGAAGTAAGTGCGGTTATCAAACGCGCCCCATTTGCCTTCGTGCGTTAAGCTATAACTTTGGCGATAAAGGGTGGACGTTTCGGCTTTTTGATAGGCTAAATCATTGCTGATGGTTTGCGGGCCGGAAACCAACACGGAACTGTTTTGCGTATCGCCGTTATAAATATTGCCTTGGCGGCTGTAAGCGGCGTCAAAGGTCAGTTTTTGCGTCGGCATGATCTTCCATACCAACTGACCGGCGATGTCACGATTACGAACCCCTTCACGCCCCGCATAAATTGTGTTGGAGGTTCTAGCGGCACTGTTGCTTTGCGGCACTTCTCTGGCATTAATATCGATGGCGTCTTCTTTAGTTTTGGCAATGTTGCCGTATAAACGGAAACCTAAAATGTCTTTAATCAACGGGCCGCTGAAATTAAAACCAAGACGGTTGGTATAGCCTTCTTTGCGGTCTTCCGGTTGCTCGGTGAATAAATTTAAACTGCCGTGATATTCGGTGGTCGGCGCTTTGGTTTTGATATTTACCACGCCACCCATGGCGCCCGAGCCATAACGCGCCGCAGCAGGCCCGCGCAACACTTCAATGGACTCAATGGCATCCGCCGGCACCCAGTTGGTATCGCCGCGCGTGTTACGCGTACCGTTTCTGCCGTAACGTTCCGAATTACGGGATTTCACCGGTTTGCCGTCCACCAGAATTAGCGTATTTTCCGGCCCCATGGCACGAATATCCACTTGGCGTTTGTTGCCGCGTGCACCGCCCGGTGCATTGGTACTTAAAGTCACACCCGGTTGTTTGGCGATGATTTCAGAGGCATCATTTTCAATGGGATTTCGTTCAAGTTCTTTTTCCGTCACGACGGACACGCCCAGCGATTGTTTCACTTGCTGTTCGGCGGTCACTTGAATTTCATCTAAATTTTGCGTTTCTTCGGCGTAAGTAAAGGTTGAAATGACAAGCCAAACTAATCAGGCTGAGCGGCGGGAGTTTTTTCATGGTACATCCTTGGTTGAGTAAAAACCGCGCAATAATACGATCGCTATATAAAATAATAAATAACTATAAATAGGTAGATAAAAATAAAATTTCTAAAAACGCAAATGTTGCCGTAATTGCTGTTCTGAAGTGCGGTAGATTTTTGCCAAGTTTTCCAAGGTCAGCAGCGCTTCTCTTGAGCCTTGCTGAAAGCCGTATTCCTGATCGAGTAACAGAATATTTTCCGCCAAATACATCGCCTGTTGCGGGTTGTGGGTGGTAATGAGTAACGCCATATTTTGCGTTTGTAATTGCTTAATTTTTTCCAACACACGAATTTGATTGCCGAAATCCAGGCTGGCGGTGGGTTCGTCCATGACCAGTAATGTTGCCTGTTGCGCAATGGCGCGGGCAATCAGCACCAACTGCTTCTCTCCCCCACTGAGCTGATGATAATAACGCTTGGCGAGATGTTCGATTTGTAAACCGGCAAGGGCGGAAAGCGCCAAGTCACGATCTGCCGCTTTCGGTGTCTGATACCATTTGAGATACGCCGAACGCCCCATCAGCACCATATCCTGCACCAAAAACGGGAACAAATGCTGATGGGCTTGCGGCACATACGCGATGTTGCGCGCCAATTCTCCCGGGGGGTAATCCGATAAAGGGCGTTGCTGCCAATACACTTCGCCCTGCAACGGGGCTTGTAAGCCCAACAGGGTTTTCAGAAAGGTGCTTTTGCCCGCGCCGTTTGCGCCCAATAAACAACAAATTTGCTTTTCCTGTAAACGGAAATTGATGTTGTTCACCAGTATCTTATTGCCGTAACCAATGGCTAAATCACGGGTTTCCACTAAATTCATCGTCTGCCCCGCAATAATAAATAAAGGAAAAACGGCGCGCCGCAAGCGGATGTCAGAATGCCGAGGGGCAATTCAATGTCGGCAACGGTGCGTGCTAAGGTGTCCGTTAATAACAAAAAAGTAGCACCGAGAAGCAACGATGTCGGAAGCAACAGGATAAAATTGGCGCCTACCAGTAAACGGGCAATATGCGGCACCAATAAGCCGACCCAACCGATAATGCCCGTAATAGATACCGCACTTGCCGTACAGACGGTGGTGAAAATAATCAGAATGTAACGGGTCATTTTAATCGGCACGCCCAGACTGCGGGCTTCTTCTTCCTCTAAAGAAAGCAAATTTAAACGCCAACGGAGCAAAAACAACGGCACCATGCCGAGGATTAAAATGGGCGCCAGTTGCAGTACATCCTGCGGGCTAATGGCGGTTAAACTGCCCAACAGCCAAAAAGTGATGGAAGGCAGTTGGGTGAAAGGATCGGCGAGAATTTTTAATAACGAAATCCCCGCGCCGAGCAACGAACCGATGGCAATGCCCGATAAGACCAGAACGAGAATCGGGTCTTGGTCTTTGCTGCGGGTGGCGATAAGAGAAACGCAAAATACCGTGGCGATGCCACCAAGAAAGGCGAAAAGCTGAATATAAAACATCGGCAAATTGTAGAAAATTGCCAGTGACGCCCCGAACCCGGCGCCGGCGGACACGCCTAAAATATCCGGTGACACCAATGGGTTTTTGAACATGCCCTGATAAGTTGCCCCCGCACAGGCTAAAGCCGCACCGACCAAACAAGCTACCACATACGTGGCGAGCGGATTTGCCATAACACGGTGTGAATCGGTGAGCTTATGTCACATTGTGAATTCACGGAACAAACGAGCGTTTGCCATAATTGGCTTGGCGAAATAGGAAATTTCCCCACGTTCAGAGCAAGTAAAATGCTACCGAGTAACAAGCCAATCAGCAACAAAAAGAAAAGGCGTGGCGCGCGTTGAATCAGGTTTTGCATTATTGTCCTTGGTGCAGTAACTGCACTGCCTGTTCTTTTGACAAATCAATATGATAGAACAGCTGATAAAACCGTTGCACTTCGGGCGCAAAATCGTCCATCGGTTTATTGCTTAATAAATGTTGCAACCACCGCACGCCGAGCAAACGATTCAATCCCGGCGGAGAATCCAACCAACCGAAAGGCACATTGGGAATGAAAAAAACGCGCTGATTTTTGACCGCACTTAATTGCTGCCATTGAGGATTGTCTTTGATGGTTTGAAAGAATTCGGCGTATTGGGTCAAAATAACGTCGGGATTCCAAAGCAGAAGCTGTTCCATAGAAACCTGCGTTAACCCTTTATGTTCGCCCTCCACTACATTGCGCAAACCGACCAACTCCATGGCTTCCGTATGAATAGACCCTTTTTGCCCGGTTTGCAAACCGTCGGCACTGCGCGCCAAATAGGTGGTTTGCTGTAAAACACCGGCAAAATCCACCGCACTTTTAAGGGTTTCCTCTGCATATTGCGCCTGTGGTTCCGTGAAGGTTTCCGCACCAAGTAATGTTCCCAGCTCACGCAAAGTTTTCGGCGTTTCGGCGAGTCTGCCGTCCAACAGTAAATAAGGCACGCCGGTTTGCGCAAAGGTGCGTTTCGCCTGATCGATATAATTCGGCGCCACATTGCCCACATCAATAATCAAATTCGGTTGCAACGCCACAATTTTTTCGGCGGAAAGCGTACTGCCTTTCCCGGCAATTTTGCCGATGGTGGGCAACGCCTGCTGTTGCGCCGGAAATAATTTGCCACCTTTGGATGCCATATTAAAACCCGCCAGCCCGACCATTTTTTGCGGCGCGGTCGCCAGCAATAGCACATCGCTCGGATTGCCGGCGCTTAAGACTTTTTCGATTTTTGACGCTGCCGGCAACTCCCCAGGAATAAAGACGGAAGGCACTTCCTGCGCCCAGAGGCTGCCGATAAATGTCAGCGGAAGCAGCAACCTAACCCATTTTTTCATCATCATTTCCTTAAAGTGCGGTCATAAAATCCGATGGATTTTAAATCCGCTTTGCCATGTTCAACCTGTGTAAACGGCATGAATTTTACTAAAACGCTATATATTTTCAAATATACTGGCGAACTTTTCGTGATTTTTATTTATAATGGCAACGCTATATTTTTAAATATACACTGTTATATTTTTCTCGCATTCTGTTGGGGGACATCATGAAATTTGAGGTAATTTACAAATTCGTGCTGTTGTGTGTGCTGATTATCAGTTTGTTGTGCGTTGTGATAAGCGGTATCGGGCTTTTTTACGGTTGGCAGTTCGGCATGTTATTCCATGTTTATGTCAGCTTTGCCGCATTACTGGTCGCCGCGTTGTTACTGCATATTCTGAATCGTAAAAACAAACTGGCGAAGATCAATACCCAATTTGCCGATTTGGTCTTGCACAATAAATACCCGAGTTATTGCAATTTAGATCGCTTGATCATGACATTCGAGCACTTTTCCATTGTGCAAATTGCCGAACAGTTAAACCTGGATTTAGATGTTCTACTAAAAGAACTCGCCGAAGGAAAAATAAACGTCAAAAATTCCCACCGCACTTTACGGGAGAATTTTCCCCATAATGATGAAAAGATTTTTGCCGCCGTGACCATCGCGCTGCAACTTCGTTTCATTTCCCCGCGCTCTGCTTTTAACTTAAAAGGACATTAAAATGAAAAAGACACTGCTTTATACCGCTATCGCTATGGCTTGCTTACCGGTGTATGCCGAAGAGGTTTTTACCCTTGGGCAAATTGAAGTGATTGCCGGTAAATCAACGGATTTAAGCACCACCTGCATTGAACAGGCTGATTTACAGAAAAACAATCAAACCAATGTCGCCGATGTGGCGAAAACCACACCAGGCGTATTTTTAGATCGTAGCGGCGCACGCAACGAACATAATTTGTTGGTACGCGGATTTAAAGCCAACCGCGTGCCGGTGTTTATTGACAGCATTCCGGTGTATGTGCCCTATGACGGCAATATGGACATCGGCCGTTTCACTACTTTCGACTTATCCCGCATTGATATTTCCAAAGGCGCAAGTTCCGTACTTTATGGCGCCAACACACTGGGCGGTGCGGTAAATCTCATTACGCAAAAACCGACCAAAGCCTTTGAAGGCACACTCGGTTATGGTTTTGCTCACGGCAGAAGCGGCAGCACCGGTACAAACCAAACCTACTTTAATTTAGGCACGAAACAGGACTATTTTTACGCGCAGTTAAGCGGTTCATTTTTAGAAAAACAAGGGCTTCAACTTTCGCGTCATTATCATCAAATTTTACCCGGCGGTGATGACGGCGGGCGGGCGGAAAATTCCGTGCAACGGGATAAAAAACTCAGTTTGAAAGTGGCATTCACCCCAAACACAACGGATGAATATGCCTTAGTGCTTTCCACCCAGAAAGGCACGAAACAACAGCCGTTATATTCCGGCGAAACCGCCCGTGCCGAACGCTATTGGCGCTGGCCGCAATGGGATAAAGACAGCATTTATTTCTTATCTCACACAGAATTTGATTCACATAATATTTATTTGAATACCAAAGCGTTCTTTGACACCTTTAAAAATGAACCGGACAGCTTTGATAACGCCGGCTTCAGCCGACAAACCGGTAGCAACCGCAACAGTTATTACCGCGATTATAGTTACGGCGCAGGCTTTGAATTAGGCGGCGATTTAACATTGAATGACACCTTGAAATTTTCCGCCGTATTAAAACAAGACGTTCATCGTGAGCATAATAGCAATGAACCAACCGCCGTGGATAAAGACCGCACTTATAGCTTCGGGTTGGAAAATACCTACCGTTTCAGCGAACGAACCAAATTGATTACCGGCATGAGTTTTGATCGCCGAGAAGCCAAACGGGCGGAAAATTATCAGGCGCGCTGCCCGACCACAAACGTGCGTTCGCAAAGTATTTGCCCGTTTAATGTCGCCGACAAAAATGTCTTTAATTATCAAATTAAATTGGTTCACAGTTTCGACGAGCAGGATGAATTCAGCCTGGGTTTTGCGAAGAAAACCCGCTTCCCGACCATGAAAGATCGCTATTCTTATCGGTTAAATCGGGCGGAACCTAATCCGTTCTTAGATCCTGAAATTGCTTACCACTAAGAAGCCGGCTATATGCGCACTTTCGGCGATTGGTTAAGACTGGACGGCGCGTTGTTCTATTCCGAAGTGCGTGATACCATTGAACTTGTGGCGCATCCGACGATTTCCAATAAAGAACAAAATCAAAACTACGGCAAAGAAGTGTTTAAAGGCGTGGAACTTGCCGCCGCGATTTTTGCGACGGATAACCTGACATTGGGTGCCAACTACACCTATACCCGCGCGAAAAATAAAACCTACGCGAACTTTATTGTGCGCGACATTCCGCGGCATAAATTCTTCGCTTATGTGGATTGGAAAATTGTGCCGAATCTTTCTCTTTACGTCAGCCAAGAGGCGGAACACGGTCGTTATAGCAGAGACGGTTTCGGCAGTCGGGCGCCGACGGTTAAACTTTCCGGCTTCGGCAACACCAATGCCAAACTCACTTACAACGTTACCGAACAATTCACCGTGGAAGCCGGCGTATCCAACCTGTTTGATAAAAACTACTATTATGAAGCGGGTTATCCGGAAGCGGGACGGGTGTATTTTTCTAACTTGAAATACCGTTTTTAACGTTCTGTTTAGCGATAAAAATTGAGCCTTGCAATGACAAGGCTCATTTATTTTTAGGGATAAAGTGCGGTTGTTTTTCGCCGCATTTTTAATCCGCCTTTAACGCATATTTGCCGGAGCCTAAAAGCATAACGGCAATAAACGTAAACAAGAAAGTCGCAATGCCTTCTGCAGTCCATGAACCGACTTTAGTTAACGTGAAGAGCTCGGCGGAATACATTAAAATCATGATGACCACCGAACCGCTCGCAGCAATAAACGCGGCGATACGGGTATAAACCCCTAAAATCATTAGAACCGGTGCAACAACTTCTGCCAAATAAGCAAGGTATGCAAATGATGCCGGTAAACCGAATTCCATAAACTTCATAGCGACAAAATCTACACCGGTTTTTAATTTATGCACGCCGTGTAGTAAAAATAACACTGAAAAACCGACACGTAAAATAAGTTTAGCCAGTTCAGGTAAATCAACAAGTTGATTAAATTTTTTCACAATAGACATTTAAATCTCCTCAAAAATATAAAAAATGCTATTTTATTGTAACAAAATTGCTACATATTTATCAATATAGCTTATAGAAAAGCTGTTTTTCCCAATCTTCAATAATTGGATTACACAAACCCCGTCGGCTCATATATAATATGCCGCTTTTTACGCAATCCGATACAGACAATCCTATGACAGTAACGCAAACCGAAAAGAAACAAAGCTATAATTTAAATAAATTGCAAAAACGCTTACGCCGAAATGTGGGAAATGCCATTGCCGACTTTAATATGATCGAAGAAGACGACAAGGTGATGGTGTGTTTATCCGGCGGGAAAGACAGCTATACACTGTTGGATATTTTACTCAATTTACAACAAAATGCGCCGATAAACTTCAAGATTGTAGCGGTTAATTTAGACCAAAAACAACCGGGCTTTCCGAAACATATTTTGCCTGAATATCTGCAACGTATCGGGGTGGATTACAAAATCGTGGAAGAAAACACTTACGGCGTCGTGAAAGAAAAAATTCCGGAAGGCAAAACCACTTGCTCCCTCTGCTCCCGTTTACGCCGCGGGATTTTATATCGTACAGCAACGGAACTCGGCGCCACCAAAATTGCCTTAGGACACCACCGAGACGATATGTTGGCGACCCTCTTTTTAAATATGTTTTACGGCGGAAAATTAAAATCTATGCCGCCAAAATTGATTTCCGACGACGGTAAACAAATCGTCATTCGTCCGTTGGCTTACTGCAAAGAAAAAGACATTGAAAAATACGCTGTCGCAAAAGCCTTTCCGATTATTCCTTGTAATCTGTGCGGTTCGCAACCGAATCTGCAACGCCAAGTGGTAAAAGAAATGCTGAATGGCTGGGATCGCCAATATCCGGGACGCCTGGAAACCATGTTCAGCGCCATGCAAAATATCACGCTGTCCCATTTATGCGATCCAAAACTTTTTGATTTTAAAGGCATTAAACACGGTCAATTGATTGAAGGTGTGGAAGGTGATACGGCATTTGATGAAGAAAACATCACACCGATGCAATTTGGTGATGAAGATCAGGCGGATTTCAGCGAGCAGGAAATGATTGCCTTTAAGGAAGTGCGGTAGAAAAACGTTGGAAAAAATGACCGCACTTGTACGGCGATACGCAAACAAAAAATCGCGGTTTTTACGCCGCGATTTTTATAGAAATTTGATGTGATTAAATTCGTCTTGCCTGCCAATATGCCTTACGCCAATAATCGCTGTTCAACGAGGAATAAATCACGCCGCCTTTGGTGGACGCGTGCAGGAATTTGTCTTCCTTCACATAAATGCCCACATGATAGCCATGGGGACCGCGACCGGTTTTAAAGAACACCAAATCACCGGTTTGAATATCGCCTTTTTCGATATATTGACCGTAATTTGCCTGATCTTTGGTTTGCCGTGGCAATTTTATGCCGAAACGATCAAAAAAGGTGGTTTGCACGAAACCGGAGCAATCCACGCCACTCCGGCTTTGCCCGCCGATACGATACGGCGTTCCCGCCCATTCGTATTGCTGTTCGCTTAAAAGCGCAATAGCCATAATGGGATCGTTTATCTGCCCTTTGTAATTAATCCGTGAGGATTTCGACGGTCCGCCGGAACAGGCGGCTAACGCCAAGACAGAACAGCAAATAAGTAGAGATTTAAAAGAAATACGCATAAATCATCCATAACAAAAAGCTACCGACAATGACTTGCGGTAGCTCGTTTATTTAAGCTTTTGGTTTGACCTTTTCAACCCGGTTACGCAATTTTTGTCCCGGTTTGAACACCACCACACGGCGGGCGGAAACTGGCACGCTTTCACCGGTTTTCGGATTTCTGCCCGGACGGGAGGCTTTATCGCGTAATTCAAAATTACCAAAACCGGATAATTTCACGTCATTTCCTGTTTCCAAAGCCACACGGATTTCTTCAAAAAAGCTTTCGACCAAATCCTTTGCTTCACGTTTACTGAGATGGAATTTCTCAATAAGATTTTCGGCGAGTTCTACTTTAGTTAATGTCATAGTTTAATCTCTCAAATAAGCATTAAAACGTTGTTTTAACTCAGATAATACCGTTGAAATTACCGCGTTAATTTCATCTTCTTCAAGGGTTTTTTCATTATCTTGAATTACTAAGCTGATAGCTAAGCTCTTATGCCCTGCAGCAACACCAGTTCCGTGGTAAACATCAAATAAATTGATTTGGGTTAATTTATCTCCGCCTGCTGTGCGACACGCTTCCAGCACGTCATTTGCAGGGATGTTATCCGCAACCACAATCGCCAAATCACGACGGTTAGCCGGGAAACGGGAAATTTCTTTGGCGCGGGCGACTTCTCGTCGAGAAATGTGTGCGACCGAAATTTCACAAACAAATGCTTTTCCGGTAAGCCCAATTTTTTGCGCAATAGTTGGGTGAAGTTGACCGATAAATCCGATTTCTTCACCATCCAGCATAATGGCCGCAGATTGACCTGGATGTAATGCTGTGTATGATTTTGCTACAAATTTTGCCCGATTTCCAGCAGAACTTAACGAAAGTAGGTTTTCAATGTAACCTTTTAAGTCGTAGAAATCTGCCGGAACGGCTTTTTCGCTCCATTGTTCGTTGGTTTTCGAACCTGTCATTACCGCCGCAAAAACCGGTTCTTGACGCACGCCGAATTCGGCTTTCTCATCCGGGATAAAACGTAAACCGTGCTCAAACAAACGCACGCGGGTTTGTTGGCGGTTTTGATTATAAATCACCGCCCCCAATAAACCGGTCAATAATGAAACGCGCATGGCGGACATTTCAACGGAAATCGGGTTCGGTAAAACCATCGGTTTAACATCAGGATGCAGCAAACTTTGGATTTTCGGATCAACGAAGCTATAAGTAATGGCTTCATAAAAATCACAACTGGTTAGAGCAGCTTTAATGCGAGATAGTTCAATATCCGCTTCTTTATGTTCACGCATACGTAAATGCGCCAGCGGTGCATTATTCGGAATGCTGTTATAGCCGTAAATTCGTGCAATTTCTTCAATTAAATCTTCGGCAATTTCAATATCAAAACGCCAAGAAGGCGCAACTGCCGTCCAAGTATCATTGGCGTAAGACACCTGTAAACCAAGGCGTTGCAGAATCTCCGTAACGGTTTCGGTAGCAATATGATGACCAAGTAACGCATCTAATTTGTGACGTTGTAATGTAACTTGTTGACGTGTCGGCAAATATTGTTCATTTACCGCTTCGCAAATTTCACCGGCTTCACCACCGCAGATGTCAAGTAAAAGTGCGGTCGCTCTTTCCATCGCTTTGCGCGGCAATTCAAAATCCACACCGCGTTCAAAACGGTGGGAAGAATCGGTGTGTAAACCATATTGACGGGCGCGACCGGTAATCGCCAACGGTGCGAAGAATGCCGCTTCTAAAATCACATCTTTTGTGGTTTCCGCATTCACGCCGCTGGCTTCGCCGCCGAAAATCCCCGCCATTGCCAATGCGCCTTTTTGATCGGCGATAACCAGCGTATTCGGCTGTAATTTCGCCGTAGTGCCATCCAGTAACACCAATTCTTCGTTCTCTTTCGCCATGCGAACCTGAACCGGTTGCGCCACTTTCGCCATATCAAAAGCGTGCATCGGTTGACCTAATTCCAGCAAAACATAGTTGGTGACGTCCACAATCGGATCAATAGAACGAATGCCGCAGCGACGTAATTTTTCCTGCATCCACATCGGCGATTGGGCTTTTACGTTGACATTTCGCACCACACGCAATAAATAACGCGGGCAGGCTTCCAGCGCCAATACATCAATTTGTACTTTATCGCTAATGGTAGGTTGAACCGCCTCAAAGTGCGGTGAATTTTCGTGGAGTTTATTAACTACCGCCAATTCACGCGCGACACCGGCAATGCTTAAGCAGTCGGCACGGTTTGGCGTTAAACTGATTTCAATAGCATTGTCGTCTAATTTCAAATAATCACGTAAATTTGTCCCAATCGGTGCATCTTGCGGCAATTCGATAATGCCGTTAGCGTCGGATTCAATGCCTAATTCGCTGAATGAGCAAAGCATACCTTCGGAAGGTTGACCGCGTAATTTGGTTTTCTTGATTTTGAAATCGCCCGGTAATTCTGCGCCTTCTACCGCACAAGCCACTTTCAACCCTTGGCGGCAATTCGATGCGCCGCACACAATATCCAATAAACGCTCGCCGCCTACATTTACTTTGGTGACGCGTAATTTATCCGCATCGGGGTGTTGCGCGCATTCCACCACCTCACCCACGACAACACCGGTGAAATCGCCGGCAACCTTTTCCACGCCGTCAACTTCCAAACCCAACATGGTAATTTGGTCGCAAAGTTGCTCCGTGGAAATTGCCGGATTAACCCATTCGCGTACCCATTGTTCACTAAATTTCATACTTATCTCTCACTCAAAACTATTTAAACTGTTTCAAAAAGCGTAAATCATTCTCGAAGAATGAACGTAAATCCGTGACGTTGTAGCGTAACATCGTTAAACGCTCTACGCCCATGCCCACCGCGAAACCGGAGTATTCGTTCGGGTCAATACCGACATTGCGCAATACGTTCGGATGCACCATGCCGCAACCCAACACTTCCAGCCATTTACCGTTTTTCCCCATCACATCCACTTCAGCGGAAGGTTCGGTAAACGGGAAATAAGACGGACGGAAACGCACCTGCAAATCTTCCTCGAAAAAGGCGCGTAAGAAATCGTGCAACAAACCTTTTAATTCGGTGAAATTGGCGTGTTTGTCCACATACAATAATTCGATTTGGTGGAACATCGGGGTGTGGGTTTGGTCGTAATCGTTACGATACACACGGCCGGGCGCCATAATGCGAATCGGCGGCTGTTGTTTTTGCATGGTACGAATTTGCACGCCGGAAGTTTGGGTTCTTAACAATAATTCAGGATTAAACCAAAAGGTATCGTGATCGGCACGTGCCGGGTGGTGTTTCGGGATATTTAAAGCATCAAAATTGTAATAATCGCTTTCGATTTCAGGACCGGATTCTACGGAGAAACCCAGCTCGGAGAAAAATTTGGTGACGCGTTCAATGGTGATGGAAACCAGATGCAAACCACCCATTTCCACTTTACGCCCCGGCAGGCTCACATCAATACGCTCATTTTCCAGTTTGGCATCTAATAAAGCTTGTTCCCACTCCGCTTTTTTCGCATTTAAGAAATCCAATGCCGCTTGTTTGGCTTCGTTAATTTTTGCGCCCACCGCCGGACGCTCTTCCGCCGCTACATTGCGCAGTTCTTGCATTAATTGGGTAAAATGCCCTTTTTTACCAAAATATTCCACCCGAATTTCATCAAGCGCCGCCAGGCTTTTATCTTCAATACTGCCTATGGCATTTCTTGCTTTATCCACAAGATCTTTAAGATGCTGCATACATATCCTCTGTCATGTTCGATTTATCTGAAAAAATGCCTGCAATGATAATATTAACTGCTTAGAAAATCACGCAATTTATCACGTTTTGCGTAAATTATTCGTGAGTGGGAAAGGGTACCGATGAAAAAACACATAAAAAAACAACCGCACTTTAAAAAGTGAGAAAAACTTTAATGCTGAATCTATTAAGCCGATTTCTTATAGACAAAAAAATAGAGGCTTCAAAAACCTCTATTTCGTATCGGTAAAATGACATTTTATAACTGACGTAACTGTTGCAACGCTTCAATACGTTTTTCCAACGGCGGGTGGCTCAGGAATAATTCTTTCAAACCGCCGCCACGTTTACCGTTAATAGCAAATGCCGCTAAGGCGGAACCTTCTAATTCTTGCGGTTCATGCAAACTTTGCAGGCGTTTTAACGCATCAATCATTTTTTGTTTGCCCACCAAATTTGCCGAACCGGCATCCGCTCTGAATTCGCGCTGACGGGAGAACCACATGGCGATCATACTCGCCAAGAAACCGAATACCACTTCCAATAGCATGGACACCAAGAAATAACCGCCGGAATTGCTTGAACTTTCGCTGCCTTGGTTACGGGAATTGGCGATTACATTCGCGATTATGCGTGACAGGAAAATGACGAAGGTATTCAACACGCCTTGCAACAATGCCATTGTGACCATGTCACCGTTTTTAATGTGGCTCACTTCATGCGCCAATACCGCTTCCGCTTCACCGCGCGTCATTTTATTTAGAAGACCGCTACTGACGGCGACCAGCGAATTATTTTTGCTCGCACCGGTGGCAAACGCGTTGACATCGGCGGAATGATAAATAGCCACTTCAGGACGTGGTAAGCCGGCACGTTCTGCCTGTGAATATACGGTATCCACCAACCAACGTTCGGTTTCATTACGCGGTTGTTGAATCACTTCCGCACCGACGGCACGAATCGCCATGGTTTTAGACATAAATAAGGAAATGATGGAACCGGCAAAACCGAATAGTGCCGCGAAAATCATTAAACCCGATGCATCACGGGCTTGAATGCCGGTTAAAGATAAAATGATGTTGAAAACCAGTAAAACCGCCATGTTTGTGGCTAAGAAAAGTAAAATGCGCATCATAGATAAAAACTCCCTAAATAAAATAATAATGAAAATATGCTTGGCTATAATGGCGATAAAAACAGGAAAATCAAGTATCCTGATGAATTTTCTACGGAAGAATGGCAATTTAATGGGAAAACAGGCGAAAAAGTGCGGTCACAAAAAACAACGTTTTTTGAACGTTGGCTTTGCCAACGGCCCCGTTAGGGGTGAACAAACGAGAGATCGAGTTTGTGAATAATTTTAACGATGTTTTTTAAAAAGAAAAATAGAGTTGGTCGATAAGCCGGGTTCTGTCGTGGACAATCATTCATCTAGGCGCACATTTACACATACGCTCAAGCAACCTACCCGAATCCTGAACGGGCCATTCATTGGATTCCTATTTGGTCTTGCTACGAGTGGAGTTTACCCTGCGGCCAACCGTTACCGGCGGCACGGTGCGCTCTTACCGCACCCTTTCACCCTTACCTGATCTCTTGCGAGCCATCGGCGGTTTGCTCTCTGCTGCACTTGTCGTAGGCTCTCGCCCCCCGGACGTTATCCGGCACTCTGCCCTGTGTAGCCCGGACTTTCCTCCCGCCTACTTGTCCCCCAGTTTACGCTTGCGCGACGTTAGGGGCTTCAATAGACCGGCGATTGCCTGACCAACTCAGGCGCACAGTATAGCTTAAATTCTCGGTGAAATATAGGGTTAAAATTTTTCATTATGCGCCGATAAAAGTGCGGTCAGCTCTCAGGATGTTTTTCCGCATTTAAAAAATTTCGTAAAAAACAACCGCACTTTTTACCTTAATTTAGTCCTCGGGTTATCCGCCAGCGCTATAATTCGTATGATAAAGATATGAGAAACATCGCCTATAAGAAATATAGTGTTAAGTAGAAAGTTAGGCTAGAATGGCGGGCATTTAATAGTTTATAAATATGTCTTCTTTCCCTCCGTTTACGGGGGGAGCCAAGATCTGTTCATCAAACTATTCCGACATTCTACTTTCCCCGCGCCAAACAAGGAAACCGCAATGGATTATTTACACATCGCTCAAGAAACCCTGAGTGTAGAAGAAAATGCCCTCGGGCAACTCAAACAAAGATTAGACGGCACTTTTGCCGATGTCGTAGATTTAATTCTGAACTGCAAAGGGCGCTTAGTCATCGGCGGTATCGGCAAATCAGGTTTAGTAGGCAAAAAAATGGTTGCCACCTTCGCCTCCACCGGCACGCCAAGTTTCTTCTTACACCCGACGGAAGCCTTTCATGGCGACTTGGGCATGCTCAAACCCATTGATGTGGTCATGCTCATTTCTTACAGCGGCGAAACCGACGACGTAAACAAACTCATTCCAAGCCTGAAAAACTTCGGCAATAAAATAATTGCGTTAACTTCGAATAAAAATTCTACGCTGGCGCGCCATGCGGATTATGTGTTGGATATTACCGTGCAGCGCGAGGTCTGCCCGAACAATCTGGCGCCGACCACTTCCGTTATCGTCACCATGGCGTTAGGCGATGCATTAGCTGTCTGTTTAATGCGCGCCCGCGATTTCCAACCGGAAGATTTCGCCAAATTCCATCCCGGCGGCAGCTTGGGACGCCGTTTGTTATGTCGTGTGAAAGATCAAATGCAAACCCGCCTGCCGATCGCCGCATTAACCACCACCTTCACCGATTGTTTGACTATCATGAACGAAGGCAGAATGGGCGTGGCGCTGGTGATGGAACAACAGCAACTGCGCGGCATTATCACCGACGGCGATATTCGACGCGCGCTCACCGCAAACGGTGCGGAAACCTTAAATAAAACCGCGCAGGACTTAATGACCTCTCATCCGAAAACCATTCATCAGGACACCTATATTTCGGAAGCGGAAAATTACATGAAAGCCCACAAAATCCATTCATTGGTTGTGGTGGACAATGCGCAAAATGTGGTCGGTTTAGTGGAGTTTTCAAGTTAATGACAGCAGAATTACAGGAAAAATTGAAACAGGTGAAATTCGTCATCACTGATGTGGACGGCGTATTAACGGACGGTTTATTGCACTACGATGCCAACGGCGAAGCCATCAAAAGTTTTCATGTACGCGACGGTTTAGGCATCCGAATGCTGATGGAAGCCGGCGTGCAGGTCGCCGTATTATCCGGGCGTGATTCGGCGATTTTACGCAAACGCATTGCCGATTTAGGCATTAAACGCTTCTTTTTAGGCAAATTGGAAAAAGAAAGCGCCTGTTTGGAATTATGCCGCCAAGCCGGCGTTGCGCCCGAACAAACCGCCTACATCGGCGACGACAGCGTTGACCTCCCCGCTTTCGCCGTTTGCGGCATATCTTTCGCCGTTGCCGACGCCCCCGAATATGTCAAAGATTGCGCCGATTACGTCTTAGGCTTAGGCGGCGGCAAAGGCGCGTTCCGTGAAATGTCCGACATGATCTTAAACGCCCAAGGCAAAGGTGAAATTTACAGTTCCGTACAGGGATTTTTAAAGACGGCGAAGAAGATGGCGCAATAAAAAAACGTTTGGAAAAATTATTCACAAACTCGATTCTCGTTTGTTCACCCCTAACGGGGCCGTTGGCAAAGCCAACGTTCAAAAAACGTTGTTTTTTGTCACCGCACTTTTGGGCGCCGGTAATGCGCCCGCATTTCCTTTCAACCATTTCCACAAACCTTAAACAAAAATGTTATTTCCCTTGACTTTTATCTCTTGTACTAGTTTAATAGTGCAAAATTTATTTCATGATTTAAGGAAATGAGAATGTCCTCCGCTTTTATTCAAATGTTTACGCAAAATGTCCCATATCACAGCGATCCGACCGCGATTTTCGCCACATTATGTGAAAACAAACCGAACACCCTGCTTTTAGAATCCGCCGAAATTTCCAGCAAAAACAGCTTAAAAAGTTTATTACTCGTCAACGCCGCCATTAAAATTTCCTGCTTGGGGCAACGGGTGACGTTTCACGCATTAACCTATAACGGTGAGGCGGTATTGCCGTTAATTGAACAAAAATTGTCGGTGCACGTCAGTGTAAAATCTCGCACAAATCAACAATTGGACATGGAATTTTCCCCCGCCGACAACAATGCCGACGAAGACAGCAAACTACTGGCAGCAGGCATTTTCGACGGCTTACGCTGCTTTACCGAACTTTATAAAGCAAGCCCGTTACCGGTATTTTTAGGCGGTTTGTTCGCTTACGATTTAGTGGCGAATTTCATCCCGATGGGAAACATTCAATTACAAGACGACGGCATTACCTGCCCGGATTATTGCTTTTATTTAGCCGAACAACTACTGGTGATCGACCATCAATTACAACAGGCGGAATTACAAACGTTCTGCTTTGCGCAACATCAAGAAAATGCGTTGCAACAGGAAGCGCTGGATATTGCCAGAAAACTCTTGGAAATTCGACCGCACCTACCGCTCAAACCCGCTTCAACGGAGGTGGCTGTTAATCTGAATGATGATAAATTCAAGAAAATTATCGAACGCCTGAAACAGCATATTTATTGCGGTGATGTATTCCAAATCGTGCCTTCCCGCCGTTTTTCCCTGGAATGCCCGAACACGCTGGCGACGTATCATCAACTTAAACAAAATAACCCAAGTCCTTATATGTTCTTCATTCAAGACGAGGATTTCACCTTGTTTGGTGCGTCGCTGGAAAGTGCCTTGAAATATTCGCAAGCCACCCGCCAACTGGAAATCTACCCGATTGCCGGCTCCCGTCTGCGCGGTTTTGACGTCGATGGCAATATCGATCCGGAATTGGATTCCCGCCTCGAATTGGAATTACGTTTAGATCGTAAGGAACAGGCGGAACATTTGATGTTGGTGGATTTGGCGCGCAACGACATCGCCCGCGTCTGTGAAAGCAAAACCCGCCACGTGAAGGATTTAATGCAGGTGGATCGCTATTCCCACATTATGCACTTGGTTTCCCGCGTGGGGGGCAAACTCCGCCCCGAACTGGACGCATTGCACGCCTATCAAGCCTGTATGAACATGGGCACGTTAACCGGCGCACCGAAGATTAAAGCCATGCAGCTGATTTATCAATTTGAGCAGGAAAAACGCCACAGTTATGGCGGTGCGGTGAGTTACCTGCAATCCGACGGCAATTTTGACACCTGTATCGTGATTCGTTCCGCCTTCGTGCAAAACGACACCGCCTATGTACAAGCCGGCTGCGGTACCGTGTTGGATTCCGATTTGCAAATGGAAGCCGACGAAACCCGCCACAAAGCCCGTGCGGTAATTAACGCCATCGTACAAACCAACAACAAAGCGAATCAATAGGAGTTAATTCATGGCAACCATTTTATTTTTAGATAACTTTGATTCCTTTACTTACAATTTAGTGGATCAATTTCGCGGTTTAGGACATCAGGTGCACATTTACCGCAACGATTGCGACTTAGCGATTCTGGAAAAAACCGCATTGGCGCACCCCGACACCATTCTCGCCCTCTCTCCCGGACCGGGCACGCCCGACGCCGGCAACATGATTCCGTTGATTAAACGCTTAATCGGCAAAGTTCCGATGTTGGGCATTTGCTTGGGACATCAGGCTTTAATTGAGGCTTTCGGCGGCAAAGTGGTTCACGCAGGTGAAATTCTGCACGGCAAAGTGTCCAAAATCGAACACGACAATAAAGCCATGTTCAAAGGCTTAAGCAACCCTATGCTGGTGGCGCGCTATCATTCGTTAATGGGCATCAATCTCCCCGACGAACTCATTCCGAACGCCGCCTACAACGGCATAAACATGGCTATCCGCCACCGCACTTTGCCGATTTGCAGCTTCCAGTTTCACCCCGAATCCATTTTAACGGTGCAAGGGGCGCAATTATTGGCGCAATCGGTAGAATGGTTGCTGGCGCAAAAAACGCCGTAAATTCTGACCGCACTTTAAAGGTTGATAGCGCGCGTCTCCCGACGCGTGCTTTCGGTTAAAAATGTAGGACACGCGTCAGGAGACGCGCGCCATCAATAAAGCACAAAGGAAATACAATGATCACAATATATGGCTTAAAACGCACTCTTTCCCCGCGCAAATCCGCCGTGGCGGAGGTGATTTATAACTGTCTTGAACTCGGCTTGGACGTGGCAAAAGGCAAACACGCACTGCGTTTTATTTGTTTGGAAGATGACGATTTCTACTATCCGCACACGGCAAACCGCAGCGATAATTACATGGTGATTGAAATTAATTTAATGCAAGGACGTATGGAGCAAACCAAAAAACGTCTGATTAAAATGCTGTTCAGCGAATTTGAATATAAATTAGGTATCAGCCCGTTTGACGTGGAAATCACCATCAAAGAACAACCGGCGCATTGTTGGGGCTTCCGTGGCATGACCGGCGATGAAGCGCGCGATTTGGATTACGATATTAATAAATAAGGATAACGACGATGGAAAACCAAGCCCTGTTAGAAAAACTGTATGGCGGACACGCCTTAACCGCTGTAGAAAGCGAATTCCTGTTTAACGCCATTATGTCGGGCGAATTAAGTAACGAACAAATCGCCGCCATATTAATTGCGTTAAAAGTGCGCGGTGAAACCATTGATGAAGTGAACGGCGCCGTGTTAGCCGCGGTGAAAAATTCCAAACCGTTCCCAACGCCCGACTACCCTTTTGCCGACATCGTAGGCACGGGGGGCGACGGCGCCAACACTATCAATATTTCCACCGCGTCCGCCATTGTAGCGGCAAGTTGCGGCGCGAAAGTAGCAAAACACGGCAATCGTAGCGTTTCCGGCAAAACCGGTTCGAGCAATTTATTAACCGCACTTGGCGTCAACATCGCCATGTCACCGGAACAAGCCCGCAAAGCATTGGACGACATCGGCATTTGCTTCTTGTTCGCCCAACAATATCACCCTGGCTTCAAATATGTGGTTCCCGTACGCCAAGCCTTAAAAACCCGTACGCTGTTTAATATCCTCGGTCCGTTGATTAATCCCTCCCGCCCGAAACGCCAACTGCTCGGCGTGTATTCCCCCGAACTCATCGACGTGTACGCCAAAACCGTCGCTCAATTGGGACATGAACACACCATCATCGTACACGGCAGCGGTTTGGACGAAGTGGCAATCCACGGTATCACACAAGCGGCGGAAGTCCGTAACGGCAACATCGAACGCTACACCCTAACCCCACAGGATTTCGGCTTCCAGGCAAAACCATTAGAAACCTTACGCGGTGGCGAACCGGCTGAAAATGCGCAAATGATCACCGCACTGTTACAAGGCAATGGCAAAGCGGAACACAATCAAGCCGTCGCCATGAACACCGCCTTATTGCTAAAACTGTTCGGACAGGACGACCTTAAACATAATGCACAACAGGTGTTGGATGTCATCCAAGGCAAACCGTTTGAGACATTGCAGAGATTGACGGGGTATTGATTAAAAGGAGGAATTGCCCTCCTTTTTCTGTAAAGAGAAGCTTTACACCCCAAAATATTAATTGTATAGTCTAGCGATACAAATAGGCACAAATAATGATTTTATCTTTCAAACATAAGGGACTTGAACAATTTTTTAAAACCGGTTCGACCGTAGGAATTCAAGCCAAACACGCCAAGAAATTAAATCTGCAATTGGCTACATTAAATAATGCGGAGACGCCTCTTGCTATGAGTGTTCCCGGCTGGAATTTGCACAAACTTAAAGGTGATTTACAAGAGCATTGGGCTATCACCGTAAACGGAAATTGGCGTCTAACATTTAAATTTGAAAATGGTCACGCTGAAGTTGTTGATTATCAGGATTACCATTAAGGAGAAAACATGAAAATGCATAATCCTCCCCACCCGGGAGAACTGTTAAAAGAATATATTGATGGTGTGAGTGTCACGGAAGTTGCCCAAAAATTAGGTGTTTCGCGTGTTACACTTTCCCGTATTCTCAATGGGAAAGCAGGCATCACGCCGGAAATGGCTGTGCGATTAAGCGAATTATTGAATACCACAACACCGAAATTATGGTTGGGTATGCAAGCAGACTACGATTTATGGCAAATTGAACAACAACACGCCGTATTTAACATCCAACCATTATTTAATTAACCGATAATATGATCACACAAGACTTCTCCAAACCGCTCGAAACCGCGACGGTGCTACAAAAAATCGTTCTCGACAAAGCCCAATGGGTGAAAGCCAAAGAAGCGGAATTTCCGTTAAGTACCTTTGAAAAAAACATCGAAAAATCCGACCGCACTTTTTATGACGCGTTGGCGCAAGGTTCGCACGAAAAGCCGGCATATATTCTGGAATGTAAAAAAGCCTCGCCCTCCAACGGATTGATTCGCCGTGAATTTAAACCGACGGCGATTGCACAGGTATATAAAAATTACGCGAGCGTGATTTCCGTATTAACCGATGAAAAATACTTCCAAGGGGATTTTGCCTATATTCAGCAAGTTCGCGACGTTGTCACGCAACCGGTGTTGTGCAAAGACTTTATGATCAGCGAATATCAGGTTTATTTGGCGCGTTTTCATCAAGCCGATGCCATTTTGCTGATGCTTTCCGTGGTGAACGATGAAACTTATCGTATTTTGGCGGATTTAGCCCATTCCCTCGGCATGGGCGTGCTGACCGAAACAAGCAACGAGGAAGAATTTGAACGCGCCTTGGTGTTAGGCGCCAAAATTATCGGCGTGAACAACCGTAACCTGCATGATTTAAGCGTCGATCTCAATCGCGTTGTAGAATTGACCGCCAAATATGCGGATAAAATCCCTGCCGATGTACGCATTATCAGCGAATCGGGCATCTACAATCATCAACAAGTGCGCGAATTACAACAAGTCGCCCACGGCTTTTTAATCGGCAGCAGCTTAATGGGCAGCCCGGATTTAAATAACGCCGTGCGCGAAGTGATTTTCGGTGAAAACAAAGTATGCGGATTAACCCGTGCGCAGGATGTGAAAACCGTTTACGACAACGGCGCTTTATACGGCGGGCTGATTTTCGCCGAACAGTCCAAACGTTGTGTCAGTTTGCGTCAGGCACAGGAATTGGTAACTGCCGCACCATTGCGTTTTGTTGGCGTGTTCCAAAATCAGGACATCGATTTTATTGTGAAAATCGCCCAACAGTTACAACTCTACGCCGTTCAGTTACACGGCGATGAAACGCCGGCGTTTATTACCGCACTTCGCGCTCAACTGCCCCAATCTATTCGCATTTGGAAAGCCATTTCCGTGGATGTGAACCATAAAAGTGCGGTCAATTTTGACGACGTTTCTGAAGTAGATCGTTTTGTTTTCGACAGCAAATCTGGCGCACACCAAGGCGGCACGGGAGCGACTTTTGATTGGTCGCTGATTCCGCAGGACCCGAAACATAAAATTATTCTGGCGGGCGGTATTAACCCGAGTAATATTGAAAACGCATTGGCGCAACATTGCGCAGGCGTTGATCTCAATTCCGGCGTAGAAAGCGCCCCGGGCGTAAAAGATGCCAAAAAAGTGCGGTCGGTTTTTGCGAAGATTTTGTAATCCAAATATTAAAATCTTGATGGCGCGCGTCTCCCGACGCGTGCCTTTCTTTTTTACTCACCGTTTTTATAAATCCTTTCACTCCAAATTACCTTTCTTATACCTCTTTATAGTTACAAATCCTTAACAAATGAGAATCAATCTCAATTACATAATAAAAACAATAGGTTACACTTAATTTTCTTACAAAAAGTAAGGGCGTTTTTGATAACGATCAAAAAATTTTTCATGTGACAGGCATATCATACCTCCAATAACCCTATAGAAAACGTGTGAATTTGGAGTGAATATGCAACGAAGTGATGGTTTATTTTCCGCTTTGGCGGATGTTTCCCGTCGGGATTTTATGAAATTATGTACCGCACTTGCGGCGACAATGGGGTTGAGCAGTAAAGCAGGCGCAGAGATGACGGCAGCGTTAACCGCCCCTGCCCGTCCGCCTGTGGTATGGATTGGGGCGCAGGAATGTACGGGATGTACCGAATCCCTTTTGCGCGCCACTCACCCCACCGTTGAGAATCTGGTGCTGGATTTAATTTCGCTGGAATATCATGAAGTGCTTTCTGCCGCCTTTGGTGAGCAAGCGGAAGAAAATAAACACAACGCGTTGCATAAATACAAAGGCAAATATGTTTTGGTGGTGGACGGTTCCATTCCGGTGAAAGACGGCGGTGTGTATTGCATGGTGGCGGGTAAGCCGATTGTGGAACACATTCGCGAGGCGGCGAAAGGTGCTGCTGCCATTATTGCTATCGGTTCATGCGCGGCGTGGGGCGGCGTACCTTCCAGCGGCGGCAACCCGACAGGCGCCAGCAGTTTGACCGAAGTGCTGCCGAAAGGCACTCCGATTATCAATATTCCGGGCTGTCCGCCGAATCCGCACAATTTCCTCGCCACCGTGGCATACATTATTACCTACAAAAAACTGCCTGCGATGGATCATCTGAATCGTCCGTTATTTGCTTACGATCGCTTAATTCACGAAAACTGTTACCGCAGACCGCACTTTGATGCCGGTCGTTTCGCCAAAGAATACGGCGATTACGGACATCGTCACGGCTGGTGTTTATATCATTTAGGGTGTAAAGGCCCGGAAACCTACGGCAACTGCTCCACTTTAGAATTCTGCGATGTCGGCGGCAATAACTGGCCCGTGGGCATCGGGCATCCGTGCTATGGCTGTAATGAAAAAGGGATTGGCTTTACCAAGGGTATTTTCCAATTAGCCTCCATAGAAAATCCGACACCGCGCGTAGAAAAACCTGATGTGAATAACACGGAAGGACAAGGCGCGACCATGACCGCCATCGGGTTATTAGGCGGTGCCGCGGCAATTTTGGCGGGCGTTACCGTGGTGACCTTGCGTGAATTAAGTATTCAACACAAAGCCCGTGCCGAAGCCAAAGCTGCAGAAAAAGAACAACACGCAGGTAAATAAGATGGATAGACGCAAATTTCTGAAAGCAGGCTTGCTTGGCGGAATCGCTTCCGGTTTACCTGTGGCGAAAGTACAGGCAAACGAAAATTTACCGCCGATTCCGACCGCACTTGGCATGTTGTACGACTCTACCCTTTGCGTCGGCTGCCAGGCTTGTGTCGCCGAATGTCAAAATGTGAACCACACGCCGGTGAATCCGAAAGGGGATCAAACCTGGTCCAATAACGACAAACTTACGCCGTTCACACGTAATATTATTCAGGTTTGGAGTGATGGCGACGGCAAACATAAAGACCAAACAGAAAACGGCTATGCCTACATAAAAAAACAATGTATGCACTGCGTTGACCCGAACTGTGTCGCTGTTTGCCCCGTTCAGGCACTCACTAAAGATCCGAAAACCGGCATTGTGAAATACGACCCCGACATTTGTACCGGCTGTCGTTATTGCATGGTAGGTTGCCCGTTTGATGTGCCGAAATACGATTACGACAATCCGTTCGGCGAAATCAGTAAATGCGAACTCTGCAACCAAAAAGGCGTGGAACGTTTAGACAAGGGCGAATTGCCCGGCTGTTGTCATGTTTGTCCGACGGGCGCCATTATTTTCGGTACGCGTGAAGAATTATTGGCGGAAGCCAAACGTCGCTTACGTTTAATTCGCGGCACGGAATATGATTACCCGCGCCAACAGGTTAACAGCAGCGACAAATACTGCGCCACCGTGCCGGCGTATCAATATCACATTTATGGTGAAAAAGAAGGTGGCGGCACGCAGGTGTTGGCATTAAGCGGCGTGCCTTTTGAAAACCTCGGTTTACCGCCGTTAGATGAAATCGCCACCGGCTCCCGTGCGGCGCATTTGCAACATTTTCTCTATCGCGGTTTGGCATTGCCGTTAGTGGCATTGGCGGGCTTAACCATCATGACCTACAAAAATATGCACGGTGACAAAATCGCCGAGCGCATTGCAGCCCAAAAAGAAGCCATGCGCCAAGCCCGTAAAGAAATTGAAGAAGCGGAGGATGAGCATCATGAGTAATCCACGTCCGGTGGGCGGTCGTCTGATTTCCGCCGCCATTTTGTTCTTCGCGCCTTTAGCCGTGTTATGTCTGTTACTCATCGTCAAACGGCTGGTTTTCGGTATCGGCTCCGTCACCGCACTGAACGGCGGCTATCCTTGGGGGCTTTGGATCGCTTTCGATTTGTTGGTGGGTACGGGATTCGCCTGTGGCGGTTGGGCGTTGGCATGGACGGTGTATATTTTCAATAAAGGAAAATATCACGCCCTCGTGCGCCCCGCGTTGCTCGCCAGTTTGTTCGGTTATTCCCTCGGTGGGCTATCCATCACTATTGATATGGGGCGTTATTGGCATTTGCCGTATTTCTACGTGCCGGGGCAATTCAACACCAATTCCGTACTGTTTGAAACGGCATTCTGTATGACCGTATACATCATCGTGGTTACGCTGGAATTTGCGCCGGTGTGGCTCGGTTTCCTCGGATTGAAAAAATGGTTTAACAAGCTCAATAAAATCATGTTCTTCATTATCGCGCTGGGCGCGCTGTTGCCAATGATGCACCAATCTTCCATGGGTTCCCTGATGATAGTGGCGGGGCATAAAGTGCATGATGTTTGGCAAAGCTACGAAATGCTGCCGATTCTCTCTTTGCTCACCGCGTTTATTATGGGCTTCTCCATTGTGATTTTTGAAGGCTCCTTAGTAAAAGCCGGTCTTGCCGGTAAAACCCCTGATGAACGTCATTTGTTCACCCAACTGGCACGTGTCACCGCAGGCTTGATTTTCTGTTTCCTTGTAGTGCGTTTCGGTGAATTGATTTATCACGACAAACTCAAATTGGTGCTCGGTTTCGACAAATTAACCAAATTTGAAGCCTGGATGTTCTGGATGGAAATCTGGCTGATGGTGTTGCCGTTGCTTACCCTTTTCCTCGGGGAGAAAAAATCCGATTCCCGTTGGTTGTTTATTTCCGCCTTAAGTATGTTACTCGGCGCCGCATTGTGGCGGATGAACTACTCCCTCATCATGTACGACCCGGGCAACGGTTATAAATATTTCCCTTCGGCGGAAGAATTGCTTATCTCAATCGGCTTCGTTTCCATTGAGGTTTGTGCCTACATTTTGATTATTCGTCTGTTCCCGGTCTTGCCGGTCTTTAAAGAAAAACACACAGAAGAATCAGAAAAAATCATTGCCGAAAAAGCGGCATTCAGTAAAAAACTTAGCGGAGCAGAATAATGTCAGAAAAAAAACGTATCTCAATTGACCCGATTACCCGTATTGAAGGTCATTTACGTATTGATTGTGAAATCGAAGACGGCAAAGTCACCAATGCCTGGTCCTCCGGTACCATGTGGCGCGGTATGGAGAATATTGTAAAAGGCGCTGATCCGCGTGATGCCTGGATGATTATGCAACGCATTTGCGGCGTATGTACTACCGTACACGCCATTATCAGCGTGCGCGCGGTGGAAGATGCCATCGGCGCCAAAGTGCCGGTGAACGCCCAGTATATTCGTAACATGATTCTTGCGGCGCACAGCATTCACGACCATATCGTGCATTTCTATCAACTTTCCGCCATGGACTGGGTGGACATCACCTCTGCCCTGCAGGCGGATCCGGAAAAAGCCACGGATATGCTGAAAGGCGTATCCACTTGGTCGCTCAACAGCGCCAATGAATTCCGTAATGTACAGAAAAAAATTCAGGCGTTGGCGGATAGCGGACAGCTCGGCATTTTCGCCAACGGCTATTTCGGACACCCGGCAATGAAACTGCCGCCGGAAGTGAACCTCATTGCCGTGGCGCACTATTTGCAGGCGCTCGAATGCCAACGTGATGCCAACCGTGTGGTGGCGTTACTCGGCAGTAAAACACCGCATATTCAAAACCTTGCCATCGGCGGCGTGGCGAACCCGATTAATTTGGACTCCCAAGCGGTGTTAAATCTCGAACGCCTGATGTTCGTGAAAGCCTGTATTGACCGCCTCACCGACTTTATCAATCAAGTGTATAAAGTGGATGCCGCCGTATTTGCCGCTTATTATCCCGAATGGCTCAGCCTCGGCAAAACCTCCGGCAATTATTTATCCGTGCCGGAATACCCCATTGACGCGGACAATAGTCAATTCATGCTGAAAGGCGGTTATATCGAAAACGGCGATTTATCCACCTTCCGCGCCATCGACCAACAAAAAGACGAATTTGTCGTAAAAGGCATAAAAGAAAGCGGCAAACATGCCTGGTATGAAGACGATGAACCGCTGGAACCTTGGGCTGGTTTAACCCGTCCGAAATACACCGGCTGGCAGGATGACGGCAAATATTCCTGGGTGAAAGCACCTACCTTCTACGGCAAAGTGGTAGAAGTGGGACCGCTCGCCTATTTAATGTGCGGCTTAGCAGCCGACGACAAACCGACGGTCAGCCATTTCAACGAATTAAAAGGCATTTATGAAAAATTAAGCGGCAACAGCCTCACTACCGACCAATTGCATTCCACCCTCGGACGCATTATCGGTCGCACCGTGCATTGCTGCGCCATTAACGACATTTTAAGCACCCAATGGCAATTGCTCATTGACAACATCGGCAAAGGCGACACCACCGCTTACATCAAAACCGAGATTCCGGCAAACGGCGAATTTAAAGGTGTCGGCTTCGGTGAAGTGCCGCGCGGTATGCTTTCCCACTGGGTCGTCATTAAAGACGGACGCATTGAAAACTACCAAGCCGTTGTGCCGTCCACCTGGAATTCCGGTCCGCGTAATGAAAGCGACCAAATGGGGCCTTACGAGCTTTCCATTATCGGCACGCTGGTAGCTGATCCGACCAAGCCGTTAGAGGTAGTCAGAACCATTCACTCCTTCGACCCTTGTATGTCCTGCGCAGTACACGTCGTCAACACGGAAAACGGCGAAGTGACCGAAGTGAAGGTGTTGTAATGAAACCGTTGATTTTGGGCGTCGGCAATATTTTGTTAAGCGATGAAGGCGTCGGCGTGCGTGTTGTGCAGGCACTTGAAAAACGCACTGAAATTCAACCGCACTTTGACCTCATCGACGGCGGCACTTGCGGTATGGAGTTGCTGGACGCCATGGCGAAACGCGAACATTTGATCATCATCGATGCCGTGCTCGCCAACAAACAGGCGGGGGAGATTGTGGTGTTACATCATGAACAAGTGCCGACCTTTTTCTCCCGAAAAATCTCACCGCACCAACTCGGCATTTGCGACGTACTTTCCGCTCTCAAACTGACGGACGAATTCCCGCAACACCTCTGCCTCATCGGTATCCAACCGGCATCCTTGGAGGCAGGAATCGGATTGACGGAAACCATCCAAAAAGCATTGCCGAAGGTTTTTGAAACGTTAAATCAAGTGATTGCTGAATATGGTTTGAATCTAGACTCCCCTCTTTAGAAAAGAGGGGCAGGGGGAGATTTGACAGACCAAATTAACGTAGAAAATAGTAAGATTTTTCTCAGTGAGTGTTAATGGCTCATTAAATTTTCAGTATTTATTAATTTGCTAAATGTCCCATAACCCCTCTTTACAAAAGAGGGGGACATTCTTTAAGGTTTCGCCTGCTATTCTTTAATTTTATTAATATTGATAAACAACCATGTACCGACACGAAAAAACACCGCAAAAAACCACCGCACTTTTTACCCCGATTACCGGCTTTGAAGAAAACCCGACGGATATTTTCCTTGCCGATATGCAAACCATCCAGCCCGAAATGCAGGATTTACCTTTCTTTCATCGCGGCATCGAATGCTTCTGCCCAAGATTTGTGTTATTTGAAGAACAATGGGTCGGCACGGTATTAACGCCGTGGATGATTAGCGTAGTCATTCTACCCGGTCCGCAACAAATCTGGGAACCGCGCGAGTTAGGCGACAAAATCACCGTGCAGCTGCCTTACAAAGCCCTCACGTTCACCGTCAGCGGCATTGAAAACGTACCGCAGTATTTAAGCTGCTCCCTGCACTATCCGCTCGACCCGAATTTAACCCAAGCTCAAGCGGTACAACTCACGCAGGATTGCCTGCGCATGATTTTATCGATGCCAACAAAACAGCCAAAATTTGATCCGGATCGCCGAAACCTGTTTAACGCCATGATAAAATAAACGCAATTTTCAAATGGAGTGAATGAATTATGTGTTTAGGTGTGCCGGGACAAATCGTGAAAATCGGCGACAGCGCGCTACAACTCGCCACCGTGGATGTGTGTGGCGTTCAACGCGACGTCAACATTTCCTTAATCTGCAACGACGACCCCAAACTGCTTCTCGGCAAATGGGTCCTCGTCCATGTCGGCTTCGCCATGAGCATCATCGACGAAGAAGAAGCCAAACAAACCCAAGAAGCCTTGATCGCCATGAGCCAGTTGGAACATGAAGTGGGCGATTTTTTGGGGTTGAATCAGGGGTAGGTTGAGGAAAAGTGCGGTTGGTTTTTACGAAAAAATTATAATTTCAAATAATAAATGGAAGACAAATTTATACACTTACATCTTCCATTACTTCAGAAATAAAAATTACGTATCATATTTTTATCTATTTCTTTTTAGAAAAGCGATCGCCAATGAACCAATACACGTACTCGCAATGATCCAAGAAAGCTTCTCATATCCATTTGCAGCAGCATAAATGGAACCAAATATACCACCTGTTGCTATACCTGCGGCAAGAAGTAATGCCCCCATTCTTTCAATAAAAGTAAACCAATCAATTTTAACTTCACGTTTACGACGATTTTTAGCTTCTTCCCCGGTTTCTTTAATAACGAAATCAACCAAATCAGGTCGAAATGTATTTAAGCGTTCAAGAGAATTTACATCAAGAATAGGACTATCTGTTTGGCTATGAGATAAGCTAATTTCATTACCTACAGAATTTTTTGCTTTAACCTGTGTATTTTTCGTTGCCATATTTTCTAGTGTTACGATTTAAATTTGATACTGTGGTATTAAAATCCCCACGTAATTTAGCCCGATCTTTAACAAATCCATTATGTATATCGGAATACTCTGTCGGATTTTGCAATACACGAGAGACAATACTTAAATCAACTAAACGTTTCAATGTAGCCATCATATATAACCTCCAAGGCTTTAGTATACCATTGAGATACATCATATTACATTGAACAAAAAGTACAGTCAAAATTATGGAACAGTTTTTTATTAATATATTTTTATACAACTAGAAAATTCCCATAGCAGATCTCCCTGCTGACGCAAACATCTTTCATTTATGCCTTTTTATTTCCACAAATCTATATTTCAGCACAAGCCTAGACACTTGCGCTATGGTTTCAAAATCCACCGCCAAAAAACACCGCACTTTCCACACCCTAGCCGTGCCATCGGCGCAAATTATGATCTCAATCACGGTTTTGATGGCGTGAATCCGCTAGAATGAAACTCCCATTTCAAAAATATGAGGAAACGACTGATGACTTCGGCAGAACTTTTCGGTGAAGGAATTAATCTGATGTTTTCAGGGATGGGTTTTGTGTTGGTCTTTTTGCTCATTTTGATTTCGGCAATCGGACTGATGTCAAAACTTATCAACAAATATTTTCCCGAGCCTCAACCCTTGCCAAAAACTCCCCCGAATTCCACCGCACTTTCTGCGGTTCCCATTGACGATTTTGAGCGTTTGCGCCCTGTGATTGCAGCGGCTATCGCGCACCATCGCCGTACCCAACAGTTCAAATAAATAAGGATTTTACTATGACTAAAAAAATTAAAATGACCGAACTGGTGCTTCGTGATGCCCACCAATCGCTTTTTGCAACCCGCTTGCGTCTTGATGATATGTTGCCCATTGCCCATGAATTGGACGACATCGGTTACTGGTCGCTGGAAGCCTGGGGCGGTGCGACATTTGATAGTTGTATTCGTTTTTTGGGTGAAGATCCGTGGGTGCGTTTGCGTGAGTTGAAAAAAGCCTGCCCGAAAACCCCGTTACAAATGTTGTTGCGCGGTCAAAATCTGCTGGGGTATCGCCACTATGCCGATGACGTGGTAGAGCGCTTTATGGAACGTTGCGTGGCGAACGGCATGGATGTGTTCCGTGTGTTCGATGCCCTCAATGACCCGCGTAATATGAAAGCGGCGTTACAAGCGGTGCGCAAATTCGGCGGTCATGCGCAAGGGACGTTAAGTTACACCACCAGCCCGGTGCATACCATGCAAACTTGGCTCGACACCACCGAACAGTTACTTGAAATCGGGATCGACAGCCTTGTGATTAAAGATATGTCGGGCATTTTGAACCCGATGGCGGCGGCAGAACTGGTGCGCGAAATCAAAAAACGTTTTGATGTGGAATTGCATTTACACTGCCATTCCACCACCGGCATGGCGGAAATGGCATTGTTAAAAGCCATTGAAGCGGGTGTGGACGGCGTGGATACGGCGATTTCCTCCATGTCCGCTACCTATGGTCACCCTGCCACGGAATCCATGGTGGCAACCTTGCAAGGTACCGAATATGACACCGGCTTGGATATTCCACGCCTGGAAAAAATAGCGGCGTATTTCCGCAATGTGCGTAAAAAATATGCAAAATTTGAAGGGCAACTGCGCGGCGTGGATAGCCGAATTTTGGTGGCGCAAGTGCCGGGTGGTATGCTAACCAACCTGGAAAATCAATTAAAACAACAAAACGCCTCCGACAAATTGGATTTGGTGTTGGAAGAAATTCCGCGCGTACGTAAAGATTTGGGCTACATCCCGCTGGTGACCCCGACATCACAAATCGTCGGCACCCAATCCGTAATTAATGTGCTAACTGGCGAACGTTACAAAACCATCGCCAAAGAAACCGCCGGTATCTTAAAAGGCGAATACGGCAAAACACCGGCACCGGTAGATAGCGCGCTACAAGCCCGCGTATTGGAAGGCACCGCGCCGATGACCGACCGCCCTGCCGATCACATTGCCCCTGAAATGGCGAAAATTGAAGCAGAAGTCGCCGAACAAGCCAAAGCGAAAGGCGTGAAATTGTCTGAAAATGCCGTAGATGACGCCTTGATCGTCGCCCTCTTCCCGCAAATCGCGTGGAAATTTCTGGAAAACCGCAATAACCCTGCTGCCTTTGAACCGGCGCCGACAGGCAAGGAAAGTGCGGTCGAAAATAAACCTGTTTCTAAAGCCGCAGCGACAACATCAGGCCCGGCCGTTTATACCGTGGAATTGGAAGGCAAAGCCTTTGTGGTGAAAGTGAGTGAAGGCGGTGATATTTCTCATGTGGCAACCACCACGCCACAAGCGGCTGTGCAAGCAGCGCCTGCCCCGGAACCAACAAACAACGGCACACCGGTTACTGCGCCGATGGCGGGTAACATCTGGAAAGTAGTGGCAACAGAAGGGCAAACCGTTGCCGCAGGCGATGTGTTATTCATTCTTGAAGCCATGAAAATGGAAACCGAAGTAAAAGCGGCGAAAGGCGGCACGGTGCGTGGCATTGTGGTGAAAGCCGGCGACGCCGTGGCGGTGGGTGATACCGTAATGACCCTCGTGTAAGGAGTTCCCTATGGATAGCGTTATTGCATTAATTCAAGGCATGGGAATATTTCACCTGCAATGGGGGCAGGCGGTGATGATTGGTATTGGCCTGCTCCTGCTGTGGCTTGCCATTTCACGTAAATTTGAACCGCTGCTGCTCTTGCCTATCGGTTTCGGCGGTTTGCTGTCAAACATTCCGGAAGCCGGGCTTGCCATGAGCGCATTGGAAAACCTGCTCCATCTGGGATCAGCGGAACAAATCGCCGTGATTGCCGCGCAGCTGGGCGTTGCGCCTGATCCGGCGATCATCAAAACAGCCATCGCCTCTGCACCGACGTCCATGATTAATCAACTGGAAACCTTTTCGGTGGATATGGGCTACAGCGCAGGCATTCTGGCGTTGTTCTATAAAGTCGCTATCGGCTACGGCATTGCGCCGCTGGTGATTTTCATGGGCGTGGGCGCCATGACGGATTTTGGTCCGTTACTGGCAAATCCGAAAACCCTGCTCCTCGGTGCGGCGGCACAATTCGGTATTTTCGCCACCGTGCTTGGCGCGCTAGGGTTAAATTATTTTGGCATTATTGAATTTACACTGCCGCAAGCCGCTTCCATCGGTATTATCGGCGGTGCGGACGGTCCGACGGCAATTTACCTCACCGGTAAACTCGCCCCGGAATTGCTCGGCGCCATTGCTGTTGCGGCGTATTCTTACATGGCGTTAGTGCCGTTGATCCAACCGCCGATCATGAAAGCCCTCACCACGGAAGAAGAACGCAAAATTCGCATGACGCAATTACGCCATGTGAGTAATCGGGAAAAAATCCTGTTCCCGGTGATTTTGCTGTTGCTTGTCGGCTTATTATTGCCGGATGCGGCACCATTGCTCGGTATGTTCTGTTTCGGCAATCTGATGCGCGTGAGCGGCGTGGTAGAACGTTTAAGCGACACCACACAAAACGCGTTAATTAACATCGTCACCATCGTGCTCGGCTTGTCCGTGGGGTCCAAACTCATTGCCGATAAATTCCTGCAACCACAAACCTTGGGCATTTTAATTCTCGGTGTGGTTGCCTTCTGTATTGGTACGGGCAGCGGCGTGTTAATGGCGAAAATGATGAACAAATTCAGCAAAACCAAAATTAATCCACTTATCGGTTCCGCTGGGGTGTCCGCCGTGCCAATGGCAGCGCGTGTCTCCAATAAAGTGGGGTTGGAAGCGGATAATCAAAACTTCCTGCTCATGCACGCGATGGGTCCGAATGTCGCCGGTGTTATCGGCTCCGCCATTGCCGCCGGGGTGATGCTGAAATATGTGGGCGCAATGTTGTAACATTAAAAACATTGCGAAAACCAACCGCACTTTTCAAATAAATGATGGCGCACGCTGCATAGCGTGCGTCTTTTTTCGTGCGCGAAAATCTATTTAAAAAACCCACCGCACTTTCACTTCCCATCGGTATACTTCATTCCTTTATCCGACTATAAACCAAAGGTTGGCGCTCACGCCGTAAGCAACGGATTGATGTTGATTAGTAATAAGTTAAGCGAATTTGAACGAATTGAAGGGCTGCTTTTAGAGAATTGAATTGGTTAAAAAATACACGATCACAAAAAATTAAAAAGTGCGGTGGAGTTTTCAATGCCTAAAAACACCCGGAAAACCCACCGCACTTTTTTTGTACTAAAACACACTTACGCGTGTGCAACAATCAAAACAAAATTTTTAGAACTTCATTTCTATTGTTATTGCATAATTCCGCCCTGGTGCAACATAGCGGTTATAGTTACCTACCTTGGTGTGCTGGTTTATTGCACCTATAGCGCTTTGTCGGACGGACTCCCATGTTGAATAACGGGAATTGAACAAATTATATACACCAAAACGTGCCGTCATAAAGTCGGCCAGGGTGACATAACCCGATAAATCTACTGTATGCCAAGATGAGGTTGTTACTTTTGCCGCTTTAATTTTCCGTGATTGTTGAATATGCTTACGAATACCTGTCAATTCATCTTCGGACTTAGCCTGAGAGTGTGTATAAATAAGCATTCATTCCCCATTTACCGGTCGGCGCATCATAGCCCAAACCTATAACATAACGTGCCGGTTGAATGGCATCAAATAAATGGTTAGTAACAGTAACCAAATTCGGTCTGACTCGATTATCTTTTACTTTGATACGATTGTAGGCAAAAGTAGAGTACAAGCCATAAGGCAGAGCTTTCCATACACTGTGCCATTCCAATTGTGCAAGAATATTAATACCTACTAATTTTGCATCTTGTGCATTGCGGAAACCATAATCACCTCTACCGATTAGTCCTAATCTTCCACCTTTTCGCACACTTTCGCCAAATGCTATCAACCCTTTGTAGGAATTACGAAAATGACTTATTTCAAAGCTACCCAAATCGCCTTTTAAGACAATACCGAATTCTTGGTTAAGGGATTTTTCAGGTTCAAATTTGGCCACATAAACCTTTCTGTGTCCCGCTCTCCGACCATATAGTTCGTCGAAACTCGGCACACGGAAGCCGGTTGAAATACGGTAAGAAAAATCCAGCCATTCGGTTGGTTTTAATACGACGCCTGCATTCCATGAGAAATTACGATAATCAGCCCGGCTGATTAATGGATCGTCGCTATGGGCACGATAAATGTCATACCGTCCTCCTATACCTAAATCAACATATTTACCCAGCGACATGTTGTCACGTATGGCAACATAGTAATTCTTACCTTTAATTTTGCGTGTAACACAAGATTGTTCGTTATATAAAGTACCTTTGTAATCACAAAAGTCTGTAGTTTTCAAAACCGGAGGATGGATTTTATAAAAGTGCGGCGACTCTTTCGTTCCCTTCCCTTTTAAATGTTCTTGTTTCTGATCCACTCGCTGTTCCACAAAATCACCGTGCTGTAGTTTAGAAGTAAAATAATCTAAACCCAGATTAGCCGAAACCTGGTGCTCGCCCCATTTGGTATCAAGTTTTTTATCCGCATCCAATCGAAGTACATTGTGTTCTTCGGTGTAAATATTGCGCTCTGTTTGGTGATATGAAAACGGCTTGGATAAATCTGCACGACAAGACTTACTGACTGACGGGTATTTTGCGCAATGCGTGAACAGAATAAAGCTATCAAGTTCAATCTTTTGTTGATCAAAACTTAAACGCAGCTGATCAATCCAACTTTTTTGCGCATTTTTATAAATATACTCAATACCTATGCGTTTTTTTCTGTAGTGTTCATCATAGAACCTCCCCCGCCCATAACCAAGACCCAGCTGGTTATATCTCGTACGTTGGAACTGCCCATAATTTTGCCCCTGATAGATTCCTTGGGAATCTCCAAGGTGAAGCTTTTCACGGGAATAAGGCAGGATATATGCAGGTAATGTCATATCGCGAATATCAAAGCGCTGTTTAGTATATTCCATGACCGCCCCGAGATAATGTTGCTCGGAAAAGTGATACCCCGGGCGGAAAAACCAAGATTGACTACGCGATTTCAGCGGGTTCGGTGCAACGCGATTCTCACCGGTATACTCTCCCTGACTGGCCGTCTCTTCTTGCTCAGGAATAACTTTTGCCAGTGGCTTTATGTAACCTTTGCATAAATCAACATTACCGGACGGGCAATCCTCTTGCAAAAGAAAATAGTTATATGTACCGCTCGTACCCGGTACCGCAACCTGGCGGGAATAACGCTGCTTTCCCCTGCGTGCATCACGATGAATTTGTGTTTCTTTGCCTCGGCGATCCGTGTAAATGAATAGCCCCTCAAACCCATCATTTTTTCCCGCTATTGCAATTTGGTCTGTAACCCCCAGTTTTTACCGGGTTGGATAATATCATCCGCTGTTTTAGTACGAAACGCCACTGCACCGGCCAATGCACCATTACCATATTCTGAAGAACTGGCACCTTTACTGATTTCAATGGATTTTACGTTTTCATATTCAACTTCGTTAATTGCACCTGTACCGGCATAACCGTTACCTTTCGCCGACGGACCTTGAACCACATAAGACTGACTTTGCGGCAGACCATCCACACTTAATGAAATTCTATTGCGATCCATTCCACGAATGGAATAACCGGAAGAGGCGCTCCGTCCCTGCTCGACCACGGAAATTCCCGGGTCATAACGGGTTAAATCCCGAATATTTAAAACTTGCTCACGATTTATCGTTTCAGTTGTTTTTACAACTTTTCCTAATCCGGTCACTTCATTGTCTTTCCGGTCTTTGATTTTTTCTGTAATGACATCGATGGTTTCAAGTTCTTCTTTTTTTGTATCGGCTGTAGCGGCATAGCCGATGTAGCTATAACAAGAAACGAAAAGGTAGGTTATGAGGTTAACACAAAATTTTGGTTGCTTTTTCATTAATTTTCCCTTTAGTAATGAGCAATAAAAACGGCGCTGTGCCGTTTATTAAAAAACGACATCAACAACGATTTTCACACTCAACATCTTAAGCAGTATTTGTGTTGTTGATGTGATACCAACAACGAAGAAACTCAGCGCATTTTTAATCTATAAGTATTAATCAGCGAAAGCTATTATCAATAACACCGAATGATAATAGTTATCATTATGTATCATTAAAGATACTTATCAAGTAACGTTATGCTTCACCGCACTTTTCCTTCCCCGCCTTCAAATTTCTTGATAAAAGTTCTATATTTTTTTGTACTAGTGGAGTAGTATGTTACACATTCACGCAAAAGTGCGGTGATTTTTCCACATGAATTTTCATCACGCACAAATTCCACAAAATAAGGAGAGATAATGATGACAAGAATTGCATTGGTGACCGGCGCCACCGCCGGATTTGGCAACGCCATTTGCCGAACCTTATTAAATGCCGGTTATCCAGTGATCGGCACCGGCAGAAGAAGCAAACGTTTAACACAGCTTCAACAAGAATACGGCAAACATTTCTTCCCTCTCACCTTTGATATTTCCGACCGTCACGCTGCTGAAAACGCGTTGAAAACCCTACCGCCGCAATGGCAGGCAATTGATTTGTTAGTTAATAATGCGGGGCTGGCGTTGGGCTTGGAATCCGCCGACAAGGTGAATCTCGACGATTGGGACCAAATGATTGATACCAATGTGAAAGGTTTAGTCACCATGACCCGCTTAGTGTTGCCGCAAATGGTGGCGCGTAATCAAGGGCACATTATCAATTTCGGTTCTATCGCCGGTACCTATCCTTACCCCGGCGGCAACGTTTACGGCGGCACGGAATTCTCCAACATCCGTTTTAAAGGCGATAACGCCCGCGCGGAAAAACTTTACGAAAATGTACAATACGTTACGCCACAAGATATTGCCAATATCGTGTTATGGCTCAATCAACAGCCGGAACACGTTAATATTAACCGCATTGAAGTAATGCCAACAGCACAAACCTTCGCCCCGCTTAATGTGGCAAGGAATTTAAATTTAGATTAAGGAAGCAATATGGCAGAAACGATTTTAAACCCGTATTTCGGGGAATTCGGCGGAATGTATGTGCCGGAAGTTCTGGTGCCGGTGTTGCAACAGTTGGAAAAAGCCTTTGTAGAAGCCAAGGCGGATCCGGCATTTCAGCGCGAATTTCAGGATTTATTGAAAAATTATGCGGGCAGACCCACCGCGCTGACCCTTTGTCGTAATCTCACCAAAGGTACCAACGCCAAAATCTACTTAAAACGGGAAGATTTATTACACGGCGGTGCACATAAAACCAATCAGGTATTAGGTCAGATTTTACTCGCCAAACGTATGGGCAAAACCCGTATTATCGCCGAAACCGGCGCGGGACAGCACGGTGTCGCAACGGCGCTTGCCTGCGCCATGTTGGATATGCCGTGCCGTGTTTATATGGGCGCGAAAGACGTGGAACGCCAATCGCCAAATGTGTTTCGTATGCGTTTAATGGGCGCGGAAGTGGTGCCGGTGCAAAAAGGCTCCTGTTCACTGAAAGACGCTTGCTGCGAAGCCATGCGCGACTGGTCGGCAAATTATGAAACCACCCATTATCTGCTGGGTACGGCGGCAGGTCCGCATCCGTTCCCGACCATCGTGCGCGAATTTCAAAAAATGATTGGGGAAGAAACCAAGCGCCAGATTCTGGAAAAAGAAAGCCGTTTACCGGACGCGGTGATTGCAGCAGTCGGTGGTGGCTCAAATGCGATCGGGATGTTTGCCGATTTTATTGAAGAAAAAGAGGTGCACTTAATCGGCGTGGAGCCTGCCGGCAAAGGCATTGAAACCGGCGAACACGGCGCGCCGTTGGGGCATGCCAACGTAGGGATTTATTTCGGTATGAAATCACCGCTGATGCAAACGGAAGACGGTCAAGTGGAAGAGTCCTATTCCATTTCGGCGGGCTTGGACTTCCCTTCCGTAGGGCCGCAACACGCTTATTTACAAAGTATCGGTCGCGCGAAATACCCAAGTATTACCGATGATGAAGCCCTTGACGCGTTTCAGGCATTGGCAAAACACGAGGGCATTATTCCCGCGCTGGAAAGTTCCCACGCCCTTGCCCAAGCCCTGAAAATGATCCGTCAGGAACCGAATAAAGCGCAAATTCTGGTGGTGAATTTGTCCGGTCGTGGCGATAAAGATATTTTCACCATAGATAAAATTTTAGCTGAAAAAGGAATGCAATCATGAGCCGTTTTGAAACCACATTTGCCCAATTACATACGCGAAATGAAGGCGCATTCGTTCCTTTTGTGACCTTATGTGACCCAACTTTCGAGCGTTCTTTTGACATCATTTGCACCCTGGTAGATAACGGGGCGGACGCGTTGGAACTGGGTTTTCCGTTCTCCGATCCGTTATTGGACGGACCGGTGATTCAAGCCGCCAACAAGCGCGCGTTAAACGCCGGTCACAGCACGGAAGACAGCTTTAAATTGCTGGAAAAAGTGCGGTTAAAATATCCGGAGATTCCGATTGGTTTGCTGCTTTGCGCCAATTTAATTTTTGCCACAGGCTTGGATAATTTCTATCAACGTTGCTCCGACGTGGGCGTGGATGCCGTCTTGGTTGCCGATATTCCGTTGTTGGCGAGAGACGATTATGTTGCCGCCGCCAAAAAACACGGCATTCAACCCGTCTTTATTTGCCCGCCGAATGCAGACGAGAAAGCCATTCAAGGTGTGGCGCAAAACAGCGAGGGCTATACTTATTTAGTTTCCCGCGCAGGCGTGACCGGTGCGGAAAACCAAAGTCATGCGGCGAATCTGGACAGCTTGGTAGAACAACTTAAAGCCCACCATGCCGCGCCAATTCTACAAGGCTTCGGCATCGCCCAACCGACGCAGGTAAAATCAGCGCTCCAACTTGGCGCGGCGGGCGCAATTTCCGGCTCCGCGACGGTGAAAATTATTGCGCGCAATTTAGATAATCACGACCAATGTTTAACCGAACTCGGCGAATTTGTACACAGCATGAAAGCGGCAACAAAATAACGCTAAAACGGACCGCACTTTTGAAAATGTCACGAAAGTGCGGTTAAAATCCTTTCCGTTTTTCTGAATTTTTTGTCTTTTCACAAACCCTGTCACTGGTCTACTCTCTTTTCTATCATTTTCGCTATTTAGGGTTAATAAATTCAATAATCACTAGATGTTGTGTTTATTTTTATTTTTCACCACTATTCAAAAAGAATAAAAATCCCGATTTTCATCACAATTAAATCCTGTTAGCATAAACAAAGTTTATTCTTACTAATTTACAAGGTTATTATGTCTCACACTCAATTTCTTCCTATTACCGATCCGAATCGACCGGATTTTGCCTGGCTTAACGAAGACAGCAAATTGTTTTTACAACGTGGTTATCTGTTAGAAGGCACCTCCGCCCTAGAACGCATCCGCTTTATTGCTGATTACGCCGAACAAAAATTAGGCATCGAAGGCTATGCGGATAAGTTTTATCACTACATGTCGCGCGGCTATTATTCGCTCTCCTCGCCGATTTGGTCGAACTTCGGCTTAAGCCGCGGCTTGAGCATCAGCTGCTTCGGCTCCTATATCGGCGATTCTATCAACAGCATTATGTCCACCGTGGCAGAAATCGGCGTAATGAGCAAACTCGGCGGCGGCACCTCAGGCTATTTCGGCGATATTCGCCCGCGCGGTTCCAACATCACCAATAACGGTAAATCCAACGGTTCTTTCGCCTTTACCAAACTGTTTGAAGCCACCATCGACACCATCAGCCAAGGCACCAGCCGTAAAGGCATGTTCGCCGGTTATATAGACATCGACCACGGCGACATTGAAGAATGGCTGGATATTCACACCGAAGGCAACCCGATTCAGTTAATGTATTACGGCGTCTGCGTCAGCCACGAATGGTTGGAAGCGATGAAAGCCGGCGATCCGTACAAGCGCCAAATCTGGGCGAAATTGTTACAACGTAAGACGGAAACGGGCATTCCTTATTTATTCTTCAAAGATAACGCCAATGCGGAGCGTCCGGACGTGTATAAAGACCGCAACATGATGATTCACGCCTCCAATTTGTGTAGCGAGATCGCGTTGCCGTCGAGCGAAGACGAAAGTTTCGTGTGCTGTTTATCTTCCATGAATTTGCTCTATTTTGATGAATGGAAAGACACCGACGCACCGGAAGTGCTGACCTATTTCTTGGATACGGTAATGAGCGAATTCATTGAACAAAGTGCCAATATTCAATACATCGAAAAAGCCAATAAATTCGCCCGCCGTCATCGTGCATTAGGCTTGGGTGTGCTGGGCTGGCATAGCTATTTGCAATCGAAAAATATCGCTTTCGACAGTTTTGCAGCCATGCAGCACAACAACACGATTTTCAAATTGTTACAGGAAAAAACCTTAAAAGCCTCGAAAGAACTGGCACATCGTTTCGGCGAACCGGAAATTCTGAAAGGTTATGGTCGTCGTAATACCACATTGATGAGCGTGGCGCCAACCAAATCCAGCAGTTTTATTTTAGGCAGCGTATCGCCGTCCATCGAGCCGTTTAAATCCAATTACTACGTGAAAGATTTATCCAAAATTAAAGTGGTCTATAAAAATCCGTTTTTGGAAGCGTTGCTCAAACAAAAGGGCTTGGATTGTGAAGATATTTGGGAAAGCATTCTGCTCAATGACGGTTCTGTGCAACATTTAAACGAGCTGACCGAACAGGAAAAAGAAGTGTTTAAAACCTTCTCGGAAATCAGCCAACTTTCCGTGATTCAACAGGCGGCACAACGCCAAAAATACATCGACCAAGGGCAAAGCGTTAATATCATGGTCCACCCCGCAACCCTGGCGCGCGATTTAAACCAGCTTTATCTCACCGCCGAAGAACTGGGTTTGAAATCCATTTATTACCAATACAGCATGAGTGCGGCGCAAGTGTTTAACCGTAACCTGCTTAATTGCAGTAGCTGTGAAGGTTAAAAAACACAAGAAAAAACAACCGCACTTTTTACAATAAAAACAGATGATGGCGCGCGTTTTCTAACCTGTGTTTTATACTTGGCTCCACCCGTTTACGGGGGGAGCTGCCGAAGGCTGAGGGGGATGAAATTTATATTGCCCCCTTCCCCCGCAAGCAGGGGAAGGAAAGAATAAAGTAATATTCCGTCTGGTTATCCATTTCTAATGCGCACCTTATTCCACGAATCACGAGGATCACACAATGAACGCTACCGCAAAACGCAGCTTATTTACCCCACGCTTTGAAATTAAACCTTACGAATACCCGGAACTGCTTGAATTTAAAGACGCTATCCGCCATTCTTACTGGCTTCACACAGAATTTAATTTCACCGGCGACATTCAGGATTTTCGCACCCATATTAGCGATGTCGAACGTGCCGTTATCACCAAAACTATGCTTGCCATTTCGCAAATTGAAGTGAGCGTAAAACGCTTCTGGGGCAATCTCTACAATTATTTCCCGAAACCGGAAATTGAAGATGTGGGCGGCAGTTTTCTGGAATCGGAAATTCGCCACAAAGATGCCTATTCTTTCCTGCTGGAAAAACTCGGTTTAAACGAAATGTTCCGCAACGTGCGTCAATACAAAGCCATCATGGCACGCATTGAGTACATGGAAGCTTTTATGCGTAAAAAAGACGTGAGCCAACAGGATTTTGTGCTTTCACTGGTGATGTTCTCTCTGTTTGTGGAACACATTTCGCTATTCAGCCAGTTTGTTATTATGATGAGCTTCAATAAGCACAAAAATCTGTTCAAAGGCATTTCCAATGCGGTAGAAGCCACCTCTAAAGAAGAAGAAATTCACGGGCGTTTTGGCATTAGCCTTTATCATCTTTTACGCGAAGAACAGCCGGAATTATTTACCGACGAGTTCTATGCAGAATTAAAAGAACTCGCCGAACAGGCGTTCAACGCAGAAAAAGCCATTCTGGACTGGATTTTTGAAGACGGCGAATTGGATTTCTTAAGCAAAACCACCGTGGAAAATTACATCGCCAACCGTTACAATAACTCCCTCGTCGCTTTAGGTTTGGAACCGATTTACAACATCAATCCGGCGCAATTGAAGGAAACGGAATGGTTTGACATTGAAATTCTTTCGACCAAAGAAACGGATTTCTTCAACAAGCGTTCCACCGATTACAGTAAAAAAATGAAACAAATCACGGCAGACGATTTGTTCTAGTCTCAAAAAGTGCGGTAGAAAATTAATGTGTTTTTTCACCGCACTTTTTTCATGGGGAAACCGTAACCGATTATGGCTAAACACCTTTATAAAATCGGTTAAAATTGCAACGGTTTTTCCCGAAATGTGATCTCGATCTAATTTTATTTTCGGCGTATAATACCGCCCGGTTCTTGTGGGTAATTGTTGAAACCTGCGCCCGCAATAAAAAGTTTTACAATACAACTAATTACGGAGAAATCTTAATGTCCAGAAGACTAAGAAGAACGAAAATTGTATGTACTATGGGACCTTCAACAGACCGTGGTAACAATTTAGAAAAAATTATTGCTGCCGGTGCCAATGTAGTACGTATGAATTTCTCACACGGTTCACCGGAAGATCATATCGCCCGCGCAGAACATGTACATGAAATTGCCAAAAAATTAGGCAAAACCGTAGCGATTTTAGGTGACTTACAAGGCCCTAAAATTCGCGTATCCACATTTAAAGACGGTAAAATCTTCTTAAACGTCGGCGATAAATTCGTATTAGACGCGGAATTACCGAAAGGCGAAGGCACACAAGAAGTTGTCGGTTTAGACTACAAAACCCTTCCACAAGACGTTGTACCGGGCGATATTCTGTTATTAGACGATGGTCGCGTGCAATTAAAAGTATTATCCACCGAAGGCGCGAAAGTATTCACTGAAGTGACCGTAGGCGGTCCGTTATCCAACAACAAAGGGATTAACAAATTAGGCGGTGGTTTATCTGCCGATGCCTTAACCGAAAAAGACAAAGCGGACATTATTACCGCCGCACGTATCGGTGTTGACTACCTTGCCGTCTCCTTCCCGCGCTCCAGCGCAGATTTAAACTACGCCCGTCAATTAGCCCAAGAAGCCGGCTTAAATGCCAAAATCGTTGCCAAAGTTGAACGTGCCGAAACTGTTGTTGACGATGCGTCAATGGACGACATCATTCTGGCTTCCGACATCATCATGGTTGCCCGCGGTGACTTAGGGGTGGAAATCGGTGATCCGGAATTGGTCGGCGTACAGAAAAAATTAATCCGCCGCTCCCGTAAATTAAACCGTGTGGTAATCACCGCGACTCAAATGATGGAATCTATGATCAGCAACCCAATGCCGACCCGTGCGGAAGTCATGGACGTGGCGAACGCGGTATTGGACGGCACCGACGCGGTAATGCTTTCTGCCGAAACCGCCGCCGGTCAATACCCTGCCGAAACCGTTGCCGCCATGGCGAAAGTGTGTTTAGGTGCGGAAAAAATGCCTAGCGTAAATACTTCTCATCATCGTATGGATATGGAATTTGACAATCCTGAAGAAACCATTGCCATGTCCGCCATGTTCGCTGCCAACCATATGAAAGGCGTGACTGCAATTATCGCCATGACCAGTTCCGGCCGCACCCCGCTGTTAATGTCCCGCATTAGCTCCGGCTTGCCGATTTTTGCTTTATCCCGTAATCAAAATACCTTAAACCTGTGTGCGTTGTATCGCGGTGTAACACCGATTTATTACGATGACGTCAGTCGCACCATTGAAGGCGCACAAAAAGCCATCAACTTGTTAAAAGAAAAAGGCTTCTTAATGTCCGGCGATACCGTGTTATTAACCCAAGGCGCAGAATTCGCCAACAGCGGTTCTAATACCAACACCTGTCGTATCCTTACCGTTGAATAATTGGCGTAACGATAAACGGATAAAAAAAGGCTTAGAGAATTCTAAGCCTTTTTTTGCGTGAATAAAAAACACCGAAAATTTCGACCGCACTTTTATGCGTTGTTCATCAAATAACGGCTTCAGGAAACACCCATTCAAAGATTTTTTTACTTCGACTGCCGGTCATTATAGGTTCCAGCTCGGCGACACAGCGATGGTAATGCACCGTTTTGCGATGCGCTTCCAAAGCAGCTTCGTTCACATAGACTTCATAAGCGTAAAAACGGGTGCGAACGTCCGGATCACGCAACACATCAAAACGCAAATTGCCCGGTTCCTGTCGGGTACCGATATGATTACGTTCAAAGATGTCGAGAAATTCCTGCTCTTTACCTTCCTTAACATTAATCTCTACCAACATTGCAAACATAACAAACTCCTTATTGCAAAAAATGAGAAAGACTACGCATTTTTTTCATGCAGATATAACTGATAGGCTTTTTCTGCATTTTCACCGCCGTGAACAATGGCATGTACTGCTTTCAACATGGCAATCGGCGCGTCAGATTGGAAAATATTACGCCCCATATCCACACCGGAAGCCCCTTGGTCAATGGCTTTGTAGCACATATCCAACGCGTCTTGTTCCGGTAATTTTTTGCCGCCGGCAATGACAATCGGTACCGGGCAGCCGGCAGTTACGCGTTCAAAGCCTTTATCCACATAATAGGTTTTGATGATATGCGCACCCATTTCCGCTGCGATACGGGTCGCCAAGGAAAAATAGCGTTGATCCCGCGCCATATCTTTACCGACGCCTGTCACCGCCATGGTCGGCATACCGTAACGCGTCCCCTGATCCACTAACTGAATAATATTTTTAATGGATTGATGTTCATGTTGCGAACCAATATACACCTGTGCCGCCATCGCGGAAACATTCAGACGCAAGGCATCTTCCACACTCACCGCCACCGCTTCGTTGGATAATTCGGTCAAAATTGAATTGGCACCGGATGCACGCAAAACGACAGGTTTGCGGGTGGATGCCGGCACGACGCTACGCAAAATACCACGGGTACACATTAATACGTCGGTATATTCAAATAACGTGGTGATGTGCAAATCAATACGTTCCAGCCCGGTAGTCGGTCCTTGGAAATAACCGTGGTCGAACGCCAGCATAATGGTTCTGCCTGTTTTCGGGTTAAAAATATTCGCCAGGCGGGATTGCATGCCCCAATCCAACGCGCCGGCACCTTTTAAATAAAACGCCTGATTGGTTTGCGGTCGATCCAGACCGAAATCTTTACCGTCTCTAATGTCATCTAAATCTGCCATTGAAATACTCCTCTCTTCGCTAATCAGAAATTGTAGTTGTCGATATTGTCTTTGGTGAATACCACGCGTTCAGGCAATAAAATAATGCCGTTGCCGTCCGCTTCATATTCGTAGCCTTGTACTTTGTTCGGTGAAACCTCAATAGTACCGATACCCTGCACGTTCAATTTATCGCCCACATTTAATTTTTCACCTTTCAATAAGGCATTGGCGGCAGCCACGGAAATTTTGCCTTGTTGCACCACATCCCATAAGCCGAATTGTTTTACCGTGCCGCGTTTCACATAAGGGCGCATCACATTCGGGGTACTAAACCCAACAATCACCACGGAATTCACTTTCAAGTTTTCTGCTGCCTGTGCAGCCGCCGGTAATGCGTTGGCATCCGGTGCGATAATGGCATCTAAATCAGGATAGGCTTTCAAAATGCTTTCGGCAGTTTGCAGGGATTTAATGGCGTCGTTATAACCAAATTGGGTGATTACAATTTGCCATTCCGGATGATCTTTGGCAATTTTCGCTTTGGCTTCTTTCACCCATTGATTTTGGTCGGTAACTGTCGGGCTGGAATAGAAAAACGCCACTTTGGCTTTCGGTTTGCTGATTTGATTCGCCGCCATATCCACCAACATGGAGCCTAACTGTTCCGGTGTGCCTTGGTTGATATAGTGACTACGGCATTCCGGTTTGGTGTCGGAGTCCCAGGTCAATACTTTTACGCCGCGTTTCATGGCACGTTGCAAAGTAGAGCATAAACCGTCCGGGGAAACCGCCGACACCACAATCGCGTTGTAACCTTGATTCACAAAGTTATTGATCAGTTGCACCTGATTAGGCACGCTCGGTTCGGTCGGACCGTCATAAGTAACATCCACGCCCAAGGTTTTGCCCATTTCGGTGGCGCCCTGCCCGCCGCTGGTGAAGAAACCCACGCCCACCAGTTTAGGAATAAAGGCGATACGGTCGGCTGCCTGTGCCGTCGCCACAACGGATAAACCGAGTAACACGGAAAGTGCGGTTAGTTTTACACACGTTTTCATATTCATTTTCCTCTTGAGTTGAATTTAATCTACTGCTACCTGACGTTCGGTTCGCCGACAAACCCATTGCACAATAGCACCATAATGCAAACTGACGGACTTGCCGATTAACACGATAATAAGTAAGGCGCCGGATAAAGCGCCGGAAATTTCATTGGGAATACCGATCATTTGCAATCCCTGTTGCAAATAACCGATGAGCATGGCGGCAATCGCCGTGCCGATAATGGAACCGGCTCCGCCGTAAATATTGGCGCCGCCCAACACCACGGCAGTTAATACCGGCATTAATAAGGAACTGCCTAAATCGGAGCGGGCGGAGCCGAAATAAGACACCAACAATACCGCCACGAAGGCGGCGATGATGCCGATAAAGGAATAAATCAATAATAATGTGCGACGAATCGGCACGGCGCTGTAACAGGAAGTGCGTTCACTTTGCCCGATTAAAAACGTGCTTCTGCCGATGGTGGTTTTGTACATCAACAACCAGAAGATGAGCGTCATTAACAGAAAATACAGGATCGGGGTCGGAATGCCGAATAAGGTTTGATTGGCGAAATCCAACAACGCATCGGGAAAGCCGCCGATGCCCTCATAACCTGTTGCGCCGGCAAAACCGGATAATAACAACGCTCCGCCGCCGAACAGGTACATGGTGCCTAAGGTAATCACCAACGGATTCACTTTGGTGTATAGAATTAATCCGGCATTAATCAAACCGCATAATATGCCGACCATAAAAGTTAACGGAATCGCCAACATCAACGGCACATCGGCTTTAAACAATACGCCCAAGGTGATGGCGCATAAACCGACGGTGGAACCGAAGGAAATATCCATGCCGCCGCTGACGATAATCATAGTCAACGGCAAGGCAAGCATACCGATATAAATAAAATCGCTGGTACTGTAAAGCAATACGTTTAAATCCAGCATACGCGGATTGAAAGCGCCGAAACCGAGAATTTCAATGATGACCAAACAAAATAACGTCAATTCCCAGCCGTATCTTTTCAACGTCAACATAATTATTCTCTCCTTATTTCGACCGCACTTTTACATCGATGCCGTTGACACTCTCCGCTTTCAAGAAGCGGGCGTAACGTTGTAATTTCAAATTATTGGCGATCATCACGCGAATCCGTCCGTCAAACACCAATACGGCAAGCAGTACGATACCGGCTACAAAATTATTCCAATAAGCAGGCACTTTAAGTAACACCAAAATCGTATCGATTTGAATCAGGAAATAGGCGCCTAACACCGCGCCGATTAAATTTCCCGCACCGCCGAGCAAGCTGATCCCGCCCAACACACATGCGGCGATCGCCTTCATTTCCAAACCGTTACCGGTAGAATTCGGCACAAAACCGATTTGCGAGGCAAAAACAATCCCGGCAATTGCCGCCATCATGCCGTTTATGGCAAAAGCGACGATTCTCACCTGATCAATACGCACGCCCAATTGCAGCGCCCCTTGCAGATTATCCCCCACGGCATAGAAATTACGCCCGGCGGGGAGCTTCGTTAAGAAATAATACGTGGCGAGAATCAAGATAATCAGGATCCAACCGATAGGCGAAATATGTAAGAAAACAGGTTCGGAGAGTGTTTTTAGTTGTTGCGGCAAACCTTCGATCCATTTCCCGCCGGTAATCAACAACATAATGCCTTTGTATAATCCCAGCGTGCCTAATGTGGCAACAATGGCGAGAATGCGTAACGTGGTTACCAATACGCCGTTTAATAATCCCGCCGCCAAACCGCAACATAAGGTAATAAGAAAAGCGCTGCTCAACCCGTAACCGGCGTTTAACAAACTGCCGACAATCACCGCACAAAGCCCCATGGTGGAACCGACGGACACGTCGATGTTGCGGGTTAAAATGACGAAAGTGGCGCCAATCGCCAGCAAAATGACGATTTGTGCGGAATTAAACACCATGCTTAAGGTTTGCAAATGAAAGCCGTTTCCGACAAAACCTAACAGTAAAAATAACAAACCGATGGCAATAAGAATGGTCAGTTCACGATTATCCTGAATCAGTTTCAGTATCAATTTTCCCATCATCGATTCTCCTTACCCATGCGTACTGCCGAACGCCATTTGCATGATATTGTTGGTATTAATCGCCTCACCGACCAAAGAATGGCTAATTTGCCCGTCATGCATGACCAATACGCGATCCGACATATGCTCGATTTCTTCTAAGTCGGAAGAAATAAACAACACCGCCACATTTTGTTTGGCGATATTTTTAATCAGCTGATAAATATCCGCACGCGCCCCGACATCTACACCGCGTGTCGGCTCGTCCATAATCAGCAGCGCCGGATCCGCTTCCAGACACTTGGCGATCAACACTTTTTGCTGATTCCCGCCGGACAGCGTTCTGACTGCTTGTCGCTCATCACTGAATTTAATCCCGATAGCACGATAGTAACGTTCCAAAGTGGCGCTTTCTTTCGCCGTATCCAGCCAGAATCCCATATCGTTATAGGTCAACCCGCAGACATTCCAGGTTAACGGCGAATCCGGATATAATCCGGAAGCCTGGCGATCTTCCGGCAAATAAACGATGCCTTGGTGGAGCCGAGATTTAATGTCGCACGCACTGATTTCCCGATTATCAAAGAAAATTTGACCGCACTTTTGTTTACGCAAGCCATATAAGGTTTCCGCCAATTCCGTCCGCCCTGCGCCGACTACCCCTGCCAAGCCTAAAATTTCACCGGGATAAATATCAAAAGCGACATTTTTAAACCCTTCACCGGTCAAATTCTGCACCTGCAAAATCGGCTTGTCGGTGGATTTCACACGATTATGTCCCGGCAATTCCAGCCATAATTTTTGGCTTTCCGTTAAGCCGGTATTCTTCGCCTTCGGCGTGATGGCGGTAATCACATCATTTTTATTCAACTCGGCGGTATTGCCGGTCAGCGCAATATAGCCGTCGCGCATGACGCTGATACGGTGAGAAATCTGCCACACTTCGGGCAGTTTATGAGAAATGAAGACAATGCCCACGCCCTTCTCCAGCAACGAACGAATTTTCTTAAACAGGTTCTCCGTTTCGATTGGCGTTAAAGAGGCGGTGGGTTCGTCCAGAATCAGAATAGACGCATTGCGCATAAGCCCGCGCATAATTTCCACCAGCTGTTGATCGGCGACTTCCAGCGAACCCGCCGGCATATCCAGCTTTAAATGAGAGTTCAGTTCTGCTAAAAGTGCGGTCAGTTTTTCCGATGTTTTTTCATGACGGGTTAAGCCGAATAAAATATTTTCTTTCACCGTTAAATTCGGAAATAACAGCGGCTCCTGCGGCACTAAATAAATGCCGAGCTGATGGGCTTTATTCGGGGAAAGTTTATTTTGTCGCACCCCATGAATTTCCAGTTCTCCGCTATCTTGCGGCTGAATACCAGCAATAATTTTCATCAGCGTCGATTTTCCCGCGCCGTTACCACCAAGCAAGGCGTGCACTTCACCGGCGTATAAGGAAAAATCAATGGCTTTCAGCACTTCCACGCCGGAAAACGACTTACCGATGTTTCGGGCGGATATTAAGCATTTTGGCTCTGAAATTTGAGTTTGCATCTTTTACCTGCCACACAGAATGAACAAATGTACTTTCATGAAAACATTTTTTCAAAATACTAGTCAGGAATTCACAAAATTTCTGAGAGATAGATCACAAATCTAAATAAGACTGCTTAAAAACCACCACTTATTTTTAAAAAAGTGATCTTCATCATGCTTTTACAAAAAAACAACAAGAACAATTGATAATAGTAAAAAACAAATGAATAATACCCGAAATCAATAAAAATGAATAAAGCAATATGAACGAATTAATCACAGATAATCAGGAAACGACCCAAAGTTTCGGGGAAGAAGAATTATTGGCGCGGATTGCCTGGTTTTATTATCACGATAATCTGACTCAAAGCGAAATCGGCGACAGACTGAAATTACCGCGCTTAAAAGTCTCCAGACTACTGGAAAAAGGGCGTCAGTCCGGCATTATTAAAGTCCAGATCAACTCCCGCTTTACCGGTTGTCTGGAACTGGAAGAAGCGCTACAACAACGCTTCCGACTAAAACATATTCGTATCCTGCCGACACTGGAACAGCATGAAATCAATGAGCGATTAGGTATCGGCGCGGCACAAATGCTGATGTCGTTGCTTAAACCGAATCAGATGCTGGCGATCGGTTTCGGCGACACCATTATGAAAACGCTGAAATACGCCAATGAATTCATCACGCACAATGCGATTAAATTAATCACCTTATCGGGCGGTGTCGGCCCTTATATGAAAGGCATCGGGCAATTAGACGGTTCATGTTCGGTAAGTATCATTCCCGCGCCTTTACGGGCGTCTTCAATTGAAGCGGCAAAGCTATTCAAACGGGAAGCCTGTGTGCGCGATATTATGCTGGCGGCATGTAGTGCCAATGCGGCAATCGTCGGCATCGGCGCCACCCGCCAAAAAGGGCAGGCGACACTGCTCCGCTCCGGTTATATTACGGAGGAAAAACAACAAATTATTCGCAACCAGGGGGCGGTAGGCGATATTCTCGGTTATTTCATGCGCAAAGACGGCAGTTTACAGCCGAATATGCCGTTACATGAGGAATTGATTAGCGTTTCGTTGGAAAATCTACGAAAAATTCCTCATGTTATCGGTGTTGCCGGCGGTGAAGACAAAGTCGAAGCGATTTTAAGCGCATTGCACGGCAATCACATTAATTCATTGGTTACGGAAGAAAACACGGCTCGAATGATGTTGGCGCAGTTGGTTTAGTAAGCGGTGTAGCGGGCTTATTTCCTTCCCAAACAAGAGGAGAAAATAATGAATAATCAAGCTGTTTATCTGATGGCATTAGATGCCGGCACAGGCAGTGTTCGGGCGGTTATTTTTGATTTAGACGGCAATCAAATCGCCGCTGCTCAACGGGAATGGACGCACTTATCCGATCCTGATATTCCCGGCTCAATGGAATTTGATTTAACCAATAACTGGCAACTAACCTGCGACTGCATTCGTCAAGTGCTGAATAAAGCCCAAATTCAGGCGCAGCAAATTGCGGCGATTTCCACCTGTTCCATGCGTGAAGGGATCGTGCTTTACGACGAGCATAAAACACCGATTTGGGCGTGCGGTAACGTAGATGCCCGTGCGGTGGAAGAAGTCAAAGAGCTAAAAACGCTACACAACTATACGTTCGAACAACAGCTGTATTCCGTCTCCGGTCAAACCTTAGCGCTTAGCGCCGTTCCCCGTCTATTATGGCTGGCACATCATCGTCCCAATATTTATCGCCATACCAAAGCCATTTCCATGATCAGCGATTGGCTGGCATTTATGTTAAGCGGCGAGCTGGCGGTGGAACCCTCCAATGCCGGCACGACCGGCATGTTGAGTCTGACAACGCGTCAATGGTCGCCCGAATTACTGGATATGGCGGGGTTAAATTCGGATATTCTGACGCCGGTAAAAGAAACTGGTACGCGTTTGGGCGAAGTCACTGCCGACGTCGCACAACAAACCGGTTTAGCGCAAGGCACACCGGTTGTGGTCGGCGGCGGGGATGTGCAGTTGGGTTGTATTGGTTTAGGCGTCACCGAACCTGCTCAAGCCGCCGTTATCGGCGGTACGTTCTGGCAACAAGTGGTGAATTTACCGCAGGCGGTGACCGACCCGGAAATGAACGTACGTATTAACCCGCACGTTATCCCGCCGTTAGTGCAGGCGGAATCCATTAGCTTTTTCACCGGATTAACCATGCGCTGGTTCCGTGACGCATTTTGCGAAGAAGAAAAAAGACTGGCGGAAAAACTGGGCACCGATGCTTATGCGCTGCTGGAACAAATGGCGGAACGCGTGCCTGTCGGCGCCAATGACGTGATCCCGATTTTCTCCGATGCCATGCATTTTAAAGCCTGGTATCACGCCGCACCGTCTTTTATTAATCTCTCTATCGATCCCGACAAATGTAACAAAGCCGTATTATTCCGTGCCTTGGAAGAAAATGCCGCAATCGTTTCCTCCTGCAACTTGGATCAGGTACAAAAATTCTCGGGAGTTAAATTAACCTCCATCGTCTTTGCCGGTGGCGGTTCTAAAGGCAAATTATGGAGCCAGATCTTAGCCGATGTCACCGGATTAACGGTAAACATTCCGGTTGTCAAAGAAGCGACGGCACTAGGTTGTGCCATTGCCGCAGGCGTCGGAGTCAGCATTTATCCGTCCTTAGCCGATGCCGGGAAAAAGCTGGTTAAATTTGAACGGCAACATCAACCGAATCCGGATAACTACGCTTTATATCAAGCTCACAAAGCGCAATGGGCGGATATTTATAAAAAACAATTACAATTGGTCGATAGCGGATTAACCACGTCTTTATGGAAGGCGCCGGGATTGTAGTAGGCTATAAAAAGTCGTAGGAAATTGATTCTACGACTTTTTATTGATATACAGTAAAAATTGTCGTCCAAATACCACCGCACTTTTATGCCACCGGTTCCGTTTGCATATATGTCAAGCGGTCGATGTCGGTGATGAAACGGCTGAGGTCTTGTTCTTCCGGTTTGTGAAGATAAGAAACCTCACCCAGTAGTGGAGCATCGACTTTTTGTTTTAGGGTTTCGATCACTTCGGCATAATGCCCTAAGCCCGGGTTTATTCGGTTTGCGACCCAGCCGAGCAGCGGTAAACCACGTTCAAGAATCGATTGCACGGTTAATAAGGTGTGGTTAATGCACCCCTCTTTAATACCCACTACTAAAACAACAGGCATTTTTTGCTCACCGGCCCAATCGGCAAAACTGTAATCCTTATTGATCGGCGTTAGCCAACCGAAGGCACCTTCCACTAAAACGGATTGGTAACGAGAACATAAACGTGCTAAATCCACATTTAGCTTATTAATTTGAACACGTTTGCAACTTTCATTCAAAATGGGCATAGAGTGCCGGAAAGTATAGCTGTTGACGTCTTCGTAATGCACTTTTTCTTTGGTGCTGTTCATTAACGTTAATACGTCGGGATTATCTTTCCCGTCATAATCGCCGGTTGTCTGCTTTTGACTGTCGGGATAAATCACGTCTTCTTGCCCGAATGCAATTGGCTTATAACCGACGATCTGTATGCCGATTTTCTGTAAAGCCTGCATGATCGCGCGACTAACAACAGTTTTACCTACATCGGTGTCCGTACCGGTAACAAAAAAACTACTCATTGTATTCCCCTTCTCATACTATAAGAATAGATTCTAAAGAAAATTACAATGCGTGATATTGAGCTAAAACAAAGTTTTAAAAATTTATGATGTTTTCTTCTTGTTTTACCAACGACGTCAGCAAACTTCCGTCATATATGCCCTGCTTAATCGCAGAAGCAGCGACGATCGGGCTATTCCATTCATATTTGCCGGCAATCACTGAAACTGTGCTGATGTTATCGACTAAATAGGACTTTAGTTTACGATTAAGCTGTTCGAGCAGGAAATCTTTCAGTTGCAGCAAGCTGGAGTTCAGCATCACCCGCCGCGCGGAAAAAATATGAACCAGATTCATCAAGATATAAGCCAGGCAATCGGTAATATGTTCAATAATCCGCAACGCGTTTTTATCTTTTAATTGAATCTGTTCACACAGGAAATTCATTTTCTCGGAATTGTTGTTGAAAACACGATTCGGATAAAGGGCATCAATAAACTGTGCAATCGCCCGATGGGTGATTTGATGTTGTACCTGGTAACGCTCAACTTCCGGTAAATCGTGGTTAATGAGCGCTTGAAGCTCGTTTAAGCGCGGCACAATCAAATGATTGATATTGATTTTGTCCTGTTCCCGGCTAAATAACAGCTCCCCTTCTGATAACACGCTGAGGTTAATTTCATCGTCCAACTGCAGAAACAACACATCATCACAGTTGATCACATTACCCAAGGTAGATTCCGCGAGTAACCAGGTTTTGAAATATTCGGCAATTAAAATCGGAATATTGAAATAAGGCGTAAACAAGGACTTTAGATCTAAATGGGCAAATTTCGTACATCCCAGTTTAATCAGATGACCGTTTTTATCCAATTCACCGCCCACGGTAACGGAAAAGGTTATCGGGCGGGCAAGTGAGTGGGTTTCAGCCAAAAATTGTTTTACGCTTTTTACCAAAAATTTATCCAGACATTCTAAATCATCTTTTTGCAACGGGAAAACGCTTTGTTCAATAATTACGCCGTCCAATTCGCTTAAAATAATTTCAAACCGATCCTCCATCAACGTGGCACATAAAGCTTGCCAATAAAAAGGCGAAACACATAGGGCAATGGCAGGACGTCCGCGGTTGTCGGTATTTCTTGAGGTTTTTTCCATAATCAATCGTTTTTCAATGAGAGAACGGCTCAACGATGTAATGGATGCCGGCGCTAAACCGGAAAGTTTTGATAATTCAATACGTGAGATTTCTTCAAACTGCTCGATTAAACGGTAAATTTTACCAAGCTGAATTAAACGAGATGGGGTTTTATCTTCCTTTTTCATTAAATAATTCCGTATTTTTTATAATAATTTATTTAGTGAAATTATTTATACCAGCTCATTGCTTTTATTCAAGAAATTTAAGTCAAATCTGTGTTCCCTGTCACAAAAATAAAAACTTCCGATAGATTTTGGTAATTTTTCTAACTTGAGGTAAACTAACCCGGTTTTCAAAAATGTATTAATTTTGAGGTATATATGAAAAAAATTGCATCAATTGTAAATGTGCTGCAAGGCAAAATTGCAATTGGCGAAAAAGTGACTGTGCGCGGCTGGGTGCGTACCCGTCGCGACTCCAAAGCAGGTCTATCCTTTCTTGCCGTTTATGACGGTTCTTGCTTCGCACCAATTCAAGCTATCGTAAATAATGACATTGCCAATTATGAATCTGAAGTTTTACGCTTAACGGCGGGTTGTTCCGTGGTTGTCACCGGCACGGTGGTCGAATCGCCGGCAGAAGGTCAGGCGGTAGAATTACAAGCGGAGAAAGTGGAAGTCACCGGTTGGGTGGAAGATCCGGAAACTTACCCGATGGCGGCAAAACGTCACTCTATCGAATATTTACGCGAAGTGGCGCACCTACGCCCGCGTACCAATATTATCGGCGCGGTTGCCCGCGTTCGGCATTGTTTGGCGCAAGCCATTCATCTCTTCTTCCATGAGCAGGGTTTCTACTGGGTGGCGACACCGTTAATCACTGCTTCCGATACGGAAGGTGCGGGTGAAATGTTCCGCGTTTCCACCTTAGATTTAGAAAATTTGCCACGCACAGACAAAGGTGCGGTGGATTTTAGCCAAGATTTCTTCGGTAAAGAATCGTTCCTCACGGTGTCTGGTCAGTTAAACGGTGAAACCTATGCTTGCGCATTAAGTAAAATTTACACCTTCGGACCAACCTTCCGCGCTGAAAACTCCAACACAACCCGCCACTTGGCGGAATTCTGGATGATCGAACCGGAAGTGGCATTCGCAACCCTTGCCGATAACGCCAAACTTGCCGAAGATATGTTGAAATACGTTTTCCGCGCCGTGTTGGCGGAACGTCGTGATGATTTGGAATTCTTTGCCAAGCACGTGGATAAAGACGTTATCAACCGTTTGGAACATTTCATTAACTCCGATTTTGCACAAGTGGATTACGCCGATGCCATTGAGATTTTACTGAAATCCGGTAAAACCTTTGAATTCCCGGTATCTTGGGGGATCGACCTTTCCTCCGAACACGAACGCTATTTGGCGGAAGACTATTTCAAATCCCCTGTTGTGGTGAAAAACTATCCGAAAGACATCAAAGCCTTTTATATGCGCTTAAATGACGACGGAAAAACCGTTGCGGCAATGGACGTATTAGCCCCGGGCATTGGTGAGATTATCGGCGGTTCGCAACGTGAAGAACGTTTGGACGTATTAGACAAACGCATGGAAGAAATGGGTTTAAATCCTGAAGATTACTGGTGGTATCGTGATTTGCGTCGTTACGGCACGGTTCCGCATTCCGGCTTTGGTTTGGGCTTTGAACGTTTAATCGTTTATGTAACAGGCTTACAAAATATTCGTGATGTCATCCCGTTCCCGCGGGCGCCGCGCAACGCGAATTTCTAATTCATCACAAATGAAAAAATCGACTTGTTTAACTAGCAAGGCGATTTTTTATACCTTCAAAAACACCGGAAAAAACGACCGCACTTTTTTCCCCTGATAACAAAAAAGATACCAAAGTGCGGTATCTTTTTTCAGTGTTTTTGATTTGATGATCGAACAACTATTTTACAATGCGTAAATGAGAGGTGGATTTTTTCTCGGTGGATTTCGGTTTATCCGATTTATCCTTTTGATCCGTTTTATCTACGGCATTTTCAAAACCTGTCTGTTGCTCTTCCGCCTGCTCTGGATATTCATAAGCGGCTTCGGGTTCAAACATTACACCGTCACCATTTTCACGGGCATAAATCGCTAATGCGGCGCCAAGGGGAATATAAATATCTTGAGGCACACCACGAAAACGCGTATTAAATTGAATAAAATCATTAGTTAACTGCAAATTCCTGGTGGCATTGGCAGACAAATTTAAAACGATTTGCCCGTCTTTGACATACTCTACCGGCACTTTTACGCCCCAATAGGTGGCATCTACCACCAAATACGGCGTAAAATCGTTATCAATTAACCAGTCGTAATAAGCCCTTAATAAATAAGGGCGTTTCGGTGAGGATTTATATTCCATGAGATGACCTATTATTTTTCATCCATGAGATTTTTCGGTGCTAATTCGCCCACGGATTGCAGGAAAGAATCCCGTTCAAAAACACGGGTCATATAGGCTTTAATCGCTTTGCTGCCGGCACCGCTGAATTCTACGCCTAATTCCTGCATACGCCATAACAACGGCGCCATGTAGCAGTCGATTAAGCTAAATTCGTCGCTCATAAAGTAGGTGTTCTGATTAAAAATCGGCGCAACGGCAAGAATTTCTTCTTTCAATTGCTTCAATGCAGCAGCACGTTCTGCTTCGGATAAGTCATATTGCGCTTTTTCTAAGGTTGGATACCAATCCTGTTCAATGCGTAACATTAATAAACGACTTTTGCCGCGCGCAACAGGATAAACCGGCATTAACGGCGGATGCGGAAAACGTTCATCCAGGTATTCCATAATAATGCGGGAATTAAATAAGACGAGATCACGATCAACTAAAGTCGGCAAGGTACCATACGGATTAAGTTCCATTAAATCTTCTGATAATACTTGCTGATCTACAATTTCCGTTTCATAAGCCACGCCTTTCTCTGCTAAAACGATGCGCACTTGGTGGCAATAAACATCAGTTTTTTTTGAAAATAGCGTCATTACAGAACGTTTATTTGCAGAACTTGTCATCTATTCCTCCGACGACTCAAAATAATTTTAAAATATTCAATTGGTATCACCCGATACCAAGAAAAACGGTCGCTTATTCTAGCATAAAGCGACCGTTCTTTTCCAAGAAAACCACGAGATTTTACGTTCGGCCCGAAAAAAATCCCCTGTTTCGTGAAGAAATCAGGGATTTTTCCGTTAGGGATAAAATAGGGTCAGGCTTATTTCCATTTATCGGCAGCGACATAATCGCTATCACGCCCTTCAATCCAATGCGCGCCTTTTTCCGTTTGTTCTTTTTTCCAAAAAGGCGCTTTGGTTTTTAAATAATCCATAATGAACTCATTGGCGTGATAGGCATCGCTACGGTGTGCCGCCGCGGTTCCCACCAACACTATTTCATCGCCCGTATGCAGTAAGCCGACCCGATGAATAATGGAAATCTTCTGTAAATCCCACCGCACTTTTGCCTGTTGGGCAATATCTAACAACGCCTTATAGGCCATGGCGGGATAATGTTCCAAATACAAACTGCTGACTTCATCCCCCAAATTCATGTCGCGCACTTTGCCGACAAAAATCACTGTGGCACCCACCGAATGTTGCTCACTTAACCAACGATATACCGCATTCTGATCGAAAGGCTGTTGCTGCACGGAAATCTGAATATCGTCCATTTAGCCCCCGGTGACCGGCGGGAAAAACGCAATTTCATCGCCATTTTTGACCACACTTTGCGGCGGCATCAGAGTTTGATTTATGGCAACCAATAATTTATCCGATTGCAATGCCAACGCCCATTTATCGCCTTTCGCGGCTAAGTGTTGGCGTATCTCTTCTGCCGTTGTGAAATCGCCTTCCACTTCAATAAAATCCAAGCCGATTAATTCTCGGGTTTGCGCAAAAAATAAAACGCGTAACATTATTTTCTCTCCGCGATAAAATGCCCGGATTTTCCACCGCACTTTTCCAGCAAACGCACGGTTTCAATCACCATATCCTTTTGCACCGCTTTGCACATATCGTAAATCGTCAATGCCGCAACACTCGCCGCGGTTAAGGCTTCCATTTCCACGCCCGTTTTACCGGTTAATTTACACAGGCTTTCAATACGCACCTGATTGGTTTCAGGAAGTGGCGTCAAACTCACTTCAACTTTCGAAAGCAACAACGGATGACACAAGGGAATCAATTCCCACGTTCGTTTTGCCGCTTGAATGCCGGCAATGCGGGCGGTAGCGAACACATCGCCTTTGTGATGCTGACCGGACAGGATCATTTGTAAGGTTTCGGGCGCCATACGAACATAAGCCTCGGCGCGGGCTTCACGGACGGTTTCGGCTTTGGCGGAAACGTCCACCATATTGGCTTCCCCATGGGAATTAATGTGAGTAAATGTGGTCATGATAATTAAAAGTGCGGTTGATTTTCTTGATGTTTTTCAAAATCGGCGTGCATTAACCGCCGATACTTGCCAAATGATTACGTACGCCACTATCGCCGATGTGCAGATAATGATGCTCACGCTTACCTTGTAACGCAGAGAAAATTCTTGATTGCAAAAGAAGTTGTTGTTTATCGGATTGTAACAAATCGCGTAATTCAATGCCTTCTTCGCCGAATAAACAAAGGTGCAATTTCCCTTTGGCAGAAACCCGTAAACGGTTACAACCGGCGCAGAAATTTTTCTCATAAGGCATAATTAAGCCGATTTCGCCCACATACTCAGGATGGCGAAACACTTTTGCCGGACCATCAGAACGATTTTTCACCTGCAACTGCCAACCTGAGCGCAGTAATTTCTGTTCCAGAATCTGCCCGGATAAATGATGTTTTTGGAAGAAAGCATTCATTTCGCCGGTTTGCATTAATTCAATAAAACGCATTTGAACGGGTTTGTCTTTAATCCACGCCAGAAAACCGGAAAAATCCTTGTCATTTAAATCTTTCATTAACACGGAATTCACTTTAATTTTTTGATAGCCGCATTCAAAAGCGCGATCAATGCCGCGCATAATGTCATCAAATTTATCTACGCCGGTAATCCGTTGGAACATTCTGGCATCCAAGCTGTCAACACTTACATTAATGGATGTGATGCCGGCATTTTTCCAGTGCTCGACGTCTTTCAGTAAACGAAAACCATTGGTGGTTAAGGCGATTTGTTTGATGCCCTCAATTTGGCTGATCGTTTCGGCGATAACGAGAAAGTCTTTGCGTAAGGTCGGTTCACCGCCGGTGATGCGTACTTTTTCCGTTCCCATGATGCTAAAGCTGTTCACCAAACGACGAATTTCATCCAAGGTTAAAAAGCTCGGCTTGTTGGGTTCCGGTTGATAACCGTCAGGCAGGCAATAATTGCAACGGAAATTACACACATCGGTAATTGACAGTCGCAAATAGTAATACGCACGTTGGAACGAATCAACTAATTGAGTCGCCCCAACGTTTTTGATTGGAATGGTTTGCATTTGACACCTTTCTAAAAACGGAGAGGATAAATCGTTTCCAACGTATCCCTGAATAATACGGACTGCGTATTATTGGCATTACCACCCTATTTTGAGACCAAAACGTAGGTTAAGTAAGCTCGGAGTTATATGCGTTAAATTAAGTTTTTTATATTGTAAAAGATTAAATTCGGCAATTGCAATCAATTAATTTGATCTAGATTATAAAATAATAAAATTCTTTAAAATCAATTATATAATAAATTACATAACGATAAAAAATAACAATAAAACGGTATTTATCTACCTCATAATAATTATAAACTAACGAACAAAAATAAATCGTTACCATTGCCAAAAAGAAAATAAAGGAAAATAAAGGAAAATAAAGTGGCGGACTTTAACGGCTATCAACAACACGAAAATCTGAGCAAAATTAAAAAAATCGTGGCGATTGGCGGAGGACACGGATTAGGTCGGGTCATGTCAGCCTTAAGTTTTATGAACGAGCGCCTCACCGCCATTGTTACCACCACCGATAACGGCGGTTCTACAGGACGCATTCGCAGTGATCAGGGCGGCATTGCCTGGGGCGATTTACGCAATTGTTTAAATCAAATCATCATACAACCGAGTACCGCCTCCGCCTTGTTTGAATATCGTTTCAGCGGCAACGGCGAATTGGCGGGACACAATCTCGGCAATTTGATGCTGAAAGCCTTGGAAGATTTGCATATTCGCCCGATGGAAGCCGTTAATCTGATTCGTGATTTGCTTGATGTTAAATCTTTTATCGTGCCGATGTCGGAACAGCCTGTGCATCTGGCCGCCATTTCAGGCAGCGGCGCCAGCGTGGTAGGCGAAGTGAGCGTGGACAGCTTAACCGAACTGCCGAAATCCATTTTTCTTGTTCCCTACGTGCAAGCCACACCGGAAGCCATTAGCGCGCTAAAAGAAGCGGAAGTCATTTTATTCGGACCCGGCAGTTTTTTAACCAGTATTCTACCGCCGGTTCTCTTGCCTGAAGTCATCGAACAATTACAACAAAGCCAAGCCAAGAAAATTTTTATTGATAACCTCGGCGTCGAACGTAGCCCCGCTGCAAGACTTTCCCTTGCCGATCGCATCCAGTGGATTAACGACACCGTCGGCAAACCGATCATTGATGCTGCCATTGTCCCCTTTGACAACGCACCGGAAAATCTGCACGACATTAAAATCCTCGCCGGCCGTCTCAACGCCGACGACATCACCTACCGCCACGACCGCGCCCTCCTCTGCTCCGCCATTGACGAACTATTGGGCGAATTGCCGGAATCGCGCGACTACGAAGAGCATTTGGAAGCTATTAATATCTAAAAAAGTGCGGTGAAAAAACACAGAGAATTTTCACCGCACTTTTATTTATTCTGAAATTTGAGCACTAGCTTTTTAGCAAAATAAAATGCTCAATCAGCTTAATCATGAGTTCTTTCTGTTCAGGCAAACTTTCCGCCGCAAGCAATGCCAATGCCACTAAGGTATTATCATTAATTAACTGTTCTACCGGCTTTGCCAATAAGTGTTGATTTAATCGCAAATACCATAAAAACAGGAAAGATCCTGTGCGTTTATTGCCATCGGTCAACGGATGATTTTTGATAATAAAATACAATAAATTAGCCGCTCGGCTGGCAATATTCGGATAAAAAAGCGTATCACCGAATCCCTGTTCAATCGTTGCAATGGCGGAAGCTAAACCAGAATTTCGTTGTTGTCCAAATAACGCCGTCGCTTCCCCTTTTTCCACTAACGCCCGTTTTAATTGAGAAATTGCCTGTAATACGTCATCCAACACCAACGGAACCATATTATTCTGCTTCTGCTGATTCGTCGTTAGGCTTTGCTCATCGTAAGCCTGTAACAAACTCCAACTTCGCGCATAATCCTGCACAACCGACAATACGGCTTTGCCTTCGTCAGATAACAACGATTGATTGCTTAACGTCTGCCCAAGCAAGCCTATGACTTGTTCAAATTCAATGCCTCGTTCTTGTAAACGTCGCTCATTTAATGCGTAACCCTGCACCAAATATTGCTTCAGGGTTTGTGTAGCCCATTGGCGAAATTGCGTAGCCCGCTTAGAACTAATCCGATATCCCACGGAAATGATAGCATCAAGGTTGTAATATTTAATTGTACGCTTAACATTACGCTTACCTTCTTGTCGAACTACCGAGAAATCCTCGGTAGTTGAAATTTCATCAAGCTCATGTTCCAAATAAATATTTTTAAGATGCAGACTAATATTATCTGTGCTTGTACTAAATAATTTCGCCATTTCAGACTGGCTAAGCCAAACCGTCTCCTTCTCAAAAGACACGGTTAACGAAACTTTCCCGTCCTGATTGGTATAAATCTGAATTTGGTTATTCATTGAATTAATCCTTATGCCATAAACCGACTCAATATGAAACAATAGATTATAAGAAAAGCAAAACACCGAAAAAGATGGTTGCACTTAAATCGCTACGTAGATCGCAAAATTCACATTTTTTGTTTAATAAAATTTACGCTTCAACGAAAAGATACAACGCCATGAAATCCCTGCCGGTTCGGTATTTGAAATTTGATCATTGAAAGAAAAAGTGCGGTGGGTTTTCTCAACGTTTTTTCACTACGAAAACCCACCGCACTTTTTATGCAAAAATTTAGTTTATGGAATGCGTCAGGAAACGGATTTCTTAAACACCTTCACATTATTAAACCCGTTCTCTTTCAAATACAGCGCCTGTAATTTGCTCATCACGCCGCGTTCGCAATACAGCACATAATTTTTGCTTTGATCCAACTCGGCAAATTGATTAGACAGTTTGTAGAACGGTAACAAAATCATCATTTGATTTTCAATATGTAACGGTTTTTCGTCGATTTCTTCCGGGCTGCGAATGTCGATAATCACGTCATTTGCCCCCAACACGGAAACAGTATCCACGGAACCCACCTCTTTTTCCGTCTGCTCGGCGATTTGACGAATATCCAAATATTGCGCATTTTCTACCGCACGTTCCAACACGGCAAAATTGAAATTTCCCTCTTCCTGTTCGATTTTCGCTTTAATGGCTTTCACCGTCGGATTTTTAGAAATCACGCCGCAGAATTCCGGCATGGATTTGGCTATGTCGTCGGTGCCGATGTGTTTTGCCATGGCGATGATTTGTTCTTTGTCGTGCGTGATTAACGGACGCAACACCAACACCTCGGCGGCTTCATCAATTAAACGTAAATTGGTTAAGGTTTGGCTGGAAACCTGCCCTAACGCCTCGCCGGTGACAATCGCCTGAATGTCGAAACGTTGCGCGATTTTGGAAGCGGCACGCACCATCATGCGTTTGAGCACCACGCCCATTTGTCCGTTATCCACGTTTTCCAGAATCTCGCCCACCACGCCTTCAAAGTTAATCGCCACAAAACGCACTTTATGCGAGCTGCCGTAACGTTGCCAAATGTAATACGCCATTTGTTTCACACCGATTTCGTGTGCCGCGCCGCCTAAATTAAAGAAGCAATAATGTACGCGCGAACCGCGACGCAACAACATATAACTGGACACGCCGGAATCGAATCCGCCGGAAATCAGCGACAGCACGTCTTCCTGGGTGCCGATCGGATAACCGCCGATGCCTTCGTAACGGACGCGCACCAGCATCATTTTGTCGTCTTCAATTTCAATGCGTACCGTCACATCGGGATTTTTCAGCTGCACTTTAGCGCTGGCGATATGTTGATTCAGCCCGCCGCCGATATAACGTTCCGCGTCCAGCGAGTTAAATTCATGTTTGCCTTTGCGTTTTACCCGCACGCAAAAGGTTTTGTTTTCCAGTTGCGGCGCCACATTGGACAGGGTTTGCTCAAAAATATCATGCAGGCTGTTAAACGATTTTTCTTCCACTTGCAGAAAATGATGAATCCCCGGAATGCGTTGCAGCTGCTCAATAAGCATCGGTAAATTCTCTTCGATTTTTGACCGGACTTCAATGTAATCCCAATGCTTCACCACGGCGATGGTGTCATCGTATTTTGCCAATACGTTACGAATATTACCGGTCAGTATTTTCACGAACTGTTTCCGCACGGATTCGCTTTTAATCATAATTTCCGGAAATAATTTGACGATAAATTTCATGTTAATTCACTTTTTAACCACGAGAAAAATGGGGCGTATTTTAACAGATAGTGCAAAAATTGCCATTGGCTCAAACGCCTTTCAAACCCTCTTAATATAAAAATATATATAACGATTAATTATATCGTGATCGTTATCACAGAAATAAAATTAATTTACTGATTTATAAGTAAATAAAGAAATTAATTTATTTTACTTGACTGAAATCAAAGTATTTATATTTAGATACACTAGAATCAACACTAACTCGTTGTAGTTATAAATTTCTTTTAGTTATTAAAACGATCAAACATCGGAGTGATTCCATGTCAAAAACAAAAAAAATTGTGACCGCACTTTGCCTGATGGGGATTGGGGCAGGTGCGTTGTGGGGGACGCAGTTTGTCATGCACGAGACCAGCTCGCCGGAATTCTGCGTCAGCTGCCATTCCATGAGCCATCCGCAACAGGAATGGGAAGGTTCCAGCCATTTTGCCAACGCCAAAGGCATCCGCGCCGAATGTGCGGATTGTCACGTGCCGCAAGAAGGCTGGCATTATGTCAAAGCCAAATTCATTGCTTTGAAAGATGTTTGGTATGAAATGCAAGGCAAATTGGACAGCAAGGAAAAATATGAAGAACACCGTGCGGAAATGGCGCAGCGCGTGTGGGACGACATGAAAGCCACCGATTCGGAAACCTGTCGTAGCTGCCATAGTTTCGACGCCATGGAATTGTCCAAACAATCCAAGCTAGCCAAACAAACCCATATTGATGCCAAAGCGAACGGACAAACCTGTATCGATTGCCACAAAGGCATCGTGCATTTCTTGCCTGAAGTTCACGCCGATCAATCGGCGGTAAAATCCGGCGCGCCGAAGGGCGGGCTGATAACCGAAAACACCACCTTATATGCCACCGAAATGGTGAAAGCCCAAGGCACGAAAGGCGGTGAAGTACGCTTAATGCCATTTGCCGAAGTGACGGAATGGCAGGTGCAAGGGGATCAAATTCACGGCACATTACACGGCTGGCAACAAACAGGTGCGGAATCTGTGGTGTATTTGGATTTAGGCAAACGGATTACGGTTGCCTTGGTGGATGAAGACGCGCGCAATAACGCGCAAGTGTTGCAAACCAAACACGATGACGTGACCGATTCCGAATGGAAAGAAGTGACTTTTGCGGTGAATGTGGCGAAAGAAAAAATGTCTTCAGATTTGACCGCACTTAATCAATACGGCAACAATTTAAACCAAACTCATTGTAGCGGTTGCCACGCGGCAATCGGCGCCGATCACTATACGGCGAATCAATGGATCGGCGTGGTGAACTCCATGAAAGATCGCACTTCCATGACCAAAGACGATGTGCGTGCCGTGACGATTTATTTACAACGCAACGCCAAAGATATGAAAGCAAAATAATAGGGATAAATTAAATCCCAAATCTTGGTATCAGTTTAATGACGACAAAACGAGGCTTAAATGAAAAACAGCAACATTAATCACACCCGCCGTGACTTTTTGAAAAAAACCTCTCTCGGCGTAGCGGGCGCATCGCTTTCCGGCGGTGTGGTCGGTTCCATTATCTCACCGAAAGCGGCGGCTGCCGAAAACACCATGCAAACCGTGGTCACGGCCGCCCACTGGGGCCCTATCGGCGTGGTGGTGGAAAACGGCAAAGCAGTGAAATCCGGTCCGGCAATTGAGCCTGCTGCACCGAACGAATTGCAATCTGTCGTGCCGGATCAGCTTTACAGCGAAACCCGCGTGAAATATCCAATGGTGCGTAAAGGCTTCTTAGCCAATCCGGGCAAAAGCGACACCACCATGCGTGGACGCGACGAATGGGTGCGCGTGTCTTGGGATGAAGCGCTGGATTTGGTGCACGATCAATTAAAACGCGTGCGTGATAAACACGGGCCGACAGGCATTTTCGCCGGTTCTTACGGCTGGTTTAGTTGCGGCGCATTGCACGCTTCCCGCACTTTATTACAACGTTATATGAACGCCACCGGCGGTTTCGTCGGACATAAAGGCGACTACTCCACCGGCGCGGCGCAGGTGATTATGCCACACGTGCTCGGCACTATTGAAGTGTATGAACAACAAACCAGCTGGGAATCCGTGTTAGAACACAGCGATATTATCGTGCTTTGGTCGGCAAACCCGCTAACCACCATGCGCATTGCGTGGATGTCCACCGACCAAAAAGGCATAGAATATTTCAAAAAATTCGAAGCCACCGGCAAACGCATTATTTGTATCGATCCGCAAAAAAGCGAAACCTGCCAAATGCTGAACGCAGAATGGTTGCCGATCAACACCGCAACGGATGTGCCGTTAATGCTGGGCATTGCGCATACTTTAGTCAGCGAAAATAAACACGATAAAGACTTCCTGAAAAAATACACCGCCGGTTATGGAAAATTTGAAGATTACCTGTTGGGCAAAACCGACCATCAACCGAAAGATGCACAATGGGCGAGCAAAATTTGCGGCATTCCCGCGGACACCATTAAACAATTAGCAAAAGATTTTTCAAGTAAACGCACCATGTTAATGGGTGGCTGGGGAATGCAACGCCAACGCCACGGCGAACAAAGCCACTGGATGCTCGTCACCCTCGCCGCCATGCTCGGGCAAATCGGCTTGCCGGGCGGAGGATTCGGTTTGAGTTATCACTATTCCAATGGCGGTGTGCCAAGTACGACAGGCGGCATTATTGGTTCCATTACCGCCAGCCCATCTGCCAAAGCCGGCGCAAAAACCTGGTTAGACGACACTTCCAAATCCGCTTTCCCGTTGGCGCGTATCGCCGATGTGTTGCTCAATCCGGGCAAAACCATTCAGTATAACGGCACGGAAATCACCTATCCGGACATCAAAGCCGTCTATTGGGCGGGCGGCAACCCGTTTGTGCACCATCAAGACACCAACACCTTGGTGAAAGCCTTCCAACAACCCGATGTGGTTATCGTCAACGAAGTAAACTGGACGCCGACCGCACGCATGGCTGACATTGTATTGCCGGCAACCACCAGTTACGAACGCAACGACCTTACCATGGCGGGTGACTATTCCATGATGAGCGTTTACCCTATGAAGCAAGTGGTTCCACCGCAATTTGAAGCGAAAAACGACTACGATATTTTCGTCGAACTGGCAAAACGTGCGGGCGTGGAAGAACAATACACCGAAGGCAAAACAGAAATGGAATGGTTGGAAGAATTCTACAATGCCGCCTTCACCGCCGCACGAACTAACCGCGTCGCCATGCCACGTTTTGAAAAATTCTGGGCGGAAAATAAACCGTTACGTTTTGAAGCCGGTGACGCGGCGAAAAAATGGGTGCGCTACGGCGAATTCCGTGAAGATCCGTTGCTCAATCCGCTCGGCACGCCGTCCGGTAAAATTGAAATTTATTCCGATGTGGTTGCCAAAATGAATTACGACGATTGCAAAGGTCACCCAAGCTGGATGGAACCGGAAGAATTTGCCGGCAACGTCACGGAAGAATATCCGTTGGCATTGGTGACACCGCACCCGTACTACCGCCTGCACAGCCAATTGGCGCACACCTCATTGCGTCAAAAATATGCGGTCAACGATCGTGAACCGGTGATGCTCCACCCTGAAGATGCCGCCCCGCGTGGCATTAAAGACGGAGACATCGTCCGCATCCACAGCAAACGCGGACAAGTACTTGCCGGCGCTGTGGTCACCGAAAACATCATCAAAGGCACCGTCGCCTTACATGAAGGCGCCTGGTACGACCCGATGGATTTAGGTGAAAGCGAAAAACCATTGTGCAAAAACGGTTGTCCGAACGTACTCACCCGCGACGAAGGCACCTCCAAACTGGCACAGGGTAACTCACCTAATACCTGTATCGTGCAGGTAGAAAAATTTGTAGGCAACGCTCCTGAGGTCACTGTATTTAAACAGCCGAAACACGCCGCGCAAAATGCCTAACAAAACGACCGCACTTTGGATTGATGAGATCAAAGTGCGGTTTGTTTTTGGGATGTTTTTTAACTTTAATTTGCCTAATAAAGATCACTTTTTTCCCCTGTTTACGGGGAACAAAACACAACGTGTTTTGAGCGTTGGCTTTGCCAATGACCCCGAGGGGCAAGCATAGCGAGTAATGTGCCCAAAGGGCGGAAGGGGCTTATCCCCCCCTCAGCCTGCGGCAGCTCCCCCCGTAAACGGGAGGGAGCCAAGATGATGATTTCAGCGTATGTAGAGTGCGGTTTGTTTTTGGGGTGTTTTTTAACGCTCCCCTTCCCCACTCAATAACGCAATTTCCTGTTTTAACGCATAGGGCATATGACGAGGTCCGCGCACGGCGGTGACACCGAATTGTGCCATTTTGGCGCGGGGAATGAGGGTTTTGTCGTATTCTTTCAGGCAACGGATTTTCATCACCCGTTTCACCTGCAAATTGTCCGTTCGTTTTTTACGATAAGGAATGTTCACTTCCAGTACCAAACATTTATAACGAATCGCACCGGTGGGTTCGGTGACGTACATATAAACAATATCATCCACCGCAATGTTATTACTCTGCTTCCAATGAATTTCACCGCCTTCGCGCAAGTCTTTTTCCACATCGTAATATTTCGGATTGGCGGGCACGATCCATTCCGTATAACGGGCGATGCTCAGTTGCTTTTTCGCCTGTCGGGTCGCGGTGAGATCAAAACTGGCATTCAACAAAAACAGAATGGTCTCCTTGTCCACCGAACCGTCCAGCAACACCGTCAACCAATGATTTTTATTCATGTGATACGCCAGCAAAAATCCCGCTTGTGGCAAAAATAAACTGAGCATCTCCGGGGAACATTTGACATTCATGAGTGGCACCTTCCCCGCGCCGATTAACCCCAATACGTTTTTTTCCACGTTCATCACAATGGCATACCATTTGCGATTATCCCCATGACGCAATACCGCATAATCGGGATGGCTTTTCCACAGGTATTCCGGCTGTGTGCCGTATTGCGTCAACACATAATCAAAGAGTTGTCGGGTTAAAGGTTGTTTTGCCATATTGACCTCGCTTCAAATTGCTTATCGTTCTATTTTACGCCAAAACGGCAGAATTGTGGCGCACTTGCACCCTTCAAAAACACCGCTGAAAACGATCGCACTTTATTTCGCTTTTTGTCTTAACATCTTGCGAAGACAGGCATATGATGGGCAAAAGGATTACAAAGCGTAAGGGATTATTCGCACGCACTTAACATTCCGTCCATCAACCCGGGAGGTTTAAAAATGGAAAGTAAAACAATAACGCCGGTGGAAGTAAAACTCGGTTTCAAGTGGCAAGGATTATTGCTTTCGTTTTTGGTCGGTTTGGCGATTTGGTTGATTCCCATACCGGAAGGGCTATCAACCAAAGCTTGGGGCATGCTCGCGCTGTTTGTCGCCACCATTGTCACCATTATCGCCAAAGCCATGCCGATGGGCGCAGCGACATTAGTGGCATTAGTTATCAGCGGGCTGACGGGGCTTACGCCACTTTCACCAAAACAAGGGGAAGTCGGTATGCTATCCGGCTTTGCCAACGGAACGATTTGGCTAATCGCCATTGCCATGTTTTTATCCCGCGCAGTGATCAAAACCGGACTGGGAAAACGCATCGCCCTCTACTTCGTTGCCCGCTTCGGTAAAAAAATGATGGGCGTGGCTTACGGCATGGCGTTAGCCGATGTAGTTATCGGTCCGGGCATTCCTTCCGCCTCGGCGCGTGGCGGCGGTATTATGTACCCGATTATGCAATCTATCGCCGATGCTTATGATTCCAAACCCGGTCCGACCGCAAGACGTGCCGGCTCATTTTTGGCGATCGCCGTCTCACAAATCGACACCATCGTATGTACCATGTTCCTCACCGCCATGGCGGGTAACCCGTTAATCGCCGAACTTGCCAAAGGTCAAGGCGTTGAAATTACTTGGATGACCTGGTTTTTAGGTGCCATCGTACCGGGCGTGATCAGCCTTATCGTGTTACCGTATTTCGTCTATTTAATCTATCCGCCGGAACTCAAAGACACGCCGAAAATGGCAGAAATGGCGCGGGAAGAATTGCGTAACATGGGTCCGATGAGTAAAGCCGAATGGATCTTAGCGCTGGACTTCATCTTATTGCTGTTCTTATGGACGGTGGGCGATTTGGTCTTCCACATTCCGGCGACCGTTTCCGCCTTTATCGGCTTAGTGATTTTACTGCTCACCAACATCATGAGCTGGAAAAACATCGTTGCCGAAACCACCGCGTGGGACACCATGTTCTGGTTTGCGGTCTTAGTAATGATGGCGAATGCCCTCAATAAATACGGCGCCATTGCGTGGATTTCCAGCCACATTTCCTCTTCCGTGGGCGCGTTTAGTTGGCCGGTTGCCTTTACGATTTTAGTCTTGGTGTATTTCTACACCCGCTACTTCTTCGCCTCCGCCATGGCGCATATTTCCGCTATGTATCTGGCTTTCGTTGCCGCCGCCATTGCCGTCGGCACACCACCGATTATCGCCGCGCTCGGCTTAGGTTACACCTCCACATTATCTATGAGCTTAACCCAATACGCCGGCGGCCCCGGCCCTGCACTTTACGGATCGGGCTATAATTCAACCGGCCAATGGTGGGGCGTAAGTTTCATCACCTCCATCATTTCCCTCATCATCTGGTTCGGCGCAGGCGGATTATGGATGAAATTATTAGGTTGGTGGTAAAAGAAACGCCGCTTTACTCATAACATAAAATTCACCTAATAAAACTACCGCACTTTTATGACTCGATGATTGAGAAAACCAATAAAAAGCGCTATTATCAGCCCTAATAAAAAGTCGTTAAAAGGAGTTAATTTATGACAAGCCTTGTTTTAACTGATGTTGTCGCCAGTATCACCGAATTAAAAACCAACCCAATGGCGGTACTTCGTGAAGCCGGTGGAAAACCGCTGGCAATTTTAAACCGTAATGAACCCGCATTTTATTGCGTCCCACCAACAATTTATGAATATCTGATGGAATTAGCCGAGGATGCCGAATTAGCAAAAATCGTGGAAGAACGTCAACATGAAAAAAGTTATCCTGTTGATTTAGAGGATTTACTACGATGAGTTACATCATTGAGTTTATACCATCATCCGAAAAAGAATTCCGCAAACTTGATGTTGCACTGCGTAAACAATTTATTGAGAAATTAAAAGAACGCGCCGAAAATCCCGGAGTACCATCCGCCAAATTACACGGTATGAAAGATTGCTATAAAATCAAATTACGCAATGCGGGATACCGATTGGTGTATCAGGTTATTGATGAACGCATTGTGGTCAAAGTCATCGCCGTAGGAAGACGCGATCGAAGTTTCGTTTATACCAAAGCAAAAAGCAGGCTTTAAACCTACTTTTTATCTGATAATCAATCCGCCAAAAACAGCGGGCCCATTGGCATTTTCGGCAGATTAAAGTGGTCGGGATAGATCACATTCACTAAATACAGCCCTTCCGGTTTGGCGGTGGGGGCGGCTAGGGTGCGATCTTTTTGAGCCAGCAGCCATTTTATCCACTCAACGGGTTGATTGCCGCAACCGACTTCAATAAGACTACCGGCGATGTTGCGCACCATGTGATGCACAAAAGCGTTAGCTTGAATATCCACGATGATATATTGCCCCCGGCGGGTGACATGTAGATGATGGACGTTGCGCCATGGTGTGTTGGATTGGCATTGGGCGGCGCGAAAGGAACTGAAATCATTTTCGCCGAGCAGCACCTGCCCCGCATCGTGCATTAATTGATGATCGAGTTCCAAATGGCAATGGGTCACGCCTTGCGGCAAAATCGCCGAGCGCAATTTGTTGCAGTATAAAATGTAGCGATAACGTCGCGCTGTGGCACTGAAACGGGCATGAAAATCCGCTTCTACCACTTTCACCCAACGCACGGCGATGTCATCGGGCAAATTGGCGTTCACACCAAAACTCCAGGCTTTTTCCGGGCGTTCCGCCGTGGTTTCAAAATGGATCACCTGCCCCGTGGCGTGCACGCCAGAATCGGTGCGGCCGGCGCAGGAAATACCGATGTCTTCATTGGCAACCACGGAAATCGCCCGTTCCAATTCCGCCTGCACGCTGGCGACTTTTTCTTGTCGTTGCCAGCCAAAATAATTTTTTCCGTCGTATTCTACGCCTAATGCGATTTTCATGCTTTGCCCTAATGTTATTGAAAATGGCGTGCATTATAACAAGGCTTGGCAGATCGCAAAAAACATTCTGAAAACCGACCGCACTTTTTGCCGAATTTTACGCATAAAAAAAGCAGAGATTGCTCTGCTTTTTGAAAAACGTATAAAAATTAACGTTTGGAGTATTGTGGACGACGACGTGCTTTGTGCAAACCCACTTTTTTACGTTCAACGCGACGTGCGTCACGCGTAACGAAGCCTGCTGCACGAAGCGCAGGGCGTAGGGTTTCATCGTATTCCATCAATGCACGGGTAATACCATGACGGATTGCACCCGCTTGACCGGAAATACCACCACCTTTAACAGTGATGTATAGGTCTAATTTATCAGTTAATTCAACCAATTCTAACGGTTGACGAACTACCATGCGTGCAGTTTCGCGACCGAAGTAAACGTCTAATTCACGTTGGTTGATAGTGATCTTACCATTGCCCGGTTTGATAAATACACGAGCTGAAGAGCTTTTGCGGCGACCTGTGCCGTAGTTTTGATTCTCTGCCATATCCTAAACCTCGTGATTAAATGTCTAATACTTGTGGTTGTTGTGCAGCGTGTTGGTGTTCAGCACCTGCGTACACTTTTAATTTGCGGAACATTGCACGGCCTAACGGACCTTTTGGCAACATACCTTTAACCGCAATTTCAATCACTGCTTCAGGACGGCGCGCGATCATTTCTTTGAAAGTCGCTTGTTTGATACCACCTACATAGCCTGTGTGCCAGTAGTAAATTTTATCGCTTTCTTTATTACCTGTTACGGCAACTTTGTCCGCATTAATCACGATGATATAATCACCGGTATCAACGTGCGGCGTATATTCAGCTTTATGTTTACCACGAAGACGACGCGCTAATTCAGTCGCCAAACGACCTAAAGTTTTACCTGTCGCATCTACTACGTACCAGTCGCGTTTAACCGTTTCCGGTTTTGCTACAAAAGTTTTCATTAATTAATTACCAATATAATAATATTAATACCCAGTGCTCAAAAAAGCACAACCAGTTATCTTAATCTTCACCCCTTCGAGTGCGATCTCGACAAAATAATGCGCGGTGGGAATCCTCGGCATTCACAGGGTCGCGCGATTATACAAAAAGTTTCAATAAAAAGCTAACGGTTTATTCTGAAAACATGATAAATCTTAACCGCACTTTCCTCTTTTCACTCACCATAATGATCCAAAATCCTTAAGGTTTACGTCCCAACAGACAAATTACCGAACTGGTGCCGATATGGCGATTTCCTTCATTCATCTCACGTACGCTATGCTCTGCAATCAGCCATTCCAAGCCTGCTAACGCCTGCTGCATCTGTGTCAATGTACCCAACATTTCAACCTGACCGGGTCCACCGGTACCATAATGAATTTGGTCCGGATGATAAAACACGCCGGCAAATAACCCACCCGGTTGCAATGCATTCACAATACGTTGCATCACTTGCGTTCTTTGCGGTTCCATAAAATGGCAAAAAACGGAAGTAATTACGGCATAATATGCTGTCGGCATATCCATCTCTGCAATATTGGCCAATCTTGTAGTAAACGAAACATTTTGCTTACGCGCCAACGCTTGCGCTTTGAGCAAACCGACCTTAGACATATCAACCCCTTCTGTTTCCAATCCATGCAAAGCTAAAAATACACCATTCCGCCCTTCTCCGGTAGCAAGATCCAATGCTCGCCCGGAAGTGGGTAGATAAGATTTAATTCTGGCGATAAATTCATTGGGTTCCGTACCAAAAATATAGTCCTCCGTTTGATAACGCTCATCCCATTTTGTCATAGTTTCTCCTTTTCAGATTTCCAATAATTGACCCAATCCGCTTTGCCGTTGCACCGGATTTTTCACCGCACTTTCCCATACGTTTTGCAGCGCAAACACCGTTAAAAAATCTTTGGTGCGGGTAATACCGGTGTAAACCAGTTCTTTGGATAACACGGGGCTGTTTTCCAACGGCAAAATCAGAAAAGTATGCGGGAATTCCGAGCCCTGAGATTTGTGCACCGTCATCACGAATGCGGTTTCATGGTTCGGCACACGGCTCGCCAGCACGGTTTTATAGCTGTTTTGTCCCTGTTCGAACCACACCTGTCCGTTTCCCAAATAAATGCCGATGTCACCGTTATACAAGCCCACATTGCCATCATTTTGCATCACCATAATCGGTTTGCCGATGTACCATTCCCGTTCCTGATGAAATTGCAACAGGCGTTTTTGGCGTAATTTTTCTGCGATGGCCAGATTTAATTGCTCCGCGCCGAATTCGCCCACACGTAACGCCGTCAAAAAACGGATGCCGTTAAACGCCGCGAAAATCGACCGCACTTTTTCTTTATCAGGCTGCCCGACTTGCGCGATTAATTGCAGATAGCGGGCATATTCCTCGGCGGCGCGTTCAACGACGAGCTTCACGCAGGCTTTGCGCTGTTGAATATCTTCTTTATTGTCTAAATAATAGGCGAAATCCGTTAAATACACGCCGCATTTTTTCCCTTGGTGTTGCTGATATTGCTGCAATAACCGCCAGCTTTCCGCCGCGTTGCCTGAATTTACTGCGGTCGCTAACGCGCCCACTTCGGGGTTTGCGCCGAATCGACGGCTAACCTGCAAGTAACAAATGCTATCGCTAATAGGATTGACGCTATCCGACGCAGCAAGAGAAATGCCTGTGGTCGCCTGTAAATATTGCGCCATCACGGGGCTATACGTCGGCGCCGACGCATTCACGAAACGCCCTAATTCGCCCAGAATCGCCCCCGCCTCCACGGAAGCCAGCTGGTCTTTATCGCCCAATAAAATCAATTTTGTTTCCGGTTTTAGTGCATTAAGCAGTTTCGCCATCAAAGTTAAATCGATCATGGATGCTTCGTCCACCACCAACACATCCACCGGCAACGGATTGTCGGCGTGATAGCGGGTTTCTTCACTGAAAAAACGCACGCCGAGCAAGCGATGAATGGTTTCCGCGTTCATGGGAATGCGCAGACTCTCGATTATTTCCCGTTCGTGTTTCTCCGTAGAAAAAGTCTGTTTCAGGCGATCTACCGCGTCCACAATGGACTCCATAAGCCGTGCCGCCGCTTTTCCCGTCGGGGCGACAAGTTTAATGCGCAAGCCGTTTTGATGAAGCTCCTGCAAGGTCAGCAGGAGTTTGGTAACGGTGGTGGTTTTGCCCGTACCCGGCCCGCCGGTAATGAGGCAAAATCGTTGACGCAATGCCATCGCCACTGCGATTTTTTGCCAGTCGATGCCCTGTTCTTCATGAAAATAGCGGTTCAAAATCGGGGCGATTTGCGCCATCTGTTCGGCTGAAAAAACATTTTGAAAACGGACCGCACTTTTAAAGTAATCAGCGATACGGAATTCATCCTGCCAGATGCGATAAAAATACAAGCGGCCAAACTGCAACACTAAAGGCGCTACCTGTTGCAACGGCGCGGCGGTAAAAGCGATATGTTGCGCCGCCGGCAACGCTGCCTGCCATTGGTCAATGGGCAAATAATCAATTTTTCGCCGAATATCCGTTAAATAAACGCGTTCGCTAAAATAATCCTGCAAGCCGAATAAATCCTGTTCCGTGGCGTGATTCAGCAAAATACAGGTATTTCCCTGCCGATAACTGAAATTACACAACGCCGCCATGAGCACCGCCAGGTTCTGAATAGGCGGTGCATAGTGAAAAGGCTGTTGTTTGCGGTGAATAAACTCGGCGAAATAATAGTCGGCGGCGTTGATAATGCCCTTTTCTTTGAGTTGGGATAATAAAGCTAACATTAGAACAAGTTCTCCAAAGCCTGAATCAATGCGTAATCCGGTTTATCAAAAAATACGCCGTTTTGATTTTCGCCGTTCATACCGCGTAAAAAACAATAAAACACGCCGCCGAAATGGGTTTCGTAGGCATAATTTGCGTCACGTTGTTGTAAATAACGGTGCAATGCCAATGTATAAAGCAAATATTGCCAGTCGTAATGATTCGTCAGCATGGCTTGCTGAAGTCCGGTGCCGACGTAGTTTTGCGCTTCCACGCCAAGAAAATTGGATTTGTAATCCGCCAAATAATATTTTCCGTTATGATAAAACACCAAATCCATGAAACCGCGTAACATTCCCTTAATGGCTTCAAATTGCAGGGGTTCCGACGGCAAATGGTGATGTTGTTGTAACGCCCGATTAAATGCCGCCACATCAAATGTCCGGTTTAGCTTCAAATAAAACTGCATTTCTTTCACGCAATGTTGGCGGGTTAAATTCGCCAGTTGTAAGCTGGGATCCTGCGCGCTTAACGGTGTATGTAAAATAGCGCTTATCCACTGCTGTAAGGTCGGCAGCCAAGTTTCCTCTAACTGTAACCGATGGCAGAGTTTTTGGATTTTGTCTTCGTTTAACGGGCGGTCAAAATCCGTTTTTTCCAGAAAACGGTGTAACGCCGTACCGATGTTAATGCCGTGCGGGAAATCAAAAGGCGAATAGCCGAAAGGATAGGCGGATTCGTCGGCAGCCGTTTCCTGAATCATCTCGGTTGATTGCCCTTGTTCGTTAAAGTCATAGTCTTTCCCTAAGTCAAAAACACTTGGAAAATCGACCGCACTTTCCGCCATCTGTTGCGCCTTGAAATAGGCTTTATTCTGATGAATGGCTTCCATGGCGCTGAAACTGGTGACCGTCCAGTTTTGTTCGATATTGCCGGTGAATTTCGCCGCTTGTAACGGCGTTGGCGTTTCGCTGTGAACCTGCAATGCCAGCGGTGTCAACTCAGCCGTGTTGGCAATTTGCACACTGCCCTGCAGCGCACGCGCCACAAGGTTTTCCAATAAAGGGAGACTATCGTAAGCATTCGGTTTTTCGCTTGTTTGGATCGCCCCTTGAGTCAGCACATATAACAAACTGCTCCATTTTTGCTCAAAGGTTTGCGGCACGCCGATCACCAACTGGTATTTGGCGCGGGTCAGCGCCACATAAAGCAGGCGTAGCTGTTCGGCAAAATCTTCCTGCTGCACCAACGCGCTATGGGATTTATCGAAATCCCATAGCGCCGCGCCCTGCGCTTCGTCATAATAAGTGGCAATACGATCCCCTCGGAAGGTGGAAGCATAGCCAATAAACGGCAACCAGACCAAATCGTATTCCAACCCTTTGGATTTATGAATGGTGACGATTTTCACCAGCTGCAATTCGCTCTCCAAACGAACCTGTTGCTCTTTTTGACGATCTTCCCCTTGAATTTGTTTCTCAAACCAGCGTAACAATGCCGCTTCGCTTTCGTTCAGCGTTGCCGCTTCCTGCAACAATTCCGCTAAATGCAGCAAGTCCGTTACCAAGCGTTTGCCGTCCACGGTGGGATAAAGTGTTTCCGTGATTTTTTCCTGCTGGAACAACTGATGTAACATCACCAATACCCCTTGCTTTTGCCAGGTTCTTTGGTAATGAATAAACTTCTCCACCCAATGCTCCCAACGGGTTTCGTCCATACGAATGCGCTGAATGTCGGCGCCGGTTTGGGCAAAAATTGCCGTGGCAACGGCGTTTAAAATATGGCGTTCGGAAAACGGGTTGAGGCACGCTGTGAGAATCATTAACAGATCTTTTGCCGCGCTGCTGTCGAACACATTGCTGTCTTCCGACAAATACACGGAGGCAATGCCCAAGCGACGCAATTCATTTTTCACCAACTCCGCTTCTTTACGGCTACGCACCAACACGGCGATACTTTCCGGTTTCAACGCCTGTTCTCCCCCCTTATCATCAGGGCGAAAAACGGCGGAATTTTCCACCGCACTTTGTAACCAATGTTGAATAGAAACGGCGCAGGCTTTCGCCATGTTGTCTTTAACGGAAGCCTCATCTACATAAAAACGTACCGCAGGTTCCGGCTGCCCGTTTAACCAAAACTGCAGGTGATCCGTTCTCGCGCTTACGGGCAGAAATTGAATGTCTTTATAGAGAAACGGCGGCTGTTTGGTAAAATCAAACAACCGATTCACAGCGTCCACGACGTGTTGATGGGAACGGTAATTTTTCGCCAGATTAAAACGATGTTGCGCTTGGCTGGCGGCTTGGAAATAGGTAAAAATGTCGGCACCACGGAATTTATAAATCGCCTGTTTTGGGTCGCCAATCATAATAAAGCCGCTATCAGACTGAACGTCAGGTGATAGTTGTTCCACATAAATTTTAGAAAAAATCTGATATTGCACCGCGTCCGTGTCCTGAAACTCATCAATCATGGCAAAAGGAAACTGGTGACGGATAAGGCGGGCAAATTCCGCATTATCCGGGTGGTACAAGGCTTCTTTCAGCAAGCGTAACAAATCGTTAAAACTTTTTTCACTGTGGCTGAGTTTGTATTCCACCAGCTGCGCATTCAGCATTTGTAAATAATGGAACCATAAGGCTTGGGACAATAGCCCTTGTTGCTCGGCGAGTTGCAGCAGTTCATCAATTTCGACAAAAAGCGAATGGGTCAAGGCGTCTTTTGCCTCTTCGCCTTTTTGCTCATTCATCGCCGTTTGCCCGAAACGGGAAAAACAGTCCGGAAAATCCGTTTGATCGCTTTCCGCCCAGGCTTTCATCATGGCAAGCCATTTCGGACGGGTTGCGGAGGTGAAACTGCGTCGGTTTAATTTTTGTTCTTTCGCGCTTTTGTATTTGGTGTTCACTTCCGTTTCAATCAGCGTCAAAACATCCCCCTCATTTTCTAGCCAATGCTTTTTCACTGCCGCAGTTTGAGCGACGAATTGTTGTGAATAATCGGCAAGTTTGGTGAGAAAATCCGGCAGCTCGCCGTCAAAAAAGTGCGGTCGATTTTGTGGGAGTTTTAATTCCGTGCCGGCAAATTTTTTAATATTTTTGACGATATTGGTTGGTGAAATCAGGTGTTTTTGAATAAACTCGGCAACGGCATAAGGTTGCGAATAGAAATGCGCCCGCCACACGTTTTGCGCCAAATGCAATAACAATTCGTTTTCTTCGCCGCTTAATTCCAAGTTGAAATGAATGCCCGAATTAAACGCATATTGCATGAGCATTCGGCGACAAAAACCGTGAATGGTATAAATCGTCGCCAAATCCATGTTTTGTTCCGCTAAGGTCAAACGCTGAATGGCGAGAGGGAAATCCGTAATGGTATCGGCTAATTGGCGTAAAAAATCATCTTGTTCAAATACCGCCGAATCCCGCGTTTGTTGGTACGCCGTCAATTTCTGTTTGGCATCATAAATCCGTTCACGAATTTTGCGTTTCAGTTCCTCCGTTGCCATTTCGGTAAAGGTGACCACTAGAATTTGCTCAACATTTAAACTATGAGGAAACGCATTTTCCCCCGCCTGCAACAACAGACGCAAATACAGGGAACCCATGGTGTAAGTCTTTCCCGTCCCGGCGGAGGCTTCAATAAGGCTGATGGAATTTAACGGAATGGAAATCGGATTGAGTGGTTGCATGGTTACCGGTTAATGAAAATAAAATTTGAATAAAACAAGGGCGGAAAACCGCTCCGCCCAATATCCTCATTAGAAGCTGATGACTTTGTCTGCCCACAACGTCCAGTCTGACACGTCAGCCAAAGTGCCGAGGGTGACGCCGTTAATTAATTTGGCATCCAATAACCCGCGTGCTTTTACGCAGCTGGTGCAAAGTTTCACTTCTGCGCCTTGTGCAACCAGAATATCCAGCACTTGTTGCACGTTATAACCTTCGTTCGGGCTTTGACCGGCAAGACCGCTTAAAATCGAATCGGAGAAACAGAACACTTTAATGTCCACTTCTTTGCCGTGATCTTCCTGCAAGTTAATGGCAAAACGTAATCCGTTAAAGGTTTTTTCACCGCCGTATGGCGAGTCATTTAAGATAAAAAGAATTTTTTGCATAATGATTAACCTATCTAATAAATTTAATCAAAAACAGTAGAAAATATTAATTTTCCATTGTGATTTCCAATCTGAAAAAATAAAAACGATAAAAAGTTAAGAAAGGCATTTTCGGCCAATTTTAGCAAAAAATCGGTGGCGTTGCGACGGATTTGGCGAAATAAATAATGGTGCGACCGGCTGGACTCGAACCAGTGACCCCCACCATGTCAAGGTGGTGCTCTAACCAACTGAGCTACGGTCGCAGTGAAAAGTGCGCTAATGATAGCTAGCTTTTCCGGCTAAAACAAGTCTTTTATTTGATTGCGTTGATGATTGCAAAAAAATTAACCAGTTCATTATGCAGATAAAAATGTCAAAAAAACGAACCGCACTTTGTTTCAAAGTTTCAAAAAGTGCGGTTAAAAATTTAAGTGTTTTTTAAGGTTGCGAGTTAGAAACTTGAGGTATCTTGAAACAAGCCGACTTTCAAATCCGTTGCGGTGTAAATAACACGACCATCCACTTCCACTTCGCCGTCTGCCATGCCCATGACTAATTTGCGGTTAATCACGCGTTTCATGTTAATGCGATAAACGACTTTTTTCGCCGTCGGGAGAATTTGCCCGGTAAATTTCACTTCGCCAACGCCTAAGGCTCTGCCTTTGCCTTTGCCGCCAACCCAACCTAAAAAGAAGCCGACTAATTGCCACATGGCATCTAAGCCCAAACAACCCGGCATAACAGGGTCGCCGATAAAGTGGCAGGCGAAAAACGGTAAATCAGGATGAATATCCAACTCGGCTTCAATGTAGCCTTTGCCAAATGTACCGCCGTCTTCAGTCATTTTTACGATACGATCCATCATGAGCATGGTCGGTGCCGGCAATTGCGGGCCTTCTTTGCCAAACAATTCACCACGTCCTGAAGCCAATAAATCTTCGTAAGTGTAACTGTCTTTAATGTTTGGAGTACAAGTGTTCATTATTAATCATCCTATAAAATTTGTTTAAGCGATTCAAAATTGAATGCGGGTGGGATTCTAACAAAGCATCCCGGCATTTAGAATAGCTAACACTTGTACGCCTAACTTGTCCGATCAGTTATTTTTTTATGGAAATATCGATTTAACGATTTTTTCTGCCGAAGAATAAATCCCAAAGACCGTGCTTGTGGGATTGTTGCTCGGAGTATTGCTCAATACGCTGATTGATCAAACGGGACAACGGCATGGTGCTGAAATCGTACGTTTTATTCTCCTGCTCTACCAAGTCCCGTTGCAATAAAATCTCACAGGCTTGATCCACGGTTTCCACTGGATAAATAAAAAATTCCTGATTTTTAACCGCACTGACCACCGCTTCGGACAAGCTCAACTGATTGAGTACCGCACTCGGAATCATCACGCCTTGCTTGCCCGTTAATCCTCGGCATTGGCAAATAGTGAAAAAGCCCTCAATTTTGTCATTCACGCCCCCTACGGAATGCACCAAACCGAATTGATCGATAGCGCCTGTAATGGCGATGGATTGCGGCAACGGCAAGGCGGATAATGCGCTCAATAATACGCAAAAACCGGCGAGTGAAGCGCTGTCGCCGTCAATTTCGCCGTAAGATTGCTCGAACACCAAAGACGCGGAAAACGGCAGTTGTGAGGGCAACTCGAGAATATTCGCCAAACAGGCTTCGGCAATCATAATGCCTTTGCTGTGAATGTTGCCCGCCAGTTCATTTTTGCGTTCCACATCGACGATTTCACCATCGCCAAATTGCACGATACAACTGATTCGGGAAGGTTCACTGAAAGATAAAGGCATGCCGGGATATTCAATCACCGATAAGCCGTTAATCTGCCCCACCATTTCGCCCTCGGTCGCCACATAGATTTGATCCTGCAAAATGGCGTCATAGGTTTGTTCACGCAAAAAGCCGTATTGCGCCGTTTTATGTAAAAAATAGCGCTCAAAATCCACCGCACTTAATATATCGGATTCGCTTAAAAGTGCGGTCTCTGTGAGTAGCGTTTTTAATTTCAACGGCGATACATTAATCAAATGACGATTCTCACTGTCACGCACCAACAATTGATACAGTTTGTTAAAACCGCTTAATTCTAACGGCGGTAAGTGATTTTGTTGTGCGACGGTTTGCACATAATTCATCCATTGTTGTTGCTGTTCCGCCGTTTTCACACTGCAATAACTTTCAATTTCCCCATAATCCGCCAGTTGATAAAGCCCTTCTTCCAGTTCTTCCAACATGGCTAATTCCGTGCGGTTGCCCAGCACAATGACTTTCAATTGCAACGGATAGCTTGGAATTTCACAAGGTAGGGTTTTAAACGGATGGGCGGAATACCAATCAAACATCCCCGTCGTTAAAATCTGTTTCAGGCGTTGCCATAAATCAAATTGCGCCAATAACGCCCCGGCGCTGACAATCAACACACCGTGATTCAACTGATGAACCAAGCCGGCGTGAAGCTGAATATCATGTGAAGACGCATGAATTTTAACGGAACCGAAAAGCTGAAATTGATCGAAATACAATGCCGTTGCGACGGTTTTCTGCGCGGCGAAATTGTCCTCTACCGATTGCGCCGGCGCCGTATAAACACGCGGAAAAGAAAAGGAATCGCCCTGCTCCACAATGTATTGCACGCCGTTCACCGCAAGCGCCGGTTGTTGTTTTGCAATAAAACCTTCCAATAAAGCGGCGTACTCCGCTTGGTCATCGGCTTTCAGGACCAATAAAGTGCGGTGGGAATTTCGGATGAAATTACAGATGGCTTCGCCCGCGCGGGGTTGTAGAGAGAAAAAATCCTGAGGTTGTGAGGGAATTTCAGTCACGGATAATTCCGGACGTAACGCCTGCCAAGACAATGTGTTATTAGATAAAGAAGATGAAGTCACGTTAATCTCTGGGTTATGTTTAATTTGCGCGCATTATCGCATATTTCTTCGCGTCTTTCTTAGTCTCGCGTAAAAATTTGCTAGAAAATCCGTGACAAAAAGCGTATAGTGACACAGTTACCACGTCACTAAGATGGTTTAGCAAAATGAAATATCAAAAGTTAGAAAATCAAGAAGCACATTGGAAATGGGTTTATTTAACGAAAAAAGCCCGCGAAGGCGAAAACGTTACCCGTTACGAAGAAAAAAGTTTGCAGGAAGGCATCGTTAAACAACTCATCGGCTGTCAAAATTACCCGCAAAAAATTGAAGAATGGATAAAAACCCATTTGGCACCGGAATTGGTGATCAAGCTCGACCAAGCCATTCGCGCCAGAAGAAAACGTTTTTTCAACGGTGAAAAACAATCCACCAAGAAAAAATCCATAGATTTGGAATATGCCGTTTGGCTGCGTTTATCCAAATATTCCCGCAAAATGCAAATGACGCTGTCGGAAACCATTTCCTACATGATTGACGAGCGCGAGAAAAAAGCCTTGTACGAAAACCAAATGTCCGCCATGAAAGCGGGGTTGAAAGATCTGCTGAAATAAAAAAAGACAAGTCCGATAAGGGCTTGTCTTTGTACTTCTAATGGCTACTAATAAGGAATCTTTAATTTATTCTACAACGGGAATGATTTTTGTCGCGTGAGAGCCTTTGTCGCCGTGAATCACTTCAAACTGGACTTTTTGACCTGCTTTCAATGAACGATACCCTTCCATTTCAATCACTGAATAATGTGCAAAGATATCGGTATCACTGCCTTCAACAGAAATAAAGCCAAATCCTTTTGCATTATTAAACCATTTAACAACACCAACTTCCATAATTCAAACCTCTTATGGTTTTTAGTCCTTATAGAACTACATTTACTTCAATAAGACAAAATGCCCTATCACCTTGATTTGCTGACGGTTATATTAAGTAAATTTGTTGCTTGCGCAATAAAAAAAGTTTCAAAATCAAACAGAGATCACAAAAATTATTAGAATTTTGCTGCAAAAACACTTCAGCAATTACTTCTCTTTTGCTTTATCCGCCCGATTTTGTTTCCGTAATTGTTTTGCCACCCGGGCGATGGCTTCGCCGCTGCCCACGCCTTGCGCCATTAATTCCTGAATTTTTTCCACGGCAAGTTGCTGCTGTTCATGGGTTAAATATAATAAATCGTTATCTAACATTGCATTTCCTTTATATTTGTATAAAAAGTGCGGTCGTTTTTTTAACTATTTTTTACCACTGAAACGTCCGCATTAAATGTTTCCATTGCTCATCCAATCCCGCTTCAATGGTTATCGGCTGCCCTGTCAGCGGGTGAACAAAGGTTAATTTTTCGGCGTGTAACATTAAACGGGAACAACCGGTGTGTTCCGTAAAAGCACGATTTTGGTGCAAATCGCCGTATTGCGTATCGCCCAAAACCGGATGAAAAATATGTTTCATGTGACGGCGAAGCTGGTGTTTACGCCCGGTTTTCGGCGTTAAACGGACCAACGAATAGCGTGAAGTGGCATAACGCCCCACGCCGTAAGGCATTTCAACGGTTTTCAATCCGTCGTAAAAAGTGACCGCACTTTGCGGCGCTTTATCCTGCTGCGCAAACTTATCGGCAATTTTATCCAACTTCACTTTCAACGGATAATCAATTTCACCCTGCCCTGTCACATAACCACGAACTACCGCCAAATATTGCTTTTCCGTTTGTTTTTGTTCAAATTGGTGACATAATAAATTCGCCGTTTCGCTGTTCAACGCAAATAATAATACGCCTGATGTGGGACGATCCAAACGATGAATGGGATACACCAACCGCCCGATTTGATCCCGTAAGGTTTGCATCACAAATTGCGTTTCGTGACGATCAAGCCAACTGCGATGCACCAACATCCCCGCCGGTTTATTTACCGCAACCAGCACATCATCCTGATACAAAATGTCTAAATTCATTGTTGTTGCAGCAGTTTTTCGATTTCAATGATCGGGAGCAATAATTCCGCCAAATAATCGTCTTCCTTTAACGCTTCCTCTAAATACGGACTGATGGCAATTTGGTTCGGCAACGGTGCTTGGCTTTCCAGCAACGCGTACATACGCGGAATAAAAATCCATTGCAGCCACTCCGTCGGGCTCATGGTATCCAACGCAAAAGGCTGTTCACTCAAAAAAGCGTCTTCCTGCGGCGGCATGGCTTGCCACAACGCCAAACGTTCCATGGTTTTCTGCAAATTTTGCAAATGTAACCGGGTTTGTTGATACATAAGAAATACCTCGTAAAAAAACGGCTCATTGTAGAAGATTTGCCGTTTTTACGCCAGCGCGACAAATTTCGTGTAGAATTCGCCTTTTACTCTCTCATGTGAACAATTATGTATTTAATCGAAGCCTTTTTCTCCCGCCAAAACAATCTATTTCCCTTGGAACAACAAAGCCATTGCATTAATCAAATTATCGAACAATGGCGTTATAACGGACAGATTATCGGGCGTGAGATTCCGCAATTTATTGCCGAACAGGAAAACCAACAAGGCTTGGCGGTGCGTGTTACCTGCCCCGAACAAACCTCGCTCTTGGCGGAGTTTAATAATCAACCGGTGAATGACGCCCTTCAAGCGGCAGAAAAGTGCGGTGTGTTTTTCGAGAGTTTTCACATTGTGGCGGAAGATCTCAATTCTGAAATCACCGCCACGGAAACACCCGCCTGGCAACTGCTCTACACCACCTATTTGCAATCCTGTTCTCCCCTGCAAAGCGGCGATTCTCTACAGCCGATCCCGCTGTATAAACAACTGAAAAACATACCGCACTTGGCAATGGATTTAATCAAATGGCAGGAAAATTGGCAGGCGTGCGATCAGCTGCAAATGAACGGTTCCGTGCTGGAGCAACAAGCCTTAGCGGAAATCTCGGGCACACAAAGCACGCTGTTTAAGCACGGCTATCATTTAACGCAGGAAATTGAGCAACACAGCGGCATTCCCACATACTATTATTTATACCGCATCGGCGGCGAAAGCCGTGCAGCGGAATTGCAATCCCATTGCCCGTTGTGTAAAAGAAAGTGGGTCTTAAATGCACCGCTTTTTGGCTTCTTATATTTTAAATGTGATCATTGCCGCCTCGTTTCAAACCTCTCGTGGCATTGGCAATAAGGAAAAATATGCACTACCAAGACCCAAGCCTGAACGCTTTAAAACTCGGTCAGCAAACAAAATATGCGGAAAAATATGACCGCACTTTATTACAACCCGTGCCACGCCGCCTCAATCGTGACACCTTAGGCATTACGCAAACCCAGCCGTTTTCCATCGGCACCGATATTTGGACGGCGTATGAAATTTCATGGCTGAACCCGAAAGGTGTGCCGCAAGTGGCGATCGCCGATGTGCAAATTGATTTTCGCAGTGAAAATTTAATCGAATCGAAAAGTTTTAAACTGTATTTAAACAGCTTCAACCAAACAAAATTTGCCGATTTCGCCGAGGTTCAGCACATTTTGCAACAAGATTTACAAAATTGCGCTAAGGGTGAAGTCAAAGTGCGGTTAAATTCATTGGCAAATTATACGAATCAGCCCATTGTGGCGTTACATGGCGACGGTATTGATGGGCTGGATATTGATATTGAAGATTATGCGTTTAATGCGGACTTGCTGGAGAATTGTACGAACGGCGACATCGTAGAAGAAACGCTGGTCAGCCATTTGCTCAAATCCAACTGTCTGATCACCCAACAACCGGACTGGGGCAGCCTGCAAATTCATTATGTAGGCAAGCAAATTAACCGCGAACAGCTGCTGCGCTACATCATCTCATTTCGTCAGCACAACGAATTCCACGAACAATGCGTCGAACGCATTTTCTGCGATCTCATGCACTACGCTAAACCGGAAAAACTCACCGTTTACGCGCGCTACACCCGCCGCGGCGGTTTGGACATCAACCCATACCGCTCCAACTTTGAACCTTTACCACCGAATTTACGACTGGCACGACAGTAAAAACAAAAGTGCGGTTAAAAAACGCTATGGATTTTGACCGCACTTTTTGATTTATAATTTATAACTTTTCTTATCCAATCCGTATTTTTTCATCCGTAAGTAAAGTTTTTTTCTAGGAATATCAAGGTGTTTAACCACATCATTAATTTTTCCCTGATAAAAAACCAGCGCATCTTCAATAAGCTGCTTTTCATATTGATTTAATTTTTCATCTAACGAATTCACCTGAGCGTCATTAAATACAGGAGCAACCGCCGAAGGAATATGAGAAAGTAAGCCGATTGCATAAAGTTCCGCGACGTTAATCAATTCTTTCACATTTCCATGCCATTCTTTACTACGTAAACTTTGCAATATTTTTTTATCCGGCATGACGATAGGTTTATTTAATCTCAAACAAATATTTTTTACATAATGATTAAAAATATCAACCGCATCAATAATATGTTTACACAAAGGAAGCGTTTCAATTTGAGTATAAATAAAAAAATAATAAAATTCGGCACTTATCTGCCGACAGCGAATTAATTCGTTAAGCTCGGTATCGCTCAATAAAATTAAACGAAATTGAATCTCTTCATAGTGTAGAAACTGAATTAAATGTTGTTGTTCTTCAACAGGAAGATAATGCATATTCTTAATAATTAAAGTCCCTGATTTTGTTTTTTTAATTAACTCAATAATATTGATATTGTCATTTTGTGTACATTCGTGAAAAACCATCGGCAATGTTTTTCGATCGCTTAATTTATGCAGATAAGTGGCTGCCAAATGACGACCGGTGCCAATCTCTCCCCAAATAAAAACAGGTAAATTTGAATTTGCCAGTTTCTGTAATTGTTTTTTTAACTCGTTAATCCAAACACTGCTGCCAATAAAAACGTCATTAATTTTTTCCATTTGCCATTGGCGCTTTTCAATCACTTTTTTCCGTTTTTCTAAAGCGTTCTCTACTTGAATCAGTAATTTTTCAGGCGAAACCGGTTTTTCAAAGAAATTTGTCGCCCCTTTCTTGACAGCTTCTACCGCCATGGGTACATCCCCATGACCTGTAATCATAATCACCGGAATTTGGCTATCAATTTCAATCATTCGATCTAATATATCTAATCCGGAAATGCCCGGCAATAATACGTCGCAAATAACAACGCCATACCAATTTTCCGGGATTTGATGAATAACCTCTTTGGGTTCGGCAGTTGCAAATACAGAATAACCTTCTTGTTGTAATAAATCGGCATACGATTCCAAAATATCAAAATCATCATCAATTAATAAGACATTATTCTGACAATTAAACATTATTTACCACCTTAAATTCCAAAATAATAAGTGCATTTTTTGTTAATGTGGAGGCTATTAACAACTCACCTTGGCATTGCTGCATAATAGATAAACTTATCGTTAACCCTAAACCTAAATTAATGGATTTACTACTGGAAAAAGGTTGTAATAATTTATCTGACAAAGGCCAACCGGAACCATTATCATAAATCCACAATATCATTTTCTGTTGTGATATATATTGTACTTCTATTTTAATTTCCGGTTTTTCATGCTGCATGGCTTCCAGTGAGTTCATAAAAATATTAACAAATACTTGCTCTAATAATATTTCATCACCTAATACATTTGGCAGATCAGCGGGAAGATATACCTGTGCATTAAGATGCTTATGTTTCGGTTCTAACAAATCCCAGGCATTATTTATACATTCAGATAAATTAACTTCATGCAATATATTTTTGGTTTGGCGGGAAAAATGGCGCAATCTTTTTACCACCAGTGCCGTACGCTCCACTAAATGTTCTATTTTCTCTAAATAGTTATTCGCAGAAAAAACATCATTATTTTTGACCGCTCTTTTTGCACTGAAAATATACGCATTCATTGCATTTAGCGGTTGTGTGATTTCATGGTTAATAGATGTTAAGGTTTGTCCCACCACCGCTAATTTTGCCGCTTGAATTAATTCTTGTTGTGTACTGACAAGTTTTTCCTGGATTGCAATACGTTCACTAATTTCATTTAATAAAATTTGATTTCTTCTTTCTAATTCTTCATTTTTTGTGTTGACTTCAAATAAAAATAATCGCAATAATTTTGCTATACGCCCTAATTCATCATCACCACAAACTGAAATTTTAACGGAGGATTCGCCGTTAATAATCCGTTCAACTGATTGATTAAGAGATTGAAAACGCCCTATTAATCTCCGCCGAATATAATAAAAATTAATTGCTGCAACAAAAAGGAAAACAAATAAAATGGCAGACAAAATAATCAAACCGTTTATTCTGGTAGTTTTATTTATTAAATAATGAAACAACTCTAATTGTTTTTGATTATCACCGACCTGACTGTTAATTTGTTGTCTTAATTTGGAAATGAGCAACTCGCTTTCATTCATTAATTGCTGTTGGGAAATATCCAGCCGCTTTCTTTCGGTTAATAAATGAGGTAACGATTGTTCATTTTCTCCGATAGCCAGCAAGGACTCAATAATTTGTTTAATCGTATAGCTTGAAGTATGTTTATCTAAAGACTTAACTTTTTGATCAATTAAATTCTTTAAATAATTAAGCGAATTTGTGAGTGCAACTAATGAATAATCAGAGCGGCTGACGATATGTTGTTTTAGTTCCGTGACAATTTGTTCTTCATAAGTAAGGAAATCATAAAGTAGCAATAATTCATACTGGAATTTTCTAAGTTGTTCAATTTGTTTAGATCTGGTTAAATTATTCGTAATATGATTGGCTAATGTTTTTTGCTGCCAAACAATTTCCTGCAATAACGCCGTAAATTCATCCCGAAAATCATTATGTAACCAATTGATTTCCGATAACGTTTTATTAAATTTCGTATTCAAGATTAATTGATTATCAATATTTGATGACAACTCTTGCAGAAGATTGGCTTGTTCAATTACGATATTTGGAATTTCATCATTCAAATCTTCATTTAATGATTGGGTCACGTCTTTGAGCGTTTTAATTTGTTTCTGTAACGCATTAAACCATTTAATTTTTTCTTCCGTATTTCGAATATTCTTTGCATTTAATAATGTATTTTCCAATAAATTAATTTGCTCCTCCATACGGAAAGCGGCTTGAATTTTAGGGAAATTCTGATCAATCGCAAAATCAATTTCTATGCGTTGCTGATGCCATGTATATAAACCGACGGCACCGATAAACAGACAAAACAACGCACTGATAATAAGTGATAGTTGTAAACCGGTGCTGATATCCAAGCGTTTAAGCCATTTTTTCATAATTTTTCCACTGCATCGACAAATCGCATTTGCTGTAACATGAAAAATTGTTGCCAATGCAGCAACGCCTCATTTGAATTAAACGTTTCCAAATCATTTTCGTCAGTCGCCTGCTTTTCCGTTATAGGAAGTGCGGTCAAAATTTCCCGCAATTCCGGCAATACATGTCCTGCTTGTTGTTCCTTTTGATACAGAATTTTCCAGTTTTCTTGAATTTGAGCTAAACGGTGAATAATCTGATGCTCAAACATCAGTTTAACTACGTCCTGACGCTTTAACATCAGCTGATAATCAATCGTTGGTTGGGAAAATAAAAATTGTTGGGTTGCATATAGCGGATGGGATTTAGCTAACGAAATAATCGGATATTTGCCCATTTTGCTATGATACAACGTGCTTTGCCCCGAATTACTTAAGAGAAAATGGATAAATGCCGATGCCTGCCGGCTATTGGTACTATTTGTCGTTATTGCGATAAACGTCGGAGAAACGGGGAAATTCGGAAAATATTTAAACATCAAAGCCGAATGCGGATCCGCATTGTAATGTGTGAGCAAATTTGCGTAATTATCAATGGTAATCCCAGCTGCGCCTAACCCGGCCTGAACTTTATCAACGACACCAAAACTACGGGAGGAAATGGTTCCGACATTTGCCATAATTTGATGAATTAACGCCCAACCTTGCTGCCAGCCCTGTTTCTGTAATAATGCCTCAATCATAATGTGCGTCGTATCGGAACGGCTCGGACTACTCATAATAACCAGTCCCTGCAAATTAGGAGAAATAAGCCCGGACCAGTCGGTGGGAACATCCACTTCTGCATTTTCCAGCAGGGATACATTGGACAAAATGCCATACCCCGATAGTGAAAATGCTACGGTTGTTTTTTGTAAAATCTCAGGCACGAATTTTTTTCCCCGGCTGAATTTATCCGGCAAAGCAGCCAATCGTTGTTTTTCCTGCAAATGATAAAACAGCATAGGAGAGGAACTTAAAACAAGATCAATATTATCGTTTTTTTCATCATCAAATAACTTGTTTAACGAGTTGCTTGTTCTGTTTAGCATTCTTATCGGGGCGGCATTCGGTTGTTTTTCCCACTCGGTAATTAAATAAGATAGCGATTCCGGTGAAAATGTCGTACCGATGACCAATTCATTGCCATATACCCTTCCTAAACAGGATAAAGCGATGATCAGCACCACAAGCAGAGAATGAAAATAACCTCGTTTTAGCCCAGACATATAAATCACCTATACGAAATATGTTGAATAAAATGATTCTAACCTTGAATTCCAGTCAAATTCTATAAAATACCAATCCATTCATATTTTTTGTGATCCATTTCAAATAATTAAAATTTGGTTATTCTCAATATTTTGAGTTACTCATGGCAATTTTCTTAGGTCATATTTCCGATATGGACCATAAATGAGTCAAAACAGCTTAATCAAAAGGCTATATTTGAGTCAAAAATGCCTCATTTACATTCTTTGAGTCCACTTTTCTTATTTTGTATTAGTGCTATTGTACGTTTGAATTTCACTTTCTGTTCAGTGAATAACTCGTCAAGCAGTACCTCTCATACACTCACATCGATAAATTAAGGAATTGATTATGAATAAGAAATTCACCTCAGGCTTAATTGCACTCAGTTTAGGACTTTCCATCAGCGGCATGGGTGTCGCCCAAGACAAACTCATCGTTTACACCTCCATGAAAGAATCTCTCATCGGGGCGTTAAAAGCCAAATTTAATGAAAAATACCCAGATATTGCGATGGACTATCAGTCCGCTGGTGCAGGTAAATTGATGGCGAAAATCGCCACGGAAAAAGAATCCGGTCAGATTATGGCAGACGTTATTTGGACCAGTGAAGTGCCGGATTTCTTTAATATGAAAGAAACCGGCATGCTGGAAACTTATATTTCGCCCGAAGTAGAAAATATCATCAATCCGATTCCTGATTTTGACGGTTCCTTTACACCGATTCGCTTGGGCACATTAGGTATCGCCTACAACACCCGTTTTGTGAAAAAAGAACCGCCGGCACAATGGGCGGATATTCTTACCCCGCAATTTAAAGGCGCATTCGGTATTGCCAACCCCGCCCTATCCGGTACGTCTTATATGAGCGTGTCTTTATTGAAATCTACCTTCGGTTGGGAATTCTTTGAGAAGTTAAAAGAAAATAAGGCAAAAATCGGTAAAGGCGCCGGTCAGGTCGTGGATGATACCGCTTCCGGTGACTTACTGGCATCATTGGCCGTTGACTATATTACTAATGATAAAATCAGAAAAGGCGCGTCCTTAAAACTCGCTTATCCGAAAGAAATGCTGGTGATCCCAAGCCCTGCCGCCATTATTAAAGGGACAAAAAATCTCTCCAGCGCCCAAAAATTCATTGATTTCTTACTTTCCGAAGATGCACAAAAAATCGTTGCTCACGAAGGTACTTTGCCGGTGAGAAAAGGTATTACCCCGAATCCTGAATTCGGCTTACCATCTGCCGAAGAAGCGATGAACCGCGCAATTCCGATTGACTATAAGAGCGTCATCGCCAACAAAGAAGAAACCGTGAAAAAATTCACTCAAATTCTACAAGGTCGCAATTAATCTGCTGGAAGGACGTGCTTTATGGCAACGATTACATTTGAAAACATTTCTAAAGCATTTGGTTCCCATCAAGTACTAAAGAATTTATCGTTAACGGTAAAAGACGGTGAATGCTTTACCTTGCTAGGACCTTCCGGCTGTGGAAAAACGGTCTTGCTACGTTTGCTTGCGGGCTTTGAGGTACCTGACTCAGGACGGATTTTAATTGATGATACGGTTGTAAGTGATCCTGCCGAACATATTGATATTCAGCCGGATCAACGCGGTTTAGGCGTCGTTTTTCAGGACTATGCCGTGTGGCCGCACATGACGGTATTTGACAATATCGCTTATCCGTTGAAGTTTAAAAATCTCGACAAAGAAATGCTTAAGGCGCAAGTGATGGATGTAGTGGAGCTGGTTAATCTTACCGGGCTGGAACAACGCCTGCCGTCACAATTATCCGGCGGGCAACAACAACGCGTGGCGTTGGCGAGAGCATTGGTTGCCAAACCATCACTCATGTTATTGGATGAACCGTTAAATAATCTGGACGCCAATCTGCGTGAGGAAATGCGTTTTGAGATTAAAGAGTTACAGAAAAAACTCGGTATTACCATTATGTACGTTACTCACGATCAGGAAATTGCCCTGGCAATTTCCGATCGACTGGCGATTATGGCAACGGACGGTTCCATTGAGCAAATCGGTACGCCTTGGGAAATTTATGAAAAATCCGCCAATGAAACCGTGTTTAAGTTTATGGGCTTAGCGAATTTCATTCCCGTACGCTATGAACAAAGGCAACATTTTGTCGGACAAGGTTCTCAAGCAATTCATTGGCATAACTTGCCACAAGAATCCGGCAAACTTGGCTGTCGTCCGTCGGATATTATCCTCAGTAAGCAAGGAGAAGGGCTGCATGCAAAAGTCGTACGCGCCAGTTTCCTCGGCGCAGTCATGGATTATATGCTGGAAATTGACGGCGTCACGTTGCGTATGAAAGTCCCGACCAATAAGGCGCTACAACAAGATTTAATGTTTACGGAGGGAGAAAGCTATTATGTGAATTTCCATGATTTGCTTTGGTTCCCGAATATAACGGATTCGGCAAGGGGGTAATTATGGCCGTAATAGCAAACAAAAGTCCGTTCAATATCGCCAATGTGATTCTGACATTGTCCATCGGTATTTTAGTTATCGTGGTTGCCGTACCGGTACTGCTAATTTTTATTAATTCCTTTTGGGTGGACGGACAATTTAACGTCACCGATGTGGTGCAGATTCTGAAACAACAGGAAACCTATGAAGCGCTATTAAACTCGCTGTTCATCGCGTCCGGCGTGACCATCATGAGTACCTGCGTCGGTACATTTTTCGCTTGGTTAGTCACCAGAACGGATTTGCCCTATAAAGGCTTTATGAAAGTCATGTTCTTAGTGCCGTTCATGCTGCCTTCCTTTATCGGCGCCCTTGCCTGGAAAATGTTGCTTTCGCCGCGCGCAGGTTACATTAACCAGTTCTTTATGGACACGCTGGGATTTGAAGAACCGGTATTTAATATTTATAGCTATGCCGGCATTATGGCGGTAGAAACCATGTATTTGTTCCCGTTCGTCTTCATTCAGGTATGCGGGGCGCTGGAACGCATGGATCCGACCTTGGAAGAATCCGCCCGAATTTCCGGTGCCAGCTTATTTACTATAACCCGCAAAATCACCATTCCGTTGGTGATGCCGAGTATCGTTTCCGGTGCGTTGCTGATTATGCTCTACTCCATGGCACACTTCGGTACGGTAGCAGTATTAGGGATTGAAAACGGTATCTTCAATATTCCGACCTTAATTTACGAACGCATTCACCAAAGTGCGGGTAGTTTTGACGCCATTCGTACGGGAACGGTATTAGCTACCGTACTGGTATTCACCGCCGCCTTTATCATCTGGCTACAAAATAAAGTGTTGAACCGCGGACGTTTTCAAATCATCGCCGGTAAAAGTTTCCGCCCGGTGGAAGTGAAGCTCAGAGGCTTGCGTATGCCGTTATTGATTATCTGCCTGCTTTATATTGCTTTCACGATTGTGCTGCCGACGGCGACTATTTTCTTAGTGGGCGGTTTAAAAACTTACGGTTTACCGATTACCTGGGAAAATCTCACCATGGAAAATTACAAATTCATCCTGTTTGAATGGCAATTAACCAAAGACGCTATCCACAACAGCGTATCCTTAGGTTTAGCCGCCGCCGTGATTACCATGTTTGCTGGTGTGATGATTTCTTACGTTATCGTTAAAATGCGGGTCAGAGGCAAAGCTATTCTGGAATTCTTAGGCATGTTGCCATTCTCCGTACCAGGCTCCGTTATCGCTTTAGGGGTTATTTTGGCATGGAGCGGCAAATTCGGTATCAACCTTTACAACACCGTCTGGATTATCCTTATCGCCTACATCGCCCGTTACATGGCATTCTCTTTGAAAGCAAATTCCGCCGCCTTGGAACAAGTGCATGACTCCTTGGTAGAAGCCGCCCGTGCTTGCGGAGCCAGTATGTGGCAATCACTGAAAGACATCGTTATTCCGTTGGTCAGACCGGGGATGATCGCCGCCTTCTTCTTAATCTTCCTACCTGCACTGCGCGAATTAACGGTTTCCGTGATGTTGTACGGCCCTTCCACCCGCACTATCGGGGTTGCCATTTATACCCTGAATGAAGACGGAGAAACCGTTTATTCCGCCGCACTTGCAGGCATTGCGTTAATTATCATCGTGGTCGGCCAAACCGTTATTAAACGCTATGCCGAAAAGAAAACGCAGAAATAGCCGAATATGAAGGAGAATAAAATGAGTTATATTCAACTAAATAACGTAATGAAAAAATTCGGCGATGTCATAGCCATTCCCGATCTCAATCTTTCCATTGAAAAAGGTGAATGTTTTTCCATGTTGGGTCCCTCCGGTTGCGGTAAAACCACAACATTACGCATGATCGCCGGTTTTGAAGATTTGGACGCCGGCGAAATTAAAGTGGGTGACAAAGTGCTGTCTTCAAAAGCCACCAACTTTTATTTACCGCCGGAAAAACGCCATTTCGGCATGGTGTTCCAAGCCTTTGCCGTTTGGCCGCACATGACGGTGTATGACAATGTGGCGTTTCCGCTAACCCTAAAAAAATTATCCAAACAGGAGATTGAAAAACGTACTAACGATGCCTTACGCCACACCAATTTGCTGAACGTGGCGAAAAAAAGCCCTGATGACCTATCGGGCGGCGGTAAACAACGGGTTGCGCTGGCGCGCGCTTTGGCGCTCAATCCCGATGTGATGTTGCTGGACGAACCTTTATCCAGCCTGGACCCACATTTAAGGGAAGAAATGCGCTTTGAAATCAAAGCATTGCAACGTAAATTCGGTTTCAGCATTATTTACGTTACACACGATCAATCGGAAGCCATGGCGTTATCCGATCGGATTATGGTGATGAAAAAAGGCGTGATCGAACAAATCGATACGCCGCTAAATATTTACAATAATCCGGTGAATAAATTCGTGTTTAATTTCATTGGGCTATCCAATCAGTTAAACGTCAATTTATCTGCGCAAGGTGTCACTATTGATCACTGTGAAGGTGCTTTTAATATTCAACCGGCACCTCCGGCAGAATTATTGGCTCAAGGTAAAGCGCTTCTGGCAAGTCGCCCGTCGGAAATTGAATTCGTCAATCAAGGCGGAATTCCCGGTATCGTGAAACGCCGTTCTTACTTAGGTGAAGTCATTGATTACAGTGTTCATATCGGTGATCAAGAACTGCGCGTACAAAAAGGACGCCGTGACCCGTTGTTAAACGAAGGCGAACCATGTCAAATTCAGTTTACCAAACTACATTGGTATCCCGCCGAATAAAAACGCCTGTAAAAATAACCGCACTTTTCACCGAATAGCTAAAAAGTGCGGTATAAATTTCAGATGTTTTTCGTTAAGCAAAGTGCAGTTAAAAAACGCCGTGGATTTTGACCGCACTTTTCGCGTTCTAAATTCTTGTTACATCAAACTTCGTCAAATCAATACAATCTTCCGTGCCGTAAAACTTAGCGAGGGCTTGACGCAGAGTTTCTGCGCGTTTAGGCAAACCTTTTTCGGCATAGGTTCTCACTTGTTCATATACTGCCCGCTTGAACGGTCGGGTGTCTCCAGGCTGTCCGTTGAGATTGTCGGCGCTGGCGTAATAACGAAAGCCGGCGGCAGTGGCGAGAATCCATTCCAACGCCTGCGGTTTCACTTCTACTTTTTCAAATAAGCGTTGTTGCTCTTCCGATCGCCCGTCGGGTTCATACCAATAACCAAAATCTTCCAACTTACGACGCTCTTTGCCTGCAACCAGCCAATGGGCAATTTCATGTAATCCGCTGCTGTAGAATCCGCGGGCAAAATAGATGACGTTGTAAGAACAATCTTCATTTGCCGGCACGTACAAAGGCTCATCACCCCCCTTGACTAGTTTGGTGTTATATTCCTGTTCAAAACATTGATTAAAAATATGGATTAAATCTTCAATTTTATGTTCCATACCGACTCCCTAAAACTGACGCCTAAAAATAAACCCGCTTAACAAAGCGAGTCGTAATCATAAAGAAAGCCTTTGCAGCCAGCTCAAAAAGCTTTTTGTTTAACTATTAAAAGATTTGGAATCATCGTTTTTTTCCACCGCACTTTGTGTTTCCACGCCCTGTGCGTTATCTGCCATTTTTGGTTCCTCAGCTTTCGGCTGTTGAGGTTCTGCTTTATTTGTGTTTTTTGGTTCTTCCCAACCCGGAGGCGGTGTCACCGGTTGACGATTCATCAACTGCTTGATTTGTTCTTCTTCAATAGTTTCGTATTTCACCAGCGCATCTTTCATTGCGTGTAGAATATCCATATTGTCGATTAGAATCTGTCTCGCGCGGCCATAATTTCGGTTCACAATAGCGCGAACTTCCTCATCGATCACATGTGCGGTTTCATCGGACATGTGTTTGGCTTTCGCCATAGAACGCCCTAAGAATACTTCCCCGTCGTCTTCGGCATAAAGAATTGGGCCGAGTTTATCGGAGAACCCCCATTGAGTCACCATATTACGGGCGATGTTGGTTGCCACTTTAATATCATTGGATGCACCGGTAGAAATATTTTCTTCACCGTAAATCAAATCTTCTGCCAAACGACCTGCGTATAACGTGGAAAGTTTACTTTCCAGCTGTTTTTGGCTGATGCTGATTTGGTCTCCCTCAGGTAAGAAGAAAGTAACACCTAAAGCGCGTCCGCGCGGAATAATCGTAACTTTATGTACCGGATCATGTTCCGGCACTAAATAACCAACGATAGCATGACCGGCTTCGTGATAAGCGGTGGATTCTTTTTGCTTATCGGTCATGATCATAGTACGACGCTCAGGTCCCATGTTGATTTTATCTTTCGCTTTTTCAAACTCTACCATGGTGACCGTGCGCTTATTAGTGCGCGCAGCAAACAACGCGGCTTCATTGACCAGGTTCGCCAAATCCGCACCGGAATAACCCGGTGTTCCGCGCGCCAGAGTCATGGCATCCACATCCGGTGCAACCGGCACCTTACGCATATGCACTTTGAGGATTTGTTCACGACCTTTTACATCCGGCAAACCGACAACAACTTGACGATCAAAACGCCCCGGACGGGTTAACGCCGGGTCCAAAACATCCGGACGGTTCGTTGCGGCAATAACGATAACGCCTTCATTGCCTTCGAATCCATCCATTTCCACCAGCATTTGGTTTAAGGTTTGTTCACGTTCATCATGACCACCACCAAGACCTGCACCACGTTGGCGACCAACAGCATCAATTTCATCAATAAAAATTAAGCACGGTGCATTCTTCTTCGCTTTTTCAAACATATCGCGAACACGGGAAGCGCCAACACCAACGAACATTTCTACAAAGTCTGAACCTGAAATGGTGAAAAACGGCACTTTCGCTTCGCCGGCAATGGCTTTTGCTAATAAGGTTTTACCGGTACCTGGAGGTCCGACCATTAAAATCCCTTTTGGAATCTTACCACCTAAATTTTGAAATTTTTTCGGTTCACGCAAGAAATCAACAATCTCACCTACTTCTTCTTTCGCTTCATCACAACCCGCCACATCGGCAAATGTTGTTTTGATTTGCTCTTGTGTCATCATGCGTGCACGGCTTTTACCAAAGCTCATGGCTTTGCCGCCACCGCCTTGCATTTGTCGCATGAAGAAAACCCAAACACCGATTAATAACAGCATCGGGAACCAAGAAATCAAAATTTGAGATAACAAACTTCTTCTTTCCGGCAGCGTGCCTTCAACTTTCACTTTTTTCTTCAACAAATCATTCAAAAGATCTTTATCTTCCAATGGAATAACTGTTGTATATTTAGCGCCGTCGGTTTTGGTGACTAAAATTTCATTATCTTCAAATTTAGCCTGACGCACCTGATTATTTTCAACATCCGAAATGAATGTCGTATAATCCGTTACTCCTCCGCCGGAAGTGGTATTAAAACTTTGATATGCAGTCATCATGACAACGGCCACAACCACCCAAAGAATTAAATTTTTTACCATATCGTTCAAGGCATTACCTCGTATTTATAAGTTAATAACGTGTTGTAAGGTTACTATATTTATCTCAAAAATTAAAGTTATCAAATCAATTGAGCTTATTTGTAACTTAATTTGATTAGTGTTTATAACCGCTTGCAACAATATAAACCTCCCGAGATCGGTCTCGGGAAGCTTCAGGTTTACGAACTTTGACCACACTGAACAGAGAACGAATCTCTTTTAAGTATTCATCAAAACCTTCTCCCTGAAAAACTTTTACTACAAAACTTCCTTTATTGGCGAGAATCTGCTTGCACATATCAAGCGCAAGTTCTACTAAATACATCGCACGCGGAATATCCACGGATGGCATACCACTGAAATTCGGTGCCATATCTGACATCACCACATCTACTTTGCCTTCACCGACCCGCTCCAATAAAATTTTTAACACATTTTCATCACGGAAATCGCCCTGTAGAAAATCCACACCTACAATGGGATCCATTTCCAGAAGATCACAGGCAATAACCCGTCCATTGAGCCCAATTTGGCTTACCACATACTGCGACCACCCGCCCGGCGCTGCACCTAAGTCAACCACCGTCATACCTGATTTAAACAAGTGGTCGGTTTGTTGAATTTCATCCAGTTTGAAATAGGCTCGGGAACGCAACTTTTGTTTATGCGCTTTTTGTACAAAAGGATCTTTAAAATGCTCGTTTAACCAACGGGTTGAACTCGCCGAACGTTTTTTCTTGCCCATAATTTATCTTCATTTTGCAATGTTATTGTATATTAAGGCTGGCGTTTCGCTTTTCAAGCCCGAATATCATGAATAAAAAACCCGTCTTCATACATACTGAAGATGGTTTGAAAGAATCACAGCCAAAGTGCGGTCTATAAAACAATCGTTTTATTCTTATACACAAAAATACGATCATGTAACGCAAGATCCAGTGCACGGCTTAATACTGTTTTTTCCACGTCGCGTCCGGCTTTCATCATAGCTTCCACACTATAGGTGTGATCTATATTAATCACATTTTGCATAATAATCGGACCTTGATCTAATTCGTTATTAATAAAATGCGCCGTCGCACCGATAATTTTTACACCGCGCTCATAAGCCTGTTGATACGGTTTTGCGCCGATAAATGCAGGTAAAAACGAATGATGAATGTTAATTACCCGATTCGGATAACGCGCCACAAATTTCGGGTTTAAGACCCGCATATATTTTGCCAGCACAATATAATCCGGTGCCAATTCATCAATTTTTTCGGCTAATAAACAATCATGTTCTTCACGGGTTAAATTTTGATGGCTAATCCAGAAAAATGGAATATCAAATCGCTCCACCAAACTGCGTAATGTTTCATGATTCCCAATCACCCCTGCAATTTCTACATTCAAACCGCCATAATAATTTTTCATTAAAATATCACCGAGGCAATGAGCTTCTTTGGTAACTAAAATGACAATTCGCTTACATTTTGTGCTAATTAAACGACAATTCGTTCCCGGCGGTAAACTCAGTTTAAAATCTGCTAGCAGGGTCTCTTCGTTAAAAATACCTTGCAATTCCGTTCTCATAAAAAAATGCTTGGTTTCAAAATCAACAAACTCATTATTGTGCACAATATTCAGCTGATGTTTATAGCAAATATTGGTAATTTTAGAAATGAGTCCTTTATCATCAGGGCAATCGGTCAGTAAAATTTTATTTTGAATCATAATGCGTAACATTAAGATAAAAAGAAAACCCATAAAAATGGGTTTTCTTTTATTAAGAGAAATTGAATTAAATTTTAAAAGAAGATAAAGATTTACCTTTATCTAATTGTACTTGGATCGCTTTAGGTGTTCTGCCTTGGCCTGTCCAAGTTTTCGTTACGCCCTTTTCATCAACATATTGATATTTTGCAGGACGGGTATCTCTTTTCTTACGAACCGCATCGGAACCTAAAATCTCTGCTAATTCGTCTGCGGTGATACCTTCTTGCTTTAATAATTCTTTATATTTTGCAATCCGTTCTTGTCGCTCGTTTTCTTCTTGCTGAGCTTTTAAAATCTCTTCTTTCTTTTCCGTAACGACTAATTGCAATTTTTCCAAAATACTTTCAAGCTGTTCTAATGCTAAATCACGCGCAACCATACGCAAACTACGAATATTCGTTAATATTTTTAACACATCGGACATTAAATTTTCTCCTCTAGACACAATTAAATTAATATACACGAAGCTAGGCTATCATAAACAAATTACCCACATAGGTAAATACCATTTTTAATTAAATTAGTTCAATCATTTCATCTAAATTTTATTTAGTGATTGGTTTTTCTCATTTTTTATTGTAATCTTTAACTCATCCTACTTGTGTAGAGGTGCAAACGTTATAAGTATATTTTCCGAGTGGATAACGGTGAAGAAAATGGAAAGGAACGTTTGCCGAAATCAGTTAAAAGTCATTTTAATTGGTTGGTGACGTCTTCGAAAGAACCGTCACTGTCATAGTCTGTAAACAACTATGGAGCGCTACTGTTAGGTTAGGCCCTATTTTGCCTACCCTTTTTTAAATCATTTCGACCCCGATTAAATATTTAAAGTCAGTGGTTCTCCCTTAATATTAGGAAGAACAAATGGAACTCATTGATTATTCATCATCAGTCTGGTCGGTATTACCACCGTTATTTGCGTTGTTACTCGCCATCATTACCCGCCGCGTATTGCTCTCTTTGAGCGTCGGTATTTTTGTCGGTGCTATTATGCTGACAGATGTGAATCTAACAAATACCTTAGTTTATTTAAAAAATAACGTATCCTCCCTCTTCGTCAAGGAAGATGGTTTAAATACCAACAATATCAACATTATTCTTTTCTTATTATTACTCGGAATTTTGACCGCCCTTTTAAGTATGTCCGGCAGTAACCGTGCCTTTGCAGAATGGTCACAAAAACAGATTAAAGATCGCCGTGGGGCAAAACTGGTTGCCGCTTCGTTAGTCTTCGTCACCTTCATCGATGACTATTTCCACAGTTTAGCCGTAGGTGCTATTGCCCGCCCGATTACCGATAAATTCAAAGTCTCCCGCGCCAAATTAGCTTACATTCTTGACTCTACCGCTGCACCGATGTGCGTACTCATGCCGGTATCCAGCTGGGGCGCATATATCATTACTTTAATCGCCGGCTTATTGGCAACCTACTCCATCACCGGCTATTCACCAATCGGAGCGTTTATGGCAATGAGTGCTATGAACTATTACGCTATTTTCTCCATTTTAATGGTGTTCTTCGTAGCCTATTTCAGCTTTGACATCGGTCCCATGGCAAGACATGAAAGACTGGCATTGGAAACAGAAAATACGCAAGGAGAAACGCTTTCCGGTATAAACGGTCATGTACGCAATTTAGTATTACCAATTATCACTCTTATTATCGTAACAATTTCTGCCATGCTATACACCGGTAACCTAGCCTTAACAGCTAGCGGAAAGCCATTCAGTATACTTGGCGCCTTTGAAAATACCACCGTAGGTGTATCTTTAGTTACCGGTGGTGTAAGTGCGGTGATTATTGCATCCATTTGTATTTTATCCGATCGCCTGGTAAGCCTGCATGAATATGTCAAAGCCTGGGTGCTGGGCGTGAAATCTATGCTTGGCGCCATTTTAATTCTGTTTTTTGCCTGGACAATCAATAATGTGGTCAGCGATATAAAAACCGGTACTTATTTAGCCTCCTTAGTATCCTACGCCTTACCACTTGCGTTCTTACCGGCACTGCTTTTTGTTTTGGCCGCCATTATGGCATTTTCCACCGGCACCAGTTGGGGAACCTTCGGGATTATGCTGCCCATCGCCGCGGCCATCGCTTCCCACGCGATGCATGGTTCCGTAGAATTTATGTTACCATGTTTATCGGCGGTCATGGCAGGCGCCGTATGTGGTGACCACTGTTCACCAGTGTCGGACACTACTATTCTGTCTTCCACCGGTGCAAAATGCGACCACATGGATCATGTCACTTCCCAGTTGCCTTATGCTATCACTATAGCCACCGCAAGTATTGCAGGCTACATTGTAGTTGGTTTCACCTATTCCGGTTTACTTGGATTCATCACCACGGGTATTGTCCTCCCCTTGCTGGTACTTATCTTTAAGAAACATTAAATCGTGATCCAGCACATAAAATTCAAAAACCAATCCGCACGTAAAACGTGCGGTTTTTAGGCTACCCTATAAGGGCCTAGTACTTCACATGCCCTTCAAAGGGCATGTGAAAACCAACAAC
>NZ_NRDF01000020.1 GCF_003130205.1 Aggregatibacter actinomycetemcomitans
TAGTATCTTTTGAAATTACGCTAATAGGTTCTACAATGCCTGTGGAACGGTCAAAGCCTAAAATTGTAGGTTGACTAACCGCGGCAACCAGTTTATTTAACTTGTAATCACTATAAATCGACTGACCTACAAGAAGAGCCACACTCACTGCCGCAATCGTCCAAGCTATGTGATTAGAGCGTTTAAACATGAGTTCCTTGTCTTCCTCATAAGAAAGACCGGTTTTGGCAAATGAACCCACTTGAGGTGAGCTTTTTGTCTTTTTTAAATTAAACATAGTTAGTTATGCTCCTAAGGATTTGAAATTACTACTATTTACCATCTAATACTTTATTTAATTGTCGGGCTACTTGTTGTAACTCTTTTTGAGTCTGTATTTGAGATGCTGCTGCGGCTACTTGAGATTTAGCCATCGCTCCCGAACTAGGAGAGGTAAGATTACTTGCCGTATCTCTTGCTGACTTACTAGCATTAACTGCTTGACCTATTGATGCACCGACTCTCTCAACAGAAACCCTTGAAATTCCAGAGATTACAGAATAAATATGACGAATTAAATACCCTGAAACAACACCTAGAACCAAAGTTGAAATAGCTACAAAAAATGGTGATTTTCCAGTAGATTCTTGAATGGTCATCTTCTCAAGGAGTGAGGATATTAATAATGAGTAAACAAGAGTAATTGCAAACAAATTAATTGCATTTGTGATTAATGCACTTAAATAAGACGCAAAACTATCTTTTAACCACCCCCACATCAAGCAAAAAATATATATCGGAGCAAGCCCAAGAAGAAAATACAATGTAACTTTACTAATCAAGATAGATAAAACAAAAGGTACACAAGCAAGAATAAAACCTATCCAAATAATCAACCAAAGAAAGATTGCTGCAGGGTTGCTTTCCGCATCATAAACTTCATTGGATAATGAGAAAATATCTTCATAAAATTTATCAAGAACAGACAGTCCCGATACTCCCCCTAATTCAGATAATGATTTAACAGCTTCTTTTGCCATATTTAGCATATCACCTTTTAGGAAAGACATAATCACAGATAAGCTAATGCACTTCCATATCATTTCTGACACTGGAGCTTGTACTTTTCCCGCTAATATCATTCCTCCCCAAAAAATAAATATAATGTTAATGAGGATAAAATGATGCTATCTATTCCATTTGATGCTATTTCAGAAAACTTTACTGAAATATTATTTAAAGAATCATTAATGATAGTATCAATAGTTGAAAAAACATTTGCCATCCATTTTTACCTTTTTAGTTTAGGTTAAGATTGTTATTTTTTCTTCTAGCTGAAAACACATTTTGACAGTTCAGGCCACTCTTTGGTAATTCTCCATTTTTGCATTTTTTAATATATTCTTTTTGAAGTTCTTTATTCTCCATAAAATCCTTAACTGTATAAACTTTATCAATCGACACAGTAATTTCTTTAGATTCATCCTCTTTACAGGAACAAATAATAAAAACAGATAATATAAGCAATAAAAATTTTTTCATTTTCCGCCCTCTTAATCTAAATTAAGATTTTTTAAGTGTCTTCTTTTCATTCTCAACAATTCTTGCTGTTTTTCCGCTTTACGGTCAGCCAACTCTTCAGAGTTTCGTGCAATATCCATCTTGATTTTATCGGCATTTAGCAACGCAATCTGTGTCTGCATTGCATTTTGTAAATCTTGCGCTTCTTTGGTCTTTCCTGCCGCCTGCATCCGTTTGGCAATTTCATTGATAGTGTTAACACGCGCTTTCACCTGTGATAAATCACGCTTCACCTGTTCTTGTTTCACTACATCAATAATAATCTTCCCCTCACAGTTACGCTTTTGCGAAGCTACAAAACCTTGACACATCTCCCCAACACCATACTGATTGAAGAGTTTCTTGAGCCGGGGTGACAAAATCTCATAACCTTTAGCAAGAATTCTATCCTGGTCAACCAACCATTTATCAAGATTCTTAATATTACCCAGAATTGACCCCGCTTCATTCATAAAGCCCGAAATATTGGTAATGCCTGTAATCGCACCCAATTGCGCCTGTTGGTTTTTGTAGTCCTTTTCAAATTGCTTAATGGTTTCTACCCAACGCTTTGCTTCAATCATCCAGTCTTGAATTTTATTTTGTACGTTCACAGACATATGCGCACCATCAACAACCGGTATACCGCTTGCATTTACATTGAGCGAAATAGCACCCAACAATGTCGTAGCAAATACGAGTGAAGTTAACTTCAGTTTCATAATGAACTCCTTAAAAAATAACAATACAATTAAATTAAAACACGATAACAAAATTACATAATTAAAATGTAATTTTATTATTTTTCCATTTCCGCACGGAAGATAGCAAGCCAATCATTAGGATTATGTCCATATTTCTCAAGAATACGGTCAATAATAGGAATGTTATCCGCACTTCCTGAAAGCACTTTTAAATCTCCCCTATCAAGCGCGGATAAATCTAATTTTGCAATCACCGTATTGCCGCGATTATCGTTTTCATTACCTTTCTTGACTAAGAACATTCGGCTATCATCTTCAAGCCCGGTGATAAGGTCAAATTCTTTTTCCGATACTCTGAAATGATTGATATACTCATTTCTATCCGCCTTACTATTTGGGAGATAGATAAATGTTTCTACCTGCTCAATAATAGCTCGTGCAATATCACTTTTTAAAATCTCGCTTGGCGACTGAGTGATTGGTACAACAAAACCATTTTTCTTACGCATTGTTTTTAAGCCGTCAAAGGTAAATTCCCGAAAGCTTTCACCTTGTAACCATTTCCAAAATTCATCAAGGAAAACAACCATTCGGCGACCATCAAGCGTTTGTTGTACACGATATAATAGATAATAAGCAATAGCATTAATCACCGCTGCATTATCTAGAATTTCTGTACCATCAAAGCCATAAATTATGCGGTCATCAAAAGAGAGTTGGTCGCTTTCGTTGTCAAACACCCATCCATAAATCCCGCCTTTTTTCCAAATTGTTAAACGGCTATAAAGGGAATTCGGGTTTTCGGTATCTTCCTGAATATTTTCAAGTAAGCGGGTAATGCCATATTCCCGATCCAATTTATTAAGCGAAAGTACCGCCCTTATCGCTTTATCAATATCAATCTTTTCTTTGGTTGACAGCATCGAACCATCTGAAGTCGCAAGACTCCCAATCAATGTATTCAAAAAGCTGATATTTTCTTCCGTCTTATCAAGCATAAACGGATTAAAATGCGTAGGTAAACCATTTTTTAAGCGGTTATACTGCCCACCCATTGCACGAATCGCAATTTCTGCCCCGTAGTCTTTATCAAGATAAATTGCCGTTAATTTCTTATTTACGCTCCCTGCCAAAAAGGTTTCCGGGCGTGAAAATGCAGTTAATTGGGAAAGCAAAAATGTAGCTAAAACCGTTTTACCTGTCCCTGATTTACCTAAAATCAGTGTATGTCCCAGATGCATATCACCACGGTCATCCCGTCCCATTCTGGTCTGATGAAAATTGAAATAAAAAGGGGTATTCGTACTGGTGCGCAGTAAAGAGACTGCATTTCCCCAACAGTTATGCTCAGCTTTCCCAATCGGATTATTATGCAGCGAATTCAAACCAACAAAGTTTTTACTGCTAATCATACTCACGCGCGGGCGGAAACGGAAATTACATGGTAACTGAGAAAAATAGGCTTCATCAAGCGCAATGTTTGACAGCGTGACAATAAATCCCAATTCACTTAATTTTGTAATCGCTTCATTGGAATATCTCTGCACTTCTTCAATCGAGTCACCATAGAGCATTAACGTCATGTGATGATCACCAAAACAAATTTTTCCGCTGACAAGCTCATCTTTTGCAAATTCAAGATCCGTTAACTGGCTAATTGCATCATCTTGCGTGGCTTGCATCCGCTTAATTTGACGATTCAGCGTTGTTAAAGCCTCTTGTTTTGGCACAATACTAAAAGATTGTGTAAGGTTATAACGACAATTAAGCTGCATTAAAACATCTAAAAATCCCGCATGAGTATCTTCCACCCAGTCTTTTATTTCAACACCACGCACAAAGGTTTTCTTATCATGTAACCGAACTTCGGCAATATCTTCACCGGCAATCATTTGAATATTACCAAGATAAGAATAAATTGGTTTATTCAATACGCGTACTTTCTGATAATGCCCTGTCAAAATAAAATTGAAAAACTCAAGCTGTTGAGAGTAAACCACACCATTTTCTTCATAGCAGGTCAGACGGGCACAACCAAATTTGTTTAGTGCGTTTTCAACGCGACTAAGCAATTCTTTAAAATGCGCGAGATTAGCTTGAATGTCGGAAAGCTTTTCTTTTTTTGATTGCTGCTTCACATTGACTTTATCAATCCCCCTATATGGCTTCAACGCTACCGTAAAAAAGAGATTATTTTCCATAAAATCACTTTTACTGAAAGAAGTTACATATTTCTCATTAATATCTTTCGCAAAGCCATTATCAAACTGATTATCGGATTTTAGGTCAGAAAATCTTCGTACGCTGTTCACATAAATTGAGATGTTATCTTGAGCAAGTGAACGAATTAGAATGTTCAAACTGAGTTTGAAACGATCAAGCTCATCATCTCCACGTGTTTCATACGAAATCCCCTCGACTTCAAAGGTCGTGGTAAAAATACCATCTTTGGTTAAAATAACATCTTCATCAATCTGTGAAGAGTATGGAATGATTTTTTCCAGACTGATTGCCTTTTCCAAATCAAGCATTGTGTAGTCCCCTTTATCGCTGATTGGTTTCTTTCTATAAGTATCTCGTGCGAAATTGCTACCGGTATAATAATTTCCACCAAATAATCTTTTAAACTTTGCCGCCTTAAGTCTTGCCGGCATCAACCACATTTTGATGCCGTAGAGCTGAAAAACCTTTTCATCATAAGAAGAAATTAACCGCAATGCGCCAAAAGCAGGCAAAAAGAAAATGAAGTAATAGATTTTAGTGTACATTGCAAACAACAAAAAGCTCGCAAAGGTAAGGAAGAAAGGGGTAAGCGGAACGCCTAAGAACATAGCGGGACGAGTGAGCGCTTTGAATAATGGGTCTCTATTTCATTTTAAAATCTATGCAAGTGGTTAAAGGTGCAGATAAGCTGCACCATTCGTGGTAGTGGGTATAATGAATGTGTTAGCCAACTAATAATTTTGCAATTTCCGCCGCGGCCCCAATAATGATACCACCCACAAGGATAGGCGCAACTTCGCGGAAAGTTTGCCCCTGAAAGAGAACTTTATAACCGGCAACAATTACCGCAATTGTAACAACCCCAATCTGAATATAAGTTAGTGAATTTAAAATGTTATCAACAAGGGTATTTACCTTCTGCAACCCCGCTGCTTGAGATGAATTTGTAGCGGCTAACACCATAGCACCAACTACCGCAGTTTTTCCGGCATTTAACTTGCCTTTTACTTTTGATAAAAAGTTCATTAGATTTTCTCCAATTAGAATTTAAAAGTTTTTGAAACGCTTTCACGTATTGCTTGTTGAGGTTCATTACTTACAGTTTCGGGTTTAGGTCTGTTTTTAATCAATCTTTGTTTTAATGCTAACAATCATATTAGAATACTGACTGGGATCTTTTAAAACCGGTTTAAGAATACTGCATTTAAACTCTCTAACTAAAATCAGAACATGAAGAACTTTCTCCATCATTATTAAATAAACTTTTTCAATTTGAATAAATTAAGATTGAACATACTCAATATAACGATTATGTTTTCTAATTAAATGAATTTAGTTTCTTGACCTGTAAGCTTATATCGGTTAACCAGTAAAGAATTCTCCTTTAAGTGTTTTTAGGTGCAAAATAATACTCTACAATACTAAACGTGTGAGTTTTCTTAAACAATAAAGCTATTACATCATTATGCGACAAAAATCTTCAAAGCACCAACTTTTTTCAAAAACCTTACACTCCACAAAGAATACCTACTGAATATAAAATAAAAAATTCAATTTATATGGATAATTCTTCGATCTGATAAATTTCTGTCTTTTTATTCTTTTCACTCTACCAAAACTGTGGAAATGATAGCAGGTTTAAAACACACGGCAGCCAACACCACCATACAAAGTGCATTACGGATAATCTCGCGTTCACTGACTAAAAATAATTTGCCAATTAGCCCAACGAAAATCCTGATATTGTCAATGCGGCAAAATAATACGCCGGTTTCATTTATTGATCATCTCAATATACACATTGGTGATTTGCTGGCGGGTTTGTGAGCAATTCGGCGAGAGTGTGTAGAAGATGCTGAGTAACCTGCAGATTAAAAATAAGGTCAGCCGTCGGCTAGAGAAGCAAATTTATGAGAATGTGCGAATGAGATGAAGCAATAAAGCATCTGAAACTACAAAAGTGCGGTCAATTTAAAAAACGTTTTTCAAAACGACCGCACTTTTATAGGTTTTAACGTATTTTCATTAAAGGGTGGGCTTTTACCGCTTATTAAACCACGCCACGTAATCAAACTGATCGTAATACTTTTCGCCGTTCCAGCCTGAAAATTCAAAAATGTCCCCTACTTGGGTTTCGTTTTCAAAGCCTTTGATGTAAACGGCGGATTCCAGTTCTGGGTAAGGTTTATGGGTGAACACCACTTTATTTTTAAAGGGTAAATTGTCGAAATCCGCCAAATCCTGATAGGTAACGCCTTCCGCACCGTCCTTGTTCGTCATGACGATAAACAGATTATCCGAATCCAGGCGTTTCAAACGGCTTTCCCATTTTTCTTGAGCTTCCTGCGCGCTGTGATAATGCATAAAATGAATGGGAATATCATCCAGCCAGCCCACCGGATAAGGTTTATCGGCAGGTTTAAACACTAAGGTCTGCTGATGATAATGAGGCATATTTTGCAAATAACGAATAAAATTCCGGGGTTTCACATACAAATTCACAAAAGGCGAATTAAAAGGCTCGTTCAAATCGTGCAAAATAAACGCCCCCACGCAATTACTCGACAGCACGGACATGCCGTGATTTTGCAGTCGATTTTTTAACTTGCGATTAATGGATTTTCGGTGAAATTTATTGACCGCCCCTTTGATTTTTGAAAATAAAGACATGATGAACTCCGAGTAGAAAAAGTACGGTCATTTTTCACCGCACTTTTCGTTGATTAATAGCCTTTTTGATAAACCAATTCCGCCAGCTTCACGCCTAACAACGCAATATCAAAACGTTGTTCGTCGGCAACCAGCCAGAATTGTACGCCGTTTTCTAACGTTGCCAGCCCGCCGATGTGCAATTTCGGCTCTTCTCCCGCTTCGCTTTCACCGTTGGTGACGGGCGTAAATAAGTGGTCTTGGCGATAATCCACCAGCGCATTCGCCTGCCATGCCTGGATCTGCGGCTGTGCATCAAATTCATACTCGGAAAGCAGCGTAACCATTTGCGCCATGCCGTAAAATACCGGCACTTGCGCCTGATGAAAAATCACATTCGGCAGTTGCGGGAAGATTTTTTCCACTTGCGCGGCAAGGTTTGCGGTCGGTTTGGCGAGCGGGAACACATCAAACGCCAAACGTTGTTGATCTTCATCTAACGGGATACCGTTCAGCAGCTGCGCCGTTTGTCCGGCAAGTTTATTCACGGTGTCGCTGTCAACATAAGATGCCGGCAAGAGTGACGTAACCAGCACTTGAGGCAATGTATTTTCGCGGGCGAATTGTGACACAGAGAAAATGAATTGCGTAACCTGTGGATCAGGTAAAGAGACAATGTTACGTTTCAATAAAACCAACTGTTCATCATTAATGCTCGGGACGATAAGTGGCACATCATTTAACGAAGCGCACACGCCTTTCAAATCGATCACCACGCAACCCGCTTGCGCCGCGTCGGCAATATGCGGCGCGTGGGCAAATTCACCGGCAAATAACACATAGTTAAATTCGGACCATTCCGTTTCCTCTAACGAAATTTGCGCTACGCTTTTGTTGTTGAATCGAATGCCCTGCTCTTCACTAAAGGGAAAAAGTTCGACCACGGACAATTTTTCAATGGCTAAACTGCTCTGCTCCAACGCCTCCGCCAATTTTTCGCACAAATCGAATTCGGCGACGAGGGCGATATTTAATCTTGTACTCATTTTTCTCTCCGCAGTAAAATAAACGGGCTCCATTTTACTGAATTATCATAAGGAAATACAATGACACCGGCGATTGACTTACTGAAAAACCAAAAAGTCCCTTTCACCTTACACCATTACGATCACGACCCGAATAACACCCATTTCGGTGACGAAGCCGCCGAGAAATTAGGCATAAACCCCGATCAATCCTTCAAAACCTTATTGGTTGCCGGAAACGGCAATCAGAAAAAACTCGCCTGTTTTGTGCTGCCTACCAGCCATCTGTTAAGCCTGAAAAAAGCGGCAAAATCCTTGGGTGTCAAAAAAGTCGAAATGGCGGATAAAGACGCCGCGCAAAAAAGCACCGGTTACTTGGTGGGCGGGATCAGCCCGTTAGGTCAAAAGAAACGACTAACCACCGTCATCGAACAATCCGCACTCAATTTCGACAAGATTTTCGTCTCCGGCGGCAAACGCGGGCTAAGTGTCGAAATCGCCCCACAGGATTTGGCGAAAATACTGAATGCGGCGTTTGTGGATATTGTGGATGAGGGGTAAAAGTGCGGTGGGTTTTTAAGATGTTTTTTTATAACTCCCCTCTTTAGAAAAGAGGGGGATTTTTTTCATATCATTACGTTTTGTCACCAAAACCCACCGCACTTTTCCCACACCTACAACACCAACCGCTTATTATGAAATTGCTGCAAGGTGCAGCGGTGTCCGACGCTGAGGATAATCATATTCGGGAAGCGGCTGCGAATGATTTTATAGAGTAATTCTTCCGTCGGTTCGTCTAATGCCGAGGTGGTTTCGTCTAATAAAATCACATCGGGTTGCATGAGGATAATGCGAATAAACGCGACCCGTTGCAGTTCGCCCGGTGATAAAATCGCCTGCCAATCGTTGGATTCGTTCAGTGACGGGATATATTTACTCAAACGGCATTGCTCCATTGCCAATTCCAATTCGCCGCGTTGAGGCGTGATATTCGGGTAGCAAATGGCTTCGTGTAAAGTGCCTTGCGGCATATACGGACGCTGCGGCAGAAACAGGCTGTTGCTGCATGGGCGTTCCACAACGCCTTCCGTGTCAAAGGGATAAATCCCGGCAATGGCTTTGAGCAACGAGGTTTTGCCCACGCCGGACGGACCTTGAATCAATAAGGCATCGCCGTTTTGCAAATCCACGTTCAGATTTTTTAACAACACCCGATCGTTGCCGTCTTTGATACCGAAATTATGCAAAGAAACCCGATTGGAACACTCCGTCGGCTGGTGAATTTCCAGGTTGTCCAGTTCGTCTAATTTAGTGAAAAAACCGTACAGCCGGTTTAATCGCGCTTGATACAGGGTAAATTCTTCATAGAACAAACGGAAAAACGACAGCGCCCGCATGAGGCGGTTAAACGCCTGTACCGTTTGGTGCATATCGCCCAAACTCACCTGCCCCGCAAAGAAACGCGGCGCCTGTAACATTAACGGCAGAATCATCGCTGTTTGGGTAATACCCGTATTGAAACCGTCCAAACCAAGCATACGGCGCACAATCGCCCAGCGGTTGTGAATAATGGAATTGAATTTCGCCTGCAAATTCCACCGCTCTTTTTCCTCGCCGCTATAAAACGCGATACTTTCCGCATTTTCACGCACGCGGATCAGGGAATAACGATAATCCCCGTTCAGCCGTTCTTTTTCAAAATTCAATTTAATCAGCGGGTGACCGATCCACACGGAAAGTGCGGTGGCAACGATAATAAAAATATAAATGAAGAACACCACGCCCTTCGGAATCGGCACGCCGAGCAACACCAATAAGCCCGACAAGCCCCATAAAATAATCGTAAATTCAATGGTGGAAACCACGGAATTAATCAGCCCTTGCAACATGGAAACCGTGCCGCTGATAAAGTCGCGGGCATCCTGTTCAATACGCTGATCGATATTATCGGGCAGATCTTTTTCGTATTTCAGCCGATAATAATTTTTATGGCACAACCAGCGCGTCACCATGTCGTCGTTCAGCTTTTCGAACCAACGAATTTCAAACAACTGGCGAACAAAATAATTAATGATGGAATGGATGATTTTGAACATCACCAACAACGCATTCAGCCCGGCAAAAAACCAAAACGCCTCGGCTTGCTGCTTCTGCAATGAAGAATAAAGCCCGTTGTAGAAAAAGCTGTTCAGGACGCTAATGCGCACTTCCAGCAAAATCAAGGTCAGCAATAACAACACCAGCCCAATAATTTTATACGCCTGCGATTTTTCGACGCAGGGTTTCGTAATCAGCCAGAATTTTTTCCCGAACGACGTGCTGTGTAACACCAACGCCAGCACTACCAACGCCAGAGAGACATAAAAAAGTGCGGTCAAAAGCCAGCTAAAACTGCTATTAAGTTCCTTTTGCCAATCCATTTGAACATCCAAAAAGAAAGGGCGTTAAACGCCCTTTGGGGATTAAGGTTTGATTAGAATTCGATTTTGGTATTGAAAATAAACTCACGTCCGTAGCCCAACGCCACAGGAATAAGTGTATTTGTCGCATTACCTGAAGTGGATGGGAAGTAAGTTTTATCCGTTAAGTTTTTAGCGTTAAGCTGGAAAGACACTTTCTTGCCGGAGATTTTGGTATCGTAGGCGACAAATGCGTCATACACAACGGCGTGTGGCAGCTTATAAGAATTCGCATAACTTGCATTATAAGCATACCAAGATCCTAAATAGCGGGCGCCACCACCTAAACGGATACGCCCAAAGTCAAACTCACCCACGTTATATGCCAAGAATAAAGACGCTTGATGTTTCGGCACACCGGAAAGTTGTTTGCCAACCGCTCTCGGGTATCTCGCATTTTCTAAGGATTTAACGTTAGTGTAAGTATAATTTGCCGCAACACTTAAGTTATCGGTAAGTTGACCGTTTAAGTCAAACTCTACACCACGAGAACGTTGTTTACCCACGATATTCAATTGCGTTACCCCATTAACCGTCACATTTTCACCAACATTGCGCTTGTTGATGTTAAATAAAGAAACCGTAGCATTAAAACGATCATTTTCATATTTTGTACCGATTTCAATGGATTTACCTTCTTCCGGTTTCAAACCGCCGTCAACGCTTGCCGCAATACTGCTTTGCGGACGGAATGATTCCGCATAGTTCGCGAATGCGGCAAAATTCGGTGTGAATTTATATACCGCGCCTAATTGATAAAGCAATTTGCCATCATTTTGATCGGTATTACCGGTTTTCGTGCCGTTTAAACCGTGACGTCCTGCAAATTGGTCAAAATATTCATAACGTAAACCACCGGTGACAATAAAGCTATCTGTGAAATACGCCGTATCTTGAACATAAACACCAAGGGTTTTCAGGTAGTTATACTGGTAGGCATTGCCGTTAGTATTGCTTACCGGTGATACGGGATTGGTATAAACAGGGTTATCAATATTAATTCTGGAATTGGTGTATCCGCCATTATAAATTGGACCAAGATCGCGAATATTACGCATTGCATCTACACCAACAACAAAACGGTTGGCAATATCACCGATACCAAATTCGCCCACAAGGTTTACCGTACCGCTATGAACACGTTGATCGCCTTCTTGCTTTTCAATGGCACGCGTAGCGGTTCGCGTATTTACATTAATCGCAGTAATACGGGCTTGATTATAGAAATATTTGTAACGTGCATAGCTATAACCGGCATTTAATTTCCAATGATCATTCAGTTTGTGTTCAACTTTAAAATCAATGTTATCGGTTTTCGCTGTAGTTTCGTTATTCGGTTCATCCAAACGACGGGAAACCGGAATATCCGGCAAGGAATTGGTGCCGGTCAATAAGTTGGCGCCACGATCGAACGGTTCAAGAATATCTTTATGTTCGTAAGCCAATAATACTTTGGTGGTGTCATTTTCCCAGGAAAGAGACGGTGCATAAGTGGTATTTTTGATCTTACCGAAATTACGCCAGTAGTTTTTCTCTTGTTTATCATAAATAAAACGATAAGCGAAGCCATTACCCAAACCGCTGGTAAAATCTAATTCCGTTCCCCATAAGCTATTATTCCCCACGCTGCCACCAACCACATATTTAGGTGTTTGTTGCGGTTTTTTCGTGATCACATTGACCACACCACCCGGATCCTGAATACCATAAAGCACCGAAGCCGGACCTTTTAACACTTCAACGGTTTCTGTTGTGGCACTAAAGTTTTTCGCCGGACCGGCTTGTAAACCATTACGCATAATAGAGTTATCACGGTTATAACCAAAACCACGTTTTTGAATGGAATCAAACATACCGCCCAACGTATTGGCTTGACTCACACCACTTACGTTATAAAGCGCATCAATTAATGAGTCAGGTTTGCGATCTTGTAATAATTGAGTGGAAAGGATATTAACGGTATTTGGCGTATCCAATACCGGCACTTCTGCTTTGGAAACAACAGATGTGCCAGTGGTTTGATAGCCATTTTGTTTAATACCGGTGTCTTCAACATTAATCTGTTCAAGATTTTGGGGGCGCTCCTCCGCATAAGCCGTCATCGACACAGCCGTTAAAAGTGCGGTGGAAATTAAACTTAATTTAAATTTCATAAAAATTACCTTCTCGAGTCAAAAAAATCGCGTCAGTAGTATAGCTGAAAAGATTCAGTCGTAAAATATATCATCTTCTCTTTTCTCGGGGTGATAAAAACATTTGTAAAAATATTCATAAATCACTGAAGTGATTTATTCACCCCTTCGGGGCCGTTGGCATAGCCAACGTTCAAAAAACGGAATTTTTTGTGACCGCACTTTTGCACGTAAAACGGGATTTACTCGTGAAAAAACATAAAAAATGGTGGGACAAGCCCACCATACCATTATTTCAATTTCTCCAGCCGTGCCAATAAAATATCGTCCGGCTGCCCTTGTGTTTTTAGCAGACGATAAAACAGCAAAACCGCCGCAATCGTCAGGCTAACCACGAAGGCAATCCAGAAGCCTTTTGCCGCAATGCCGCCGGGAATGATGAGATCCGTGCGCGCCAACGTGTAACCGAGCGGCATTCCCACAACCCAATAACAAAATAAGGTGATGTATAAAATCGCTTGTGTGTCTTTGTAGCCGCGCAACACACTGCCAATAACCACTTGTATAGTGTCGGAGAATTGATACAAGGCCGCCAATAGCAACAGGGTGCCCGCCATGGCAATAACTTTGATATCTTTAACGAAAATGTTAGCAATTTGCTCCCTTAACGTTACGATTAAAAATGCCGCTATCACCGCAATAAATAACCCCATAACCAGCGCAGAATAGGTCACCTGTTTTGCGCCGTTCGGGGATTTTTCACCTAAACGCTGTCCCACCAAAATAGTCGTAGCCATGCCGAGAGACATAGGCAGCATAAACACAAAGGAACCGGTATTTAACGCAATTTGGTGACTTGCCACCACATCGGCGCCCAAAGGCGATAAGAATAAAGAAGTCAGCGCAAACAATGCCACTTCACAGCACAACGCCATGGCAATAGGAAAACCCAGTTTCAGCAATTTACCCAGTGTGCGCCGATTAGGGCGTTCAATGATATTCGCGAAAACCTCCAGATCACGTTGATTTTTCGCCCGCATACAATACGCCAGCATCAACAGACACATCACCCAGTTCACAATTGCCGTGGCAATACCACAACCCACCGCGCCGAATGCCGGCACACCCAGTTTGCCGTAAATGAAAATATAATTAAGAGGAATATTGAGCAGCAAGCCGAGAAAGGTGATCACCATCGCCGATTTGGTTTTCGCAATGCCGTCATTTAAACAACGGAAATTAACCATCAACAAATAGCCCGGTAACCCCCAAACCATGGCGTGCAAATAACCGATGGTAATGTCCGCTAAGCGCTGTTCCATGTCCATTTTTTGCAACACGAAATCGCTGTTGTAAATCAGCAATGCCAGCGGAATGCAGCTAAAAAGCACAATCCAAATGCCTTGGCGCACCTGATGGGCAATGTGCCGGCGTTGCCCCGAACCGTTCAAATAAGAAATGGTCGGCGGCAAGGCGAGCAATAAGCCATACCCGAACAACACCAACGGCAGCCAGATAGACGCCCCCACGGAAATCGCTGCCATGTCCACCGCACTGACGCGCCCCGCCATAATAGTGTCCACCAATCCCATGGAATTTTGCGCAATTTGCGCAAACAAAATCGGGATAGCAATAGCAATTAATTTTTTAGCTTCAGTATGATATTCTTTGACGGTTGTTAGCTTCATAAAAATAGATAAATTTCGAGGTAATTATGTTTACAGGCATTGTGCAAGGTACCGCCCAAATTAAGGCGATCACGGAAAAGGCTAATTTTAGAACACACATCGTGGAAATGCCACAAGAAATGCTGAAAGGATTACAAATCGGCGCCTCCGTTGCCCATAACGGCGTATGTTTAACCGTAACGGAAATTAAAGACAATCTGGTGAGTTTCGATTTAATGCAGGAAACGTTGAAAATCACTAACTTAGGCGAATTAAACGTCGGCGATCCCGTGAATATCGAACGCGCCATGCAAATGGGCACGGAAATCGGCGGGCATATTTTATCCGGTCATGTGTATTGCACGGCGGAAATCATCGAACGCCTTCCTTCCGAAAACAACCTGCAAATTTGGTTCAAACTGCCGACGAAAGAGGTGATGAAATATGTGCTGACCAAAGGTTTTATCGCCGTGGACGGCATTAGCTTAACCATCGGCGAAGTGCGCGAACAACGTTTCTGCGTGAATCTCATCCCGGAAACCCTCCATCGCACCCTTATCGGCAAGAAAGCGGTGGGCGACAAAGTGAATATTGAAATCGACCCGCAAACCCAAGCGATTGTGGATACCGTTGAACGTTATCTGGCACAAAAAGAAGCGTAAAAAGTGCGGTCGATTTTGACCGCACTTTTTCGTTACGCATAACCGGAAGGTTGTACTTGAAGTTGTAGATTTAAGGCTTTCATGACCTTAATCACGGTGGCAAAGGTGGGATTGCCCGTACCGGACAGTGCTTTATAAAGCCCTTCCCTACTCATACCGGTTTCACGGGCAATTTGGCTCATATTTCTGGTTCGCGCGATATCGCCTAACGCAGACAAAATAAGCTCAATATTATTTTCTTGTAGCACTTCATTTAAATAAAGCTGAATATCTTCTTCGGTAGATAAGTATTCAGCAGGATCAAAATTTTTTAATTGTTCACTCATAGTCCCATTTCCTGTGCAAGTTGTTTTGCTTTTTTAATATCTTTCTCCTGAGTGGATTTGTCTCCGCCGCAAAGTAAGATAACAAGTATGCCATTTTGATTTTTCAGATAAATCCGATACCCTTGCCCTTCGTCAATCCGCATTTCAAATATGCCGTCATTAACGCTTTTTAAGTCACCGAAATTACCAAACTGTAACCGTTTAATTCGTGCGTTGATTTTTGCTTTGGCTCTTAGGTTTTTGAGTTTTTTCAACCATTCATCAAAAAGAAAAGTCGTCTTAATTTGTATCATCATTGAATTGATTATTGTTATTCCTTGCCATAAGTATAGTCTCGAGGTTAAAAGTGTCAAGTGCAGTTAACACCTTTATCTTTATCGACATAAGGTTCTTTTACCCGATATGTTGTATCGAAATAAATATTGCTTTAGAATCAGCCATCAATTTTTTCAAAGAGATTATTATGTCAATTACATTATCAACCAAACAGAAACAATATTTAAAAGGCCTTGCCCATCATTTAAGCCCGGTGGTGATGCTCGGTGGCAATGGTTTAACGGAAGGCGTGCTGGCGGAAATTGATTTATCGTTGAATCACCATGAATTAATTAAAGTTAAAATCAGCGGTTCCGATCGTGAAACCAAACAGCTTATTATTGATGCCATAGTGCGGGAAACCGGCGCGGCCGCGGTGCAAACTATCGGTCATGTATTGGTGTTATATCGTCCGAGTGAAGAAAATAAAATTCCGCTTCCACGTAAATAATAGAAAAGCGAACACAAAAAAGGCAGTCAAAAAACTGCCTTTTTTGTTATCGATGCACGAGGTGTAATCATTTCTTAAACATAATCCACTTCAATGATTTCAAATTCCACCGTGCCGCCCGGCGTGGTGATATTGACCACATCGTCCACTTCTTTGCCCACCAAACCGCGAGCAATCGGTGAATTAACGGAAATCAAGCCGTTTTTAATGTCCGCTTCGTCATCGCCCACAATGCGATAACTCACTTCTTCGTCCGTATTGGTGTTCAGCAACACCACGGTGGCGCCAAAAATCACTTTGCCGTTATTCGGGATTTTGGTGACGTCGATTACTTGACTATTAGCCAGTTTGCCTTCGATTTCCTGAATGCGCCCTTCGCAGAAGCCTTGCTGCTCGCGGGCGGCATGATATTCCGCGTTTTCTTTTAAATCGCCATGTTCACGTGCTTCTGTGATGGCTTTGATGATTTCCGGGCGACGTTCGTTTTTAAGATAATCCAGTTCTTCACGCAGTAATTGTGCGCCGCGAACAGTCATTGGAATTTGTTGCATTCTTATTTTCCCTAAATTTGAATAAAAGAAAAACCATGGAATCCCGAGGATTCCACAGCGTAAATTAATCGGTTATGGTGGGAGAAAAGCATTTACTCCCACATATTCGCGTACTATTATTGTTCGTCTTTCAAAAAATAGCAACCTCAAGCACGGATTATGTATAAATTTTCACCACGTCATATTGTTCAAAAAACGCGCTTATTACTCAGCCTCGGCATCGCCTCCACCACTTTCGCCGAAGTCAATATTGCCAACTACACCGCCAATCTTCCCGAAGGGGCAAATTTGGCATTCATCGCCAAAAACATCAATAAAGACAGCATTATCGCCGATTATAACGGGCAAACCCTTATGCTCCCCGCCAGCACACAAAAAGTATTTACCGCGTTGGCGGCAAAATTGGCGCTCGGCGATTCATTTCAATTTCAGACCGCACTTTTAACCAACGGCAAAGTACAAAACGGTCAGCTCAACGGCGATTTAATCATGCGTTTTACCGGCGACCCGGATTTAACCAGCGGGCAATTATTCAATTTATTATCGCAATTAAAGCAACAAAATATTAATAAAATCAACGGTAATCTAATTTTAGACACGTCGGTTTTTATCGGTCACGATCGCGGTTTAGGCTGGATCTGGAATGATCTGACCATGTGTTTTAATGCGCCGCCTGCCGCAGTAAATATTGATAATAACTGTTTCTATGTGGATATTGACGCCAATCAACCGGAAGGACAACCGGTGAAATTCAACGTGCCGTCGCAATACCCGATTCAGGTGTTCGGGCAGGTCTATGTGGCGGGCAAAGAGGAAGCCGGTTATTGTCAGTTGGATGCTATCGTGCATGACAACAACCGCTATCAGGTAAAAGGCTGTCTGGCGCGTCAAAGCAAGCCGTTCGGGTTAAGTTTCGCCGTGCAGGATCCCAATGCTTACGCGGCGGCGATTATTCAACGCCAGCTAAAACGCCTGAATATTGAATTTAACGGACAGGTGCAACAACCTTATCGTCAGCAACAAGGGCAGGTATTGGCGCAACATTTGTCCAAACCGCTGCCCGATCTCATAAAAAAAATGATGAAAAAATCCGACAACCAAATTGCCGATGCGTTGTTCCGCACCATCGCTTACAACCAATACAAACGCCCCGCCTCCTTCCAATTGGGCACGTTGGCGATGAAAAAAGTATTATCGCAAGTAGGCATTAAATTCGGCAACAGCGTTATCGCCGACAGTTCAGGCTTATCCCGCCACAATTTGGTGGCGCCGCAAACCCTGTTGCAGGTGTTGGATTACATCGCAAAAAATGAGGAAAAATTGCATTTACTGGACAGCTTCCCTATCGCCGGCGTGGACGGCACCTTAAGCGGACGCGGTTCATTAATCAATCCGCCATTGGTGAAAAACGTCATCGCCAAAACCGGCGCCCTGAAAGGCGTGTATAACCTGGCGGGCTACCTCACTAACGCGCGCGGGGAAAAAGTGGCATTCGTGCAATTTATCAACGGCTACTCCACCGGCGACCTGGAAAGCAAAACCAAACGCGCCCCGCTGGTGCAATTTGAAAGCGGCGTGTATAACGCGTTGTATCAGGATTAATTTCGCCGGCGTGAAAAGACAAACAAAAAGTGCGGTGGATTTTTCAAACGTTTTTTAAAACGCCGAGAAAATCCACCGCACTTTTTTTATATCTTATAAGAAGCGTCGAATTATTTATTAATTAAACTCAAAAACTCTTTGCGCGTTTCGCGATCTTCTAAGAACACGCCACCAAAAGCGGAGGTGACGGTGTAGCTGTTGGCATCTTTAATGCCGCGACATTTTACACAGAAATGAGTTGCTTTCACATAAACCGCCACATCTTCCGTTTCTAAAATGGTTTGGAACGCCAGTAAAATTTGTTCCGTTAACCGTTCCTGCACTTGCGGACGTTGAGCGAAAAATGCCACTATGCGATTAATTTTGGATAAGCCGATAACCCATTTTTTCGGGTAATACGCCACGGAAACTTTTCCATCAATGGTAACAAAATGATGTTCGCAGGTGCTGGTTAATGTGACATCATTCACCAAGACCATTTCACTCACTTTCATCCGATTGGCAATGTTCGTAATCTTAGGAAAATTGGCGTAATCCAAGCCGCTAAAAATCTCATCAACGAACATTTTCGCAAGACGTGACGGGGTTTCTTCAATGCTGTCGTCGCGTAAATCCAAGCCGATTAAACGCAACACTTCGCGCATATGTTGTTCGATTTTTGTGCGGCGTTCATCTTTGCTTTCGTCCGACACAATCATCGGTGTTTCAATTCCTTTCTGAACCAGTGCCGTGCGGACTTTCTCTACTTCAGGTGAAATATCGTTCATTTACTGCTCCCAATAAAAATAATGGCGCATTTTAGCAAACTCCAAGGCAATAATAAAATGAAGATAATGACTATGTAGCATGAAAACTTTTAGTATAATGACCGTACTTTTTTCATTTAAGGATCCACTATGTTGCCGTTATCCCAAGCCCTTGAGCAAATGCTCAGCCAACTTCCCTCTCCGACTTCCACGGAAACACTGCCGATTCATCTGGCAAGCCAACGCATCTGCGCCGAAAATATCATTTCTCCCATTAACGTTCCCTCTTTCGACAATTCCGCCATGGACGGTTATGCCGTGCGGTTGGCGGATTTGCAACAATCCATGACGCTTGCCGTGGCGGGCAAAGCCTTTGCCGGCGCACCTTTTGAGGGCGAATGGACGGCGCAAAGTGCGGTCCGAATTATGACCGGCGCCATGATTCCACAGGGTGCGAATGCGGTGGTGATGCAGGAGGAAGTGCAACTGAACGACGACGGCACGGTAACTTTCCAAGATCTGCCGAAATTAAATCAAAATATTCGCCGTATCGGTGAAGATGTCAAACAGGGGGATGTGGTGTTGCAACAAGGTGCATTGTTAAATGCGGTTTCCCTGCCGTTGCTTGCTTCCCTTGGCATCGAAAACGTGAAAGTTTTCCCGCGTTTAAAAGTGGCGGTGCTTTCTACCGGCGATGAATTGGTGCCGGTGGGCAAGCCGTTACAGGCGGGGCAAATTTACGACACCAACCGTTTCACCGTGAAATTATTATTGGAAAAATTAAATTGCGAGGTGTTGGATTTCGGGATTTTGCCGGATAAAGAGGCGCAATTTGAAAAAGCCTTTATTGAAGCGCAACAGCAGGCGGATTTGGTGATTACCAGCGGCGGCGTTTCCGTGGGCGAGGCGGATTTCACCAAACATATTCTGGAAAAAGTAGGCAAAATCAATTTCTGGAAAATCGCCATTAAACCGGGCAAACCTTTCGCTTTCGGTAAGTTAGAAAACGCCTGGTTCTGCGGTTTGCCGGGCAATCCGGTGTCGGCATTGGTGACGTTTTATCAATTAGTGCAGCCTGCCATCGCCAAGCTCAACGGTTACAGCCAATGGAAAGCGCCCGCGCGTTTACCTGCCATTGCCGCCGTGAACTTGAAAAAAGCCCCTGGACGGTTAGATTTCCAACGCGGGTATTATCAACTCAATGCCCAAGGGCAACTCGAAGTGCGACCGGTAGATTTCCAAGGCTCCCATTTATTCAGCTCCTTTGTAAAAAGTAATTGTTTTATCGTACTGGAACAGGAACGTGGCAATGTCACGGCAGGCGAAACGGTCAGCATCGAACCTTTTAATGATTTATTACGCTAATTCATTGAGTTTATTATGGAATTAACCCATCAGGAAGAACTGCGCTACAACCGCCAAATCGTGCTGAAAGACATTGATTTTGACGGACAAGAAGCCCTGAAAGGCAGCAAAATGCTCATCGTCGGCTTAGGCGGTTTAGGTTGTGCCGCCAGCCAATATTTAGCCGTCGCCGGCGTGGGGCATTTGACGTTGCTGGATTTCGATACCGTAGATATTTCCAATTTACAACGCCAAGTGTTGCATGATGACAGTCGTCTTGGCATGCCGAAAGTGGACTCGGCAAAGCTCACCTTGGAGCGTCTGAATCCGTATATTGAGGTTGACACCATTAATCAATTACTGGACGAACAACAGTTCAAGGAATTGGCCGGCAAATTTGATGTGGTGCTGGATTGCACCGATAACGTCACTACCCGCAACCAATTAGACAGCGCCTGCGCAGCCCATAAAATCCCGCTGGTTTCCGGTGCAGCAATTCGCATGGAAGGTCAAGTTTCCGTGTTCACCTATGAAGACGACACCCCGACCTATCACAGTCTCAGCCGTTTGTTCGGAGATAATGCCTTAAGTTGCGTAGAAGCCGGCGTACTGGCGCCAATCGTGGGGTTGATCGGTTCCATTCAAGCCCTGGAAGCCATCAAAGTGCGGTTAAAAATCGGCACCAATTTATGCGGTCGGTTGTTGTTAATTGATGGGATGACGATGTCGGTCAGGGAGGTGAAATTGCCGGGGAATGGTAATATATAATGATAACTGCTAGCGTGTAGCGCACTTCCTAGCCACAGGTGAGATATATACATTGATATTTCAAAAGAGTCTTACCTTCCTCTGTTTACGGGAGAAGCATTAAATAGTCACAACGTTTCGAACTATTGTAGTTAGGAAACACGCGCCATAAGCCCCCCCTTACTTTCAAAAAAACACCGCCAAAAACCACCGCACTTTTCCGGCAAAAGTGCGCTCCGTAAAATTTCACCCTTAAATTGTCAAACCAAGTGCAACGACTTTCCAAAATAACATTCAAAAGCGGTTTCCCGGCCTAAACATTTCCGTGGGCGTAAATTTAATTTATCGACCACTAACCGGATATAATTATCGTCCCATTGACCTATATCGGCTTGCTTTGGAAAATACTCCCTAAGCAAGCCATTTGTATTTTCATTCGTACCTCTCTGCCAAGGCTGATGGGGCTCAGGAAAGTAAAATTCAACACCTAACGCCTTTGTAACCTTACGGTGTTTAGCAAATTCTTTTCCTCTGTCCGGCGTAATTGAACGCAACTTGTGTGATTTTAAAAGCGCAATCATCGCATCTTTCACCAATTCTGACTGTTTCGCAGGGACTTTCTTCGCCAGTAAAAACCTGCTTTTTCGGTCAGTTAATGTCACAAGACAGGCTTTTCTCACCTTTCCTAATACCATATCCGCTTCCCAATGCCCGAACCGACTACGATTTTTAGCCGATTTGGGGCGTCTCTCAAGCGGATTACTGATGACGATTTTACCCCGTTTTTCTTCGTGATTGACCATATGCCGTGTCTTACCTTTGCGGCGTAAGTGTCGAGTCGCTTTTCGCTCTCCAACATCAAACAATCCTTCCTTAATACCACGATAAATCGTGGCATAACTGATGGATAAAGGCGATTTTTCATATTTTAAGCGCCGGCTAATTTGTTCAGGCGACCATTGCTCATAAAGAAATTTGTCCTGCACTAAACGATAATAGTCAGGGTGTTGAAGTTTCTTTGCCGCCTTACAAAGACGACGTTTTTGTTGATAATGTTGTTGAGCTAAAATCGCACTATAGTGTCCTTTTGGCAAACGCTTAAGTTCTCGAGTAATCGTTGAACGATGGCGTCCTAACAAGCGGGCAATTTCTGCAACATTTTTACCTTGAGAATGCATTATGAGTATGTTTTCCCGCTCTACTTGTGTAAGATGTGTATAGGTGTTCATTGGCATTTGAGTCTGTTTTTGTGTGCTAACAAAATTATACTCGCTGATGAACACTTTTTTATTTGTTGCAGTTAGATTGTAAATTTAAGCTATATTTAAAAATAAAACTTGCTGCTGAAAAACTGCAATTACTAATTTCATTGACTTCTCCTGTGTTATTAATTAACAACATTATAACACAAAAACAAAATAATAATATAATTATGTTTCAACCAATAAAAAAGGCGGAAATTCGCCTTATCGTTTGATGCCTTTATATTCAGATTGATTTATTGTTTCTTTTTGTGCTGCTAATCGCTCTTTTACCGCTTGATTTACTGCTTTAAATTGGTTTGTATTAAGTTGTTTTTCATCAACTTTCTTTACTTGTAATGGTTTTAGATTGGCTTTAAATAGCTTTTCTAGCAGAATTGATTTATCCCCAGTTCGATGATATTGGTCAAACCAAGAATAATATTCTTGCTTTCCTATTTTTTCCATTGAAGCGCGCAAGTCTAGTTTATAACCATTATGAAATGCAAGCTGTCGTATAAACTCATTTTGAGTTCGTCCATTTCCCTCTCTAAAAGCGTGAATTTTATTAATTGATAAATAAACCTCACAAAGTGCGACAGCCATCACATTAGGATCATCTTTATATTTTCCTAAATTGTCAGTGTTTTTTATCGCTTCTGATAATATTTTGAATGAAGACTCAATCTCTTGATATGGAACAAACATATTGGCGTTTGATCCTGCCTTATACATATTGACTTGTCTAGGTTCGCCTGCCCACGAATACAATGTACCGAAAAAATGCTTGTGAATAGATTTTAATCTATCAAAGTCTCCCTCTGTCTTCTTTACATATAATTCGATTGTTTTAGCCCTGGAAATTTGTTTTTCTACTTCATCTAGTTCTTTTTCATTTTGGATGCCGAATAAGTTTTTCATTACATTCGATCCTTCATAAAAATAAGCATCCCACTTTTGATATTCAAAAAGTCCGTCAAATGAGACGATATTGCTTTCAGGCTGTTTTCCTCTAGAAAAATCCATCTTATATCCCTAATTCATTTACACGCTCTTTACCAAGAGAATTAATAAGCAAATTTTTTGCTACTTCATCAGAAGGACACTTATTCAGCGCACTATAAATAATATAGGCTTCTTCATCATTCGTGCTTTTTTCAGTCTCTAAATCGACTGAAATTAGATTTGTTTTTGTCACCCACACAATATGCTCTTTTTCTTCTTCACTTAATTTATCTTCTACCGATGTATATTGCATTAAATGAAAAAATGGACTGTTTGGATTGCGCTCATAGTATTTTGACATTTTCGTTCCCTCTTGTGAAAAATAGACTTTAATAGTTTTTATTATAACATAATAAAAAAAATAACACAATTATTTTATAAAATAAAAGCCCTGCTTTCGCAAGGCTATTTATCTTATAAACTCATGAATCGCAGATCTTTTAAATTCACTCCCTCACGCGCATCTTTAGGGCATTGCTCAAGATAATTTAAACGACCTTTAAACATTTTTTATACCAGTGTTTTCCTGTTGTTCTAATTTTTCTTAATGGGTCAAAATACTTTTTACACTCTGGGAAACTTAAACCATTTAAGGATTTTAGATTATTTATTCTTTGCTAGTTTTTCAAGGCTTTGAGCCATATTTTGTAATAATTGGGTTTGCTGTTGTTGAACTTGTTCTTGTCTAGATTGAACTTGTTGCGCACTCACGTTTGATTTATTTGCTTGAGATGGGAATTTATCTACTGTTACTTTTGATAAACTAGAAACAATATCTATTGCTTTATAAATTAACTTATAAAATATAATGCAGAAGATTAGAGCTGTAGTCCCAATCAACAAAACATTTGAATTTTCCCCATTATTTAATGCGACTTCTGAATAAGTTAAGATCGTATTAGCAATCATCCTTACTGTTATCAATATCAGCGCATTACCCAACAACGCACTTAAATATTGAGCAAAACTATCTTTTAACCACCCCCACATTAAACAGAATGTAAATAATGGGCAAATGCCAATAAGAAATAAGTGATAAATTGAGAAATAACGATCACACTAAAAATAGCTTGAATTTACAATCCAAGTGCAAAAAAGAAGAGTTCATAATAGTGTATAATTTTTGTTCCCAAACAAAAAACAAAC
>NZ_NRDF01000021.1 GCF_003130205.1 Aggregatibacter actinomycetemcomitans
TCCTATTTTTAAATATCTAAATCTAAAACGAATCTCTAAGTGCCCACACAGTTTGTCTGATTGATTGTTAAAGAACAAAAAATTCTGAGAAAACCCAGAATTAGAATTGGTCGGCGAGATAGGATTTGAACCTACGACCCACTGGTCCCAAACCAGTTGCGCTACCAAGCTGCGCTACTCGCCGATTGGGGTGGCTAATGGGACTTGAACCCACGACAACCGGAATCACAATCCAGGGCTCTACCAACTGAGCTATAGCCACCATATTGAAATTGAATTAGCTGAATTTGCATGACATCTGGCGCGCTCGACAGGATTTGAACCTGCGACCTTTGGCTCCGGAGGCCAACGCTCTATCCAACTGAGCTACGAGCGCTGGAAGCGTCGTTGCGGGGCGTATATTAAAAGTTTCAAAAGTGCTTGTCTAGTCTTTTTTTATAAATTTTTATTGGCAGCTATTTTTTTATTCAAAGTAAATATAATTTATAAATTTTCTGATTATTTTTTATTTAATTTTAACTTTTTAATGAAAATATTAATTTCTATTTAATTTTAGAACGTTTTGCGGCACGACGTTTCATACGGCGTATCCAGCGGGTAATTTTCCATGCCCGTGTAATAGAGTAAGAATATAAAAAGAACAGAATAATGAAGGCAATAAACATCACCCATTCATTAATATAATAGATCTCACCCAAAATACCGAACCCGGCACATAACGCCGCCACAAAGGTAATTAATAAAAATGCCTGACGGGAAGTTAAACCGGCACGCACCATTAAATGATGTACGTGCAATCGATCCGGACGAAACGGGCTTTTCCCTTTGCGTAAACGACGATAAATAATCGCCACCATATCCACCAACGGGATCGCAATCACCCAAAGGGCAGTCACCGGATTCATCGGATGCCCTTTGCCTTGTGTGCTTAGTAAAAGAATCCAAATAATCGTAAAGCCGATTAACGTACTGCCGGCATCCCCCATAAACACTTTAAATTTCGGTCCCAGCGGAATCCCCAGATTCATTAGTAAATAAGGGAGAATCGCAATGATTAAACCGAAACTCCAATACGCCAAATCCATTTGTCCGTCGCGGTACATCAAAATACCAATCGCCGCAAAAGAGACACAAGACAAGCCACCGAGCAAGCCGTCAATTCCATCAATCATGTTGAATGCGTTAATGATCCCGATGGTCGCCAACACGGTAATAATTAAACCGATAGATCCCAACGTTAACTGAAACGGACCGAGAATTTGCCCCAGATGATCGAGGTAAACATTCCCCATATCAATCATCAGAATGGCTAAAAACGCTTGAATGCCGGCACGCAAGAAAGGGCTTATATCATAGCGGTCATCAATGATCCCCATTAATAACAACACCAAAATACTGAATAAATAAAGGTAAGGTAAACGGGTTTGCTCCCATTGCATCAGATAAAAACAAAGGTTACCCATAAACAATGAAATTCCACCGATTAACGGAATCGCGCCCTGATGGCGTTTACGGTAGTTAGGTTTATCCACCAAGCCGAATCGCATTGCAACGGGACGCATCACGAGTAAAGTTAAAAATGCCCCCAAAAATGTAACAATTAACGTCAGTAACATAGGTTTTCCCGTGAAAATAAAATGCGCAAAGCATATCACAAAGGCAAAAGGCTACATAAATATTTTTACTAACCTCCTCTTTTTTCAGTACAATGTCATACATTTTTTTAACGTAAGGATAAAAAACGATGATAAATTCAACCGCACTTTTTTCCCGCGCCCAACAAGTAATTCCCGGCGGGGTGAACTCTCCCGTTCGCGCCTTTAACGGCGTCGGCGGAACACCGGTCTTTATTGAGAAAGCCCAAGGGGCATACATTTACGACACGGAAGGCAAAAAATATATCGATTACGTCGGTTCTTGGGGGCCGATGATTTTAGGACACAACCACCCGTCCATCTTAAACGCCGTCATCAAGACCGCGCAAAACGGGCTCAGCTTCGGCGCACCGACGCCGTTGGAAATCGAACTTGCCGAATTGGTGTGCAGCCTGGTTCCGTCTATTGAAATGGCCAGAATGGTCAGCTCCGGCACCGAAGCCACCATGTCCGCCATTCGTTTGGCGCGCGGCTACACCAAGCGCGATAAAATCATTAAATTTGAAGGTTGTTATCACGGTCATGCGGATTCCCTGTTGGTAAAAGCCGGTTCCGGCGCATTAACACTGGGGCAACCGAACTCCCCGGGCGTGCCGGCGGATTTCGCCAAACACACCCTCACCTGCACCTATAACGATCTTGATTCCGTCCAACAGGCATTTGAGCAATACCCTGACGACATCGCCTGCGTTATCGTTGAACCCGTTGCCGGCAACATGAACTGCGTGCCGCCGAAAAACGATTTCCTGCAAGGTTTGCGCAAACTCTGTGATCAATATGGTGCAGTCTTTATTATTGACGAAGTGATGACCGGCTTCCGCGTGGCGCTCGGTGGCGCACAAAGCTACTATAATGTCACGCCGGATTTAACCTGTTTGGGCAAAGTCATCGGTGGCGGTATGCCGGTGGGCGCGTTCGGCGGTAAAAAAGAGATCATGCAACACATTGCGCCGACCGGTCCCGTTTATCAGGCGGGTACGTTATCCGGCAACCCTATTGCCATGGCGGCGGGCATCGCTTGTTTAACGGAATTAAAACGCGCCGGCAACGAGCAAAAGCTCGCCCGACAAACGGAAAAACTGGCGCAAGGCTTACAACAACTGGCAGCGAAGCATCAAGTGCCGTTTACGGTCAATTATGTGGGCGGGATGTTCGGCATTTTCTTTACCGACAAAAAAGACGTTACCTGTTATCAGGACGTGATGGCGTGCGACACGGAAAAATTTAAACGCTTCTTCCACAAAATGTTAGAGCTCGGCGTTTACCTGGCGCCATCGGCATTTGAAGCGGGCTTTATGTCCCTCGCCCATTCCGATGAAGATATTGACCGCACTTTAGCGGCGGCAGATATTACCTTTGCCGAACAGGCTTAACCTGAAATCACAAAAAGTGCGGTGTGTTTTAAAAACGTTTTTTAAACCCACCGCACTTTTGTTATGTAAAACGCTAACTCAAAATCTGTAATAAACGATTCAATAACCTCGCTCTTTCTTCTTCGTTTAATGCTTTTTCCGCCTTATTCGTCAGAATAAAAAAATCTTCTGCTTTTTCACCAATGGTGGTGATTTTAGCGTTGAGTAAATTCAGTTCCAATTCGCAGAATACGGCGCTGACATCCGCCAGCAAGCCCGCCTGATCTAAGGCGAACAGTTCCATTTCCGTTTGATCGGTTTTTTCAAGATTCAAAAAACGCACTTCGGTTTTGACATGAAAATGCGCCAATTGATGTTTTTCACGCAGACGTTGTTTATTGACCACATCGGAGTTTAAACTTTCCGTTAATGCGGCTTCCAACATGCGACGACGATCAAAAGGCAATACGGAACCGTCCAATTCGGTCACGATAAAACTGTCCAGCACATAGCCGTCTTTTGCGGTGATAATTTGCGCATCGTGGATACTGAGTTTTTTCGCGCCGATGGTGCTTACCACTTTGTGAAACAGGTTCGGACGGTCTTTGGTGTAAATGAAAATTTCTGTTCCGCCGGCAGAAAACCGGTTGCTGACTTTCACCAACAATTCCCCTTCAAATTCGGCAAGCAAGCGGGTATGCCAACTGATTTGTTGCGGCGAATTGCGCAAGAAATAATCCGGTGGACAACGTTGCCACAATTTTTCGATGTGTTTGTCGGAAAGTGCGGTGGTTTTTTCGCGTATTTCCTGCAATGCCAATCGGCGATGTTTTTTCGCTTTCGCTTGGTTATCCAGCAGGCTTTCCAGCCCTTGGGCGAATTGTTGCGTGGTATAATCGTACAAAGTTGCCAGCAAAGAACGTTTCCAGCTGTTCCACAAGGTTTCATTGGTCGCCACAATATCGGCGACGGTCAGGCAGGTTAAATAATCCAAACGCACCTGATTACGCACCAGTTCGGCGAAATTCAGCACAATTTCCGGATCATGAATATCCCGCCGTTGCGCCGTGACTGACATCAGCAAATGCTGCTCCACCAGCCATGCCATGGTTTCCGTTTCCCGTTGATCAAAGCCGTGCCGAACGGCAAATTCGCGCATATCCACCGCCCCCAGCAACTCGTGCGAACCGCCGCGCCCTTTGGCAATATCGTGAAATAAGGCGGCAATATACAACAAAGTGCGGTCGGAAATTCGGCTGAATATTTGGTAGCAAATGGGATGGCTTTGCACCGAGGCGTCCTCTAAAAAACTTTCCAGTTTTAACATGACGCGCAGAATATGTTCGTCCACGGTGTAGCAATGGAATAAATCAAACTGCATTAAACCGACGATGTTGCCCCATTGCGGTAAATAGGCGGTAAGCACGCCGTATTGGTGCATCGGGAAAAAAGCGCGTTTAATCGCATTCGGCTGATTAAACAGGCGCACGAACTTTTCCCGCGCCGCCGGCAAATCGCACAGATACCCCTGCCGTTGATCCAGCGCCAAATAAAGCTCGCGCAAGACGGAAGAATGAATTTCCGCCTGCGGATATTGGGTTAAATGATAAAAAAGATCGAGAATACTTTCCGGCTGTTGCTCAAAGCATTGGTGATTACGCAGGCAAATGGATTGATTAAGCAGGCTGAAATTTTCGTCGAGCATTTGCTCGTTCCTTATTTCATGACGGGTTAAAAAATGTTCCTGATAATGTTTTACCAGCAATTCGCTTAACAACGAAATGGAGTGCAATGCCTGAAAAAAGCGCTTCATCATGGCTTCTACGCCCAGATTGCCTTCTCCTTGGAAGCCTAGTAATTCGCTGACTTTCAGTTGGCGATCAAATAACAGGCGGTTGTCATAACGCTTCAAAATTAAGTGCAGAGCATACCGCACTTTAAACAGAAATTGCTGGCTTTTCAGCAATAACGCATGTTCTGCCGGATGAATAAACCCCGCCTGTAAAATTTCCTGCAAATTTTTTGCGCCGTTATGACGCAGCGCGATCCAATACAACAAATGCAAATCGCGCAATCCGCCCGGGCTGTATTTAATGTCCGGCTCAAGATTGTAAGCGGTGTTGTTATAACGTTGGTAACGTTCTATTTTCTCCCGAATTTTTGCCTGACAGAAATCCGTTTTCGACCAAAAATCCAGTTGTCGCACCAAGTTCACCAACGCTTTAAACAAATCACGGTTACCGCACAAGTAGCGCGCTTCCAGCAAATTGGTGGCGATGGTAATGTCCGCCAGCCCTTCCGTTTTACATTCTTCCAGGGTGCGAATGCTGTGTCCCACGTTAAAACCGCAATCCCATAAAAACTGCACGAACTGCCCCAGATTTTCCTGTAATGCCGGCGTGGCGGGTTGTGCGGTTAACATTAAAATATCCAGATCAGAAAGGGGAAACATTTCCTCCCGCCCGTAGCCACCTACCGCAATAAGGCTCAACGCGGGATCGTCGGCAAATTGAAAATGCCGCCACAAATGGGCGAGTAATTGATCGTAAAACGCGGTGCGATTGGCGATGAATTGATCTACGGCAATGTCGTCGAAATTCGCCAGTTCAAACTGCTTTAAATTTTCTTTCTGAATTTTGACCGCACTTGGGGTGATGTCGATTTGCGTATCGTAAGGAAAAAGCATAGGCCTTGATAAAAAAGCAGAAATAGAAAAAATCCGCCATGAGAAACACGGCAGATTTCAGTCAATTAAGCATTCACCATAAAACGTTGAATACGCCCTTCGGCAATTTCTTCATCACGAATGGTCATGACTTCACAACCGTTTTCGGTGACCACCAGTTCATGCTCGAATTGCGCGGAATGGCTACGATCTTTAGTTTTCACCGTCCAGCCGTCACCCATTAAACGTACTTCTTTCTTGCCGGCATTAATCATCGGTTCGATGGTAAACACCATGCCCGGTTTTAAAATCACACCGCCGTCATCCGCGTAATAATGCAACACTTGCGGTTCGCAGTGGAATTCCGTGCCTACGCCATGCCCGCAATATTCACGTACCACGCTGAAAGTTTGCGATTCCGTATATTTTTGCACCGCACGACCGATTTCATTGAGACGAATCCCCGGTTTTACCGTACGCAAGCCTACGTAAAGCGCTTCTTGTGCCGCTTCCACCAATTTTTTACTGCGTAAATTGGTTTCACCCACAATATACATTTTGGAATTATCGCCGTAATAACCGTCTTTGATGACCGTGACGTCAATATTTATAATATCGCCGTATTTCAATCGTTTATCATCATTAGGAATACCATGACAAACCACCTCATTAATAGAGGTACAAATGGACTTTGGAAAACCATGATAATTCAGGCATGCCGGAATCGCTTCTTGTTCATTCACCATATAATCATGGCAGATACGATCTAATTCACCGGTTGTTACGCCTTCCTTAACATAAGGCTCAATCATCACTAAAATATCAGATGCCAATTTACATGCTTTCCGTAATTTAACAATTTCAGCTTCCGTTCTTAATGGAATCATTATATTCATCTCCCTGTTAAAAATTCGTACGTAGAATTATAGCACTTACCTATTGAAAAATCCTTGATAAATTCTTGAATGGAATAGTGGGTTAATGGATAATACAGCTTCGACTAAATCGTGGGGAATTACAATGACAGAGATATCCGTTCCGTTAACTTTTACCGACGCGGCTGCGCAAAAAGTTAAAACCTTAATTACCGAAGAAGAAAATCCGGCTCTTAAATTGCGCGTGTACATCACCGGCGGCGGTTGCAGCGGTTTCCAATACGGCTTCACCTTCGACGAAAAAGTCAACGACGGTGACCTCACCGTGGAAAATTCAGGCGTGCAGTTAGTCATCGACCCAATGAGCTTACAATATTTAATCGGCGGCACCGTTGATTACACCGAGGGTTTGGAAGGTTCACGTTTTGTTGTAAATAACCCGAACGCCTCCTCCACTTGCGGTTGCGGTTCCTCCTTCAGCATCTGACATGAATTTTCAATTTACCGCCTATCAAGGCAATATCATCGCCAAGCGTTCCATGGAACATAGCGTTTTCGCTAATCGGTTTAACATCGAAGTGCGGTTGGATCCACAGTTAATTTCCACCGCACTTTCTTATTTGGAAAACCCGCCGGCACATCGATCATCAGGCGGAATTGGAAGAGATAGGTTTTATTATAACGCCACGATCATTGCCTTTTGCGGCATTGAAGATTTCGCCCGTTTTCTGCATTCTTACTTAGCTTTTATCCGCCCTTAATTCCAACTCAGCCCGAACGGTAACGCACATGGCAAAGACACAAGATCAACATTCCTCCACCGAACAGCAACCGACAAAGCCGAAAAGATCTTGGAAAATCCTGATGTTAAAAACGGCATTTACCGCCTTTTGTATGCTGTTTTGCTATTCCGCTTATTTAGATTGGCAAATCCGCAGCAAAATGGACGGGCAAATTTGGCGTTTACCGGCGGAAGTGTATAGTCGCATTGAAAGCATTCGGGTCAGCGACGAACTAAGCCTTGAGCAAATAAAACAGATTTTACTGGATAACGAATACCGCCAAACCACCATGATTGCCGCGCCGGGCGATTTCAAAATCGAAGACAATACCATCGTGTTATTGCGTCGCGGCTTCCCGTTTCCCGATACGCCGGAAGCGCAACGGGTTTTCCGCCTGCGTTTCCGGCAGGATAAACTGGCGGTGATTGAAGATCTGATTAACGTTAAAACCATCGATGAATTCCGCATGGCGCCGAAACTTATCGCCATTTTGCAATCGGACAAAGAAGAACGCCTTGCCATTTCCTTGCAACAATATCCGCGCTTACTCATCGACGCCCTATTGCTTACCGAAGATCGCCGTTTCTTTGAACACGACGGCATCAGCCCGCTCAGCATTTTACGCGCTATGATCACCAATATTCAAGCAGGGCAAACGGTACAAGGCGGCAGCACCCTCACTCAACAATTGGTTAAAAATCTGTTTTTAACCAACGAACGCACCCTCAGCCGTAAAATTAACGAAGCCTTGATGGCGTTGATTCTGGATTGGCGCTACGACAAAAACCGCATTCTGGAAACTTACCTGAACGAAATTTACCTCGGGCAAAACGGCGATAACCAAATCCACGGTTTTGAATTAGCCAGCCAGTTTTATTTCGGACGTTCCGTGCGAGAAATCAGCCTGGATCAAATTGCGCTGTTGGTGGGCATGGTAAAAGGTCCGTCGCTGTATAATCCATGGCGCAACCCGAACAACTCACTTGAACGTCGTAATGTGGTGTTACATTTAATGCTGGAACACAAAGTCATCGGCGAAGAACTTTATCAATTATTGAGCCAACGCCCGCTCGGCGTGCAGGAAAAAGGGAAAATCAGCCGCAAATATCCGGCATTTATTCAAACCCTGCAAACGGAATTACGCCATCACCTCGGCGAAGGCAAAGCCGCAAATTTATTGGGCGCACGGATTTTCTCCACCTTAGATGTGAAACAACAAGATCACGCCGAGCAGGCGGTGATTAACGCCGTATCCGATTTACAGACGAAACATAAAAATCCGCATTTGGAATCCGCCATGGTGGTTGCCAATTACCAAACCGGCGAAGTGCGCGCCATCGTGGGCGGCTTACAAACTCAGTTTGCCGGCTTCAACCGCGCCTTGACGGCGAAACGGCAAATCGGTTCTTTAGTAAAACCGTCCATTTATTTGACCGCACTTATGTACCCGGATCAGTTCCGCCTGAATACACCGATCAACAATCAACCGATTACCATTAACATCAAAGGCAGCCCGCCATGGCAACCGCGCAATTACGATCGCAAATACAGCGGTTCCGTCATGCTGATGGATGCCTTAGTACGCTCGCTGAATATCCCGACAGTGAACATCGGCATGAAGCTCGGATTAACCAAAGTGATTTCCGTGCAACAAGCTATGGGTTGGGATAAAGTCGCCATTCCGAAAGTGCCGTCAACCCTGCTCGGCTCCTATTCCATTTCGCCTTATGATGTGACCAAACTCTATCAAACTATCGCCAACGAAGGCGCCGGCGTGCCGTTGAACACCATTAACAGCGTGGTAGATAGACAAGGCAATGTGATTTATGAGCGAAAATTCGCACCGCAACAAGTGGTGCCGCAAGAAGCCGCTTTCCAAACCTTATTTGCTATGCAACAAGTGGTGCATCGCGGCACGGCGCGTAGCCTGCAAAACGAATTCGCCCATTTACATTTGGCGGGCAAAACCGGCACTACGAATAATGCACGTGATACTTGGTTCGTGGGGATCGACGGCGAAAACGTCACCGCTGTTTGGCTAGGGCGCGACGACAACGGCGAAACCAAACTCACCAGTGCCAGCGGTGCATTACAGGTTTATAAAAATTATTTACAACGTTCCGTCATCCGCCCGTTAAAACTGCACAAGCCGCAAGACATCAAATGGGTCGGTATCAATTCCTACGGCGGCTGGGACTGCGCCAGCTCACGCACCATTCCCGTTTGGGCGGACAGAAACCAATCCTTCTGCCAACAAGCCGTGTTGACCCAAACCGCCAACATCGTCACCAACGCCCCAACCCAAACCAACGCTAACACCACAACCAAACCGGAAAGCGTGTGGGACGTGTTAAAAGAAGACAAATCGGTACCAGTGGAAGAAGCAAAACCGTCGAATTAATTTGGAAAGACATAGGGCAGCTCCTGTGCCTGCCCGAATATTTGATGGGTTGACCGGGCGGGCACAGGATCCGCCCCTACAAAACATTTTTAAAAACAACCACACTTTTCCTTGCCTTCCATCAAATTCCCTTGCAACAAAACGTTATAAAAATGTAAACCATTGATTTCAAGTTTGTAACAAATGCTACATGGATCACATTTCAATGAAAAGGCGGTTGATTTTCCCTTGCACTCTGAATTTATTAGAGGATAATTATTATCAATTACATCAAGCAGGAATAGTTTTACGATAAGGAGATGGGGTATGCGTCTTTCCCGTTGGTATCAATGTATTCTTTTTAGTGTGTTTATTTTATTCTCGGCGTTTACTCATGCAGAAGATAACTATCAGGCATGGGTGCAGGATATTGAAAATCGGCTGGATAAAACCGCCGCACTTTATGCCGAGAACAAAGCCGACGATGCGCAAACGGAAGTGCAAATGGCGTATTTTGAGGTGTTTGAAAATCTGGAAGGTCCGATTCGCATTAACTTCTCCGCACAAAAAAGCTACCAAATGGAAGCCATTTTCGGTGAAATTCGCAAAATGATTCGTGACGGGTTACCGCGAGATCAGGTGAAAGCCAAAATCGACGGGCTGAAAGCCGAACTGCAGGAAGTGCTTCCCTCCTTAAAAGACGGTCATCAACTCAACGCCTCCGGTCAACATGGCGTGTATGAAAACCAAACCATCGCGGCCCACTGGCAAAAAAGTTTTAAAACCATTGACGATCTATTAGCCCAAGCGGTTACCGCTTATGAAGCCCAAGATTACGCCACGGCGAAAAAACTGGTGCAGCAAGCGCAGTATGAGGGTTATAAAAATTCCGAAATGGAAATGTCCATTCGTCAAAATCGTTCCGCCGCCATTTCCGCCAACTTCAATCAGCAATTTTACGATCTCATCAAACTCAGCGAAGTGCCTGATCAAATCAGCAATTTCGGCTATCAAATTACGACCTTGCTGCAAGACATCGAAGAACAGCTTCCCGACTTGCCGACCACCCGAGACGATCAAGTGGAACAACCTGCCAATCAAACCGTTGCCGATACCACACCGGACAAAGACTGGGCGCAAATCAGCGTACAGGTGAATGCGGGAATTCAGCAAGCCATCGGGTTATACGAACAAGGCGAAGGGAAAAAAGCCATGTTGGCGGTGCAGGATACCTATTTTGATATTTTTGAAAACACCGGCATGGAGAACAAAATCGGTTCCCGTGACAGCAACTTTAAAGCCCAATTGGAAGGCTATTTCACCCGCCTTGTGAGCTTAATGAAAGCCGGTGCGAAGAAAGAAAAGTTACAAGATCAAGCCACCGGGTTAAGCCAAGATTTAACCAAGGCGGTAGAAATGTTACAGGGTGGAACACAAACCGCTTGGAGTATATTCTTATACAGCCTGTTAATCATCGTACGTGAAGGATTGGAAGCCTTGCTGATTGTTGCCGCGATCGTGGCATATTTGGTGAAAAACAACTATCAAGACAAACTGCCCGTTATTCGCCAGTCCGTGTATGTGGCGTTGCTCGGTAGCGTCATCACCGCCGCCATCTTCCAGATGATTTTCTCTAATTCCGGCGCCAGCCGCGAATTGTTGGAAGGCTTTACTATGATCATCGCGGTGGTAATGTTGTTCATGATGAGCTACTGGCTGTTGTCCAAAGTGGAAGCGCAAAACTGGAAACGTTATTTGGAAGGCAAACTGTCCACCGCGCTGACCACCGGTTCCTTAGTGGGTTTATGGCTCACCAGCTTCCTGGCGGTTTATCGTGAAGGCGCGGAAACCGTGCTGTTCTACTACGCCCTCGCCGGCGACGCCAAAAGTGCGGTGGATTATTTCTATCTTTTCGGCGGCTTCTTCGTCGGTGTGATTATCCTCGCCGTGTGCTATTTCATTATGCGCTACACCGTGGTGAAACTACCGCTTAAGCCGTTCTTTATGTTCACCGGTTCCTTCATGTATTTCATGGCGTTTGTGTTCGCCGGCAAAAGCGTACTGGAGCTGATTGAAGGCAAATTATTTGAACCGACCCTCGTTTCCGGCATGACAGAAATCCCGTGGTTGGGTATTTATCCTTATGTAGAAACATTGGTTCCACAGGCTGTGCTGTTGGTTGCCGCTGTTTTTGCGTTAATTTATATGAAGTACCAAAGCAAAAAATCTGTTTGATTTCAAACGACAAATACTTATTCAGTTAAGGAGAAACTAAGTATGAAAAAAACGTTAATCGCTACCGCACTTTTGGCAGGTATGATCACCGCGCCCGCCGCTTTAGGTTTTAAAGAATACCCAATCGGCGAACCTGTCACCATGAACGAAATGGAAATTGCCGCCGTGTATTTGCAACCGGTTGACATGGAACCGCGCGGCATGGGCTTGCCGGCTGCCAAATCCGACATTCACTTAGAAGCGGACATTCACGCCACCAAAGGCAACAAAAACGGTTTTGGTGAAGGCGAATGGCTGCCGTATTTAACCATTCAATATACTTTAGTGAACGCCGATACCGGTGAAAAACAAGAAGGAACATTCATGCCGATGGTTGCCAGCGACGGTCCGCACTACGGCGCGAATATCAAAATGATGGGCGTGGGTAACTATAAATTAACTTACCACATCGACCCGCCGCCCAAAGCCGGTATGCACCGTCACACCGATGAAGAAACCGGTGTCGGTCGTTGGTGGAAACCGTTCGATGTGAACTATGAATTTAAATTCACCGGTTTGAAATAACCCGTTCAGGTGTTAATAAAAACAAAAATCAATAAAAACACCTTGAGACATATCAAGGTGTTTTTGTTTATTTGAGGGCATAATTAACCCATCCATAAAAATAAGCGAAATGATTGATTCAAATACTCGGAGTAAGCTATGAACTATTTCTTTGTTTTTCTCATTCAAACCCTACTCCCGATTTCTCTGCTGCTCGGTTGCAGTTGGGTGCGTTACCCACAAACCAATTTCAAGAAACTCATTTGGCTTTCGCTTTTCGGTTTTATTATCGGCAGCCTCATCACCTTAAATTTACCCGTGACACAAAGCGCAAAACTTGCCGCAGCCCTTGTCGCGTTCTGTATTTTATTGTTCGCTTACCTCTTTCAATTTCTTCATTGGCAAAAAATTAACGGCTTTTGGCATATCATGCTGTCCGTACTTGCCGGGCATTTATGGGCAAAAGATCCGAATATCGCTGCCATCACCGACACCGATGTGGTTAATACGGAATTTTTACTCCACCTCAGCGCCATCATTCTCGGTTTTATTTTCTGTCTGATCGTCGCCGGCTGGCTATACATTTTATTTCAACAGCAAAAAACGCCTGCAAAAACGACCGCACTTTCTGTCCTCTTAACCACCATTTTCACCCTGCTCTTGATTACCCCGATCATCGGCGACGTACTGCTCATATTAATGAAATTGCAAGTGCTGGAACTCACCAAAGTGCGGTTAAGTTTTGTGGCGAAATCGGGCAATATTTCCGCTTATTTGAATTACATCAACGCCGCCGTGCTGGCGTTTATCGTGCTTGTTTTTACCTTTAAAATGCACTTGCCGCGCGTTCGTCAGGTCAATATCGAACAACAACCTATCGAAAAACGCAAAGCCATTGCCGCCAAACGCACTTCTGCCAAAATCATCGCTTACGGTTTCACGGCAGTGGCAATCATTCTGGCTTCTCAACTCTATTGGGACAAAATTGCCTCCCAGCCGCCGCAACTTTCGGAAGCGCAACGAATCACCTTAGATGCAGAAAACAACGTGCGCATTCCCATCGAACAGGTGAAAGACGGCAAATTACACCGTTTTCTTTGGATCGCCGATGATGGCAAAGCGGTGCGTTTCTTTATCATCAATCGCCTTGCCGAAAAACTCAGCCTCGCCGCCGTGTTCGATGCCTGCATTTTATGCGGCGACCAAGGCTATGTGATGGAAGGCAACCAAGTGGTATGCGTGGGTTGCGGCGTGCGTTTATTTACGCCGTCTATCGGCAAACCGGGGGGCTGCAATCCGGTGCCGATTGATGACTGGAAACAGACGGAAACGGAAATCGTCATCAGCAAGAAAAGTCTGGAAGAAGGCTTGAATTACTTCACTACGGTCATTGAAATTGAGGTTGTGGATCCCGTCAACGGCAAAAAACTCACCAACACCAAAACAGAACATAAATACAGCTATGACGGCAAAACCTACTTCTTCAGCGATGAAAAGAACCTGAATCTGTTCCGCGATAATCCGGAAGCGTATCTCAACAAAACCGCTACGGATTCCACCATGGATTCAATAACGAAAGAGGAGAAATAATCATGTTGGCAAGAATGTTATTTCAATCCTGGCGTTACGGCTTAAAACGCAAACTCCTCGCCATTGTGACGATTTTCCTCGCCGCCGGTTTAATTTCCGCCTTGCTTGCGGTGTCCATCGGCATCGGCGACAAAATGGCGAAAGAACTTAAATCTTACGGCGCCAACATTCTGGTGGAACCTGCCAGCAGCGCCATTTTGCCTGATGAAGTGAGCGGCAATAATTCCCTTGCCACGCAGAATTTTTTAGATGAAAAAGAACTGCCGAACATCAAAGACATTTTCTGGCGTAACAATATCGTGGGTTTCGCGCCGTTACTTGGCGCGCAAGTCAGTGCCAAAGCGCCAAACGGCAATGAGCAAGACATTAATATTCTCGGCACGTTTTTTGACCATCAAATTGCCGTGCCTGATGAGGAGGATTACCACACCGGGCAAAAAATAATCAGCCCCTACTGGCAGGTGGAAGGCGAATGGGTGAATGACGCCACCGATGATTTCGGCGATCAAATTCCGGCGTTGCTCGGCACACAACTTGCCAAACAGCATCAGTGGAAAATAGGCGATACGCTAGCATTACGCTATCAACAAGATGAACAGGCGCCGCAGCAACAGCTCAAGGTTATTGTAAAAGGCATTGTGAAAACCGGCGGCACGGAAGAACAACAACTGATTTTGCCATTAAGTGCGGTACAAAATTTACTTGGATTGGAAGGCAAAATACAGGCAGTGAAAGTCTCCGCTCTCACTGTGCCGGAAAACGATTTATCACGCAAAGCGCGCGCCAACGTGGACGGCTTGGCGGCGGAAGAATATGACCGCTGGTATTGCACCGCTTATGTTTCCTCCATTTCTCACCAATTGGAAGAAGCCATTTCCGGCGCCATTGTTCGCCCGATTTGGCAGGTAGCCGCCTCAGAAGGCGTGGTTATTGAGAAAATCCAATTATTACTTGCCGTGGTAACCCTTGCCGCGCTCATTGCCGCCGCCATGGGGATCGCCTCCCTCATGACCACCACGATCATCGAACGCAGCAAAGAAATCGGCTTAATGAAAGCGCTCGGCGCCTATCAATGGCAAATCGTGTTGCTGTTTTATTGTGAAGCCATCATCAGCGGCTTCATCGGCGGGATGTTAGGCTGTATTGCCGGTTGGGGCTTGGCACGCTTTATCGGCGCCACCTTATTCGGCGCGCCGCTCAGTTTCGCGTGGATTGTAGTGCCTTGCGTGCTGGTGATTTCCGTGTTAATTGCGGTTATCGGCGCCTGGTTCCCGGCACATCGTATTGCCCGTCTTTATCCTATCGAGGTGCTTTATGGCAGACAATAAACCCATCAATATGTTCTGGCGCTTGGTGTTACGCGCCTTACGGCTACGTTTGCAGCGGGTATTCATCATCTTTGCCGCACTCACGGTGGGCGCCTCCATCGTTACCGCCATGGCGGCGGTGTATTTCGACATCAACACCAAAATGAGCCAGGAACTGCGCACCTTCGGCGCTAACTTTTATATCGGCTCAAACAACGGCGGTTTGATTAAAGTGGATCAGGTGCAAGAGATTATTAACCTGGCGCCAAAAGGCTTAATTACCGCCGCCAGCCCTTATTTATACGGCGTAGCCCGTAGCGATTTGGAAAAAATCGTCATCATGGGCGTGTGGTTTGAAGACATGAAAACCCTCGCGCCCTACTGGCAAATCACCGGCACGCCCATTGGCGTCAATTTTGACGAACGCAACGCCATGATCGGCAAAACCCTCGCCGAGCGTTTAAATCTGAAAGTGGGCAGTAAGCTGACCTTAAGCCTGAACGCGGTGGATAAACACCAGTTTACAATTAAAGCTATCGTGGAAACGGGCGACGCCACCGATAATATGCTCATCGTGAGCCTGGATTTTGCGCAAAACTGGCTGGAAAAAGAAAACCTTGCCACCAATGCCTTGCTTAACGTGAAAAACGATCAGGGGCAAGTGGAACAATTCGCACAACAGCTACAGCAACAATATCCCGATTTGGACATTCACCCGATTCGCAAAGTCTCCGCCTCCGAAGGGCAAATTCTGGATAAAATTAAAGGCTTGATGGGGCTTATTTCCGTGGTGATTCTGATTTTGGCGACCCTCTGCGTGAATACGACCTTGATCGCCATCGTAGGCGAACGGGCAAAAGAATTTGCGCTGCAAAAAGCCCTCGGCGCGAAAAGCCGGGACATCATCAAACAAATCGGCGCGGAAACCTTAATCATCGCCGTGTGCGCAATTATCAGCGGCTTAATTATCGGCTATTTGCTGGCGCAAGTACTCGGCTTAACCGTCTTCAAAGCCTACATTGATATGCGCCTGCCGGTGTTGCCGATCACCATAGGGTTATCCTTATTAGTGGCGTTTATCGCGGTTATCGTGCCGACCCGCCGCGCCTTAAAAATTCAAACCGCCAATGTGTTAAAAGGGGAATAACATGGCTAAAACCGTTATTGAAACTCAGCATTTATATAAAAGATTCGGGCAAGTGACCGCACTTGAAGACATTAATATTCAAATTGCCGAAGGCGAGTTTGTGGCAATCATGGGCGCGTCCGGCTCGGGCAAAACCACTTTAATGAACATTCTCACCGGCTTGGACACCGCCAGCGAAGGCAAAGTGATTCTGGACGGCGTGGACGCAGCGCAACTGGACGAAACGGGCAGACAGCGCTTTCTTGCGGAGAAAATCGGTTTGGTGTTCCAACAATTCCATTTAATCCCCTATTTAACCGCCTTGGAAAACGTCATGCTGGCGCAACATTATCACAGTGTGGTGGATGAAGCCACCGCCAAAGCGGTGTTGGAACAGGTGGGCTTGACGCACCGTATGGATCACCGCCCGAGCCAACTTTCCGGCGGGGAACAGCAACGAGTGTGTATCGCCCGTGCGTTGGTGAACCAACCACCGGTGATTTTCGCCGATGAACCGACGGGCAACCTCGACGAGAAAAATGAACATTTGGTGTTGGATTTGCTCACCGAGTTAAACCGACAAGGGCGCACTATCGTGATGGTGACTCATAACCCCGATTTAGGCAAACTCACCAATCGCATTCTTTATTTACAACACGGCAAATTGTCAGGCGAGGAAAAAAATGTGGGCTAACGTCATTCGCTTCCTCGCCATAAGTGCGGTCATTTTTTTCAGCGTTTCTTGCAAGGAAGAAAACGCGCAGCTCGGGCAACCTGCGCCGGAAATCGCCGCTTTTGATTTGCTGGGCAACAAAGCCACATTGAACGACTGGCAGGGCAAAACCGTGCTTATCAATTTCTGGTCGGAAACTTGCGGCGCCTGCATTGTAGAACTCCAAACCCTGCAACAATGGGCGGAAAAATACCCTAACCGCGTCCAATTGGTCGCCATGAACATCGACGGCGAAAACGCCGACACCCAAGCCATCGTCACCAAACGTCAATTAAATTTGCCGGTTTTCAAAGATCAAATGAAAATCACCGCCGAACGCTACCAACTCATCGGCACCCCAACCTCATTTGTCATCGACCCGAACGGCAAGCTATTACACAAATTTGAAGGCTTACTTTCCGAAAAGGATTTACAGCAATTATTCAACCCGACGAAAAGCTAATCCACCATGAAAAAACGCGACTTTACTTTCTTTCTTCTCGCTTGCTGCGCCATCAGCGCCGCCCAAGCCGAACCCGACATTGCACACGGACAAAAAGTGTACAACCGTTCCTGCGCCCTCTGCCACGGCAAACAGGCAGAAAAACCGGCAATGGGACAATCCCAAATCATCAACACCTTCACCCAAGACCAAATCATCAACGCCCTGCAAGACCGCAGCGGCAAAATCGAAGGCGCCGGCAACCGCGCCAAATCCACCCTCAGCGAACAGGATATGCAAGATGTGGCGGGCTATGTGGAAACGTTGAAGAAATAAAGAAAAAGTGCGGTCGGTTTTGGAGGTGTTTTTTGAGAACAAAATGAAGGTTCAAGCGTCCAATGCTTAAACCAAATCAGCACAAGCATGAATGCTTGCGCTATCCGGGATCCGTAGATACTGTCTCCCAGCCCCAAAGTCAAATGTTTTTTCACTAAGCTAAACAAACTTGTGGTTGGTAAAAAGTTTT
>NZ_NRDF01000022.1 GCF_003130205.1 Aggregatibacter actinomycetemcomitans
TCCTATTTTTAAATATCTAAATCTAAAACGAATCTCTAAGTGCCCACACAGTTTGTCTGATTGATTGTTAAAGAACAAAAAACGACGCGCTGTCTATAAAAAACTACAACGGCGCGTCGTTGTGCCGGCGTATTATAGGCTTTTACAAAATCTTTGCAATAGTTTTTTTAGAATAAATTGAACTTTTTTTCAATTGCTAATAATTTGCGCATTATACAGTTCTAACCGCGCTAAAAAGCACAAATATTTAACATTAATTTAATAATATCAAGATAAAACCTATTAATTTCATTATGTGAAACACGCTTTTATAAAGGTAGTTTTAAGTTGCTTTCTGTATCAAATACAGTTATATTTTCGATAGTTTTTTGCCAAGGATATGATGGCTTTCTGATAATCAACTCGTTTTTCCACTTCTACGAATCAAATAAGGAATAAATTATGACTAACCAGCTAGATTCTCTTCGTGAACTTACCTCTGTGGTCGCCGATACCGGCGATATTGATGCAATCCGCCAATACAAACCGGAAGATGCGACAACTAACCCGTCTCTGATTCTGAGTGCGGCAGCGCTTCCGCAATATGCCACATTGATTGATGAAGCCATTACTTACGGCAAACAGAAAAGCCAGGATAAATCGCAACAACTTATTGATGCGGAAGATAAATTAGCGGTAAACATCGGTTTAGAAATCTTAAAATTGGTGCCGGGTCGCGTTTCTACCGAAGTGGATGCCCGCCTTTCTTATGACACAGAAGCCACTGTTGCGAAAGCCAGAAAACTTATCGCCCTTTATGAAGCGGCAGGGATTAATAAAAATCGCATTTTGATTAAAATCGCTTCCACATGGCAAGGTATTCGCGCCGCGGAAATCTTAGAAAAAGAAGGCATTAACTGTAACCTAACGCTACTATTCTCCGAAGCCCAAGCCCGTGCCTGTGCAGAAGCCGGTGTTTACTTAATTTCACCGTTCGTAGGTCGTATTTTAGACTGGTATAAAGCCAATTCCGATAAGAAAGAATACGCACCGGCTGAAGATCCGGGCGTGATTTCCGTCACCAAAATTTACAATTATTACAAACAATACGGCTATAAAACCGTGGTTATGGGCGCCAGCTTCCGTAATGTCGGTGAAATCATCGAATTAGCCGGTTGTGACCGTTTGACCATCGCCCCGCCACTATTGAAAACCTTACACGAAACACCAAATGCGGTTGTCAGAAAACTGGATTTCCAAGGTGAAGTGAAAGCCAAACCGCAGCCGTTAATCGAAGCCGAGTTCTATTGGCAACACAACAGCGATGCCATGGCGGTAGAAAAACTGGCGGAAGGCATTCGTAAATTTGCCGTTGACCAAGGCAAATTGGAAGAAATGTTACTCTCCAAATGGTAATGGTTCGTTAGTCATGTCTTGAGCAAAAGTGCGGTGGGAATTTTCGGCATTTTAAAAACACTGGGAAATCTGACCGCACTTTTTTATAAGTATTTTCTATTTTGCAAAATTTATTCACATCAGGAGGCATAATGTCAAATCGTCAACAACTCGCCAATGCAATTCGTTTTTTAAGTATGGATGCGGTGCAAAAAGCGAAATCCGGTCACCCGGGTGCCCCTATGGGCATGGCGGATATCGCCGAAGTATTGTGGCGTGATTTTTTACATCACAGTCCAACCAATCCGCAATGGACTAACCGCGACCGTTTCGTGCTGTCCAACGGACATGGTTCCATGTTGATTTACAGCTTATTACACCTCAGCGGCTACGATTTATCCATCGAAGATTTAAAACAATTCCGTCAACTGCACTCCAAAACACCAGGGCATCCTGAATATGGCTACACTCCCGGCGTCGAAACCACCACCGGTCCGTTAGGTCAAGGCATTAGCAATGCGGTGGGGATGGCAATTGCGGAAAAAACCCTTGCGGGTCAATTTAACCGCGACGGTCATAACATCGTTGATCACTATACTTACGCCTTTTTAGGCGACGGTTGTTTAATGGAAGGGATTTCCCACGAAGCCTGTTCTTTAGCGGGCACCTTAGGTTTAGGCAAATTGATCGCATTCTATGATGATAATAATATCTCTATCGACGGACACGTTGACGGCTGGTTCACCGACGATACACAAAAACGCTTTGAAGCATACGGCTGGCAAGTGATTCCGGCGATTGACGGTCACAATCCGGCACAAATTGCCGAAGCCATCAAACAAGCGCAAGCGGAAACCGCCAAACCGACATTAATTATCTGCAAAACCATTATCGGTTTCGGTTCACCAAATAAATCCAACTCTCATGACAGCCACGGCGCACCGTTAGGTGACGAAGAAATCGCTTTAACCCGCAAAGCGTTACATTGGGATTATGCGCCGTTTAAGATTCCGGCGGACATTTATGCCCAATGGGATGCCAAAGAAAAAGGCGCAACATGGGAAAAAGCCTGGAATGAAAAATTCGCCGCGTATGCCAATGCCTACCCTGAACTGGCAGCTGAATTCACCCGTCGCGTCGAGAAAAAACTGCCTGCCGACTGGGCAAAAGAATCCCAAGCTTTCGTGGCACATTTACAAGCTAACCCGGCAAGCATCGCAAGCCGTAAAGCCTCACAAAATGCCATTGAAGCCTACGCCAAAATTTTACCTGAATTACTGGGCGGTTCTGCCGACTTGGCAAGTTCCAACTTGACCCTTTGGTCAGGTTCCAAACCTATCCGCGCCACTCAAAACGTTGACGGTAACTACATCAACTACGGCGTGCGCGAATTCGGTATGGCGGGGATCATGAACGGTATCGCCTTGCATGGTGGCTTCATTCCTTACGGCGCCACCTTCCTGATGTTTATGGAATACGCCCACAACGCCATTCGCACGGCAGCCTTAATGAAGCAGCGTTCATTATTTGTGTTCACCCATGATTCCATTGGCTTAGGCGAAGACGGCCCGACCCACCAACCGGTAGAACAAACTTCGGCATTGCGTTTAATTCCTAATCTAAACACATGGCGCCCTTGTGACCAAGTGGAATCCGCCATTGCGTGGAAAGCGGCGATTGAAAGAACCGATGGCCCAAGCGCCTTAATCTTTACCCGTCAAAACTTGGCGCAAATGGACCGCACTGCCGAGCAACTGGCAAATGTGGCACGCGGCGCGTATGTCTTAAAAGATTGTGCCGGCACGCCGGATCTGATCTTTATCGCCACCGGTTCCGAAGTAGAATTGGCAGTAAAATCGGCAGAACAATTAACCGCTGAAGGCAAAAAAGTTCGCGTGGTTTCCATGCCGAGCACTAACGTGTTCGATAAACAAGACGAAGCCTATCGCGAATCCGTGTTGCCTGGCGCCGTGACCAAACGCGTCGCCATCGAAGCCGGAATTTCCGACTTCTGGTACAAATATGTCGGCTTCAACGGTCGAATCATCGGTATGCACAGCTTCGGCGAATCCGCACCGGCAGACCAATTATTCAAACTCTTTGGTTTCACCGTGGATAACGTCGTCGCCAAAGCGAAAGAAATACTCTAATTTCTGACCGCACTTTAATAAAAAACCACCTCTTATGAGGTGGTTTTTTGTTTCATCCATTCATGATGAAATTAGGCCCTTGCCGCAATTGCCTCAATTTCCAGCCCCACATCTTTCGGCAGGCGGGCAACTTCTACGCAAGAACGCGCCGGGAAGTTCGGGTGATTATTTTCTTTGAAGAAACGTTCATATTCGGCGTTTACCGCAGCAAAATCATTCAAGTCTTTCACAAACACCGTGGTTTTCACAATATCGGCGACCTTTAAACCGGCTTGTTCAATAATAGCTTTTACGTTTTCTAAAGACTGACGGGCTTGCGCCACAATCTCTTTCGGCACGTCGCCCGTTGCCGGATTGACCGGAATCTGTCCGGAAGTCAACACCAAATTGCCTAAATCAACCGCTTGTACATAAGGACCAATGGCTGCCGGTGCTTTATCGGTATGAATTACTTTAGTCATTTTTTCTCCTTAAGTGGTTTATTGCATCGTCGTCATTCTACGCCCAAATCGACGGAATGTCAGTTTTAAGGCGGGCGTTAATCAAATTCATCGGGTTCCGATCCCACATAATCGGCAAAATCATCGCGATGAAAACCGTGTAACAACATATATTGCCAGATTTTTTGCCGCATCTTCGGCGGTTGTTTTGCTTTGTAATCGGGGAATTTTTTGCGTAACACGGTTAACGCCAACGCAGACCAATCAATTTCACACTCACGCATGACCGCTTCAATGGTTGCACTTTCAACCCCTTTCAATTGACGCAATTCCTGTCTGATGCGATTGGCGCCATAACCCCGTTGAGCACGACTGTGCAAATAACTTTCCGTGAATCGCGCATCGCTTTGCCAGTTTTTTTGCCGGCAATGGGCGATTGCCTGATCGATGTCGTCTTCGGAAAAGGCTTTTTCCTGCATTTTGCAACGCAGTTCAAACTCGCTGTATTCACGGCGGGAAAGTAAATTCATCACATAGTTGAGCGCAAGTGAGGACATATTGTGTTACTTGTCATTGAGGAAACAGATAGAAAAAGTGCGGTCATTTTCGACCGCACTTTTATGTATAACGATATTTTATTCGAAATCGCCTTCGCCATTGCCTGCTTCGTTTTCCACTTCCGCAGTGATGGCAGATTCCGGATGTGCCAACAATTCATCACGCAAGGTGCTTTCGATAAATTTGGCTTGTTCAGGATTGTCTTTCAACCACTTCATGGCATTGGTTTTGCCCTGACCGATTTTCTCATTTTGGTAAGCGTACCACGCGCCGGCTTTGCTGATAAGTTTGTGTTTCACGCCGAGATCAATCAGCTCGCTTTCTTTAGAAATGCCCTCGCCGTACAGAATTTGGAAATCCACCTGGCGGAACGGCGGTGCTACTTTGTTTTTCACCACTTTCACACGGGTTTCGTTACCGATAACTTCATCGCCTTCTTTAATGGAACCCACGCGGCGAATATCCAAACGCACGGAGGCATAGAATTTCAGCGCGTTACCGCCGGTAGTGGTTTCCGGATTACCGAACATCACGCCGATTTTCATCCGAATTTGGTTGATGAAAATCACCAAACAGTTGGCGTTTTTAATTTGACTGGTCAGTTTACGCAACGCTTGAGACATTAAACGCGCCTGTAACCCCATGTGGGAATCGCCCATGTCGCCTTCAATTTCCGCTTTCGGCGTTAAGGCGGCAACGGAGTCAACGATAATCACATCTACCGCACCGGAACGCACCAACGCATCACAGATTTCCAACGCCTGTTCACCGTTGTCCGGCTGGGAGACTAAAAGTTCTTTCACATCCACGCCGAGTTTGGAGGCATAAATCGGGTCTAAAGCGTGTTCCGCATCAATAAAGGCGCAGGTTTTGCCGGTTTTTTGCGCTTCCGCAATCACGGAAAGGGTTAAGGTGGTTTTACCTGAAGATTCCGGCCCGAAAATCTCCACGATACGCCCCATCGGCAAACCTCCGATGCCTAGCGCCAGGTCAAGACCGAAGGAGCCGGTGGAAATCGCTTCAATATCCAGTTTTTGGCTGTCGCCGAGTTTCATGATGGCGCCTTTACCAAATTGTTTTTCAATTTGACCTAACGCCGCGTCGAGTGCTTTTTGCTTTTCTTCTTGAGTTGCCATTTTTATACCTCGGGGAAAATCATTATCAAAAATTCGCGCTTATAATAGCTGTATCGATATACAGTATCAAGTGAAATTTCGATCTTTTTAAAAATTCTGTGACATGGCTTCCAAAACGCAATTATTTTGCCGTTATAGCGCCCGCTATTCTGCTTGCGCCGTGATGTTTTCCATGTCTTCCTGCAACACCAACCACGTGGCTTCCACCTCTTCCAGTTGCTTTTTCGTCTGCACCTGATCGTTCAAAAGTGCGGTCAATTTTGCTTTCATTTCGGCGTCATACACATTCGGATCAGCCAGCGCCGTTTCAATTTGTTGTAACTGCGCGCCCAGCGTTTCCATTTGATTTTCCAACTGCGCCGCCTGTTTGCGTAACGGCGCGAGCTGTTGACGCAGTTCCGCTTCTTTACGTTTTTGTTCCTTACGATTGGCGGCGGAATTTTCATTTTCAGCAGGGGCATTTTGTGCTTTGGTGATGGTCGGCTGGGCATTTTGTTCATTCAGCCATTTTTGATAATCCCCCAAATCCCCTTTAAATTCTTCCACCTGTTTGTCGTGCACCAAATAAAATTCGTCCACCGTGTTACGCAATAAATGGCGATCGTGCGACACCAACACCAAAGATCCCTGATAATCCACCAAGGCTTCCGTCAACGCCTGACGCATATCCAAATCCAAGTGGTTGGTCGGTTCGTCCAGCAGCAGTAAATTCGGGCGTTGCCACACGATGAGCGCCAGCACCAAACGCGCTTTTTCGCCGCCGGAAAAGGACGCGACCGGTTGATTCACTTTGTCACCGTGAAACGCAAATCCGCCCAAATAATCGCGCAGTTGCTGTTCCGTCTGCTGCGGGGCGATTTTTGTAAGTGCCACAGGGCGCTTTCGTCGGCACGCAACGTATCCAATTGATGCTGTGCGAAATAGCCCAACTGTACGCCTTTTGCCAACTGAATGGTGCCGCCGGTGGGCGTGATTTCACCCGCTAATAATTTGATTAAAGTGGATTTCCCCGCACCGTTTTTACCCAGCAACCCGATACGCGAGCCGGGCACCAAATTTTACTTAAAATTTCCACCGCACTTTCGCCCTCGCCGTAGCCCGCCGAGGCGTTTTCCATCATTAACAGCGGATTGGGCAACGACAGCGGTTCGCGAAATTCAAAATGAAACGGATTATCCACATACGCCGGTGCGATTTTTTCCATACGCTCCAATGCCTTAATGCGGCTTTGCGCCTGTTTTGCCTTGGTAGCTTTGGCTTTGAAACGGTCGATATAGCGTTGTAAATGGTCGATTTTCAGTTGTTGTTGGCGATACATGGCGTTTTGTTGCGCCAATTTGGTCGCCCGTTGCTGTTCGAAAGAGGAATAATCGCCGGTATATTCATTCAGCTTTTGTTGCTCAATATGCAGAATTTTGCCGACAATAGGGTCCAAAAAGTCGCGATCGTGCGAAATCAGGATCAAAGTACCGGGATATTTTTTAACCAGCGTTCCAGCCAAATCACCGCATCCAAATCCAAGTGGTTGGTGGGTTCGTCCAATAGCAACAAATCGGAGCGACAAATCAGCGCCTGCGCCAAATTCAAGCGCATTCGCCAACCGCCGGAAAACGCCTTCACCGGCTGTTCCAGTTCCGCCTGGCTGAACCCCAATCCGTGCAATAACTCGCCGGCGCGGGCTTCAATGGTCCAGGCATCAATAGCGTCCAACTGATTGTGCAACGCCGCGATAGCATTGCCGTCATTGGCAGCATTCGCCTGTTTTAATGCCTGTTGCAAACGGCTGTATTCGCGATCGCCCCGAATCACATAATCGATGGCGCGGCAATCCAACGCCGGGGTTTCCTGGTTCACCCATGCCAATGTCCAATTCGGCGGAAAAGACACTTCGCCGCCTTCCGCGCTCATTTCATTTTTCAGTAAGGCGAACAGAGAAGACTTGCCGCAACCGTTTTTTCCCACCAAACCGACTTTCTGTCCGGGGTTGATGGTGGCGTTGGCATTTTCGAGTAAGGTGGTTAAACCACGTTTTAATGTTAAATTAATGAAAAAAAGCATTGGTTTAGAATGAATTTAATATAAGATACTGAGTCATAAAAATACGCGCATTATTTTCCACTTTTTTCTTGGGGTTGCCAATGTTTGATTCTCTTATCGTTCAATTTGTCGTACTGTGGGCGGTTATCGATCCCATCGGTTCCATTCCCGTTTATTTAACTAAAACGGTGGGATTATCGGTGGAAGATCGGCGCAAAATTGCGTTAAAAGCCGTGACGATTTCCGCCGGAATATTAATTTTCTTCCTAATCGCCGGACAAGCGCTGTTAGAAGCCATGCAAATTCCGTTGACCGCCTTCCAAATCGCCGGCGGTTTGGTGTTATTGCTGTTCGCGCTCACCATGATTTTCGGTGAAGGCAAGGCGGAGCAGGAAATTAAGCTGTCCTCCAACTTAAACGAACTGGCGGTGTATCCGTTAGCCGTGCCGTCCATCGCCTCACCGGGGGCGATGATGGCGATTGTGTTGCTAACCGACAACCACCGTTTCAGCCTGTTCGACCAAACCATGACCACCTTAATTATGTTGTCCGTCTTGGCGATTACTTACCTTTTGCTCCTCGCGGCAAACCGCATTCAACGCTGGCTTGGCAACACCGGTGCGGCAGTAATCAGTCGGGTAATGGGATTAATCCTGGCAGCGGTTGCTATCAACAATATGTTGGTGGGGATTCGCGATTTCTTTACGCAAATGAGTTAGTCTATTCAAAAAACACCGTTTTTTATGACCGCACTTTTCGGGTACTCCGTTTAAAATTTTCGGCGTTTCTGTGGTCTTAGTAACGTTATTTTAATGAGGTAATCATGGGAAAACGTTGGCTATTCTTGTTGCTGTTATTCATCTTGGCGGGGATTGGTTCTCTACCGTGGTGGATTACGTCTCAACAATTGGAACAGCTTGCCAACCGTTTTTTAGCGCCGGATTATACGCTGCAAATCGGCAATGAGCGTTCGCTTAATATGAACGGTTTACAATTATCCCAATTACGCTTCAGCACAACACAGTGCAACCTCGTGACTCTCAACAATATTCAATTGAATTGGTGGGCTCCCCGTCGCCTTGAAGTAGAACAGGCGACACTGGATTATATCTGCCTGAACAGCCTGCATGTCAACGACAATGAAAAAACATCGCCAAAATTGACCGCACTTTTTTCCTCCCTACCCACCGCAGAGGTGGTAATCAAACGCTTAAAGGTGATCAACACCGAAAACGTCACCCAACCGTTGTTAAATCAGCTAATCACCTCCGACCTTAGTATCGTGGCAAATTATGACGGCAAGCGGCTGCAAATTAACACCGAAACCACAAAGAATGGGGCGCTGATCTTGCAACACAGTTCCACCCTCACGCCGCAAAACGGGCTGTTCCACTGGCAGGGGAGAACAGATTTTCAACCCACGGAAAAACAAACCTATCACCTGACGTTCTCTGCACAAATGAACGATGAATTATTGCGCCTGAAACCTCGCGGCGAGATTATGCTGAACTGGCAAAATCCCTAGTTTGTTGTGGCGAAAGGGGAAATCAAATGGACTTGGGATGGCGAGAAAGGACAAATCAATGCGCAGGATTTGGTGCGCAACGAGCCATTACTTGACGTGCCTTTTATTCTCACCTCAAACAGTTTGGAAGTCAGCTGGGGGACATTTTATTGGACCTTCGACGGTTATCAGCCGGTGAAGGGCTTCCTTGGTTTGACATTGCGCAAACCGCAGGATAACTGGTTTCCATTCAATATTGATTTGGACGTCATTCTGCAAACCTTTGGCGAACAAGGCAAGGGTGAAATCGTGTTTGCCGGCAAAGGTGGGCAAATCGGCGGCGGTGCGCAGCAGAATGAACTCTCTTTTGACCTGAAAACCCGCGGCGATCTGCGTTATAACAATACCGTCGCGCAAACCAATCTGGATTATCATATCGGCGGCACATTCAGCGATCCGATCTTGCAATTCCGTCCCGGGTCAATTTTTAAAATGGATAACCTGCAACCGGATGCTAAAATTCATGTTCGCCTGCCGTTAGACGATGTGTTAATCGGGCGCTATGGACTGGAAGGTCGGCTACAGGCAACTTTGCAAGGCTTCACCCCGCAATTTGAGAACCTCAATCTGAAATTAGACGGACAGGCGCACGAGTTCATCGCCGGCATTAAAACCGTCTTTGAGCTGCACAATGAACAACAAAATCTGCGCAATGCAGAAATGCGTGCGGTAAACCGGTGGGATTGGAGGATTAACGGCAGCGCACAATGGAAGACGCTAAAAACCGCCATCACCATGCAAGGCATCGGCTTTTGGCAGGCGGATTATATTGAATTGAACCAACTTTCGGCACATTCCGGCAACGTATATACCGGCGGGGTAAAAATGGCGCCGCTGTCACTAGAGCTGAAAGACCGACTGCGTTGGAATTATGAAAAAGAGCATATTCGCGGGCTGATGCAGGCAAAAGCCGACTGGATCGAATTTGACTACGGCGGGTGGTTTATGAAGCCGGTGTTCGGCATTGGGCTGAACGGCAAAAGTATTAATCATTTTACTATCGCCGGTGAGTTGAAAGCCGGTTCGCTCGGACCATTAGATCTTACCGCCCGTTATGAAAATCAGACGCTGACGGGACAAATCGGTTGGAAAGAGCAATCCGCCAACGTATTCCAATCGCTGTTTCCGCAACAATGGGAATGGATTATCCACCAAGGTACCATCAAAGGCACCAGCAACTTCGTGATTAACGGCGATGGGGTGGCGCTGCACGGTGAACTCAACCTGCACGGTGGTGAAATCACCATGCCCGACGGCGAAATTCAAGGACTGAATATTCATTTTCCGTTAAATTATCAGGATCTGGCGTTGAAAGCCTCGCGCAGCAAACCTATTCGTGTGTCGGCAAACAATATCCGCAAAGGTGCGCTGTTAATGAATAAAGCGGTGTTCAACCTGTTCGGGACCTACCCAAATTCAGCAAAATCGCCGCTCACCTTGAGCAATGCGAGGATAAATGTCTTTGACGGTGAATTGCAAATTCCGAGTTTAAGTTTCCCGCAACAAAAAATAGCAACCTTGAGTTTCAAGAATATCGACTTGGCGCAGGTCATCAACATGGCGCAATATAATCAAATCAGCCTGCGCGGACGGGTCAACGCCACCTTGCCGTTTTGGTTCGAACACCAGGAATGCCTGATCTGTAACGGCACTATTGAACAGGTAAATAACCTGCATATTAAACTCAACGACGACATCGTCACCGGCTTAAAAAAGGGCGGCTGGACGGAAAACATTTTAGTGGATTTATTAAAAGAAATGGAATTGGAAAAATCCCATGCCAACTTGAATCTTGCGCCAAACGGGCAAATGAAATTACGTTCCAGCCTGACCGCGTTCAACCCGACCAAGCGCACACGCAGCCCGATCACCCTGAATTACACGCACCAAGAAAATATGTTTGAGCTGTGGAATATGATTGACTACGGCTCGCAATTTGAACAGAATTTGCAATATCGACTTTACCGACATTTGGAACAATGAAAAAACATCTTAAAAAATCACCGCACTTTTTTTGTCTGACCACCACCATATTGGCGCTTGCCGGCTGCACGCCAACCATTCAGCTTGATACACCCAAAGAAGGCATCACTATCAATATGAACGTGGTTGTGGATCACAATATCAGCGTCAAAATAGATGAAAAAACCAAAGCGACTGCTGGGGAAAATAGTGTAGTTGAAGCGAACAAAACGCCGGTGGAAAAATAAAACGGATTAGCGCATCACAAATTGTCTAATTACGCAGAAAATTAAGTCGCCACAATAAGAATGGAAAGGGGAAAACATGTCACTTTCTGATTATTAACACGATCGGCATCCCATGCGCTATTAAGATCCCGAGAGTGACCTCATCTGCTTACCGTTTGAGGATATGATTTATCGGCATAAAAAATACGGTAGGTTTACTATCTTTCATTTAATGCTATATTTTGCTATCATTAACCCAATTTGGGGCTGATTCTGGATTCGACGGGATTAGCGAAGCCCGAAGTGCACGTCGAGGTGCGGTAGGCCTCGTAAATAAACCGCAAAAAAATAGTCGCAAACGACGAACAATACGCTTTAGCAGCTTAATAACCTGCATTTAGCCTTCGCTCCCCAGCTTCCGCTCGTAAGACGGGGGTAAAGCGGAGTCAAACAAAACGAGCTCGTGTGGAAGCCACCGTTTGAGGATCGAAGCATTAAATTAAATCAAACTAGCTTAATTATCGCGTGTCCGTCCGCAGGATTAAGTGAATTTAAAGACCGGACTAAACGTGTAGTGCTAACGGTAGAGGAATTTCGGACGGGGGTTCAACTCCTCCCAGCTCCACCAAAACATAATCCAAAGCGAACTTAACAAAACCTAAAAGCCCTTGAAAATATTAACCTCAAGGGCTTTTTCATATCCTAAGCGTTCCTATCCAATCCTATAAAATCCTTGAATTTTAGTTATACGTTTAGTTATACTGATCGCCGTATAGCAAAACCGGTATAACTAAAACTATTCAAAACCTGTTGGCAAATGGTCTTAACGATGTTTTAGCTATATCCAAATTTTAGAAGGTCTGAATTGCCGTCGGAGTTATTCAGAACAGTTTTAACATTCAGAAAGAAGCGATATGGCACGCACAATTACACCACTAAACAGCACGAAAATAGACAAAGCAAAGCCGCAGCAAAAAGAATTTACTTTATCCGATGGCAAAGGGCTTTACCTGTTGATTAAACCCAATGGAGCTAAGTTATGGCGGTTTAACTATTACAAGCCATTCACACAGCCGAAAAAAAGGGCATTAATTGGCGTTGGTAAATACCCTGATATTTCATTACAACAAGCCAGAGCAATCAGAGAGGAATATTTATCTTTGCTTGCGCAAAATATCGATCCGGCAACATATCGCCAACAACAAGAGCAAACAAAACAAGACGAACTGAATAATACCTATGAAGCCGTGGCGTGGGCGTGGCTCGAATATCGCAAGACCAAAAAGAACTTTTCAGAGAATTATCAAAAAGACGTGAAAAGCCTGATTGAGCGGAATCTCTTACCGCACTTTGGGCATTTACCTATCACGCAAATTACCGCACCAATGGAATTAAAAGCCTTTAAGCGGTATCAAGACGAGGGGCATTTAGAAAATGATCTGCACCCCAAAAGTTGGACATCACAACCAACCAGTTAAAGTGCAGATTATTATGGGTAAACATTATTCAATCAAATTCAAACATCACATTGTCAAACTTGTCTTAGAAGAACATTGGAGCATTCGTGAAGCCGCACAACACTTCCATATTGCCGCCCATTCTTCCGTTATCGCCCGGTTGCAACGCTTTGAAAAA
>NZ_NRDF01000023.1 GCF_003130205.1 Aggregatibacter actinomycetemcomitans
GGCATAAAATAGTGTTTATTAAGGATTTTCTAAATAGAAAGAGTTGGTAAAACCAACTCTTTTGTCTACTATGTCTATTTTTAGTACCTGGAAAATCACTAAATTCCCCCTATAAGGTACTATATCAGGTACTAAAAGGTGAAATCAAAATAAAAGCATAATACACTATGGAAATGACTAAATATGTTAATTTATAAGGGGTTTTGGCTTGATTTGAATCAGAGTGAAGCAGTATGGATTAATACATTGGTGCCCCCAACAGGACTTGAACCTGTGACCAATCGATTATGAGTCGACTGCTCTGACCGACTGAGCTATGGGGGCGGTGAGCGTAGAATTGGTGTGCGATTATAGGGAAATATCGGGGTAAAGTCCAGAATATTGTGTGTTATTTAAAGTGCGGTGATTTTTGCCGGTGTTTTTCATATTCAAAAACGCGCTGAAAAATTGAATAGTTCAAGATTTAGTAACATTGAAAAGACAAATTTTGTTAGTTCTTTAAATAATCTAACGCCTATTTCGCTTAAACTGATTTAAACAAAAAACCGCCGTTGAATGATTCAAGGCGGTTTAAGTTAGCAGACTAATTACTTATTTAAATAATCCGGGTGTTACAGAAGAAGAGCGTCCAACCTCTTCTTCAAAACCAACGATCTGCTTAAATGCTTTTAAAAGCTGGTTTTCATCATCTACTACAAAGTAATTTCCTTTTCCTACGCAATTCTCCCAAGACGCTTTGTCTTCGGGTTTTGTCTATAACCAAAAATAACGAAAGCGATTTTTGCTGGGAGCTGACGATAGGCTTTATCTTGTAAGCTATCCGGTTTTTACCGGCGTTTTTCATGTTAAAAAACGTGGAAAGATTATTTGCTCTCTGAAAAGTCAGGTTGTTCCTTGTGATTTTAGCTGATTAGCTTTTGTGATGAGGTCATTTTTTTGATCGTATGTAGGGTAAAAGAAAACCGTCTTTTTTGAGTAAAAGACGGTTTTAATTTTATTATTTACATACTTTATTGGAACAATTTCGGTTTTTGTGAAGATGAACGACCTACTTCTTCTTCAAAACTGATGATTTGTTTGAATGCATCTAATAAGCCTTGCTTACTAAAGACTGAGTAGTAATGTTTACCAACACATTGTTTCCATGCGTTAAGCTGACTATCCGGTAAATTAGTACCAAATGCTATAAATGCAACGCGCGGTTCTACTTGACCATATTTAGAATCTTGCAATGAATTCATTTTTTCTTTTATTTCTCGGCATAATCCAGCACTCATTAGATTAACCAAAGTTTGTTCAGAGGGTTGATTATCCTCTCCGTCTGATAGTATTAGAAGTACTCGACGAGTATTGGTATTAAGCTTACTTGGAGCAGCTTCTGGTTCACTATTTTTACTAGCCATAAGATTAATTCCTATAAGCATACCAGAAGTAACTGCTGTTCCACCTAATGGCTCTATTTTACCCAATGCTTCTGCTACATTAGGATTTTTTTTGTCAAACCACGCTTGAGTTGTTTCTTTTCCTCTATTACCTCCTAAACAATATTTTCCATTGTCAAAAGTGAAATCATAGGCTCGTTTTTCACCATTAAATTGCTTAATTTGGCTTACAGTTTTTGCGGTATCCATATTCTTTTCTAATTCTTTAAGACCTTTTCCTATAGAACGTTTAAGAAGATTAGATATTTCTCTTGTTTTGGATTGTTGAGCATAGTATGGTAGCACACAACCACTAGTTTCTCCTTTCTGACGAGCACCCGCCGCAAAAGATACGAAGCCCATTCTATTGTAAGGACTTACACTTTCCTTGTTTTGTTTCGGTAACAAGATATTTTGGACCTCCTTTACGACTTCGACTAATGCGTCAATCCTTCTGTTTGGAGGATAAGCCTCAACTTGTCTATCTATGTACCACTTCATTGAACCAGACAAATCAGTTACCATCATTAAATCAATTGGAATAGTAATTTGTTTTTCTTTAACGGCATAGGTTTTCCCTGAATTAATTCCTACTCTTCCGTCGTGTAACTGATTGCTACGTACCAAAGTTTGACCCCAAGGTAGCCAGAATTTTCGTTGCACAGAACCCTGTACCGCACAAGCAATGGATTTTGCTGTGCCATTTTTATTTTTCGGCTGAGTTTTTTCTTCTAAGCACTCTGCTAGGAATGGGTCTTTAATTGTTACCGGAGAATTATTTTTTTGACCCTTGCTATCATCGGAACGTAAATAAAGTTTAACTAATCCTTGTACTAGTTCTTGGTTGCGCTTTTTCCATTGAGCCTGGACTTTTGCGCTTGAAAAATCTCTACCTTCACGTTCAATTTCTTGTTGAGAGACATTTTGTCTTTTTACATCAGAATGGTCTTTATTTTTCCGGTACTGATTGTCTTCAGCAATTAAAAGTAACGCCGCTTGATCCGTTGCTTGTGCCAAGCGGGCCTTATCTAATAATATGCCTGTGCCATCAACAGTAAAAGCAACTAATAATAACAATGGGAAGGCGAGCAGAGCAGTTATAATGCCATATACACCATGTTCGTTTTTGGAAAATTGTTTAACAGTACTAAATAATTTAGCAGTTAGATTAAAATTTTTTTTCATAAAGCTCTCCTTAGATTATCGAGCAACTGCCAGTGAAGAGGAACTTAGCATACCAAATGACTGGTTTTCTTTGCGTGTTATTAAATTTTTGAAAAAGCTACCGACTTCAACACAAAGCGTTACCTGATATAGTGGAATTTTTCTTTGGTTGTCAGGGTTCGCTGCTTCTGAGCGTGGCGACAAATAAGATAGATTATTATCCAACTTACGATAAGGCTGGCAGGTGTTTAGGTTTGTTAACGTTTCAGTACTTTTTTTCTCTGTCCAGTGTTCAATGGTAACACCGACTGTGTTTGGACTATTTTTGTCTCCAAATAAAATAAGTTTTGCCATTTGTTGATACTCAGTTAAATCAGTATTTTTTAGTGGTTCGCTTCCGTTATCATTGTATAGCTGATTACGTTCACGAAGAACATTGACTAGTGAATATGAGGCATTGTCCAGTTTCCCTTGGGTCGTACGAACAATAACTAAGTCTGTTAAAAAAGCGAAAATAAATACTAAAAGTATAAGCATAAAAAGGAATTCAAGACTAACTGCGCCCCTTTTATTATGAAAAAATTTTTTAGTATTAGTGAGAATGTTTTTTTTCATGTTTTTACACCGGTGATTAACCATCTATGATTATATTATTCGTGCTTTAAATAATTGTAAATTGCTTGATTATTTATTTGACCTGCCGGGATACTGGAATTTAGATCTATTAAATTCTTGCACAGCTACAAATTTGCGCGATAACAAACCGCCAACACTATCTTTAGGTAAAAATGGCAGTGAAACCAGAAATTCATAATTGTAGGTCAATGAATATACAGCCAATGTTGCTAACCGACCATTGGGAGGTATAATCTTTCCTTCTTTATCTTTCTTAGGTTCTCTAAATTTACTATCCAATAAAGACTGGATACAAGACCTTCCGCTATCGCAGTCGACATATTTAACATCAATCTTGTAACCACCATTTTTGTCTAAACGAGCGAGATAACCTATAGTTGAAGATTCTTGATAAACAAGCTGTTGTTTTAGAGCTTTCTCAAATTCTACCGCATAATCATTACCTTCCGCCGTTCTATTTTTTGCAATTCTTGCACTTTCGGTGATAGCTAAGTCCCAATATGCAGTGGTAATAGATATACGGCAGAATTCTAGAATTAAGAATACGACAAAGAAATAAAATACAACCGTCAAGGCAAACTCAACGGTCGATGCTCCCTTCTTATTTGATAGGAATTTTTCCATTATAAACCTTTTTTTTTATCTGGTGATATTATTAGATACGCGTTCAGTTTTTTTGAGAGCATTAATCAAATCATCGGGAGATGTATTAATGTTTTCCTTCACAATAATATCTTTTGCGTAATCAATGTCATTATTTTTGATTAAAGCAAAGATTAGATTGTGTACTAAACGCTGTTCCCTAACCCCATTTAAATACTGAGGTAATAATAAGGAAACGGCATTACGATAATCTCCGTTGACGATACTTAGCATAGCAAGATTGTTTACCGCCACAGCATCGTTTAAAAAATACTCGCGAGCTTTATTTATATCTTCGTTGGCTTTATTAGGATTTCCCATTAAGGCATAAGTCACTCCACGAAGATTATAAACTTCACCGTTTTTGGGAGATGTTGTTAATAAGCTGTTTTCGACTTCCAACGCTTCTTGATAACGCTTAAGTTGATTTAAATTTCGTGCTTGTAGAATTTTGGCCCTTTCACTTAACTGCCCGCTGTTTGTTAGCAACGGCTGTAAGTAGAGTAGAGATGAATTACTGTCCCCTTTCTTGTAATAAATTTCAGATAATTTATAACGCGTGAGAGGATCTTCTTTATTTTTAAGTCCATCACGATACATAGTGATTAACGCATCGTTGTTGTTAGTGCTCTGATAAAGTGCTTCTTTAGCAGCTAATTTATCAGCACTTAATGGTTTTTTATTTAGTACAGCAGAACATGCAGTAACAGATAAGATCATGCCGCATAATAGAACATTTTTAAGAGATTTAGAATACATGTGGAAATACCCTCATTACGCCTGGAGCTAGAATTAAAATAATAATTGGAAACATAATAAATAGAATCAAAGGGATACTCATTTTTGCTGACAGCGTACCAAGCTTTTCTTCTATAGCTAATAATTGAATTTCTCTAATATCAGTCGATAGTTGAATTAATTGATGATAAATAGAGGAACCAAAATTCAGACTTTGCTGCATTACAGTGCAAAACATCCTGATTTCTGTTGTTGGTAAAGACACAGAGAGATCCTGTAATGCTTGTGACATACCAGTAATTTCGGATTTACGAATAATACGTAACATAACATAGGTCAGATCAGGATTTAATGTTTTAAAGTCAGTTGCAACCTGTTTTAGTGCGGCCTCAATACTTATCCCGGTCTGTACATTAACAGCCACTAAATCAATGAATCCGGCTAAATCATTCATGATTTTTTTAATTTTAGCTTTTAAAATAGAACCAATTAAAACCCCAGGAATAACAATAGTTATTATTAATATAGTTAGAAAGCCAAGTAACAGAGATGAACTGTCGGTAGTTTCATCAGTAAGTGAATAAAGATAGTAAACTCCAAAAAGCAAAAGCATGATCAACAATTTTACTTTTATATTTTTATCAATAATTCCGAGTACTTTTAAGATAGGATTATTATTAATTAGTAATAGTTCAAGTTCAATTTGCTGTTTGCTCTTATTTTTGGCTACTTCGTCACTATCTTGATCCTTAGGTCTTTCTCCAGTAATAACTTCCTTTCTATATTGGAATTTTTTTCTGGCTGAAAGTGCGGCAAACAATACAATAATACCAAAAATCGTTAATAGCGCATAAGATAATAATAGTTTAATCATCATGTTGACTTCCTCATCAACCACCAAATGATTCCCATACCGAAAAGTTCACTGCCAAAAACATAATAAAGCACGTATCTACCGGTAGGGTCATTAATTAAAAAATCAAAGTTTTCCGGCATAGCAAACTGCATAAAGAAAAAGAAACCGACAGGAAAACACGCTACAATTATAGCTGACATTCTAGCCTCTGATGTCATTGCTTTCTTTTTCTTCTCCATTTTATTGCTATCGGCAATTACACGACCTAAACGGGAAATAACCTCGCGTATCTGTCCGCCTTTACTTAAGTTGGTGCGTACAATAGTAATGAAGAAATAGAATTCCTTATATGGGTAACGATCATAGCTGTCTTCAAAAACTGAAACAGGATCCTCGCCTATTGCAATACGCTTATGGATACTCTTAAACTCCTCACCTAATTGACCGGTAAGATCCTTACCGCAACGTTCTAATGCTTGTAATAAACCAGCACCTGAAGTCGCCGCTGCATTGAGAATCTGAATTACCTCCGGAAACATTGCGTTGAATGTTTTTTTATTACGGTACTGACCAAGTTTCCAAATAAACAAAACAAATCCAACAAGAAAAATTAAGCAAAATACTAATCGGTCAATATGAATATAAGCAACATTAATTACAAAAAAAGCAAAGAAAATAAAACAACTTATAGCAATATTACGAATCAAGTTTTTTTTATCACCTTTAGTAAAGTGATAATACCATAAACTAACTTTCGATTTGAGGCTCTTAAAAAAACTTGTTGTTCTACTTACAGAGGTATCATACTCATTAATTTTTCTTTTAGTAGAAAACCAACTACTTAAAGTATATATAAATAAAAGCCCACCTATTGTCAGGACAGCATAATACAAATAATAATTCATTACTCAGTTTCTCCGAAGATACTTTGTAGTTCAGCACTCAGATTGAATACTTGAGCATTTTGGAATACAGCAGAACGGGTTAGTAGTCCGTGATTAATAAACTCGCCAAGAATTTTACCCTCTTTATCACGATATTTACTTGCCTTATAGGAAAATATATCTTGCAAAACGATTTGACCGTTTTCCATTCCCATAACTTCAGTGATATTCATAATTTTTCTTGAACCATCGTTTAAGCGAGACGCCTGCACTATTATGTTTACTGCTGAAGAAATATTACGGCGAATTGCCTCCAACGGTAGGGATGCATTCGACATCATAACCATACTTTCCAAGCGAGATGTTGCATCGCGAGGACTATTCGCGTGCAACGTTGACATAGAACCATCGTGACCAGTATTCATTGCTTGTAACATTTGGAATGCTTCTCCACCACGGCACTCACCCACAATAATACGCTCAGGACGCATACGCAATGCATTTATTACTAAGTCTTGCATAGTAACCTCGCCTGTATGCTCAACGCCGGCTAAACGCGTTTCCAGGCGTACAACATGAGGCTGTTCCAAACGCAGTTCGGCAGTATCTTCTAGTGTGATGACACGTTCGGTATGGGAAATATAGTTAGATAGCGCGTTAAGTAAGGTTGTTTTACCGGATCCTGTACCACCTGACACAATTATATTTACCCGAGATCTGGCAGCAATAATTAAGAAATTTGCCATTTCGCGAGTCATAGAACCAAAATTTACAAGCTCTTGCAATGTTTTTTTATTCTTACTGAATTTACGAATAGAAATTGATGTGCCATCTAATGCAATCGGTGCAATAACAACATTTAAACGGCTGCCATCAGGTAGTCGGGAGTCCACTAGTGGACTACCATCATCAATACGGCGACCAACCCGAGCAACTAACCTTTTTGCAATATCAGTTAATTGTTCATTACTAACGAATTCTTTATCAGTTTTTTCCAGAATACCAGCACGTTCAACCCAGATGTCATTAGGACCATTAACTAAAATATCATTTATAGTATCGTCAGCCATGAGATCCCGTAATGGTCCATAACCCTCAATCTCATCAGCAACAATTTCAGCCATAACTAGAGTATCGGCTGAGGTCAAATAAGCACCGCTTTTATTGGCAACACGATTAACAATCTGAACCAGTTCGTTTACCAGTGAGCTTCTTTCACTTTGAAGTTCATCAATCTTTTCAATATCAAGATTGCTTAGTACTTCACTTCTAAGTAAGATTTTTTGTTGTTTGGTCAGCATGTTTAGCCACTATTTACTGTTTAATGAGTTTTGAAAAAAATGAAGAAAATAAACTCTGTTTTTCTTTCGGCTTACTACTGCGAGATATTGCACCAATAACCTTTAACATTAATGAATTAATTTCCTTTTTACCATCACGACCTAAGTTAATACCTAATACGGTTTTTGTATTAGTGTTTTTAATATACGGGATTACGGCATCTATTGAAGAACCGATTAAAGTTTCTATATCATTTTTGGCCATTAACTTAGCTGATTCCATTCGATTATCAGAAATACAGACAAAAGTACGAATTGGTTTTCTCGAAGTGCTACGGATGCGTTCGCATTCATCCAAGAACTGTTTAGCTAAACGTAGCGAACCAATTTTTCTTTCTACAACTAGTACGAAACTATTATAGTTTTCTAAAAAACCGATGAAATTATCCTTTTTAACGTTATAGATAGGTTGATCGTAGATAATAAAATTGTATTTTTCAGTCGCCGCAGGTGTTAGCTCAAATAGACTCCCGTTAAATATGTCTAAATTCGGAGTATATTCAATAACATTACCTGATAGCTTTTTATCAAATAATAAATCTAAATCTTGAGAACCATTAGGGCCTTGGGCTAATAGCACCGGAATTTTTTTACTTGACACAATCTCATTAGCAATATGTGAACTAATTAAACTTGCGCCAATACCACCTTTACAACTTAATACAGCAATTTTAACAGTATCTCTTAAGCGAGGGATATCAACACCTAAAATGATTTTCTCAACCATCTGACTTAACTGAGTATGCGAATTAAAGTAAAGGATGCCCTCATCTAGTAGTTTTTGTGATAAAGAGATGGAGTCACTATCACCGATAACACAACACCATACATTTTGTGGTACTATACTAAAAACTCGTTCGACAATAGTCTTTATGTTAGTCTCATGTGTGATATCAATAATAACCCCTACAGTGTCTTCTGCTGAAAATGAAATTTCATCAGATGAGGTGAAAAAATCCTTTTTAACAATCTCAATATTTTCAAGACCGCGAGTACGTAGAATTTGTGCAACTTCACCTTGGATATCATCACGGCTTGACACTATAGTAATAGTGCGAGCACTGTCTGCCGTGATTGTTTCTTGATCTAGTAATAACATAAAAAATACCTTCTATTAATACTTCAATTGAACACGCTGATTACTTTTAAGTGCACAAGAAGTCTCATTAGAATTCCAAAAAACTACTTCTCCGGTACGATATGCACAAGGTGCCGGTTTGGGCGCAATTTGAGCTACTTCAATATAGATTGGATATGTTTTTGCTTTATGTGCTTTTTTCTCTAAGTAAATAGATTTAGAGGCAATACCATTTTTAATCAATTTTGTACGAATTTTCATTGCGGCTTTCTTTGCCGTAGCATCACGCCAAATTATATTGATTTGCTTTTGGTTGTTACTACCTATATCACGAATAACGGAATTAAATAAATTACTATAACTGACATTAGAGTAATCCGGTAATACATAACGATCGACTAACTGTGTACGATTAAATTCACTATTTTGTACCGGTTGTGCAACAGTCGTATCGTTAACAAATTCACTGATTGCAAATGTTGTTACCGGGGCGGTAATTGAGGCCAATGCAATGGAGGCCGTAATAACTAATTTTCTCATTGTATGAACCCACTATTTTTTAAGAAGTTAGATGTTAATGTTTTGTAATAAACATTCTTTAACGGAGTCGTATGGAAGAATCTTTCCATTGTTCCGGTTTTTTCAAAATCAGGGTAAACAACATCTTTTTCATTTACCGGTTTTACTACATTTACTGTTGCCACGATAACTAACTCTTTTTTATCGCGCTCAGTTGTTGCACTACGGAAGAAAGAACCTAAAATTGGGATGTCTCCTAAAAGAGGAACTTTGTTTATACCTTCAAGGTCATTTGAGCTGAATAAGCCACCGATAATAAAACTCTCTCCGTTAGCTACTTCAAATAAAGATTTTGCTTTACGGGTATTAAAGAACGGAATATTCCCGATTCCATCAAAGTTATAGTTACCTGCAATAGTGCTCACTGTTTGATCTAAGGCTAAACGAATACGATTATTTTTTTGCAATTTAGCCGCAACAGCGAGTTTTATCCCAAACTCCTTATAGATAATTGTTGGTGAACCATCTCTATCCCGCTGTGCAAATGGGATTTCACCCCCCACTAAGATATCGGCAGTTTCACCGGATAACATAGAAATGTTCGGTTCGGCCAGAATTTTACCATTACTTTGGTTATCTAAAGCATTAATAAAGGCAGAAATACCTTTCGCATCTAAACGTAATACACCTTGATTTCCATTGAATCCACCTCCGAAACCGAAGTTACCTCCGACTAATGGACCACTACCGGCAACGTGGCTCCAGTTAATGCCCATTGCCTCAGAAAGTTTTTTATTTACCTCTACAACAGAAAGCTTCACATTAATTTGGGTTGTATCGGCAATATTTGCGTTATCAACGACACCATCGTAATGATATTTGTCTAAGAATGGTAAAGAGTCTTCTCCTAATTTTGTTTCAGTAACCTTTCTACCACTTCCTAAAGCTTCTCCTACAATTCTGCGAACCTCATCGCTTTCTTCTTGAGAACGGGCTTTTCCCTCAATTACATAAGCCTTGCCTACTTTTTTTACAGATAGATTAGTATTTGGGAAACGGCTTTTAAGTTGTTTATTCGTGTCTGCAATACTGGTCACAACAGAATCAACATTAACAGTATCGGATGTTAAGGGACGACCATCTGCTCCGAAAGCAGTAACTTCTGTTCTACCTTCCTCCTTTGCGTAGATAATAAAGGTGTTGTCGTCTAAAATTTCATAGTCGGCAATATTTGGTGAAGAGACGAAAATAGTGTCGATCTTTTCTTTTGTTTGAACCAACTGGGTTGCACCTTTATCTAGAGAGAAATTTTGTGCGTACGCATTTAATGAGAACACTGCCCCGAGAACTGCACAGCATATTAATTGTTTTTTGCCAAAAGTATGATTCCAATTTTGCATCTTATTGACCTCTTAATTTTCTGATGAATACACCGCGTGAATCAACTTCTTGAGTATTATTTTCGGCAGGTAATATGACTAACTTTGATTCTCTATCCAGTGAATAGAATTTTTTTGCTTGTTCAGCAGTTATCTTTAGTGCTACATAACCAGCATATTCTTGATTGTTTGGAATCCCGTCTGCTGCCTTTTCAGCTTCAGGAGCACCTTGTTCTGTTGATTGAGTAAAGTTTCTTGCTTGTAAAACCAATACTTTACCTAAAATTTTAACTAAATCTTTACGATCATAAGTGTTGCGCGAATCTGAAGCAATTTGTTGGCTATAGATAGCAACATAGTCTCCGCTTAAAATAGTATTTAGAATGTAATCATCGCCAGATTTAACATAGATGCGGTATGCGACTTCTTGATTCGGATCTAGGCTGGAAGTAAAGAATCTAGGATCGTTCGGAGAGATAATAGATTTATTAGACAGAAAAGAACCGGCTCTGACATTTTCTGCCATTAAATAGCCTTGTAATCCCTGAATACCATTCTTAGTCGTGGCCTCTCTTAGGTCATTGTCGACTAGTGCACTGTCTTCAGGGACAGAAATTTCATTTAAAATGTAATCATCTGCCTGTAGTAAATGACCCTTGTTTACGTCATTCTTTAACTCGGCAGTTAAAATTAGCTTTTCCGGTTTTTTCTCAGTTTCCTGAGTCGGCTGATTATTTACTATTGTTTGTTGATTTTCAGTATTGTCAAATGTTGGCATAAACATAATGCCACCAATGCCAACCGCTAGCGTAAGCACTGAAATGATCAAGAGCGTTCTATAATTCATTTTTTACCCTTAATTAAATTTTAACAAATTAAAGTTTCTGCTCATCAAGACAATATTAGTTTGATAGAGCTAGGTTTATCATAAAGCCAAGGCTTATTGCTACGCCATAAGGCAATCCGTTTTCTTTAATTGATTTACGGAAAAATAACCAACCGATAATAATTAGTCCCAATCCGGCAAATGTTGTAAAGAAGAAAAAAGAAAAAATTTCGTCACTTGGAACGGCTAACATTAGAACCGAAACAAGCTTTACATCTCCCGCACCTATGAAGTGCAAAGAAAACAGTAGAAATCCGATAATAAGTGTACATAAGGCGGGAATAACAAAGATAGTCTGATATTTTAATAAACTGAACGGAACAATGACGAATAACAGAAACAAAACGACCCGGTTACTAATAAGCCGAGAGCGAATATCAGTTACAGATAAAGTAATCAGCAGCAAGAGCGTTATGATTACTAAAGCATTAATGAACCAGTTCATTTTTTATCATTTTCTTAGCTACTTTTGCTAACTATGGCGCTAGAGACAGTGGTCGTTAAATCCGAGAACTTGCCTGACAACGCCTTAATGAAGCTGTTATCCCCGACTAAAACGGCGACTACAAAAACAGCAATAGCCACAGCAATTAGCCCATACTCAACAGAAGTAATCCCTTGTCGATTTCTGTAAAACTTATACGAAAAAAAGACTACTTGACGATAAAAGTAATCCAGTAAATCCATCATAATTAATTATACATCATAAGTCGAAGAACAGCCCTGACTTATAGGGCTGTTCTGTCTTGCCAGCTCTAAGCTTGAGCTTATTTGCTGTTTAATTATTGACTAAGATTTGCAGATGAGACTGTGCTAGTCAACTGATTGAATTTGTTTTGTAAGCCTTTAATAAAGCCATTGTTGCTGTAGAATACAGCAACGATCAATACTGCAACAGCAATAGCGATTAGACCGTACTCAATTGCAGTTACACCTGCTTCATTTTTTCTGAAAGAACGGATTGCTTCGGTTGCTTTGATGTATGCTTTAGTAGTTAAAGTATTTAACATTGTCTTAATGCTCCTTTGTTGTTTATAGAAAATAAAATTCAAGAATCCTTGAGTTTGGATTTAATGTCATTTATTTAATAAGCTTGTGGAATTAAATAAACGAGTGGTATTATTGTCAAAGTTACAAATAAGTGGCATAATCGGCAAAACTTAGAACGATAGAATAAGGCTTTAGCCTATTTTTTTACCC
>NZ_NRDF01000024.1 GCF_003130205.1 Aggregatibacter actinomycetemcomitans
AATTCAAAAAAGTGGGTTAAAGCCTCGTACTATAAGGTCTTAACCCACTTTTTACCAACTATTTTGTCTACTATGCCTAACTTTTAAACGAAATTGATAAGAGTAGGACATAATCTGCACCTCAAATTAGATGCCCAGGTTTAGGGGGGAGGCAGATCAAAGTGCGGTCAGAAATTTAAGTGTTTTTCGGACCGCACTTTTTTAATAAATTATAAATCCATAATATCAATATAACGCATTAACTCTTCTTTTTCATAAACAGCAATTAATTCGGCTAAATCCCTTGGATTACCGCCGGACCTATGATATTTATCAAAGCACGCATAATATTTTGCCCGATCGCTGAATTTAATATCCACCGGCAAATAACCGTTTTTCATTAATTCAAAGTTTAGCAACAGCCTACCTGTACGCCCGTTGCCGTCAACAAATGGATGAATGGATTCAAATGCCAAATGTAACCATGCGATGGCTTCAATCGGGTGGCAACGCTACAACCGAAGCTGATAATCGGCAATCAATTTCGCCATTTCTTCCGCAATGAAGTGTGGTTCTGTCGGCGTATTTTCAGCCCCTAGAATCCGTACGGGAATTTTTCGATATTGCCCTTTATGTTCGGCATTACTCATCAATACAAGGGGCATGAATATCCTTAATCACCTGTTCACTCAAAGGCTCATTTTCTGCGACCAACATAAACAGAAAATTAAACGCATCTTTATAACCGATAATATCCAAATGCTCCCTAATCGGCTTCTCGGCAATGGTTACGCCATCATTTAAAATCAACGCAGTTTCCCGTAGCGTCAGCGTATTGCCCTCAATCGCATTCGAGTTATAGGACGATTCAACAATAAATTCATTACGTAGCCGGCTTAACTCATCTTAGCTTAGCGGTCGTAAGACGGATAATTTTTGTTTTAGGGAATCAATTTCGGTTAAAAGTGCGGTCATTTTATGAAGTGTTTTTTTGAGAATTAAAATTACTGGCGGAAGATCGTAGGAGTTGAACCTACCCGAGACTGCTGGCAGCCTCAACAGGATTTGAAGTCCTGCCGCCTCACCGGAAACGACGATCTTCCTCTTGGAAATTGAGGCGAACTTTAGCGCAAAAGCCCGTGCGATTCAAGTAAGGCGGCAAAATAATCCATTAATTTTATACGGAATATTGGGCGTTTAAATGTTGGCGGTAGCGTTGATAAACGGATTGATATTGCTCCGCATTTTCTGCTATCGGCGCTGTGCGCGTCGCTTCATTTAACTGTACGAAAGCTCGGCATAATTCCGCCAGCGATCCCTGTTTATTCGCCCACATGGCTTGAATGGCGGCGCCCAGCGCGGCGGCTTCTTCCTCCATCAGACATACCACGTTGACGTTCATGATGTCGGCAATCATTTGGCGCCATACAGCACTTTTTGCGCCGCCGCCGATCAGGCGAATTTCGGTGGCGGCTAACCCCGCCCGTTCAAATAAATCCAAGCCGTAGCGCAAGGTAAAACTGGCGCTTTCCATCATGGCGCGGGATAAATTAGCGCGGGTGAAATTACCCGCATCCAAGCCGAGAATTACCGCTTTGCTGTTCGGCAATGCCGGCACCCGTTCGCCGTTAAAGAAGGGCAGAATGGTCACGCCGTCAGCGCCGATATTGGCTTGCTGTACCAATTCATTGAATTCGCCCACATTGATGTCCAACAACTGCATGAGATTTTTGTTGGCGGACGTCACATTCATGGTGCAAACCAACGGCAACCAACCGCCGGAAGAGGAGCAAAAATCGGCAATCATCGGCGGCAAATCGGATAACGGTTCATCGCTATAAGCATAGAGCGTGCCCGACGTGCCTAAGCTCATGGTCACGATGCCTTGCCGAATATTACCGGTGCCGATGGCGCCCATCATGTTATCACCGCCGCCGGCGGAAACGATGACGTCATCCGCCAGTCCTAATTGACGCGCCACATCCGTTTTCACCGTGCCGAGAATTTGGTCGGCGTCGATTAAGTGCGGTAAGTTTTCCAGGCGTTTTTCCGGCGCGATAAGCTTCAGCGTCGTCTCATCCCAACAACGTCGCACCACATCAAAATAACCGGTGCCGGAGGCATCGCCGTATTCGGTGCAGAATTTGCCCGTGAGCCAATAGTTCAAATAATCATGTGGCAACATGATTTTGTCGATTTGTTGGTAAACATCCGGTTGATATTTGCGCAACCAACGGATTTTAGATGCCGTATAACCGGTTTGGCAAACAATGCCCAGGCGTTCAAAACAGGCTTGTTCGCCTCCGAGCAGCGCTAAAATCTCCGCATTTTCCGCGGACGTTTCCGTGTCGCACCAAAGTTTGGCGTGGTATAACGGCTGATCGTTTTTATCCAACACCACCAAGCCGTGTTGCTGCCCGGAAATGCCGATACCACGAATTAAGTGCGGTTGAATTTCGGCTTGTTTTATGGCATCGGCAAAGGCATTTTTAAACGCCGTAATCCACCAATCCGGCGCTTGCTCGCGCCGTCCGTCGGAGTTTTCAATGAGTTGATGGGCGGCATAGCCACTGCCCAACACCTTATGCTGTTGACTATCTACAACAATCACTTTCGTGCCTTGCGTGCCGCAATCGACGCCAAGATACATAAAACACCTCCGTAAAAAATACCGAAAAAAACCACCGCACTTTTACCGATTAACGGTAAATGTAACCGTTCACCACGTTTTCCAGATATTCCTGTTTACCGGAAACCGGTTGCGGATCCAAGCCTTGTTGCTCAACCGCCTGCGCGAGCTGTTCCAAAGAAGCATTACCCTGCAAAATTTGCTGACCGAGGGATTGCCGCCAACCGACATAACGTTCGTCCACAAGCTGTTGCAGGCGCTGTTCTTCCAACATTTGCGCCGCCCGTTTGAGGGATAACGCCAACACGTCGATGGCGCCGATGTGGGCATAGAACAAATCATAAGGATCGGTACTTTGACGGCGGATTTTCGCATCAAAGTTGAAACCGCCGGTGGTAAAGCCGCCGTTTTTCAGGATTTCATACATCACCAATGTGTTTTCTTCCACGCTGTTCGGGAATTGGTCGGTGTCCCAACCTAATTGCGGGTCGCCGCGGTTGGCGTCGATGGAACCGAAAATATCCAGCGCGAACGCCGTCGCCACTTCATGCTGGAAGGTGTGTCCCGCCAAGGTGGCGTGGTTGGCTTCAATGTTGACCTTAATTTCATTTTCCAAACCGAATTGTTTTAAGAAGCCGTAAACCGTCGCCACGTCGTAATCGTATTGGTGTTTGGTCGGTTCCTGCGGTTTCGGTTCAATGAGCAGCGTGCCGTTAAAGCCGATGTTATGTTTATGTTCCACCACCATTTGCATGAAGCGCCCGATTTGTTCGCGTTCACGTTTTAAATCTGTATTGAGCAGGGTTTCGTAACCTTCGCGACCACCCCAGAGCACATAGTTTTCACCGCCAAGACGTTTGGTGGTGTTCATGGCGTGATATACCTGCGTTGCCGCCCAGGCAAACACTTCCGGATTCGGGTTGGTGGAGGCGCTGGACATATAACGCGGATTGCTGAAACAGTTTGCCGTGCCCCACAGCAACTTCACGCCGGTTTCCGCCTGTTTACGCTCAAGAATGTCCGTAATCGTGTTGAAATTATGAATGTAATCTTTAATGGAATTGCCTTCCGGCGCCACATCCACATCATGGAAACAATAATAAGGCACGCCTAATTTGGTGAAAAACTCAAAGGCAATATCCGCCTTCTGCTTTGCCGCCTCTAACGTACCGGCATTTTTCTGCCAGCTGCGATCCAGCGAACCCAAGCCGAACATATCGGTACCATTCCAGCAAAACGTATGCCAATAACACACCGCCAAACGCAAATGCTCTGCCATGGTTTTACCAAGGATAACCTGACTGGCGTCGTAATATTTATATGCGAAGGGATTGGTTGAGTCGGCACCTTCGTAGCGGACGTTGTCGATTTTGTTGAAGTAGTTTGTCATTGTATCCTCCGGGACAGGGTTAATTTGACACTATTCTTGATAAAAGCGCTTTGACGATCAATTACGTTATTTCGCATTAGATTTAAGATTATTGTTTATTGTGGACTGGGTCACAAAAGAGAAAAAACGTAATAGGTTCGGAAGATCTGATAATTGCATTCATTTGAAACGGAATGATAAAACTACGTTCAGAGTAATATAAGTCGCTTCTCTAACACCCTTTCAATTCATTCACTACCACTATTTGAGGTGTCATTATGAAAATCAAATTTGCTTTATTATCGCTTGCTGCCGCACTCACCTTATGCAGCACCGCCGGCTTCGCCAAAGACTTAAAAATCGGTATGTCAATCGACGACTTACGTTTAGAAAGATGGCAAAAAGACAGCAGCATTTTTGTTAAAAAAGCGGAAGCGTTAGGCGCCAAAGTTTATGTACAGTCCGCCAACGGCGATGATTCGGCACAAATTTCACAAATTGAGAACATGATTAATAAAAATATTGATGTGCTGGTGATTATTCCGCATAACGGTGAAGTCTTAAGCAATGTTATTGCCGAAGCGAAAAAAGAAGGTATCAAAGTCTTGGCGTATGACCGTTTAATTAACAACGCGGATCTGGACTTTTACGTTTCCTTTGATAATGAAAAAGTCGGTGAATTACAAGCGCAAAGTGTTATAGAGAAAAAACCGGAAGGTAACTATTTCTTAATGGGCGGTTCGCCGGTAGATAACAATGCGAAACTTTTCCGCAAAGGTCAAATGAAAGTATTACAACCGTTAATTGATAGCGGAAAAATTAAAGTGGTGGGTGACCAATGGGTGGATTCTTGGTTACCGGAAAAAGCCTTACAAATTATGGAAAATGCGCTAACCGCCAATAAAAATAATATTGATGCCGTTGTTGCTTCGAACGATGCCACCGCCGGCGGGGCAATTCAGGCGCTTTCCGCGCAAGGCTTATCCGGTAAAGTAGCGATTTCCGGTCAGGATGCCGACTTAGCGGCAATTAAACGCATTGTAGAAGGCACGCAAACCATGACCGTGTATAAACCTATAGCCTTATTGGCGGATAAAGCGGCCGAAATTTCCGTTGCCTTGGCTAAAGATGAAAAACCGCAATCCAATGCGGAATTAAATAACGGCTTAAAAAACGTCCCGTCTTATTTACTTGAGCCTATCGCTGTAGATAAAAACAACATTGAAGCGACGATTATTAAGGATGGTTTCCATTCTAAAGATAGCATTTATAAATAACGCAACAGGGAGGCTTATGCCTCCCGAATTCTAATAGCAAATCACAAAAGGTTTCCATTATGGCTCTATTAGAAATGAAACATATCACCAAGAAATTCGGTGATGTTGTGGCATTAAACAACATCTCCATTTCTTTGGAAAAAGCGGAGATTCTGTCTTTATGCGGTGAAAACGGCTCCGGTAAATCCACCTTAATGAAAGTGTTGTGCGGCATTTATCCTTTCGGCGATTATAAAGGCGATATTTATTTCAGTGATGAAAAAATCGTTGCAAAAAATATTAAAGATACGGAAGAAAAGGGCATTTCCATTATTCACCAGGAATTAACCTTGGTAAAAAAACATGTCCATTTTGGAAAATATGTTTTTGGGCAATGAAATTACCAAAGGCGGCATTACCGACGACAACGAAATGTATTTACGCTGTAAAAAACTACTGGAACAAGTCCAGCTGGATATTGACCCGCACACCAAAGTCGGTGAATTAGGATTAGGTCAGCAACAGCTTGTTGAAATTGCTAAAGCCTTAAATAAGCAGGTACGTTTGCTGATTTTGGATGAACCGACGGCATCATTAACCGAAAAAGAAACGGCGATTTTATTAAATCTGGTAAAAGATTTACGCGCCCATAATATCGCCTGCATTTATATTTCCCACAAACTCAATGAAGTCAAAGAAATCTCCGACAAAATTTGTGTGATTCGTGACGGTGAGCATATCGGTACCCGTGATGCGAAAACCATGACGGAAGATGACATCATCACCATGATGGTGGGTCGTGAAATCACCTCTTTATATCCTCATGAAGCACATGAAATCGGTGAGGAAATCCTACGGGTGGAACATATCACTGCTTGGCACCCGATTAATACGCATATTAAACGGGTAAGTGACGCGTCTTTTACGCTCCATAAAGGCGAAATTTTAGGGGTTGCGGGTTTAGTCGGTTCCGGAAGAACGGAGATGGCGCAATGTATTTTCGGCTCTTATCAAGGCAAACATGAAGGTGACATTTTTATTAATAATCACAAAGTAAAAATCCGTAATTGTAGCGAAGCCATTAAACACAATATCGTGATGGTACCGGAAGATCGCAAAAAACACGGTATCGTTGCCATTATGGGCGTGGGGAAAAATATCACTCTGCCTTCATTACGCAATTATTGTTTCGGTAAACGGGTCATCAATGAAGCCCTGGAAGAAACGGTCATTAACCAAGCTATCGCCCAGTTAAAAGTCAAAACTTCTTCACCGCACTTAGCTATCGGGCGTTTAAGCGGCGGCAATCAGCAAAAAGCGATTCTTGCCAAATCCTTATTACTTAAACCTCAAATTCTGATTTTGGATGAGCCGACACGCGGGATCGATGTGGGCGCCAAATATGAAATTTATAAACTTATCAACCAACTGGCACAAGAAGGTATGGCGATCATCGTCATTTCCTCCGAATTGCCGGAAGTGCTTGGCATTAGCGATCGGGTTTTAGTGATGCACCAAGGTCAGATTAAAGCGGATTTAATCAATAATCATCTGACACAGGAACAAGTCATGGAAGCGGCGCTTAAGGAGTAATCTATGTCTAAATTGAAATCAATAAATTTACAGGTTTATATTATGCTCATTGCCATTGTGGTGATCATGGCATTCTTCTTCGTTGCTACCGACGGCGCTTACCTGAGCGCGCGTAATATTTCCAACTTATTACGCCAAACCTCCATTACGGGCATTTTAGCAATCGGCATGATTTTCGAGATTATCTCTGCCGAAATTGACTTATCCGTGGGTTCATTAATGGGACTGCTCGGCGGTTTTGCCGCTATTGCCGATGTGTGGTGGGGCTGGCCGTTACCGTTAACCATTATAACAACGTTGCTGATCGGCATTGTGCTCGGTGCGTGCACCGGTTGGTGGGTTGCCTATCGAAAAGTACCTTCCTTTATCGTTACATTGGCGGGAATGCTGATTTTTCGCGGGATGTTGGTCGGCGCAACTAACGGAACCACGGTTTCACCGATTAGCAAAGACATGACAATCATCGGTCAAGGCTACCTTCCCGATACCACCGGCATTATTTTAGGTTGTGTTGCCGTTATTTGTTTCTTCCTATGGGGTTCTTATCAACGTAAAACCCGTCAAAACCTCAATTTGAGCGTTTCAAGCGCAGGTAAAGAAACCATGAAATACGGTTTATTCGCCATTTGTGTACTGGGTGCGATCTATCTCTTAAATGATTATCGGGGCATTCCGTTCCCGGTGTTGCTTTTGGCGATTTTAGCGGTTATCGGTATGTTCATTGCACGAAAAACCGCATTCGGACGCCATATTTATGCTATTGGCGGCAATATTGAGGCTGCCAGATTATCGGGGATCAATGTTGAAAAAATCAAACTCATGATTTTCTCCATTAACGGCTTAATGGTCGCTATCGCCGGGTTAATTCTCAGTGCGCGTTTTGGCGCCGGCGCACCGTCCGCCGGTCAAAATGCCGAACTGGACGCCATCGCCGCCTGTGTTATCGGCGGTGCAAGTCTCGCCGGCGGTGTCGGCAGCGTTTACGGCGTAGTTATCGGTGCATTGATTATCGCCCTATTGGACAACGGCATGAGTATGTTAGACGTACCGACTTTCTGGCAATACATTGTGAAAGGTACCATTTTATTACTCGCCGTATGGATGGATACGATGAGTAAGAAAAAAATGTAATGATCTTGGCAAAAGTGCGGTCGGTTTTTCATGTGTTTTTAATCTGCCACACGTGCCGATAATAATGTTATTTCATTAAGGAAAAGTAATAGAAATCAAATTTGATCAATGGGTTAATCGAATCGGGACGGATAGTGCCAAATGGGATGTTCCTTATTCAAAATATGGTTCCGATATTATTCCGCTGTCGGTAGCAGATATGGATCTTCCTGCGCCGCAGGAAATTATTGAACTATTAAATGAACGTAATCGGTTGGGCATATACGGATATACAATAATATCGGATGATTATTATCCGCTCATAACCGATTATCTCAAAAGACATTATGCTTACTCTGCAAGCCCTGAAGATATCGTCTTTTGCCCGCGAATAATTCAAGCGGTATCAATTTATATCAGAGAATTTACAACCGAAAACGATACTATTTGCTTATTTACGCCTTCTTATTCGCCTATGCTTAATGCCATATTACTGAATAATCGAAAGCTGTCGCAATGTCCTTTAGTCTACTACAATCAAAAATATCATATTGATTTTAAAAACTGGAAATATGTTTTAGCCATTCCGATGTATTTATTCTGATTTCTCCGCATAATCCCACCGGCTTGGTGTTTAGCATTCAGGATCTCGCTCAAATTGCGTTACTGGCGGAAAAGTATCATGTCTTTATTATTTCGGATGATATTCATGCAGATTTTGATTTTTCAGGCGAGCAACATCATATTATTTCCTCGATTAATCATTATGTAAAAGAACATTCCATCATTTGCACTTCACCGTCAAAAACCTTTAATTTAGCCGGTTTAGAAATTTCAAATCTGATTATTCATAATCACGTCATACGAAATAAATTTAATCGATTACTGCAACAATTAGGCATCCATAATCCTAATTACTTCTCCATTCCCGCCATAAAAGCAGCTTACCGGAATGGTGATGTCTGGCTGAGAGAATTACAACGATACATCCTTGAGAATAAGCAGTTGGTTAAACGTTTCTTTACCGCGCATATTCCTGAACTGGACGTCGCTGATACAACCGGTACTTATCTGGTGTGGGTTAATTATTCCCGCTTAAGCATAGACGAACAACGATTGAAACATTGGCTATTGCATTTAGCCCGCGTTGAAATGTCTTGGGGAAGTGACTTCGGGGCAGATGGTAATGGGTTCTTTCGTATGAATATTGCAGTACCACGCTCCTGTTTGATTAGTTGTTTAAACAGAATGAAGCAGACTTTTCTTTTATTAAAAAAGAGGGATATTGCTATGCAGCACAATAACACACAAATAAAAATACCGACTTTAGCACAAGCATTATCGCCAATAATCATTATGTTACTATTATTGGGCTTAGGTTATGCGCTGTTTGATCTGCCGCCGGAACCACTCATGGTACTTTCTTGTGTGTTTGCCGGCTTTTTAGTCTTGAATTGTCAAACCAAGTGCAACAATTTCTTAAAGTAAACCTCATAAGGTGTTTTCCGGCCTAAACACTTTCGTGGTCTTAGATTGAGTTTATCTACGACAGACTG
>NZ_NRDF01000025.1 GCF_003130205.1 Aggregatibacter actinomycetemcomitans
AAAACTTTTTACCAACCACAAGTTTGTTTAGCTTAGTGAAAAAACATTTGACTTTGGGGCTGGGAGACAGTATCTACAAATGGTGTTTTACCCCTTCACCCCGCCTGCCGTTAATCCGCCGATTAACCAGCGTTGAGCCAGTAAGAACACGAGGGTAATCGGAATGGCGGAAAGCACCGCTGCAGCGGCGAAGTCGCCCCAGAGGTAGTTTTGCGGGTAGAGATATTGTTGCATTCCCACCGCCAGGGTGTAGCTGTTGACATCGCGTAATAATAGCGAGGCAACCGGCACTTCGGTAATGGCGGCGATAAAGGACAGAATGAACACCACCGCCAGAATCGGTACGGAGAGCGGCAATAAAATCAAGCGGAATGCCTGCCATGGAGTGGCGCCGTCTAAGGCAGCGGCTTCTTCCAGGGAACCGTCGATGGTTTCAAAATAGCCTTTAATGGTCCAAACGTGTAAGGCGATACCGCCCAAGTAAGCGAAAATCACGCCGCCGTGGGTGTTTAAGCCGAGGAACGGAATATATTGACCGAGGCGATCGAACAAGGCGTATAAGGCGACCAAAGACAATACGGCAGGGAACATTTGGAAAATTAACATGCCTTGCAAGATGGTCTTTTTGCCTTTGAATTTCATTCGCGCGAAAGCATAGGCGCAGGTGGTGGAGAGGGTCACGATGCCGACAGAGGTGATGGTCGCCACTTTAATGGAGTTCCATAACCACAACAACACAGGGAACGGCGGCGGTGTGACGGAGCCGTCGGCGTGTACCACATCGAAGCCGAGCGCCGCTTGCCAGTGTTCCCAGGAAATTTGTTTCGGAATCAGATCGCCCAACGCGAGGTTGCCCGGGCGCAGAGAAATGCCGATCACCATCAGAAGAGGGAAAATAATCAGACAAATAAATGCAATCAGCAGTAAATGGGTAGCCCATAAACGGTAGCGGGCAGATTTGGATTGTACGATAGCCATAATTCTGTTCTCCTGAATGCGTTAGTCTAATTTCATTTTGGTGGCTTTGATGTTCAGTAATGCTAAGCCGCCGACGAGCAAGAAGATAATGGTGGCAATCGCCGCCGCCAATCCGAAGTCTTGCGTGCCGCTGCCTTCAAAGGCGATGCGGTAGGTATAGCTGACGAGCAAGTCGGTGTAACCCGCCGGCGTGGTGGTGCCGATCATGTCCGGGCGACCGTTGGTTAATAATTGAATCAACACGAAGTTGTTAAAGTTAAAGGCGAAGGACGCAATCATTAACGGGGTTAACGGTTTTAACAACAACGGGAAAGTGATTTTGCTGAAGTTCTGCCAGGTGGATGCGCCGTCCATGGCGGAGGCTTCGTATAAATCCGACGTAATGGCTTTCAATAAGCCCATGCACAAAATCATCATGTACGGGTAACCCAACCAGGTGTTGACGATAAGAATCATGGTTTTCGCCAGGAACGGATCGTTAAACCATTCCGGGCTGATACCGAATAATTGATTCAGAATAACGTTGATTTCCCCGAAACTTTGGTTGAATAAACCTTTGAAAATCAAGATGGAGATAAAGGACGGCACGGCGTACGGTAAAATTAACAACAAGCGATACACGCCTTTGCCTTTTAAGGCTTCCCATTGCACCACGCAAGCCAGCACCATGCCGAGGATGACGGTGAAGACGACGGTGAGTAAAGAGAAAATCACTGTCCAGATAAAGATTTGAATGAATGGTTTTTGAATGCCTTCATCGGTGAAGATTTTCACGAAATTCAGCCAGCCCACAGATACGGTATAGCCTGGTTCTAAGGTTTCATTTAGCCATTCGCCGGTTTCATTAACCGCCTGGAAAAAGCCGATGTCGTTGTTGGCTTTGTAGATTTTACCGTTTTCGTTATTGGTTAAAGTGTTGGTTTCGCTGTTAAAGGTGTAACGCGGTTTTTGTTCGGAGAATTGACGCAATGAGCTCATGGTCAATTCATTGCCGCTCGGCAAGGTCACGCGCATGGCTTGTAAGGCACTGCGATTTTGCGTAATGACTTTAAGCGGAGCCGCTTCGCCTTGTGGCGCGGCTTGTTCGGTCACAGTGATTTCATTATCGGCGAGTTTAATAGGTACGGAAGCGAAATCCTGTCCGGTATTGTTATTGCGTAGGGCGAGGATATAGCTGTTGTCTTGTTGCGGGTAAAGTTTGAAATCGTATTTATCACTGGCGAAATAACGTTGTTCGCCTAATACGGCAACGGCACGTTCAAAGGAAAGCTGGTTGGTGCCGCTGTAATTGGTGAAAGCGATGGCGATGGTGGCGACCAGCGGGAATAAAATAAAAATCGCCATGCCCGTTAAGCCGGGATACACATAGCGCCATGCGTACACTTTTTTGCTGCTGAAAATGTACACGCCGGAAGTCAGAATCACCAAGGTTAAAATGGCGAACAAATATTCTCCCTGCGAATACATTAAAACCACTAAATATAAGTCAATCAACAATACGACGCCGGCTAACAAATATTTCAGCCACGGGGATTTCGATGTCGCTTGAGTCGGAGATTGTTGCATAAAACACCTCGAGAAAATAATGACGAACTAACGGCGGTGTGAAAAACATCTGAAAAAAAAAGACCGCACTTTTATAGATAACGGGAGTGGTATTCTCCCGTTGATATTGTGCCGAACCGTTAATTCGGCTCGGCACATCAGGCTTGCTTTATTGTTGTTTTTGGATACGCGCGCGGGCATCGTCCAAGGCTTGTTTCACGCTTTGACGACCACTGACGGCATTGCCGATTGCCGCTTTTTCGGCATACCAGAAGGCGCTCATTTGCGCGATATTCGGCATAATTTCACCGTTTTGCGCATTTTCCATGGTCGCGGCGATACGCGGATCTTTCGCTAATTTTTCTTGGTAGGATTTCAATGCCACAGCGCCTAGCGGTTTGTCTTTGTTAACGGTTTCCAAACCTTCATCGGTCAACAGGTAGTTTTCCATGAATTCCACCGCAAGATCTTTGTTCGGGCTGGCGGAGTTAATACCGGCACTTAACACACCGACAAACGGTTTGGCGTTTTGACCGTTTAACGTCGGCAACACGGCAACGCCGTAGTTGATTTTGCTTTTCTCAATGTTACCCCAAGACCAAGGACCGTTAATGGTTAATGCCGTATCGCCTTTGTTAAATGCCGCTTCGGCGATGGCATAGTCCATATCGGCGCTGATAACTTTATTTTTCACCATATCTACCACGAATTGCAGGGCTTTTTGTGAACCTTCGTTATTTACGCCGATGTCGTTAATGTCATATTTGCCGTTGGCAAATTTAAAGGCATAACCGCCGTTAGAGGCGACGATAGGCCAAGTGAAGTAAGGCTCGGACAGGTTCCACATAATGGCGTTTTTCTTGTCTTTTTTGAGTTTGGCATCAAGCTCTACAATTTCTTCCCAAGATTTCGGCGGAGTAGGAAGCAGGTCTTTGTTGTAGATTAAAGACAAGGATTCAATCGCCACCGGATAGCCGATGACTTTGCCGTTATAGGTTTCCGCATCCCAGGCAAAATCCACGAATTTATCTTTAAATTCTTTGCTTGGAGTCAGTTCGACCAATAAACCGGATTGTGCATAGCCGCCGAAACGGTCATGTGCCCAGAAAATAATGTCCGGGCCGTCACCGGTGGACGCCACTTGGGCAAATTTTTCTTCCAGTCTGTCCGGGTGTTCTACCAAAACGGAAACGCCGGTATCTTGTTCAAATTTCTTACCCACTTCGGCCAAGCCGTTATAGCCTTTGTCGCCGTTGATCCAAATAACCAATTTTCCTTCGGTCATTTTTGCCATTACAGCGGAAGACATAACTAAGCCCGCCACGGCGGTTAAAGTGAATTTAACGAGTTTGTTTTTCATGTTGTAAGTCCTTATTGGTTATTTACTGATACCGGAACGAATACGTTGAACCGCTTCGTCCGGTGCCTGTTTAACGGTTTGACGTTCGGTAACCACAGTTGAGTGGCGGTATTTTCCAGTGAGCATGAAACACTTAAAAAGCCTTTTTACACATTATTGGCATTATCCGGAAATATTTTATTTTGTTATCCTCCCCCTGACTACTCCTTGTCTGTAACACTGTGATCTCATCGACATTTTTTATAAGTTTGTGACTTCGATCACATAAATTAATTAAAAAAATTAGAGCTGGATCACAAAATTTTATGTGCCTGCCGAAAAAGAAAATATTTGAATGAATTTTGAACGATTTCATCTAATCCCCCTAAATTTTTTATCAAGGAGGATTTTTTCTTTATACGGATAAGTATGATTAGCCCAAATATAAAAAGATTAAGGTATTGAGAGGTTTCATTATGGCAAGTGTAACATTGCGCAATGTGGGAAAATCTTACGGAAACGTACGTATTTCCAAAGATATTAATTTGGATATTGAAGAAGGCGAATTTGTCGTCTTTGTCGGACCGTCCGGTTGCGGCAAGTCCACATTATTGCGAATGATTGCCGGACTTGAGGATATTACTACCGGTGAACTTTATATCGGCGAAAAACGGATGAACGATGTGCCACCGGCAAAACGCGGTATCGGTATGGTGTTCCAATCTTATGCCCTGTATCCGCATTTGGATGTAGCGGAAAATATGTCTTTCGGGTTGAAATTAGCCGGTGTGAATAAAACGGAACGTGATCAGCGCGTTAATCAGGTTGCCGAAATTTTACAGCTTGCCCATTTGCTTGAACGTAAACCGAAAGCCTTGTCAGGCGGTCAACGCCAACGTGTGGCGATTGGGCGAACCCTGGTTTCTCAGCCTGAAGTATTCTTGCTGGACGAACCGCTTTCCAACTTAGATGCCGCTTTGCGTGTACAAATGCGGGTGGAAATCTCCAAATTACACAAAAAACTCAATCGTACTATGATTTATGTTACCCATGATCAAGTGGAAGCCATGACCCTGGCAGACAAAATCGTGGTGTTGAATGCGGGCGGTATTGCGCAGGTGGGGAAACCGCTGGAACTTTACCATTATCCGCAAAATCGTTTCGTAGCGGGCTTTATCGGCTCACCGAAAATGAACTTCCTGCCGGTGAAAGTGACCGCGGTAGAAAAAGAGCGGGTGCAAATCGAATTGCCCGACGCCAACCATCATAACTTCTGGATCCCGGTTTCCGGCAATGGCGTGAAAGTGGGTGAAAACCTTTCATTAGGTATACGCCCTGAGCATTTAATTCCGTCTGATGAAGCAGAAGTTACGTTGTGCAGCAATGTACAAGTGGTGGAATTGCTCGGTAACGAAACGCAAATTCATCTTGAAATCCCTGAAATTAAACAGCCGACTTTAATTTATCGCCAAAATGATGTGGTGTTGGTGAAAGAGGGGGAAACGATGGACATCGGCATCATTCCGGAACGTTGCCATCTGTTTAAAGAAGACGGCACCGCCTGCCAACGTTTATATAAAGAAAAAGGCGTTTAAAGGAATTGATTACACCATAGAGGCCACGGGCTACCGGTGGCTTAAGGTTATTAACTCAATGCAAGAGAGGTCTCTTATGAAAATTCAAAAAACACTTCTGACAATTGCTATTAGCGGAGCATTATTTGCAACAAGCGCCAGTGCGGTGGATTTCCACGGTTACGCCCGTTCCGGTATCGGTTGGACATCAGGCGGTGGCGAACTTACTGCATTTTCTGCTAATGGTGCACCGGCAAAATACCGTTTAGGTAACGAATCCGACACCTATGCGGAATTAGGCTTCGGTCAGGAATTGTGGAAGGAAGGCAACAAACGCTTCTATTTTGATAGCTTAATTGCCTATGGTGGTAATTTACACAAAGGTGACTGGACCGAAACCAGCCCGGCGGTGCGGGAATTAAACGTGAAATTTGAAAATTTCGCCGACAGTTTACCGGGCACCACATTGTGGGCCGGTAAACGTTTCTACCAACGTCATGACGTACACATGAATGACTTTTACTACTGGGATATTTCCGGTCCGGGTGCAGGGGTTGAAAACATTGATTTAGGTTTTGGTAAATTATCTCTTGCGGTAACCCGTAATACGGAAGCAGGCGGTGCATTTGGCTACTACTATGATCGCGCAAATAAAAGATGGGATACGACCCGTAAAGTACAAAAAGATGTTTACAACGATGTATTCGATGTTCGTTTGGCTGAAGTTCAAGTAAGCGAAAACGGTAAATTGGAATTCGGTTTTGACTACGCCAGATCCCATAAGAAAGATGGTGCTCGCTATGTAAATGATGACGCAACTAAAAACGGTCATATGTTCACTATTGAACACACTCAAAGCGAGTTCTTCGGTGGCTTCAATAAATTCACCGTGCAATATGCCAAAGATTCCATGGCATCTGACGGTTGGAACTACGGCCATGCGCAAGGTTCATTAACCAGCAACCGTGGTCACATGATCCGTTTAATCGACCAAGGTACCGTTCAATTCAACGATAAAGTTGAAATGATGTACGCCTTGATTTATCAAAAAACCGATTTAGATAACAAACAGGGCAAAACCTGGTACTCTGCCGGCGTTCGTCCGATGTATAAATGGACAAATACCATGAGTACCTTAATGGAACTCGGTTATGACCGGGTGAAAGATCAAGCCACCAGTAAGAAAAATGACTTAACCAAAGTTACCCTTGCGCAACAATGGCAGGCAGGCAACAGCATCTGGGCGCGCCCGGCGATTCGTGTGTTCGGGACTTACGCACACTGGAATGATAAATTCAACACTGAAAATCGTATTGAACATGGTTACAAAGCGAAAGACGGCGAATTTATCGCAGGTGTTCAATTTGAAGCGTGGTGGTAATCACCGCAAAATGTGCTATCCGCTAATGCGGGTAGCACAATAACTTTCCTAATTCTTTCATGAAATACATTTTTTTCTGAGGTTAATATGAAAAAAACGATGAAATTTTTGACCGCACTTTTATTGGTAAATATGGCAGTAACCTTACCAAGCCGGGCTAATACGCCTGTTCATATTAACTCAACGGCACTGGCAAACCTGCAATGGCAGGACGTGTCCTTTTCTGAAAAAGCCACCACCAATTTATCCGAACAACAAAAACAAGCCTTTACTGTGCCCTTTGCCGGTGTAGAAAGCCCGATTGCCGCTTATCGCATTCCGGCGAACCAAGGCACTTTGGAAGTGGAAATTATCAGCCCTATTGAAGACAAAAGCGCATTCGTTCCAAGTGCGGTGGTTTTAGACAGCAATTTTAATGTAGCGGCGACTTATCCGTCATCTGAATTCAAATTCCAAGAAGAACGCGGCATGCAACCGAATCGCTTTGCCGCCGAGTTAAACCTTACGCCTGCCGCCTCACAAGGTTATATTTATCTGTTGATTTACACCACGCAACAGGATTTGGCGAAAACCACCATGATCCCGCATCCGGCGAAACTGTATGCCAAAGGCACCGGACACCAACCGCCGGCATTGAATGATATTGAAGTGAAACACAGTTTGAACGGTCAGATTATCGTGAATGTGACTAACGCCAACGGTACGCGCTTTATCGGTATGCCGACCAATATTTTCTCCTCTTCCGATAAAAAAGCGGCTCAACCGGTAGGGGCTGCGCCTGCACCGGTGCCGACAGCAAACGTTGCGACGTCTAAAGCGGTTAATGTACCGGTGGATAAAGACACCGAAGCCTATTTCAATCAGGCCATCACCAAAGCGTTAAAAGCCGGTGATGTGAACAAAGCGATGAATTTAGTCAACGAAGCGGAAAAACTCGGCTTAACCTCACCGCGCCAAACCTTCTTAAAACAGGTTTCCTCAAAATAACCAACTTTCTTTTTCATTCACTTTTCATGATTTGCCACCGAATTTCGGTGGCTTTTTTATGGCTTGAATTGTCAAACCAAGTGCAACAATTTCTTAAAGTAAACCTCATAAGGTGTTTTCCGGCCTAAACACTTTCGTGGTCTTAGATTGAGTTTATCTACGACAGACTG
>NZ_NRDF01000026.1 GCF_003130205.1 Aggregatibacter actinomycetemcomitans
TCCTATTTTTAAATATCTAAATCTAAAACGAATCTCTAAGTGCCCACACAGTTTGTCTGATTGATTGTTAAAGAACATTTGCATTAAGCAAGGCCGCAAATTATAGATGAAGATCTTATTTGTCGTCAAGAAAATATTTTGTTTATTTTCCTTTAGTTACTGCCCTTGCAGTGCGGATGCGTATTATAGGGATCCCGACGATAGGATCAAGCGGATTTTTACATTTTTTTGTCGATAGCTTAGAAAAAATACAACTTACTTATTTCAACTGCAAAAACGCTTCTGAAAACGACCGCACTTTTTGCCAATCAGTATATTCGATTTCTTTTGTAAGATCCGTTTCTCCGCCTGTGATCCGCATAATAAGTTGGATCATCATGCGGTCGAAGAAACCATAACGCGGATAAAGCAATGCACCGGCAAACACCGCGGAGATCGTCGGTTGCCAAGTGATACGTTGCAAAAATTTACGCACATAAACATTCGTTTCAGGCGTTGCCTTGTCGGTTTTTCTCGCTGTCAGATTGACGCCAAAAAAGGCGGTGGTCTTTTGATTCAAAAGTGCGGTGTGTTTTTCCAGCGTTTTATAAAGCTGTTTATTGAAATGCCCGTAGCGGATCGAAGCTCCGATAATAATGCGCTCATAATCGGCAAAATTCACTTCTTCGTTAATCGATTTCACCTCCACATTGGTGGTGATTACTTCGGCGATATAATCGGCTATTTTCTTGGTCTGTCCATCATGAGTTGAATATAAAATAAGTGTTTTCATTAGGATCTCCAAAATGCAGGAGTGAATAAGACCAATAAGGAGAAAATTTCCAAACGACCGCAAACCATGGCTAAAGTCAGGATCCATTTTGCGCTATCAGGGATGCCAACAAAATTACTGCTGACCGTTCCCAGTGCCGGTCCGACATTATTTAAGCAGGCGATAACGGTGTTAAAGGCATCAAAAGTTTCTACGCCACAACTGATGACGCCCAGCAGACAAATTACAAAAACCAGTAAATAGGCGGAAAAAAACGCCCAAATACTTTGGATAACCCGTTCGTCTAACACCCTTTTGCCTAATTTAATCGGGTAAACTAGATTGGGATGGATTAACCGTTTGAGTTCACGTTTAGCCTGTAAATAAAGCACCAAAACACGCACCACTTTGAGGCCGCCACCAGTGGATCCTGCACTACCGCCTATACAGGAAGCAAATAACAGGAGGATCGGCAAAAATAGTGGCCATTGTTCAAAACTGGAGGTGGTGTAGCCCGCCGTGGTTGAAATGGAAACGGATTGAAAAACCGCTTGTTCAAGGTTTTGGAAGGTTTCATCAAAATGATGATTTGCTAATAACATGGCAAAGCAAATCAATACTAAAGAAAACTGAATCAGCATAAAGAAGCGAAATTCCGGATCGCGAAAATAGCTAAGGAAAATATTTCGTTTACCTAATTGCGAAAAGGCATTGAAATGCAAAGCATAGTTACAGGCAGAAATCAATAAGAAGATAACGGTGATTATATTAACCGTCGAACTGTCAAAATACGCAATACTGCTATCGTGAGTAGAAAAACCGCCGATAGACACGGTGGAAAAACTATGGCTAATGGCATCAAAAGGCGACATTCCCGCAAGCCAATAAGAAAAAGCACAAAGCAGGGTTAATGAAGTATAAATGATCCATAATGTCTTGGCGGTCTCGGTGATACGCGGGCGCATTTTGTTCTCTTTTAACGGACCGGAAATTTCCGCGCGATAAAGCGACATTCCGCCGATCCCCAACAATGGGATAATCGCCACCGCCAACACGATGATCCCCATGCCGCCAAGCCATTGCAATAACTGGCGATAAAATAAAATCGCTTTTGGCAAGTTGTCTAAACCGACAATGGTGGTCGCGCCTGTCGTGGTTAAACCGGAGAAGGATTCAAAAAATGCGGAAGAAATAGTCAAATCAGGATCTTCAAATAACATAAAAGGAATTGCCCCAAGACTCCCCATAACCACCCAAAAGGCAACAACAATCAGAAATCCTTCTCGTGAGCGCAATTCTTCCTTATGGTGATGGCAAGCCCACCACAGGATTACGCCGGCAATGGCGCTCATCACAAAGGATTGGATGAAAGCTTTACCACCACCATCGCCATATAATAATGCAACGAATGCCGGCAGCAGCATGGTACAGGAAAAGCACATCACTAAAATGCCAACGATGCGTAAAATGGATAAAAAATGCACTAAAAAATCTCTCTATAATTAATTTTTAATTTCGTTTAAAACCAGTTGCCCGGCAGAGCGTTCCGCCAATGCTTGTTGGAAACGCGCTAATCTATCAGGTCGAATCGCCAAACGCAAAGTAATATCCACCTGAAAATCCTGTGTTTGATTCAAAACAGCATATTGTTCGTACAGCGCTTACACCCAATTAATTTGTGCGTAATCACAGCACATTTCGTAATATAAATACGCGACTTTGCTTTCGGTTTCCAGTAATTTTAACGCCTATTGAACGCCACCGCTATAAGCGCGTACTAATCCACCGGTGACCGTAGCAAAACGATTCTTTTTAATTTCTTTCGCTAAAATCCACCGCACTTTTAGGAATTTGATATTCAATCATACGTTTAACGCATTTGAGGAATTTTGCTGATTTTGTATCATACTTTGTTGTATTATACCCATAATTTTTCGTAATAAATAATAAAAATGGATAATATAAAAATCACCCAAACACTTGATACTATTGGTCTGCGTTGCCCCGAACCGGTCATGTTAATACGCAAACAAATTCGCCATTTACAAGAAGGCGATGTACTTTTGATGCTGGCGGATGATCCCGCAACTACCCGTGATATTCCGAGTTTCTGCCAATTTATGGATCATACTTTGCTACATAGCGAAACAGCTCAGATCCCCTATCGTTACTGGGTTAAAAAAGGGAAATCAGTTTAAACAGACAAAAAATGAAGCATCTATGCTAAATCAAAAAAATAGAGCATGTTATACAACAAATTCAAGACAATCGCCTTAAAGGCATTAAAGACTTAGCGCTGGATACGGAAGCCAAGATTAAATAGGTTTTACAAGCCCGATTACCCAAACCGGATCTTGTGACCCGCGAAGAATTTAATGTACAAACACAAGTGTTAATACGTATCCGTGAAAAATTAAGCGAACTTGAAAAACACGCGGAAGAACTCTCTGCTGCAAAAACAAAATAAATTTCGACCGCACTTTTGCTACACGTGCACTAAAATGAGGAAATAGGTATGTCTGCATTCCAATATTTACAAGAAAAACGTAAAAAATTGAATCTCAAAGTAAATGATGTTTGCCAAAGAGCGAATATTACCCGTGCTTATTTCAATCAATTAGTCAGCGGAAAAATTAAAAATCCGAGTGCGACAAAACTGACGGCGCTGCATCGTGTGCTACAAATTGATGTACCGAATAATAAAAAAGTCGGTGTGATTTTCGGTAAATTTTATCCGGTGCACACCGGTCATATTAATATGATCTACGAAGCCTTCAGTAAAGTGGATGAAGTGCATGTGATTGTTTGTAGCGATACGGAGCGGGATTTAAAGCTGTTTTACGACAGTAAAATGAAGCGTATGCCCACCGTACAAGATCGTTTGCGTTGGATGCAGCAAATTTTTAAATATCAGAAAAATCAGATTTTTATCCACCATTTAATTGAAGACGGTTTGCCGAATTATCCGAACGGCTGGCAAGCATGGGCAGAACGGGTCAAAGACTTATTTAAAGAAAAAAGATTTACCCCAAATATCGTATTCAGTAGCGAAATTCAAGACAAAGCACCTTATGAAAAATACCTCAATTTAGACGTGTCTTTAGTCGATCCCGAGCGCGCGTTTTTTAACGTGTCCGCCACAAAAATTCGTAACGAGCCGTTCCATTATTGGAAATTTATCCCGAAAGAAGTACGTCCGTTTTTCGCCAAAACCATTGCCATCTTAGGTGGCGAGAGCAGCGGTAAAACCGTGTTGGTGAACAAATTGGCGACGGTCTTCAACACCACCTCCGCTTGGGAATACGGGCGCGAATTCGTCTTTGAAAAACTGGGCGGTGACGAACAGGCGATGCAATATTCCGACTACCCGCAAATGGCATTAGGGCATCAGCGTTACATCGATTATGCCGTGCGACACGCCCACAAAGTCGCCATTATTGATACGGATTTCATCACCACACAGGCATTTTGTATTCAATATGAAGGCAAAGCACACCCGTTTTTGGATTCCATGATTAAAGAATATCCTTTTGATGTCACCATTTTGTTAAACAATAACACACAATGGGTTGATGACGGTTTGCGCAGCCTGGGCAATCAAAAACAGCGACAACGCTTCCAACAATTACTCAAAAAATTGTTAGATAAATACAATGTCCCATATATTGAAATTGAATCGCCGAGTTATTTGGAGCGCTATAATCAGGTAAAAGAAATTGTGGAAAAAATCCTCAATGAGGAAGAACTGCCTGAGTTAAGCAGCGATCACGGCAATTCTATTTTTTAACTTCAGGCGGTAACTATGCTTTTATTTGCAGGCGACCCGCACGGGAGTTTTGATCATCTTTACCCTTTTCTGAAAGAACGCCGGGATGTGGCGCTCATCATCCTGGGCGATTTACAGCTTACCAATCCCGAGCCTTTAGAAAAATTGGCGCAATATGCGGATATTTGGTTTATTCACGGCAATCACGACAGCAAAACCGTGGCGGCATTTGAGTCTATTTGGGGGACAGAATGGAAAACGCGCAATTTACATGGGCGCGTGCAACAAATTCAGAATAAAAGAATTGCCGGTTTGGGCGGAGTATTTCGCGGACAAATCTGGATGCCGCCGAATAAGCCGTTATTTTTTGATCCGATCCATTATTGCCAATATTGCCCGCAGGGAAAAATCTGGCGTGGCGGTGTGCCTTTGCGTCACCGCACGTCCATTTTTCCCTCCGATATTGAAATTTTCGAGCAACAACAAGCCGATATTTTAATTTGCCATGAAGCGCCGAAACCGCACCCTTCCGGCTTTGATGTGATCAATCAACTGGCAAAAAAATTAGGTGTAACACAAATCTATCACGGGTATCACCACGAAAATTTTGATTACCGCATCTTACCACAACAGAATTACCAGATTATCAACGTGGGATTTCGCAGCCTGTGTGATGAAGCAGGAAATTATCTTTATATCAGCGTTGATGACAGAGAATAATAAAATTAACTCCCATCAAAAACGCCCTCAAAAAAGACCGCACCTTATAACAAAATCGGCGCATTAGCGCTTAATCTCCGACGACTTTATGCGATAATACCGACCTACTTTATTTAGGATGAATGTATGTTATTAAAAAATAAAACCTTCGGCAGCGCCTTAATTATCGCCGGAACCGCTATTGGTGCTGGAATGCTTGCCATGCCGTTAACCTCCGCCGGCATGGGATTCGCCTTTACCGCTGCACTTCTCATCGGACTTTGGTTACTCCTTGCTTACAGTGGACTGCTTTTCGTTGAAGTTTATCAAACTGCCAAACGCAAAGATGATGGCGTAGCAACCTTGGCGGAAAAATATTTCGGTATTCCCGGACGTATTATTTCAACACTCTCACTTTTCATTTTGTTATATGCATTATCAGCCGCCTACATGGCCGGTGGTGGTACTTTACTTGCTAACGCCTTGCCGAAAGATTTCTTAGGCTCCGCCGATAGCACATTAAAAATTTCTATTTTAATTTTCACTTTTATTTTAGGTGCTTTCGTAGTTATCGGTACCAAGGGCGTAGACAGTATTACACGCGTCTTATTTTCAGGTAAAATCATCGTCTCTATTCTCGTACTTGCCATAATGTTACCGAAAGTCATCGGTGAGAATTTAATGGCGATGCCTTTGGACTATCCCCTCATTCTTTCCGCAAGCCCGATTTTCTTTACCTCATTTGGCTTTCATGTGGTGATGGGCAGCATTAATAATTACCTGGAAGGCGATGTAAAACGCTTCCGCTCCGCCATTATTATCGGCACCGCTATTCCACTCATCGCCTATTTATTGTGGCAACTCGCCACGCACGGCATATTAAGCCAAAACGAATTTGTCGCCGTACTCAAAGATGATCCGACATTAACCGGCTTGATTAACGCCACTAAAACTCTACAAGACACCACCTTACTAAGCCAAGTTTTACCGATATTATACTCACTTGCGCTCATCACCTCATTTTTAGGCGTCGCACTCGGTTTATTTGAAGGGCTAAACGATTTATTCAAACGCACTAAAATACCGGCAAACCGTGTAAGTTTAACTATCGCGACATTCATTCCGCCGTTAATTTTCGCTTTGTTCTACCCAAACGGGTTCCTCGCTGCACTCGGCTACGCCGGACTATTATGTGCTTTTTATTGCTTAATCCTACCTATCGGTCTGGCATGGCGCACAAGAAAACAATACCAAAATCTCCCTTATCGCGTTGCCGGCGGAAATCTCATGTTAGTCGTCGCATTAATTATTGGCATCATCATTATCATCATCCCATTCCTCACCGAAGCCGGCATCTTGCCAAGGGTTGTTGGGTAGAAGCGGAAAAATTGCATTAATCTGTACCTAAGTTGAACATAGAAAAACTCAGGGTACAGATTTTTTTATAACTTGAATTGTCAAACCAAGTGCAACAATTTTTTAAAGTAAACCTCATAAGGTGTTTTCCAGCCCTAAGGTGTGGGAAATCACGATTTTTCCGCGTGTTTCCAAGTGACGTTTGGTGTGTCCGGTCTTGCCTTTATGGCAAAGTTTTCTGGCGGCTTTTCGCTCACCAACATCAAACCAACCTTGATGAACGGCACGATAAATCGTGGAATAACTGA
>NZ_NRDF01000027.1 GCF_003130205.1 Aggregatibacter actinomycetemcomitans
TTGGCGGTGACCTACTCTCACATGGGGATACCCCACACTACCATCGGCATTACGGCATTTCACTTCTGAGTTCGGTATGGGTTCAGGTGGTACCACCGCACTATCGCCGCCAATATTCTTTGATGACTATCCTCTCTCTTCTTTCCGCGCCTTCGCTTTCTTATTTCGCGCTTTCGCTTCTCCCGTTCTTTCCCTTCTACTCTCTCTTCCTGTACGCTATACGCGTCCTCTTCCAAAAACAAGCCTCAAACCAACTTCCTTCCCTCTCAACTCTCTCCTGAGCTACAGTCCTTTTTCTTCTCTTTATCTTTATCTTTCTCTTTAATTTAATACCGCTATTCTTATCAATACATCCGCCCGCACCCCTGCGCAAAAACACTTGAGCGTTGTATGGCTAAGTCCCTCGGGCAATTAGTACGTGTTAGCTCAACATATCACTACGCTTACACACCACGCCTATCTACGTCTTCGTCTTAAACAACCCTTACTGTCTTAAAAACAGGGAGAACTCATCTCTTGGCAAGTTTCGTGCTTAGATGCTTTCAGCACTTATCTCTTCCGCACTTAGCTACCCGGCTATGCGTCTGGCGACACAACCGGAACACCAGCGGTGCGTCCACTCCGGTCCTCTCGTACTAGGAGCAGCCCCAATCAATTCTCCTACGCCCACGGCAGATAGGGACCGAACTGTCTCACGACGTTCTAAACCCAGCTCGCGTACCACTTTAAATGGCGAACAGCCATACCCTTGGGACCTACTTCAGCCCCAGGATGTGATGAGCCGACATCGAGGTGCCAAACACCGCCGTCGATATGAACTCTTGGGCGGTATCAGCCTGTTATCCCCGGAGTACCTTTTATCCGTTGAGCGATGGCCCTTCCATGCAGAACCACCGGATCACTATGACCTACTTTCGTACCTGCCCGACCTGTCCGTCTCGCAGTTAAGCTTGCTTATACCATTGCACTAACCTCACGATGTCCGACCGTGATTAGCAAACCTTCGTGCTCCTCCGTTACGCTTTGGGAGGAGACCGCCCCAGTCAAACTACCCACCAGACACTGTCCGAACACCTGTAAGTGATGCCTCGTTAGAACATCAAACGTTAAAGAGTGGTATTTCAACGTCGACTCCATTGAGACTGGCGTCCCAACTTCATAGTCTCCCACCTATCCTACACATCAAAATTCAATGTTCAGTGTCAAGCTATAGTAAAGGTTCACGGGGTCTTTCCGTCTAGCCGCGGGTACACCGCATCTTCACGGCGATTTCAATTTCACTGAGTCTCGGGTGGAGACAGCCTGGCCATCATTATGCCATTCGTGCAGGTCGGAACTTACCCGACAAGGAATTTCGCTACCTTAGGACCGTTATAGTTACGGCCGCCGTTTACTGGGGCTTCTATCAGGAGCTTCTCTTGCGATTACACCATCAATTAACCTTCCAGCACCGGGCAGGCATCACACCCTATACCTCCACTTTCGTGTTTGCAGAGTGCTGTGTTTTTAATAAACAGTTGCAGCCAGCTGGTATCTTCGACCGGTTCAACCTTCAGGGGCAAGCCCTTACAATCTACGCCGGCGCACCTTCTCCCGAAGTTACGGTGCTATTTTGCCTAGTTCCTTCACCCGAGTTCTCTCAAGCGCCTGAGTATTCTCTACCTGACCACCTGTGTCGGTTTTCAGTACGGTTTAGATAAACCTTTCGCTTAGTGGCTTTTCCTGGAAGTCTGGTATCAGTTACTTCAGCCCCTTAAGGCCTCGTCGTCATCTCTCAGTGTTAACAGGAGCCCGGATTTGCCTAAGCTCCCCACCTACCAACTTAAACGTACATATCCAACAGTACGCTAACCTAACCTGCTCCGTCCCCACATCGCAGTTTATCCAAGTACGGGAATATTAACCCGTTTCCCATCGACTACGCTTTTCAGCCTCGCCTTAGGGGCCGACTCACCCTGCCCCGATTAACGTTGGACAGGAACCCTTGGTCTTCCGGCGAACGGGTTTTTCACCCGTTTTATCGTTACTTATGTCAGCATTCGCACTTGTGATACGTCCAACAAACCTCTCGATTCATCTTCTTCCGCTTACACAACGCTCCCCTACCCAACAGGCGTATCACTAATATTCCTCAATTTCCAACCGCACTTCCCGTCATGACTTCCGTCTCAACGGGTTTGACGCTTGACCAACCTGCTTCTCTTCATTGCGCAGGTTGTTAATCGTAAGGCGTATTAGTGATACGCCTGATGCCGCAGCTTCGGTGCTATATTTCAGCCCCGTTACATCTTCCGCGCAGGCCGACTCGACTAGTGAGCTATTACGCTTTCTTTAAATGATGGCTGCTTCTAAGCCAACATCCTAGCTGTCTAAGCCTTCCCACTTCGTTTCCCACTTAATATAGACTTCGGGACCTTAGCCGGCGGTCTGGGTTGTTTCCCTCTCCACGACGGACGTTAGCACCCGCCGTGTGTCTCCTGAGTATCACTCTTCGGTATTCGCAGTTTGCATCGGGTTGGTAAGCCGGGATGGCCCCCTAGCCGAAACAGTGCTCTACCCCCAAAGGTGTCCGCTCAAGGCTCTACCTAAATAGATTTCGGGGAGAACCAGCTATCTCCCGGTTTGATTGGCCTTTCACCCCCAGCCACAAGTCATCCGCTAATTTTTCAACATTAGTCGGTTCGGTCCTCCAGTTAGTGTTACCCAACCTTCAACCTGCCCATGGCTAGATCACCGGGTTTCGGGTCTATACCTCGCAACTACTCGCCCAGTTAAGACTCGGTTTCCCTTCGGCTCCCCTATCCGGTTAACCTCGCTACAAAATATAACTCGCTGACCCATTATACAAAAGGTACGCAGTCACCCTTTCAGGCTCCCACTGCTTGTACGTACAAGGTTTCAGGTTCTATTTCACTCCGGTCACCCCGGTTCTTTTCGCCTTTCCTTCACAGTACTGGTTCACTATCGGTCAATCAGGAGTATTTAGCCTTGGAGGATGGGCCCCCCTTCTTCAAACAGGATATCACGTGTCCCGCCCTACTTCTCGTTAGCTCAGTACCACTGCCGTGTCTTCAAGTACGGGGCTATCACCCTCTCTCGCCGTGCTTCCCAACACGTTCCTCTGACACCGCCGCTATCACTAACAGGCTCCTTCGCTTTCGCTCGCCGCTACTCACAAAATCTCGGTTGATTTCTTTTCCTCGGGGTACTTAGATGTTTCAGTTCTCCCGGTTCGCCTCATTATCCTATGGATTCAGATAATGATAGTGGGTTCTTCACCCACCGGGTTTCCCCATTCGGATATCTCGGATTAAACGCCTCTTATCGACTCATCCGAGCTTTTCGCAGATTAGCACGTCCTTCTTCGCCTCTGATTGCCAAGGCATCCACCTTGTACGCTTTGTCTCTTAACCATACAACCTCAAGTATTCTTGCCCTTAGGATATTAGTATATTCACCATAAGCGGCATACCTGCGCTGCGATTAATAACAGTTTTAAATTAAATTCGAGTAATCGCCTTTTCTCAATCACTCGCTCAGACTTTCTTGAAAGTCTCGTTTTCAGCTTGTTTCCGGATTTTTAAAGAACAGATAAGACGGATAATCATCTTTAAATGGCGTCCCCACGGGGATTCGAACCCCGGTTACCGCCGTGAAAGGGCGATGTCCTAGGCCTCTAGACGATGGGGACAACATGTAAAGATGCTATCTTTCACTTTTTCCTTTGTTCTTCCATTGTCTACAACCATCAAACAAACTGTGTGAACACTTAAAGTCGCTCATTAGTAAGGAGGTGATCCAACCGCAGGTTCCCCTACGGTTACCTTGTTACGACTTCACCCCAGTCATGAATCATACCGTGGTAAACGCCCCCCTCTCGGTTAAGCTATCTACTTCTGGTACAACCCACTCCCATGGTGTGACGGGCGGTGTGTACAAGGCCCGGGAACGTATTCACCGCAACATTCTGATTCGCGATTACTAGCGATTCCGACTTCATGGAGTCGAGTTGCAGACTCCAATCCGAACTTAGACGTACTTTCTGAGATTCACTCCCCATCACCGGTTGGTTACCCTCTGTATACGCCATTGTAGCACGTGTGTAGCCCTACTCGTAAGGGCCATGATGACTTGACGTCATCCCCACCTTCCTCCGGTTTATCACCGGCAGTCTCCTTTGAGTTCCCGACCAAGTCGCTGGCAACAAAGGATAAGGGTTGCGCTCGTTGCGGGACTTAACCCAACATTTCACAACACGAGCTGACGACAGCCATGCAGCACCTGTCTCATGGTTCCCAAAGGCACTCCCGTATCTCTACAGGATTCCATGGATGTCAAGAGTAGGTAAGGTTCTTCGCGTTGCATCGAATTAAACCACATGCTCCACCGCTTGTGCGGGCCCCCGTCAATTCATTTGAGTTTTAACCTTGCGGCCGTACTCCCCAGGCGGTCGATTTATCACGTTAGCTTCGGGCACCAAGGCTAAACCCCAATCCCCAAATCGACACCGTTTACAGCGTGGACTACCAGGGTATCTAATCCTGTTTGCTCCCCACGCTTTCGCACATCAGCGTCAGTACATCCCCAAGGGGCTGCCTTCGCCTTCGGTATTCCTCCACATCTCTACGCATTTCACCGCTACACGTGGAATTCTACCCCTCCCTAAAGTACTCCAGACCCCCAGTATGAAATGCAATTCCCAGGTTAAGCCCGGGGATTTCACACCTCACTTAAAGGTCCGCCTGCGTGCCCTTTACGCCCAGTTATTCCGATTAACGCTCGCACCCTCCGTATTACCGCGGCTGCTGGCACGGAGTTAGCCGGTGCTTCTTCTGTAGTTAACGTCAATGATGTTATCTATTAAACAACATCCCTTCCTCACCACCGAAAGAACTTTACAACCCGAAGGCCTTCTTCATTCACGCGGCATGGCTGCGTCAGGGTTGCCCCCATTGCGCAATATTCCCCACTGCTGCCTCCCGTAGGAGTCCGGGCCGTGTCTCAGTCCCGGTGTGGCTGGCCATCCTCTCAGACCAGCTAGCGATCGTCGGCTTGGTAGGCCTTTACCCCACCAACTACCTAATCACACTTGGGCTCATCTCATGGCATGCGGCCATTAAGTCCCGCACTTTCGTCTCCCGACTCTACGCGGTATTAGCGACAGTTTCCCGTCGTTATCCCCCTCCATAAGACAGATTCCCAAGCATTACTCACCCGTCCGCCACTCGTCAGCATAAGTACAAGTACTTACCCGTTACCGTCCGACTTGCATGTGTTAAGCCTGCCGCCAGCGTTCAATCTGAGCCATGATCAAACTCTTCAGTTTAAAAAAGTTTCATCGCTCAATAGCTGACTTAATTATATAAATAATATAAATAAACGAATCTTCGTAGCACCTATTAAGTCCTATTTTTAAATATCTAAATCTAAAACGAATCTCTAAGTGCCCACACAGTTTGTCTGATTGATTGTTAAAGAACA
>NZ_NRDF01000028.1 GCF_003130205.1 Aggregatibacter actinomycetemcomitans
GAAACAAAAAATAAAGATATGGAGAAAGTATATTGAAAGAAACCTATTAGAAAACGGGGTTAAAATAGGAAACAAAATAATCAAAGAGGCTAAAAACACCCCTCACTAAACCTCAAAACCGGTTAAAAAAATTTCAAATAATAGATTCTTATGAATAAGAGAGAGGTTTCCTGTCTCTTTTCTATTTTCCTTTCGGCTTTTCCTCCATTATTTGGGGTTGTGGTGCAATGATATCTTTTGTAATTTGATCAATATCATTGTTGATATTTTCTTCTTGGATACCATCCAAATCTTTCTTCCAAGATTTTGGTTCAGGGGCTTGGGTTGTGCAGGCTATAATAATAAAGGGTAAAGTTAAAATAAGTAATTTTTCAAGCATAGTTAGTCCTAAATTTTTTTCTAGTTAATGTCTTTACCTGTCATCGCCGGTAAAGGGGATCTTCCATACTTCCCCATACAACCATAAAATTCTTTTGCTATAAGGAAAGGTTTGATAGACCACTCCGGCACAGTTAAGCTCCCATTGAGAGATTAGTGGGTATATGCAAGATGACCTTTTGATTGCAACTAAGGCGTTGCTTTTTTTATTAAAACAAAATTGCTTCTACAATATTATTTTATCGTTTTTTTTGTTGAATGCAATAAATATATTTTTATTGTGTTATAACAGTAGGTGTTTTGGTTCTTATAAGGGGAAAAATAGAAATAATAATTAAGTACATAAATGTGAATGAAATGCTTTATTGGTAACAACGGGAGGAGTTATGACTGAATGCGGAAAAGACCTAAAATTTCTAATGGTAAAGCGGTTACTCTGACTGTAACAATTCCATTTGAGTTGGCGATCAGGTTAGAAAGTTTTCAATTTGAACATAGAATCCGTTCAAGAAGTTAGTTTGTGAGGGAGATATTAAAATTATATGGCAAGAGAGGGGAGCCTCTATTTTTTATGCTTAAGAAAACGTTTGTCACCATGTAACCAGCTGAATGCGGTACAATGCTATTCAAAACATACCGGTTTGATTATATTAGAAATATATTTTGAATTATGCTATATAACTGCCAAGTTTTTAAACAAGTAAATAAGAAAATAAGGAGAAACTAATGTTAAGTATTGAAAGAAAAAAACAAATGGTTGAAAGCCTGAAAAAAGACTATATAGTTTTGACTGAAATATTCCTTGAAGTTGCTGCTGATGCCAGAGCAGATATAGCTATGTTGGAATTAGAAAAAGTTATTGAAGATGCATCTAGAGAGAGGCTAGAAATTAGATATCTAGAAGATGAGTATATGTCTTTTGTACATACCGATCCAGTAAAAGCAGTTGATACCATTGAACGGCTCTATGAAATTGCAGAAAAATATGACTCCCTTAGAATGGATAAATTGTAGGACTGAAAAGTGGCAAAAGATATACAACCAACAATAGAATCTATTGAAAAAATATTTAGAGAAGAATATCAAGATCGTGCTTTATCAAGCGTTGATACACCGATGGTTATTTTTGTCACCGGTGTGAGCGGAAGTGGTAAATCCACAATGATAAAAAATATCAATGGGTTCCTGCCTAATAGATTTAGAATTCAGCCTGATAACTATCGGAAATTACATCCTAAACTAAATCAATATATTAAAGAACTAGGAAGAGATCATGCGCATAAAAAGACCGGCAATTTTTCTCATCGTTTTGCTCGAGGACTTCTTGATATATCTATCGAAAAACGTGTTAATGTTATCTATGAATCCACTTTTGGCAATATTGAAACGGCAAGAAGTTTGATAGAACCATTTAAGAATGCTGGATATACCGTGTTAGTTATTCAGCTTCCGGTTGATATGCGGTTAAGCATTGAGAGAAATTTAAGGCGATACGAAGAAAAAAAGGAGGATATGCATACTTTACCCCCGGATGGTTGCAAAAGACGATATAGAAAGAATGGCGAATAATTATCTTCAAAATCTGAATACACTCAAAGAAGAAGGGATAAATATATATACATTTGATGGCAAGGAAGATATACATCGTTTTGTAGAAAAGAGTATAAGAACCGCTCAATTCCGGCAGCGAAACCAAGCAATTAAACCATCCCCCGATAGTGGTGTAAACGAAAAAATAACTTCCACTTTTAAACTAAAAATTTAAGATGGCATTATTATGACTAGACTTTATAAAATTAATGAAAATAGCCCTTTCTTCAATCACATGCAGAACACAATTGTTGAGGATTCTTTATCCGATAGTGAAAAACAATCTCTATTTAGTACGATCATTAATGGTATTGTGGTTACGCAATTAGAGCGTTTTTATTTCACCGATGATGAAATTCAATTCCTTATTTACGCAGGCTTAAATAAAAGACCACCTGCTGAAACCACCGATATTTTAATGAAAAATCGCTTAAATAATGGAGATGGATAATCAATGGGATTGCTTGAACGATTGAATCCTTTTAAAAAGAAAGGGAGAGAAGAGATAAGCAAAGAAGATGATCTTGTCTCTTTTGTGAATGTTAAAGAAGAGGATAAATGGGCAGCTTATTTCTATCCCAGTACCTATAATCCACAAACAGGATTGGGTGTGATGAAAAATCTCAAAGGCCTTAAAGATGATGATTTTTTGATGCTATATGAAAATTTTTCGGTTGCATCTAACTTGCCCAAGCTCAATGATTTAAACAAGGAAATATCTATTCAGCATTTAAAAGATATTCATAAAACCTTATTCCAAGAGGTTTACTCTTGGGCTGGAGAGTTTAGGCAAGTAAACATGTCAAAAGGCAACTCAGCATTTTCTGATTATCGGGATATTGAAAAAAAACTTGAGTCGGTAATGCAAGATTTTAATAATCTTAGTAGTGTTAAGAATGATAAAGCGGCTTTTTCGGATAGGTTATGTCAGATTTATTTAAAACTAAATGATGTACATGCTTTTAGAGAAGGAAATGGTCGTACTCAGAATACATTTATTAAGCATGCTTGTGAACAGTACGATTACTCATTAGATTTGCAAAAGATAATGAATGACATGCGAAAAAATAGTTTTGATTATTATTCTTTATTTAAAGATTATCACAGTACTCAAGATTACTCTGCAATCAAAAAGTTTTTGTTTGACCCAAATTTAGTTAAAAACACACAAAAACAAAACTTATCTAAAGCATTTAGCGAAACATATAAGCGGCTTCAGGATAATGTTGAGCAGCAATCGAAGCAATACAAATAAAAATACTTTAAAGTTTGGTTAATTATTTTACAGTGTTATTGTTTTATTTTTAATAATTAAAAGATGGATTTTCGCCTTACTGTTTAATACTTCTATATTCTCCTTGGGCTTTATTTATTGATGCTGTGTGCTCGGCTATTTTGTTTTTTGCTACTTGGTTTGCCTCTTTAAATTGTCGTGAAAAAGATTGTCTTTCACCTATCTGATTAATTTGTAATTTTTCAAGATTAGCTTTGAATAGATTATTTAGAACAAGCGAACTGTCTCCAGTTTTATCGAAATATTGAAACCAAAAATAATATTGATCTCTCCCTATCTTCTCCATCGATGCTCGCAAATCTAATTTGTAGCCATTATGCTCTGCAAGTTGACGTACAAATTCATTTTGCGATCGTCCATTTCCTTCTCTGAACGCGTGGATTCGATTTATTGACAGATAAACTTCACACAGTGCCATTGCCATTAATTCAGGATTATCTTTAAATTTACCTAAATTATTTGTTGCGCTTATTTTTGTGGATAAATCATTAAATTCCTTTTCAATATTACCATAAGAAACAAAAGTATTTTGTACTCCCCCCGCTTTATACATATTAACTTGTCTTGGTTCACCCGCCCAAGAATATAGTTCTTCAAAATAAAATCTATGAATCAATTTTAGTCTATTGAAATCAAAATCTCCTTCTATATTGAGTTTATTAACACTTACCGCTTTGACTCTTGATATTTGCTTTTCCACTTTTTCTAATTTCTCAGCATCTCTAATACTGAGAAGGTTTTTCATCACCTGCGTTCCTTTGTAGAAGTAAGCATACCATTTTTCAGTTTCAGTAAGCCCCTTAAAAGAAACAATGTTGCTTTCGGGAGGGACTTCATTCTCTCTAATAAATTTAAAAGGATCCATACTAAAGTCCTAACGCCTCAACTTCTTCTTTACCTAGTTCATTGATAAGTAAATTTCTTGTTGCTTCATCTGCTGGCACATCATTTAGTGCAACATAAAGAAGATAGGCTTCCTCATCTGGAGTGCTTTTTTCGGTCTCAAGATCGACTGAAATCAGGTTTGTTTTTGTGATCCATACAATACGCTCTTTTTCTTCTTCACTTAATTTGTCTTCTACGGATGTATCTTGCATAAGGTGGAAAAATGGGCTATTCGGATTGCTCTCATAGTATTTTGACATTTTCTTTTCCTCTTCTAATGATATAGAACTAAACGGTATTTATCATTCTAACACCATTACTTTACAGTAAAAAGCCATGCCTCTTAAGGCTTTTATCTTATAAATTCATAAATGGTAA
>NZ_NRDF01000029.1 GCF_003130205.1 Aggregatibacter actinomycetemcomitans
GGCATAAAATAGTGTTTATTAAGGATTTTCTAAATAGAAAGAGTTGGTAAAACCAACTCTTTTGTCTACTATGTCTAAATGTAAAAATACCCACTATAATTACCGCACTTTTGTTTCGGTTTTCAGCATCCGTTAGTCGGATTTTTTCTGATTGTCTTTTGCCGCTTTCACAAAGCCTTCAAATAACGGGTGACCGTCACGCGGGGTGGAGGTGAATTCCGGGTGGAATTGGCAGGCAACGAACCAAGGGTGGTTCGGCACTTCAATGATTTCCACCAATTTTTTATCGGCGGATAAACCGGTGACTTTCAAACCCGCTTTTTCAATTTGCGGAAGCAAGACATTGTTTACTTCGTAACGATGGCGGTGGCGTTCTTCAATGGTTTCGGCGCCGTATAATTTGCGTGCCAGGCTGCCTTCCGCTAAATGGCATTTTTGTGCACCGAGACGCATAGTGCCGCCTAAGTCGGATTCGTCGTTGCGCACTTCGGTGTTGCCGTCGGCGTCTTGCCATTCGGTGATTAAACCTACCACCGGCTGTTCACAAGTGCGGTCGAATTCGGAGGAGTTTGCATGGCTCATACCGGCAACGTTGCGGGCGAATTCGATTAACGCCACCTGCATTCCCAAACAAATGCCTAAATATGGAATGTTGTTTTCACGCGCATATTTGGCGGTGAGGATTTTGCCTTCCACGCCACGATAGCCGAAACCACCCGGCACTAAAATGCCGTCCAAGCCTTTTAAAATTTCGACGCCTTTGGTTTCTACATCTTGCGAATCGATGTATTTAATGTTTACGGTTAAGCGATTTTTTAAACCTGCGTGTTTTAAGGCCTCATTCACGGATTTGTAAGCGTCCGGCAATTCGGTGTATTTGCCCACCATGCCGATGAGTACTTCGCCCGTCGGGTTAACTTGTTGATACAACACTTGCTCCCATTCGGATAAATCCGCTTCCAGGCAGGTTAAATGGAAACGATCGCAAATAAAATCATCTAAGCCCTGCGATTTCAACAACGCCGGAATCTGATAAATGGAAGACACATCTTTCAGGGAAATCACCGCGCGTTCTGGCACATTACAGAATAAAGCGATTTTGGCACGTTCGTTCGGCGGGATCATGCGGTCAGACCGGCAAATGAGTACATCCGGTTGAATGCCGATGGACAATAATTCTTTTGCAGAATGTTGGGTCGGTTTGGTTTTTAGTTCGCCGGCAGTCGGAATGTACGGCACCAAGGTTAAATGCATGAAAATAGTGCGCTCGCGACCAACCTGCACCGCGAGTTGACGCAAGGCTTCAAGGAACGGGAGCGATTCGATGTCGCCCACGGTACCGCCCACTTCTACAAGTACCACATCATGCCCTGCCGCGCCGTCAATAACACGAGCCTTGATTTCATTGGTAATGTGTGGGATCACTTGAATGGTCGCACCTAAATAGTCGCCGCGCCGCTCTTTGCGTAACACTTCGGAATAGATTTTACCGGTGGTAAAGTTATTGCGTTTGGTCATTTTAGTTCGAATAAAACGCTCGTAATGACCTAAGTCTAAGTCCGTTTCTGCGCCGTCTTGGGTAACGAACACTTCACCGTGCTGGGTCGGGCTCATGGTACCCGGATCAACGTTGATATAAGGATCGAGTTTCATGATCGTGACGTTCAAACCACGCGCTTCTAAGATTGCCGCAAGCGATGCCGCCGCAATGCCTTTACCAAGCGAAGAAACCACACCGCCTGTGACGAAAATATAATTGGTAGCCATAAGAAACCTATATTGTTGCTATTGGGATGGATGGAAAAATTAGGATAAATATAATCTATCAAGACGGGAGCATAGTTTACAACAAAGACAGGATTAACTCAATCTTCGCACGGGTGAATTATGGTAAAAGTGCGGTCATGACTCACTGCGTTTTGCATGATTTTATTACGAATCGTAAGGCTTTTGTAGTAAAATATCGCGGCTTTTTATCACAAGAGAAATTTATTATGTTTTCACGCAAAGATATTGTTGTTTTAGGGATGATGATTTTCGCGCTGTTTTTAGGCGCAGGAAACATTATTTTTCCACCTATGGAGGGCTACACCGCAGGGCAGCATTGGGCGATCGCCGCCTTAGGCTTTGTGCTCACCGGCGTATTAATGCCGTTTATCACGCTGGTGATTGTGTCGGTTTTGGGGCGTGGCGAAGAACTCACCCGCGATTTACCGAAATGGGCGGAAGTGCTGTTTTTAGCCACCTTATATTTGGTGATTGGTTCCACTTTCGCTATGCCGCGTATTACCAATGTCGCCTACGAAATGGCGCTGGTACCGTTGGAGATTGTAGTAGACACGCCGACGAACCACCTGATTTTCGCCGTGGTATTTAACATTATCGCCATGTTATTCATGTTAAAACCGAACACCATTATTTCCAGCGTAGGGAAATTTATGACGCCGGCGTTATTGGTGTTATTGGTAGTGGTTACGGTTGCCGTATTTATTTCCCCATTATCTGAGATCTCTGCGCCAAGCAAGGCCTATGCTGAGGGTTCTGTGCTAACTACAGGCTTAATCAGTGGATATCAAACCATGGATGTGTTGGCAGCGATCGCCTTTGGCGGCATCGTTGCCCGCGCGTTAAGCAGTAAAAATGTCACCGAACCGCATAAAATCATGCGTTACACCATTTTCGCCGGCTGTATTTCAGTGGTACTACTCGCTGCACTGTATTTTTCCTTATTCTATCTTGGTGCCACCAGTGATGCAGTAGCGCAAGGGGCAAGCAACGGCGGACAAATTTTCTCCCGCTATGTAGGTGTGTTGTTCGGCAAAGAAGGATCCTTGATTATGTCAGGCATCATTTTCTTAGCAAGTTTAACTACTCTTGTAGGTGTTACCAGCGCCTGCGCTTACTACTTTGCCAAATTTTCCAACCGCTTGCCGTATTCTTTCTGGGTCGTATTTTTTACCATCATGACTACCATCATTTCCGAAAACGGCTTAACCAAATTATTACAAGTGACCATTCCCGCCTTGTTATTAATTTACCCGGTGGCAATTATGCTGGTGGTGTTACAAATGGTGCGCGCCAAACTACCATGGGTGAAATTGACCTATAACGCCACCATCGCCGTCACCGTGTGTTTTAGTTTGTGCGACAGCTTGAATAACGTGGAATTATTGCCTGCTGGAGTAAAACGGCTTCTTGAAAATTTCCCGTTATATGAAAATGGGTTGGCGTGGTTAATTCCAGCGTTAAGCGTGATGATGTTGACTATTTTGGCGGGAAACATCGCGAAAGAATAACGGACGAATTTTTCCCCTGAAGAAAATTTATGCAAAAAATTCCTTGCATAACGTTTTTTCTTGGTTATATTCCAACCATCTTTTGATTAAAAGGGATTCATTATGTACTTAACCAACGCATTGCACCATCATCACCGTTTACCTGAATAATCTTTTGGGCATTCGGCGTGTTCGGGAGATAACTTCCGAGTATGAGTGAAATGCAGACATAATCAATCACCGTTTATAAACCCCTCGGAAGGCAACTTTCGAGGGGTTTTGCTTTTTTAGGTCTTGAATTTACAATCCAAGTGCAAAAAAGAAGAGTTCATAATAGTGTATAATTTTTGTTCCCAAACAAAAAACAAAC
>NZ_NRDF01000002.1:0-110327 GCF_003130205.1 Aggregatibacter actinomycetemcomitans
TTTGAGCCCTGTGCAGTACAGAGCTCAATATTTAACTTAGGTTTAGTTATCTGTCCAAGTTTTGGGGAGCAGATCAACCGCCGCCGATATAGGCGACCGGGCGTTGCGCTTCGCGTAATAACGTTAAGGCTTGGGTTAAATGTTCCTCATGAAGTGCGGTGGTTTTTGGCGACGGATTTACCTTTGGCTTCGCCGTAGTCGGTGTAATTTGTACGTCCTTCGGTACATCCACCAGCACTGGGCCCGGTCTGCCGCTTTGTGCGATCTCAAAAGCGTTGGCGAGAATTTCAGGCAATTCTTCAATGTTTTGCACGATGAAACTGTGTTTGGTGCAGGCAAGGGACAAACCTAATACGTCCGCTTCCTGGAATGCATCGGTGCCGATGAGAGGGGAGGCGACCTGCCCGGTAATAGCGACGATGGGAATCGAATCCAATAAGGCATCGCCAAGCCCAGTGATGAGATTGGTGGCTCCCGGTCCGGAGGTAGCGATACACACGCCGACTTTTCCCGAAGTGTGGGCATAGCCGATAGCCGCCATGGCGGCACCCTGTTCGTTACGGCAAAGCAGATGATCTAAACCGGAATCATAGATGGCATCGTAGGTTGGCATGATGGCACCGCCGGGATAGCCGAAAATGGTGTCCACATTGTGTGCTTTTAAGCACTCGATTATTAAATTTGCACCGTTCATACTTACGATAACTTCTATTTTGCGGGAGGAATTTTTTTACTACGTGAAGGATTTAATCTTTTATTACATTTCTTCAAAAAATTCAAGGAAACAACGGATATTTTTGTGCAAAATTTGTTACCATTAGCCATTTATTTTATTTGAGGCAACAAATCATGCAAAAATTTCCTTATCGTGCCGTCGTTTCCGACATGGACGGCACGTTGCTCAACGGGCATCATGTGGTGGGCGATTTTACCGCACAAACCTTGGAACGCTTATATGACAACAAGGTGGATATTATTCTTGCCACGGGGCGTAACTATTTTGACGTATCGAGTATTTTGAAGAAGACCAAGGTGAAAGAGGCGGTGCTGATTACTTCAAACGGCGCGCAGGCGCATAATTTGCAAGGCGAGTTGCTACTCAATAATTCCCTGCCTGAAAACATTGCCTATGAAATCATGAACCTTTCCTTTGATGATACGCGGGTTTGCGTGAACAGTTATCAGGCAGAACGCTGGTTTATCAATAAAGATATTCCCGAGCTTTATAAATATCATAAAGATTCCGGTTTCGTTTACGATGTGGTTGATTTTAAACAACATCACGGCAGAGATACGGAAAAAGTCTTTTTTATCGGACGCACACCGGCGGATTTGGTGGCACTGGAAGAACAATTACGCACGCGTTTCGGCACGCTTGCCAACATTACTTATTCCACGCCTATTTGCCTGGAAGTGATGGGGAAAGGCATATCGAAAGCCTCCACGCTGGCTCAAGTCGTACAACAAAAAGATTACGATTTGCAGGATTGCATCGCTTTCGGCGACGGCATGAATGACGTGGAAATGTTGACGGAAGTGGGCAAAGGCTGCGTGATGGGGAACGCCGATCCGCGTCTGAAACAAGCGGCGCCACAACTGGAAGTTATCGGTCGCCACGGACATGAAGCAGTGGCGTCGTATTTACGTGCTATTTATGGCATTTACTGATGATGTTATCCACGCTTTTGCTGATTAGCAGCGGCGCAGCATTAGGCGCCGGCTTGCGTTGGGGCTTGGGTTTATGGCTGAATCCGCTGTTCGCCATGTTTTCTTTCGGTACGCTTATCGCCAATTATTTCGGCTGTTTTATTATCGGTTTGTTGCTGGCGCTATTTTGGCATTTTCCACAGATTTCTAACGAATGGAAACTTTTCCTGGTGACCGGTTTTCTCGGTAGTTTGACGACATTTTCTTCTTTTTCGGCGGAAGTCATGGAAAATCTGTTGAATGGCAAATGGATGATGGGGCTTGGCGTGATCGCCGCCCATTTATTTGGGAGTTTGCTGTTTACCTGGTTCGACGTGCTGTTTATGCGGGCTTGTCTGGATTAAAAAACGCATAAATGCGTTGTAGCGCCAGCGTGCGAATTTCATCGATTTCAAATAGAATTTCATGTTTGGCGCCATGAATTTTTTGCCGTTCGCCATGGGGCAAAAGTGCGGTCAGTTTTTTCAGCGTTTTATTGTTCACGATCTTTTCCTGTTCTGCCTCCAACACCAACACCGGCGTTTCGATACGAGGCAGAATTTTCGACAGATGCTTAATGGCGGTGAGACACAAATGCACCCAACGGAACGTCGGTCCACCCAGCCGAATTGACGGGTTGTCCCGATTCACCTCATTCATCCATTGCATTCGCGCCACACTATGACTTAACTCGTTCTGTGCCGTATCCACCGGTTTGTAGGCGCTTTTGCCGAACACATAACGTTCGCCTTGCCCCCATAACATCATCAAATTCAGCAATAATTCGTCACGCATCGGCTTTTTGAGTGGCACGCCGAAAAAAGGTGCGGAAAAGGCCGCCTGTTTAATACGATGATCAAAATTCGCCAGATAGTAGGCAGAAATCAACGCACCGAGAGAATGGGCGAGCAGGTATTGCGTCGGATAAGGATAAAGTGCGGTCAGATTTTCAATGATTTTTGCCATGTCCTGCGCGTAAAACCGAAATTCGTCTAAATGCCCTTTTTCGCCGTCTTTCAATAGGCGTTGCGAATAACCCTGCCCGCGATGATCAAACAGCAATACATCGTAGCCCTGATGATAAAAATCCTGCGCGATTTCCGTCCATTTCAGGATGTTTTCCGCCCTGCCGTTCACCAGAATCACTAACTTGCGGGCGACGGGATGATGTATAAAATGCCGATAAGCCAAGCGGCATTGACGTTCGCCCGGCAGATATTGCAGCGGAAATTGCGCGGCAAATTGCAACAGTTCGGTGTTATTCATGGCGCGGATTCTCTGTGGCGGCGCTAAGTTGCTTAACCAAGGCGTAAAACACAATCACCAGGAAAAAATAGAAAATATTGCCCGAGTTATGGCTGAAAAAGCCTTGGCTGAAACAGTAGAACATCACGGAAACAATATGGACGGCACCTAACAACGAAGCGAGTTTCAGTTCTAAATCGGCGCTTTTGAGATGTCGCATAAAGAAACGTAACGGCACGAAAAATACGCCGAGTAAGGCGAGTAAACCTAAGGTGCCGCGTTTGGATAAATCGTCAAAATATTGGTTGTGGGCATGGTTAAAGGAAGCGGCATATTGGCTGATTAAGCCCTGCTCGTGCTGTAATTTGCGTTTTTCGCTGACGCCTTGCACCCCCCAACCGAAAATCGGTTTTTCCTGCGCCATTAACATCACGCTTTTCCACATATCAAAACGGGCGCCGACAGAGGTAGAACCGTTATTTTGTTGGAAATAGGCGGTGATGTCGTATTCTGCGGCGACGATGCGTTCTTTAATTTTGGTATTCGGCAACATTGCAACGGTCGTCACAATCAGGGCAAGCGCAATAAAAAAGCCGGCGAAGAATTTTTTCGATAAATAACGACGATAAGCAAAGAGGATTAACAGGAGAACAAAAGGGATACCAATCCAGCCACCGCGTGCGGTGGATAATAAGCTGGCGAACACACCCATCAGGCTGAAAACGAAATACAAGGCACCGAAGCGATATTGTCTTTTTATAAAAAAGTAAAAGGTAATCGCCAGGGAAAACATGCCCAGCGACATGGCAATATCACCGGATTGAATGTGCATTTGATACTCAAATGCCATGTAGTAATTCAAGATAAAGCGATGAATAATAGCGGTAACGCCCGCAATCAGGCTGCCCCATGGAATGGCGTGTAAAAGCCAATGAAAGCGTATCGGATAATGCGCCAGTAACGGCAGCAAAGTCAGAAAAAGGAGAATGCGGCTCGGGTTGTCAAATTCCCGAATTTTGCCTTGGTGGTACAGAATCGAAAGAGCAAAAAGCAGCACATAAAACAGCAGGGTGGCAACAAACCATTTCTCATTGCCATCATGGGTGAGATTGCCCTTCGGTTTATATAATTGTCGGTAAATGAAAAAAATTACGCCCATCAGAGACAAGATTGCCGGGGTATAGTTATAACCGTGTTTCAACACAAGCAGGCAGGTAAAAAAGAACACCAGTGTTGCGTTAATAACCCCTGTCAGGGGAAGTTTGTATGTTGTCATCTCATTATCGGCAAGAAAACGCTTAAAAAAATGACCGCACTTTATCATCGATATGTCAAAAGTGCGGTCGGTTTTTAATGTATTTTTAAACTATAAAACATCTACACAGTTTAAGTCTTCGAAAGATTGCTCTAAACGTTTAGACATGGATTCTTCCATTTTGCGTAACCAAACGCGCGGATCGTAGTATTTTTTGTTCGGTGCGTCAGGACCTGACGGGTTGCCTAATTGACCTTGCAAATATGCTTCGTTGGCTTTGTAGAAGTTTAAAATGCCATTCCAGGATGCCCATTGAGTGTCGGTATCGATATTCATTTTAATCGCGCCGTAACCAATGGCTTCACGGATTTCTTCGCGGCTGGAACCGGAACCGCCGTGGAAGACGAAGTTGATCGGTTTTGCCGGAAGGTTACGTTGTTTCGCCACGAATTCTTGGCTTGCCCCTAAAATAGACGGTTTTAATTTCACATTACCCGGTTTGTACACGCCGTGTACGTTACCGAATGCCGCCGCTACGGTGAAGTTCGGGCTTACCGGATGTAATTGGTCGTAAACGTAAAGCACGTCGGACGGTTGGGTATAAAGACGGGATTCATCCACATCGGAGTTATCCACGCCGTCTTCTTCACCGCCGGTGATACCTATTTCGATTTCAAGGGTCATGCCCATTTTGCTCATGCGGGCAAGGTATTCACGGCAGATTGCCATGTTTTCTTCCATCGGTTCTTCGGAAAGGTCGATCATGTGGGAGGAGAACAGCGGGCGTCCGGTTTCGGCGAAGTGTTTTTCACCGGCATCAAGTAAGCCATCGATCCAAGGCAGTAATTTTTTCGCTGCGTGGTCGGTGTGTAAAATTACCGGCACGCCGTATTCTTTAGCTAAAGCATGAACGTGTTTCGCACCGGCAATGGCACCTAATACGTCTGGGCGGGCGCCGCCGGCAGGTTTAATGCCTTTACCCGCATAGAATGCCGCACCGCCGTTAGAGAACTGAATGATGACCGGCGCTTTTACACGGGCGGCGGTTTCCAATACGGCATTCACAGAATCGGAACCGACGCAGTTCACGGCCGGAATGGCAAAACCGTGTTCCTTTGCGTATGCGAATACTTTTTGTACATCTTCACCGGTAAGTACGCCCGGTTTTACGATATCTAATAATTTAGCCATAGTTATGTTTCCTTTTTTATGTATGGCAACCACCTGTCGCCCCATACGTTTAATTAAAAGTGCGGTTAGTTTTTCGCGCGTTTTTCAAGAATTTCCACAGCCGGTAAGACCTTACCTTCGACGAATTCTAAGAACGCACCACCGCCGGTTGAGATGTAAGAGATTTTATCTGCAATACCGAAAAGATCGATAGCCGCCAAAGTATCACCACCGCCCGCAATAGAGAATGCGTCGCTGTTGGCAATAGCGCGAGAAATGATTTCAGTTCCTTTGCGGAAGTTCGGGAATTCAAACACGCCCACCGGGCCGTTCCATAGTACAGTTTTGGCGTTTTTGATGATGTCCGCAAGTTGCTCTGCGGATTTGTCACCGATGTCGAAAATGGATTCGTCATCTTTTACTTCGGTCACGGATTTTTCGGTTGCCGGTGCGGTTTCAGAGAATTCGGTACCAACGCGAACATCAACCGGCACAGGAATATCGGTGCTTGCCGCTAATGCCTTGGCAACCGGGATTAAATCCGCTTCATATAAGGATTTACCCACATTGTGACCGGCTGCAGCGATGAAGGTGTTGGCAATACCGCCGCCCACGATAATCTGGTCGGCAATTTTAGACAGGGAGTTCAATACTTCCAATTTGGTGGACACTTTAGAACCGCCCACAATCGCCACCATCGGGCGTGCAGGTTCTTTTAACGCTTTGCCGAGGGCATCCAGTTCCGCCGCAAGTAACGGGCCTGCGCAGGCAACCGGGGCGAATTCGGCGACGCCGTAAGTAGAGGCTTGGGCGCGGTGTGCGGTACCGAAAGCGTCCATTACGAACACATCACAAAGTGCGGCGTATTTTTTGCCTAATTCAGGATCGTTTTTCTTTTCGCCTTTGTTTACGCGAACGTTTTCCAATACAACGATTTCGCCGGCGTTAACATCTACGCCGTCGAGGTAATCACGCACTAAACGTACCGGCACATCAAGATGTTCGTTTAAATAATCAACAACGGGTTGGAGGGAATCTTCAGGTTTGAATTCACCTTCGGTCGGACGACCTAAGTGGGAGGTGACCATCACTTTGGCGCCTTTTTCCAAGGCTAATTTTAAGGTTGGGATGGTGGCACGAATACGCGCATCGGAAGTGACTTTACCGTCTTTTACCGGCACATTCAGGTCGGCACGGATAAATACGCGTTTACCGTTCAAATCTAAATCGGTCATTTTAATTACTGACATAATTTACCTCTTTGCTTGTGAAAAATTAAAAATAAAAACTGTCCGCATTATACCCTGATCTAAGTAGCTTGTAACCTCAATTCCTTTGATCCTACGCAAACGATTATCAAAATTAATTAATAACCGGTGCGATTGCGCGGGCAATCAATCGGTTGCCAGTCTAAGCCGTAACAAATGAATAATTCGTTACGCGCCGCGCCAAGATAGCGATCTTTGAGTTGCGGGTTATTTTTCTTTACCCAGCTAAACAACTCGTTACGGCTTAATTCATAGTTCGGCAGCTTTAAAGTGCGGTATAAATTTTTGATCTTTTCCAAATAATCCTGCGCGTTGTTGAACATACACGAACCGTGTTTTTCCCATTCGCCCTGGATTAAATTGGCGCCGGGCATTTCCGGCAGGTATTGTTCGATGAGTTCCTGCGGCAATTTCGGCAAATCGCCCCGGCAGAAACGCGGATGATCGGAAACCCGTCGCGCCTGTTCGTTTTGAGACCATAACCCATGCACAATCCAACCGAACTGCCGGGTCAAACCACATTGATATTGCAAGGAATTCGGCAGGTTATCGCCATATTGCTTACGTTGGCGCTCACAAAACGCCGGCGACCAGGACAACACCAGCGTGTAATAATCGGTACGGGCTTTTTTATTCTGTCCGATGGGATCGTCTTTCATGATGTAATCGTAATCCCGATCGATTACCACGCCAACCGCTTGTTTCTGCTTGGAAAAATAATACCAGCCGGCAAGTAAAAACATTAAAAACGCCACCACAAAAAATGACAGCAGCAACATACGTTTTTCGTTCATAAAATACCTTTAATTTTATTAATGTATTGATTATAATCCGACCCTTTCAATTTTCCCCGAGGACGCCGTGGCACTATTCATCACTGACAAATGCACAAACTGCGATATGTGCCTGCCGGAATGCCCGAATGAAGCCATTTCAATCGGCGATGAGATCTATGTCATCGATCCTAATTTATGCACCGAATGTGTCGGTCATTACGACACCCCAACCTGCCAAAAAGTTTGCCCCATCAGCAAATGTATCATCACCGACCCCGACCATGTCGAAAGCGAAGACCAGCTTTGGGAACGCTTTGTGCTGATTCATCACGCGGATAAGTTGTAAGTTCTTGTGCCGTCTTGCTAAAAGTGCGGTGAAAAATCAGGGTGTTTTTAGCGCCCGATGTGCTATCTAAAATACCATTTCGCCAATAAAATCCCCGCATTTACCGAGACATTTAAGCCGTTTTTCAGCGGGTTGCCGAAAGACAGGCGTACCTGTTCGTCGGATTTATCCGCCAAGGTGTCCGTTGAGCCTTCGCTTAGCACAAAAACCGTTTTATTTTTTAACCGCACTTTATCCAGCAATAGAGCGTTTTTGTCACTGCTTACATGAATAATTTGATAACCGGCATGGCGTAATTGTTCAAGGGCGTTGCGGGTGTCGTCGGTTTCCAGCACGCGGACGTATTCCGCACCGCCTTCCGCCACGCGTAGAGTAGCGGCGGAATTGAGACTTTCCGCGTCTTCCACCACAATATTTTTAACGCCGAAAAACGCACAGGTGCGCAAAATGCCGCCGAGGTTCTGTGCGTTATTCACGCCGTCTAACAGCACCAGACAGTCTTCTTGATGAGGCACATCCAAATAACCTTGCAAGGTGAACGGATGGGATTTTTTCACCAGCATACAAATGCCGCCGTGATGTTCGGTGCCGCTGACTTTGGTGAGCTCGTCGTTCTCCACAATGTGATAAGCCTTTTTGTTAGCGGCTAAATAGCTGCAAAGATCGCCGATTTTGTGCGCCATTTGCACGGTCGCCCATAAGCGCACGATATTGCCGGGGCGCTGTTCAAAAAGGGCTAAACAGGCGTTTTCACCATACACCTTCATTTCTTCGGCACGATTTTTCTTGATTTTTTCCGGTGCGCGCGGCGATAACGGACCGGTTTTTTTCTCTCGCGGTTTATCGCCAAATTGACTGCTTTTCACCATCACTTTCACGCCACCTTCCGCCCCGCCGGCTTTTTTCATGGTGCTTTCGGCAATATGTAAGGTTTTTTCTTGGCTGTCGGCGCGCTTGAAGGGCGGCTTTTTGCCTTGTTTTTTATTGAACTCCGAGCGTGAATCGGCATTCGGTGCGTTAAAGTGCGGTCGGTTTTTCCCGCGTTTTTTGTGTTCTGCGCCGACATGGCGTTCGTTAAAGGCTTTTTCTTGGAAAGATTTCGTTGCGGATTTGAAGGTTGGTTTGTTTGAATGTTGGTTCATAGTGGGTGCCGATATGGATAGCGGTAAAATGAACGGATTTTGCTCATTTTTAGTGTAAAAGTGTGAACATTATAACGAAAAAAAACCTTTTTTCTACCAAGGCGGGCGATAAATATTGTAAACTACGGCACTAATTAAAATTCATTTACATTCTTACTCACAGCGTTTTTACAGAGAACTAATTTATGTTTACAGATAAAATCGAACGTGCCCGCAAACGTCTTGAAAGCCTGCCATGTTTGCCGTTACAGCCGGAGCAAGTGGAATTTATTTATAGCCCGGCTGCCTTTAAAAGCGAAATTATTCAACTTATTCGACAAGCAAAAACGCGGATTATTGTGACCGCACTTTATTGGCAAAATGACGAAGCGGGACAAGAAATTCTGGATGAAATTTATCGTGCGAAGCAGGATAAACCGGAACTGGAAGTAAAAATTTTAATTGATTGGCATCGGGCGCAACGTAATTTGTTAGGCGCGGAGAAAAGCGCCACCAATGCCGATTGGTATTATGAAACCCGCCAAAAATATCAACTCGCAGAAGATCCGCATATGTTCTTCGGTGTACCGATTAACACCCGCGAAGTGTTCGGCGTGCTGCACATTAAAGGTTTTGTGTTCGATGACACGGTGCTATACAGCGGCGCCAGCATTAATAACGTGTATTTACAGCAAAATGAGAAATACCGTTACGATCGCTATCAAAAAATCACTCACCCCGTATTAGCCGACATCATGGTGAATTTCGTGCGTCAGAATCTGCTGGATACCGATGTAGTGCTGCCGTTGGATGCCGCCAACCCGCCGAAAACCAAAGAAATTCGCGGCAATATTCGCGCGTTCCGTAAAAATCTTGCAGCGTATGGGCAATATCAACTGCCAAGTGCGGTGTCTTTTGGCGATGAATTAACGATTACACCGTTATTCGGTTTAGGCGGCGCAGGCAATATTCTCAATTCGACCATTGAAGACTTGTTCCAACTGGTAGAAGAAAAACTGACTATTTGTACGCCATATTTCAATTTCCCGAACACGTTGCAGCAAAAAATCCGTTATTTGCTCGGTAAAGGCAAGCAAATTGAGATTATCGTCGGCAACAAAGTGGCGAACGATTTTTATATTCCGCCGGATCAACCGTTTAAAATGGCGGGTGCGCTGCCGTATTTGTACGAAAGCAATTTGCGTCGTTTCAGTAAAAAATTTGAACGGGAAATCACCGAGGGGCAACTTACCGTACGCACCTGGAAAGACGGCGATAACACCTATCATCTGAAAGGCGTTTGGGTGGACGAAAATTATATTCTGCTCACCGGTAATAACCTAAACCCGCGTGCGTGGCGTCTGGATGCGGAAAACGGTTTGTTCATCCACGATCCGAAACAGCAACTGCGTCCCCAAGTGTTAAATGAACTGGAATACATCCGCCGCCACACCACCGTGCTGAAACACTACACCGAGCTGGAAGAATTAAATCAATACCCGGCACCGGTACAAAAACTCCTGAAAAAATTCGCCCATATTAAAGCAGATAAACTGGTGAAAATGATTTTGTAGCGGAAAAGTGCGGTCAAAATTTTAAGTGTTTTTTAAGATTGGTAGTAGGCATAGTAGACAAAAAACCCGAGACTGGCTCGGGTTTTTATTTACGGGAATCTTATTCCGCGTGATTGTCTTCTTCCACCATGTTTAACATTTCGGTTAAACTTGCTGACGCATCTTCGGAGGTCATCACGAATTCGGAAGCAATTTCTTCTTCATCCGCCGCCGATAATCTTACCGACACCTCGTCATCCACGATGGCTGTCGGGTTTTTATGGCGATTTCGGTGATACGCAAAACCGGTACCCGCAGGGATCAAACGACCCACGATGACGTTTTCTTTCAAGCCACGTAATTCATCACGTTTACCGGCAACCGCCGCTTCCGTTAACACACGGGTGGTTTCCTGGAAGGAGGCCGCAGAGATGAAGGACTCGGTTGCCAAGGACGCTTTGGTGATACCCAATAATTCGCGTTCATATTCAACCGGCTGTTTGCCTTCCACTTCGCGTTTGCGGTTAACGATTTTCACACGCGCCACTTCCACTTGTTCCCCTTCAAGGAATTCGGAATCGTAGGCTTTGGTAACGATAGCTTTACGCAACATTTGGCGTACGATCACTTCGATGTGTTTATCGTTAATTTTTACCCCCTGTAAGCGGTAAACTTCCTGCACTTCGTTAACGATGTATTCGGTCACGGCGTGTACACCGCGTAAACGCAAGATGTCATGTGGCGTTTCCGCACCGTCGGAGATTAAATCACCGCGTTGTACCATTTCACCTTCGAACACGTTCAATTGACGCCATTTCGGAATCATTTCTTCGTACACTTCGCCTTCCGCCGGGGTAATCAATAAACGACGTTTACCTTTGGTTTCTTTACCGAAAGACACGATACCGGAAATTTCCGCCAAGATGGCAGGCTCTTTCGGTTTACGCGCTTCAAATAAGTCTGCCACTCGCGGAAGACCACCGGTAATATCTTTGGTACCCACGGATTCTTGCGGAATACGCGCCAACGGATCACCCACATGCACTTCTGCGCCGTCATCTAAGGTCACGATTGCCTTACTTGGCAAGAAGTATTGCGCCGCGACGTCGGTACCCGGTACCAAGACATCGTTACCTTTCTCATCAACCAGTTTGATTGCAGGGCGCAAATCTTTACCGGCGGTGGCACGTTCACCCACGTCTTGCACCACGATGGAAGAAAGACCGGTGAGTTCGTCGGTTTGACGGGTCACGGTTAAACCGTCCACGATGTCCACGAATTTCACAAAACCGCCTACTTCGGAGATCACCGGCATAGTATGCGGATCCCAGTTGGCGATGGTTTCGCCGGCATTTACTTCCTGGTGATCGCCTTTGCTTAAAATCGCACCGTAAGGCACTTTATAATGCTCTTTAGTACGGCCGAAATTATCCACAACGGTCAACTCCGTATTACGGGAAGTCAATACCAATTTGCCTTCGTTGTTAGTCACGAATTTCGCATTGGCTAAACGCAATGTACCGTTGTTTTTCACTTGTACACTGGATTCTTTGGCTGCCGCAGATGCCGCACCACCAATGTGGAACGTACGCATGGTTAACTGTGTACCCGGTTCACCGATAGATTGTGCCGCGATAACACCTACCGCTTCACCTTGGTTAATCAGGTGACCGCGCGCCAGGTCACGACCGTAACATTTCGCACAAACGCCGAAATCGGTGTTACAGGTTACGACGGAGCGCACTTTTACGCTGTCCACGGAATTTTCATCCAACACATCACACAATTTTTCATCAAGCAAGGTATTGCGCGGAATTAAGACTTCTTCCGTACCTGGTTTGGAGATGTCTTCCGCCGCCACACGACCTAATACCAACTCGCGTAGAGGCACTTTTTCATCGCCACCTTCGATTAACGGAGTCATCACTATACCTTCGTGCGTACCACAGTCATCTTCGATGATCACTAAGTCTTGTGCCACGTCAACCAAACGACGGGTTAAGTAACCGGAGTTCGCGGTTTTCAACGCGGTATCCGCCAAACCTTTACGCGCACCGTGGGTAGAAATAAAGTATTGTAAAACGTTTAACCCTTCACGGAAGTTCGCGGTGATTGGGGTTTCGATAATGGAACCGTCCGGACGTGCCATCAAACCACGCATACCCGCTAACTGACGAATCTGCGCCGCAGAACCACGGGCACCGGAATCCGCCATCATAAAGATACTGTTGAAAGAGGCTTGTTTTTCCGGCTTACCTTCGCGGTTGATCACTTCTTCCGAAGACAGGTTTTCCATCATGGCTTTGGCAACGCGTTCATTGGCTGCCGCCCAAATATCGATCACTTTGTTATAACGTTCGCCCGCTGTCACAAGACCGGATTGGAATTGTTCCTGAATTTCGGCAACTTCTTCTTCCGCCGCAGAAATAATTTCGTATTTCTTCGCCGGAATCACCATGTCGTCGATACCCACGGAGGAACCGGAACGTGCCGCATAAGCAAAACCAGTGTACATGATTTGGTCGGCGAACATGACGCTGGCTTTTAAGCCTAAACGACGATAGCTTTCATTGATTAACTTAGAAATGGCTTTTTTGCCAAGAGTTTGGTTAAACAAGCTAAACGGCATGCCTTTCGGCGCGATCATCCATAAGATGGCGCGACCGATGGTGGTGTCGGTTAGGGTTGTTTTCGGTTCAAACTCACCGGCGTCGTTTTTCACATATTCGGTAATACGCACTTTCACGCGGGAATGCAATTCCGCCTGACCGGTACGATAGGCTTTTTCCGCTTCGCGCGGATCTTGCAATAGCATGCCTTCACCTTTACCGTTCACTTTTTCGCGGGTCATGTAGTAAAGCCCTAATACCACGTCTTGTGACGGAACGATAATCGGATCGCCGTTCGCCGGAGAAAGAATGTTATTGGTGGACATCATTAACGCACGCGCTTCTAATTGCGCTTCAAGCGTCAACGGAACGTGCACCGCCATTTGGTCACCGTCGAAGTCCGCGTTAAACGCCGCACAAACAAGCGGGTGTAATTGGATCGCTTTACCTTCGATTAAGATCGGTTCAAAAGCCTGGATACCCAAACGGTGAAGTGTCGGCGCACGGTTCAACAGAATTGGATGTTCGCGAATCACTTCCGCCAGAATATCCCAAACGATGGCGTCTTCACGCTCCACCATTTTCTTCGCCGCTTTAATGGTGGTGGTATAACCACGGCTTTCTAATTTTGCATAGATAAACGGACGGAATAATTCCAACGCCATTTTCTTCGGCAAACCGCATTGGTGTAGGTGTAAGTATGGACCTACGGTGATAACGGAACGACCGGAATAGTCAACACGTTTACCCAACAAGTTTTGACGGAAACGACCTTGTTTACCTTTAATCATATCCGCCAATGATTTTAACGGACGACGGTTAGAACCGGTGATGGCACGACCGCGACGACCGTTATCCAATAAGGCATCTACGGATTCTTGCAACATACGTTTTTCATTGCGCACGATAATATCCGGTGCGATAAGATCCAATAAACGTTTTAAACGGTTGTTACGGTTAATCACACGACGATATAAATCGTTCAAATCGGAAGTCGCGAAACGACCGCCGTCTAACGGCACTAACGGACGTAAATCCGGCGGAAGTACCGGCAATACGGTCATCACCATCCATTCCGGTTTGTTGCCGGATTGCAAGAAAGCTTCCAATAATTTTAAGCGTTTCGTGATTTTCTTACGTTTGGTTTCGGAATTGGTTTCTTGTAATTCTTCGCGTAAATTTTCGCATTCCGCTTCCAAATCGATACCGCGCAATAAGGCTTGAATGGCTTCCGCCCCCATTTTTGCGTCGAACTCATCCTGCCAGCGGTCTTCCGCGTCAAGATATTGTTCTTCGGTTAATAACTGACTGCGTTCCAAATCGGTCATGCCCGGCTCGATCACGATATAAGATTCAAAATAAAGCACGCGTTCAATATCACGCAACGGCATATCTAACAACAAACCGATACGGGACGGCAGGGATTTTAAGAACCAAATGTGCGCCACCGGGGAAGCCAATTCGATGTGCCCCATACGCTCACGGCGTACTTTGGTTTGGGTGACTTCAACGCCACATTTTTCACAAATCACACCACGGTGTTTTAAGCGCTTGTACTTACCGCACAAACATTCGTAATCTTTTACCGGTCCGAAAATACGGGCGCAGAAAAGACCGTCACGTTCCGGTTTAAAGGTACGATAGTTGATTGTTTCAGGTTTTTTAACTTCACCGTATGACCAAGAACGGATCATGTCAGGTGAGGCTAAACCGATTTTAATCACATCAAAATCTTCAGCGGTTTTTGATTGTGCTTTTAAAAATTTAACTAAGTCTTTCACAGATTTGCTCCTGTCGGAGTTAAACTTATTCAAGTGCGGTCGTTTTTCAAAACGTTTTTAAAATCGACCGCACTTGGGCTCAATAGGGGTCAATACCCTGACTTATTCTTCGTCCAAGTCGATGTTGATACCAAGTGAACGGATTTCTTTCATAATTACGTTGAAAGATTCCGGTGTGCCCGGATCCATTTGTTGGTTGCCGCTGACGATGTTTTTATACATCTTCGTACGACCGTTCACGTCATCGGATTTCACTGTTAACATTTCTTGTAAGGTATAAGCTGCACCATAAGCTTCAAGTGCCCACACCTCCATCTCACCGAAACGTTGACCACCGAATTGCGCCTTACCGCCCAACGGTTGTTGGGTAACAAGACTGTAAGAACCGGTTGAACGTGCGTGCATTTTGTCATCAACTAAGTGGTTCAATTTGAGCATATACATGTAACCTACGGTTACCGGACGCTCGAATTTTTCACCTGTGCGACCATCATAAAGGGTAATTTGACCGGAAGTCGGTAAACCACCAAGCTCTAATAAACCTTTGATTTCTTTTTCATGTGCACCGTCAAATACCGGTGTAGCAACCGGCAAACCTTTACGCAGGTTTTGCGCCAAACGCATCACTTCTTCGTCGGTAAAAGTGCTGAGATCCACTTTTTGTGAACCGCCGCCAAGGTCATAGGCTTTTTGTATGTATTCACGTAATTTCGCGATAGATTGTTGCTGTTTAATCATCGCGTTAATTTGATCGCCGATACCTTTCGCTGCAAAACCTAAGTGAGTTTCCAAGATCTGACCGATATTCATACGGGACGGAACGCCCAGCGGGTTCAATACGATTTCAACAGGTTGACCGTTTTCATCGTATGGCATGTCTTCCACCGGATTAATTTTTGAGATAACCCCTTTGTTACCGTGACGACCCGCCATTTTATCACCCGGTTGAATTTGACGTTTCACCGCAAGATACACTTTAACCACTTTCAACACGCCCGGTGCCAAATCGTCGCCTTGGATGATCTTGTTGCGTTGAACTTCCAATTTACGTTCAAATTCTTTGCGTAATTCTTCGTGCTGTTCTGCCAACTGTTCTAATTGGTGTTGTTTTTCTTCGTTATCTAAAGTTTGTTCTAACCATTTAGTGCGGTCTAATTTATCCAAGGATTTCGCATCGAAACCGCCGGATAACAGCAGATTGCGTACGCGCATAAACAAGCCGGCTTCCAAGATCTCAAACTCTTCGCTCAAGTCTTTTTTCGCTTGTTTTAATTGCATTTCTTCAATTTCTAACGCACGTTTGTCTTTTTCCACACCATCGCGGGTAAACACTTGCACATCGATAACCGTACCAGAAACGCTGTTTGGTACGCGTAGAGAAGAGTCTTTCACATCGGAGGCTTTTTCACCGAAGATCGCGCGCAATAATTTTTCTTCAGGGGTTAATTGGGTTTCACCTTTTGGTGTCACTTTACCCACCAGAATATCGCCGCCTTTCACTTCCGCACCGATATACACGATACCGGATTCGTCCAACTTACTTAGTGCGGCTTCACCGACGTTAGGAATATCCGCGGTAATTTCTTCCGCGCCTAATTTGGTATCACGCGCCACACAAGAAAGCTCTTGGATGTGAATCGTGGTGAAGCGATCTTGTTGAACCACGCGCTCGGAGACTAACATGGAGTCTTCGAAGTTATAACCGTTCCACGGCATGAACGCTACGCGAATGTTTTGCCCCAACGCCAATTCACCTAAATCGGTGGAAGGACCGTCTGCCAGGATTTCACCGCGTTCCACCGGATCGCCCAATTCCACACAAGGAATTTGGTTGATACAGGTATTTTGGTTAGAACGGGTATATTTAATCAGGTTATAAATATCAATACCGGCTTCGCCCGCAACGGTTTCGTCTTCGTTGACTTTCACCACGATACGGGACGCATCTACATATTGAATAGTACCGCCGCGTTTTGCCACGACCGCCACACCGGAGTCAAGGGCTACCGCTTTTTCGATACCGGTACCGACTAACGGTTTGTCCGCGCGCAAGGTCGGCACGGCTTGACGTTGCATGTTCGCCCCCATCAAGGCACGGTTCGCATCGTCATGCTCCAGGAACGGAATCAATGCCGCCGCCACGGAAACCACTTGTTGGGTAGAAACGTCCATGTAGTGAATTTCTTCCGGTTTATACAAGCCGGACTCACCATGTTCACCACGACAGGTTACGAAGGCATCGGTAAAGCGGAAATCATCATCAAGATTGGAGTTCGCCTGTGCAATAACGTATTTCCCTTCTTCAATGGCGGACAAATATTCGATTTCTTCGGTAACTTGACCGTTCACCACTTTACGATACGGGGTTTCCAAGAAACCGTAGTCGTTGGTACGCGCATAAACGGAAAGCGAGTTAATCAAACCGATGTTCGGACCTTCAGGGGTTTCAATCGGACACACACGACCGTAGTGGGTGGCGTGTACGTCACGTACTTCAAAACCGGCACGCTCACGGGTTAAACCGCCCGGACCTAGCGCAGAAATACGGCGTTTGTGGGTCACTTCCGATAACGGGTTGTTCTGGTCCATAAATTGAGATAATTGGGATGAACCGAAGAATTCTTTCACCGCAGCGGAAATCGGTTTTGCGTTGATTAAATCTTGCGGGGTAACGGCTTCCAAATCACCTAAAGATAAGCGTTCTTTTACCGCGCGTTCAACACGAACCAAACCGATACGGAATTGATTTTCCGCCATTTCACCCACGGAACGAATACGACGGTTACCTAAGTGGTCAATATCATCCACTTCACCACGGCCATTACGGATATCAATCAATTTCTTCATCACACTGACAATATCTTCGTTGCTTAAGGTACCGCTGCCGGTGGTTTCTTCAATGCCTAAAGAACGGTTGAATTTCATGCGACCTACCGCAGATAAATCATAGCGGTCGGAAGAGAAGAATAAATTATCGAATAACGCTTCCGCCGCTTCTTTTGTCGGTGGTTCGCCCGGACGCATCATACGATAAATTTCCACCAAAGCGCTTAAACGGTCGTTCGACGGATCGACACGCAGGGTTTCGGAAATGTACGGCCCGTAATCCAAGTCATTAGTAAATAAGGTTTCCAGCGTGGTATAACCGGCTTGTGCCAATTTCGCCAATAATTCAAGGGAAAGTTCCATATTCGCCGGGCAAATTAATTCGCCGGTTTCTAAATCCACATAATCTTTTGCGGCAACTTTGCCGATAATATATTCGGTTGGCACTTCCACCTGAGTGATTTTATCTTTTTCCAACGCTTTAATGTGACGGGCGGTAATACGACGACCGCGTTCTACATACACCTTGCCTTTGGCTTCAATATCAAAGGCGGCGGTTTCACCGCGTAAGCGCTCCGGCACTAACGTCATCAACAATTTGTTATCTTTGATTTCAAAAGTAATTTTATAAAAGAAAAGATCTAAAATTTGTTCAGTGGTGTAGCCTAAAGCACGCAAAATTATGGTTGCCGGTAATTTACGACGGCGGTCAATACGTGCGTATAAGTTATCTTTTGGATCAAACTCAAAATCCAACCATGAACCACGGTAAGGAATAATGCGTGCATTATAAAGCACTTTACCTGAAGAGTGGGTTTTGCCTTTGTCGCTATCAAAAAACACACCCGGACTACGGTGTAATTGAGACACGATAACACGCTCGGTACCGTTAATCACAAAAGTACCGTTATCGGTCATCAGTGGGATTTCACCCATGTAAACTTCTTGTTCTTTAATATCTTTGATAGTACCCGGTGCTGCGTCTTTGTCATAGCTGACTAAACGCAATTTCACACGCAACGGTGCTGCATAAGTCGTGCCGCGAATTTGACATTCACGCACATCAAATACCGGCTCGCCTAATTGATAGCTGACATATTGTAATTCGGTATTTCCGTTCGTACTGACAATTGGGAAGACAGAGCGGAAAGCGGCTTCTAAGCCTTGTTGACTATCCGGATCTCTTTTAATAAATTTCTCAAAAGAATCGATCTGGATTGTTAATAAATAGGGAATATTTAAAACTTGCGGACGTTTGCCGAAGTCTTTACGAATTCGTTTTTTCTCGGTATAGGAGTAAACCATAGGGTTCCTCTGCTTGCTGTTCAGTGACCCACAATCAACACACAATAATTTGGGCAAATATTGGTGATAATGTATTAGATACCGTTTTAGATGACCGCACTATGAACCTTACTTCTTGAGTGGGCATGACTCAAATTAACGTGCTTGATTTAATTTGAGGAAACAAAAGTAATCAAACGGCAAATTTACTTCTGTTTTTGATAGCACAAAATGGCTGATGGTTACCCACCAGCCATTTAGCCTGAAAAACAGGACGAAATCGAATCAAAATTATTTGATTTCTACTTTCGCGCCGGCTTCTTCTAATTCTTTCTTAAGTGCTTCTGCTTCTGCTTTAGCGATACCTTCTTTCAATACGGCCGGCGCAGATTCAACTAAGTCTTTAGCTTCTTTCAAGCCTAAACCAGTTGCACCGCGTACTGCTTTGATTACCGCTACTTTGTTAGCGCCTGCTTCAGCGAGAACTACGTCGAATTCAGTTTTTTCTTCTGCCGCTGCTGCTGCACCACCTGCCGGAGCTGCTGCTACTGCTGCCGCTGCGGAAACGCCGAATTTTTCTTCCATCGCTGCGATTAATTCAACGATTTCAGTTACAGATTTAGAAGCAATCGCTTCAATGATTTGTTCGTTAGTTAATGACATAACAATCAATTCCTAAAGTAAATAAAGTTAATTGGATGAAGAAACGCTTGATTAAGCCGCTTCTTGTAATTTGTCGCGTAATGCCGCAAAAGTGCGAACAAGTTTGCCTGCCGCAGCTTCTTTCATTGTGCCCATTAAACGTGCAATTGCTTCGTCGTAAATCGGTAATGTTGCTAAGAATTCAACATCTTGGATCTTACCTTCAAAGGCCGCACCTTTAAGTTCAAACTTATCGTTTGCTTTAGCAAATTCTTTGAACAAACGTGCCGCAGCACCCGGATGTTCGTTAGAGAATGCAATAAGTGTCGGACCGGTGAAAGCGTCTTTTAAACACTCGAATTCAGTGCCTTCTACCGCACGACGTAATAAAGTATTACGAACAACGCGCATAGAAACACCGGCTTCGCGTGCAGATTTACGCAATTCGGTCATTTTATCTACGGTGACACCACGGGAATCCGCGATCACGGCAGAAAGGGCACCTTTGGCTGCTTCATTTACTTCGGCAACAATTGCTTGTTTGTCTTGAAGATTTAATGCCATTGGCTGTTAGCTCCTGAATACACTCCGATTGCTCGGAATTTAGATACCTAATAACAAAGCTATTAGGACGAATTCGGTGCACAGAAGCAAGAAAATTCTTATTCTGTTCACCATCTACGTAGGATGATTAAGATTGCTCCCCTACGGTCTTGGACGGGGCTTGAATGAGGTCAAGCACCAACCAGAAATGTTAAACCGCAAGCAAAGTGCGGTCTAAAAAGGACGCAAATTATAACGACCGAAACGGCATTTGTAAAGCCTTATGATAAAAAATCATCAATTCGCCCGTAATAAACGTCGCAAAAAATAACCGCACTTTTAAAAGTGCGGTCATATTTCATCGTATTTCTACGGATTAAAGTGAAGCTTGATCAATCGCTACACCGGCACCCATCGTGGTAGAAAGGCTGACTTTCTTGATGAAGATACCTTTAGACGTGGTAGGTTTCGCTTTGGTTAACGCGGCTAACAACGCTTGAAGGTTTTCTTTTAATTGATCTTCGGAGAAGTTTGCTTTACCGATAGTGGTGTGGATGATACCGTTTTTGTCGTTGCGATAACGAATCTGACCGGATTTTGCGTTTTTAACCGCTTCGGCAACGTTTGGTGTTACCGTACCGACTTTCGGGTTTGGCATTAAGCCGCGCGGACCTAATACTTGGCCTAATTGACCGACAACACGCATTGCATCAGGAGAAGCGATAACAACATCAAAGTTCATTTCGCCTTTCTTGATTTGCTCTGCCAAATCTTCCATGCCCACTAAATCCGCACCGGCTGCTTTAGCCGCTTCTGCGTTTGCACCTTGAGTGAACACAGCAACGCGAACTTCACGACCGGTACCGTGTGGTAATACGGTTGCGCCACGCACGTTTTGATCGGATTTACGCGGGTCGATACCCAAGTTTACGGCAACGTCAACGCTTTCAACGAATTTAGCGGTTGAGAATTGTTTTAACAATGCGATAGCTTCGTTGATTTCGTACGCTTTAGTAGAATCTACGCCAGCTTTGATTGCTTTCATTCTTTTAGTCAATTTAGCCATCGTATTACTCCTCTACCACTAAGCCCATTGAACGAGCAGTACCGGCGATTGATTTCATTTTAGTTTCGATAGTCGCACCGGTCATATCGGCTGCTTTGGTTTCAGCGATTTGACGGATTTGATCCAAAGTCACTTTACCCACTTTATCCTTGTTCGGTTTACCGGAACCGGATTTAATGCCTGCCGCTTTTTTCAATAACACGGCTGCCGGTGGAGTTTTCGTTACGAAAGTGAATGAACGGTCTGCATAAACAGTGATAACAACCGGAATCGGTAAACCTTTTTCTAAGCTCTCGGTACGAGCGTTAAATGCTTTACAGAATTCCATGATGTTCACACCCTGTTGACCTAATGCAGGACCAACCGGTGGAGACGGGTTTGCCATACCGGCTGCAACTTGCAGCTTAACGTAGGCTTGAACTTTTTTTGCCATTTTAGTTTCCTCTGAATGGGTGATAACGCTATTGCTAGCTCCCCTGTTGTTAAAAAGGGCTGCATTCTAATCAAATACAACCGGCTTTTCAAGTAAAACGCCGAAAAAACCGACCGCACTTTCCCAAAAGTGCGGTAGAAAATCCATGTGTTTTTACTAGTTATTTTTTTCTACCTGACCGAACTCAAGTTCAACCGGTGTAGCACGACCGAAAATAGACACGGAGACTTTCAAACGACCTTTTTCGTAATCGACCTCTTCCACTGTACCGTTGAAATCTATAAACGGCCCTTCAGTTACACGCACTTCTTCGCCCGGCTGGAATGTCGTTCTTGGTTTCGGTTTGTCGTTGCTTTGCTCTAAGCGATTTAAAATAATATCCGCTTCACGACTGCTGATTGGTGCCGGCTTATCCGGTGTGCCGCCGATAAAACCCATCACCCGCGGCACGCTGCGCACCAAGTGCCAGGTGTCATCATTCATTTCCATTTGCACCAGCACATAACCCGGAAAATATTTACGCTCACTTTTACGGCGTTTACCGGCTACATTTTCAACAACCTCTTCCGTCGGCACCAACACTTCGCCGAACTGATCTTCCATATTGTGAAGTTTAATGTATTCACGCAATGTGGTTGCTGCTCGTGCTTCAAAACCGGAGAATGCCTGCAACACATACCAACGTTTTTTGTTTGCGGTTTCGGTCATTTTAGAATCTCCAGTCGGTTAAAAAGGTAATAATGCTGACGATAATTGAATCTAACCCCCAAAGGATTAAAGACACAAACACGGTGATACCAACAACCATCAATGTAGTTTGCGTCGTTTCCGGGCGGGTCGGCCAGACGATTTTGCGCAATTCGGTACGGGCATCTTTAAAGAAGCCAAGGGCTTTTCTGCCTTGGTTGGTGCTCGCTGCGACACCTAAAGAAATCAACAGCAAGACAACAATTGCAACTACGCGAATCGGCGTAGCATATTGGTCTTGGAAATAAATATTACCAAATGCGGTCGCTGCGATGATCAATACTGTCAGCAACCATAAAAAAATGTTTAATCCCTTAGCTTTTTCAATGGGAGCCTCAGGTGCATTTTTCTTTTTCTCAATCTCTAATGCCATAAAAATTTATCCATTATGTAACTTAATGTAACTTAAAAACGGGGATCCTTTTTCGAACGCAGGATTATAGCAGCTAATTTTCCAGTTTCATAATTAAAATTACGGATTTGCTCAAGTATTTCAAGCCTTGTGATTTTGAATAAAAGTATCATGCGAATTTAGTCGCATTCTATTTAATGCAATAAAATGCGGGTTTGCCTTTGTGCAAAACACCAAGTGTTAATGAGAAAATGAAAAAGAAATTAGTTAATTGCAGTCAAATCAGTGAGTATTTCTACCGCAACCGGAGCATTGGTCTGCCACCGTGCTGACCACTAGCATTTCTCTGTCGGTAGAGCAAATTATGAAGACAAGTTCATGACGGTAGCAAGCGACAGGTCCGCTTTAATAAAATCATGGCGATTGTGGATAGTAGTTTTTTTCAGGGATCAGTTTTCAGACAATTTTGCATGTTATGGTTTTTCAAACTGCAAACCGCCTTTGTTCCCCAGATATGTCGGTTGAATCTCGATAATTTGCTTATCCACCAACATCTCGGCGGTTTGTTTCAAATAACCTTTAAAATGCGGTGTTTCGCGGTGTGCCGCATAGGCATCGTCGTTTGCATAGATTTCAAAGAACATCCATTTATTCGGATTTTCCTGTGCTGTGGCCGCATACATTGCAATGACGCCATCTTCTACTTTTAACGATTGCGCCATTTCAGGTAACACAATGGCTTTAAATTTGTCATTTTCCGACGGTTTCACTTCCACCATGATTAAGTTCGTTCGGGTGTTGGCAGTTTGTTCGACCTTCTTGTCGCCTAAAAATTGCGGAGTCAACAAGGTACGCTTTTTGTGATCCGTTAAAATCTCGGGAGAGGTGGTTAAAAATACCTGGTATTGCGGTGAAGTGCGGTGGATTTCGTAGGCGTTTTGATCGGCATAAATTTCCACCATATACGCCATATTCGCATCGGCTTTTTGTTTCACCGAGTGCATTGCCAGCGTGCCTTTTTCCGTTTGCATCGAGGTTTTGATATTCTGTTCGCCCACCGCATCATATTGCACGTTTTTGCCCGGCTGAATACCCAGTTCAAACAGGTTAATAATCGGTGCGGCTTGTGCGGTCATTGCCATGCTCATGACTCCTAAAAGTGCGGTCAGTTTTTTCATTGTTTTTCCTTATAATACGATAATCTGTGGTAATAAATTACTCCAGAAAAAAAGATAGGGCGTTATTTATACTATCCACGCGGCAGCCAAATCCCCACCAACAGCTCTGTTTCGAATTTTTGCTGCCTTTAAGCATCAATGTGTCATCATAATGTTTCACCATTTCCAAAGCAATCACCAAATGAACTTTGCTTTACCAATATCCTCCGCGATCATTTTCGGAGCGAATTCGCGGATTTCATATTCGGCGAAATCCGGGTAGTAGCAGTCTTCTTCCAAGATTTTTTGTAATGCTTCACGGCTTTCGGTTTCCGCGAAAATGACGCCTGAATGGGCATCGGTGTCGATGTAAGGGCCGAGCATTAAAAATTTGCCTGCTTGGAAGTATTTTTTGAACCATTCCACATGGATTGGGAATAACTCGTTTTGTTTTTCTTCAGAAACGTTTGGGTTTACGGTGATGTTGATGATGTACATTTTGATGTCCTTGTTGATATTTGTTACTTTCCTCTCACCCGCTTGCGGGAGAGAGACAGATGGAAATTGTGTTCGGCAATTTTCCTCAGAGAGAGGGGAAAGCGGTCAATTTTTCAGAGGATTTACAAATATCCCTCTCCCTCTATTCTACGAATTTTCTCCACCCAATACTCGCTTTGCTCGCCCCTTCGGGGTCGTTGGCATAGCCAACGCTCAAATGCAAGCATTTGTCTCGTAAACGGGCGAGGGGAATGAAATGATTACGCTGTCGCCCTCTCAATTGCTGCCACTAAACGTGCAGCGTGATCCAGTGCCATGGCTTTTTGTTCGGCGACTTTCGCTTCGTCGCGTCCCACATAGCTTACGCCGCAGGTGATGACCGGCGTTTGATAGTCCAAAGCACATAAGGTGGCGAAGGTTTCAAATTGCGACAAGTAATCTTCCACGGTGTGTTTGAAGAAACCGTCTTTTTGATACACTTCATTCGGTGCGCCGGTGGTGGTGGAAATAATTAATTTTTTACCGCCGATTTTTGCCGTTGAACCGTGAGCGAAGCCGTGCACAAACACTTTGTCGATCCATAATTTCATCAACCCCGGTACGGAATACCAAGAGAACGGGAATTGGAACACAATCACGTCCGCTTCCAAAATCGCCGATTGCTCCGCTTCAATATCAAATTGATAGGTCGGGTAAAGGCTGTCTAAGCGACGGATTTTTACATCGGGTAACGCGTTTTCGACCGCTTGTAGAATTTCTACGTTTGCCACGGAATGATTTAAATCCGGGTGACCTGAAACGATAAGTACATTTTTCATGTTGTTTTCCTTGTTTGTTGATTCGTCATCTGATGTTGCACATTATACGTAAAATAATTATGATGACTAGATAGACAAAAACTAAAATACTTTTAGGGATAAACTAACAATGCAACAGGATAATTCTTATTACGGACAACTCAACGTGTTCCAAACCATCGCCCAAGAAGGCAGTATTTCGGCGGCGGCGCGTAAATTGCAGATTGCAGTGCCTTCCGCCAGCCAATCCTTAAAGCTGTTGGAACAAAAAATCGGTGTGCCTTTGTTTCACCGCACCACGCGCAATATTCAACTGACCGATGCCGGCAAACAACTGCTGGAACGCACGGAAGACGCCATGAGTACGTTGCATCAAGCGCTGGAAGAAGTGCAAAACTACGGTTCGGCGCCGAGCGGCACGGTGCGCCTGACCCTTGCCCGCTTTGCATATCAACTACTGCTGAAACCGATTTTGGCGGAATTTCATCAGCGTTATCCACAAATTCAACTGGAAATTTCTCTCAATGACGCGTTAACCAACCTGATTGAAGACGGCTTTGATTTGGGTATTCGTTTCGGTAATCGGCTGGATGAAGGCATGGTGGCACGGAAATTGATGAATCCGTTTAAAGAAGGGCTTTATGTCAGTGAATCCTACGTGGCGCAGTATGGCATACCGAGAACGCCGAAAGCGCTGACGGGGCATAAACTCATCGGCTATCGCTTCATTTCCTCCAACCGCATTGAACCGCTGGTGTTGGATATTGACGGGCAGGACACCGCGTTGGATATGGATATGCCGTTGATTTGTAACGACCCGGAAATCATCGCCGACGCCACCCGTGAGGGCCTGGGCATCGGGCGCATTTTTGAAACCAGTCTGCAATTGTTCCCCGACAAAGCCCAATTTATCCCCGTGCTGCAAAAATACTGGCGCCAATACCCCGCGCTTTATTTGTATTATTTACAACACAGTCAAAAGGCGAAAAAAGTGCAGGTGCTCATTGAATTTTTGTTAGAGAAGGGGAGAGAAAGGGGCTATATTTAACCGTTTTTGCACAGCACGGTATTATCGGTTCAAAAAGTGCGGTCAAAATCCACCGCACTTTTACTACAGCTGATCCAGCGCAATAACCAATAGTGTATGAACATACAAGAGGTAGACTTATGTTCATTTACCCCAAACGTTAACGGAGCTGTAGCCTGTTTTTAAATCACACTTTTCGCCCAATTCACCGCTGTTTCAATAGCTTTTCTAGCTTGCGGGCTGTTACGCCAACAGGTGGAACCGGTTATTTCGGCACCACGTTGGAGAATAAAATCCGGGCTGGTGGCAGCGAGTATTTTGACATCATCCAAGCCCATTTCTTCTAAGCGTTTCAAGACGGTTGCACCGATGCCTTTTTGTGATAAAAGAGCGCGTTTTTCAGATTCGCTAAATGGCATATTGTTATCCTTACAAGATAAAAAAGTGCGGTGAAAACCCACCGCACTTTATCCACATTGATATTATGCTTCCGCTTTCGGTTTAATCACCGCATATACTACACCGGTTACCACCGAACCGATGACGATAGCGCTGAGGTACATCAGCGGTTTGGAAACGAACGGAATCACGAATAAACCACCGTGCGGCGCTTGTAGCGCAATGCCGCAGCTCATGGAAATCACCCCTGCGGTAGCGCCGCCTAACACGGAACTGATAATCACGCGGAGCGGATCTGCCGCCACGAACGGCAACGCCCCTTCAGAGATAAAAGATAACCCCAGCACGAAAGAGGCTTTCCCTGCATCACATTGATTGGCGGTGAATTTATTACGTGCTAACCAAGTAGCGACTGCCATGCCAATTGGCGGCACCATACCGGCTGCCATGGCAGCGGCCATCGGAGTGTGAATTTGCGACGCCAATAGGCCTACTGAGAAGGTATAAGCCGCTTTGTTTACCGGACCGCCCATATCAATACACATCATGCTGCCGATAATTACGCCGAGCACTATGGCATTAACATCACCTATAGATTTCAGCCAATCACTTAACGCCGCCATAATTTTGGCAACCGGCGGGTTGATGATGTAAATCATAGCCAAGCCCACAATGAGCGCGCCGAGTAACGGTAAAATCAGAATCGGTTTTAAAGAGGTTAAACTTGGTGGCAATTTAATGGTGTTGTTCAAGCCTTTCACCACATAACCCGCCAGGAAACCGGCGATAATCCCGCCCAAAATCCCCGCGCCCGCGGTGGTGGCAAGCATGCCGCCGATTAAACCGACCGCCAGCCCCGGACGATCGGCAATAGAAAACGCCACATAGCCGGCAAAGACGGCAATCATTAAGTGGAACGCTGCGCCACCGCCGATGTCCATTAAGGCTTTCGGCAAGCCGCCTGCGATGGTTTCGTCTTTGAACGCTTCAATCCCGAACATGAAGGAAATGGCGATCAGCAAACCGCCCGCCACCACCAACGGCAACATATGCGATACACCGGTCATCAGGTGTTTGTACACGCCTTTCTTCTCGCCGCTTTCCTCCGCTTTCGCGCCCACTTGCGCCGCGCCGCCGTCAAATACTTTGGCTTCTTTGAAGGCCTTGTCAAATTCCTGTGCGGTTTTCTTCAGCGCAAGACCGGTAGAGGTGCGATACATCAGCTTGCCTTTGAATTTGTCTAACGGCACGTCAATATCCGCCGCAATAAACACCAAATCCGCCGCTGCTACTTCTTCCGGCGTAATTTCATTGCCGGCACCCACTTGACCGCGGGTTTCCACTTTCACCTGCCAGCCCTGTTGTTTGGCGTAGGTTTCGATGGCTTCAGCGGACATAAAGGTGTGCGCCACACCCGTCGGACAGGCAGTCACTGCCACGATGTTTTTAATTTTACCGCCAGAAATGACCGCACTTTCGGCAGGCTGAACATAATCCTGCGCTTGTTGAACGGCGGTTTCCAGTAACTGTTCCGGCGCGTTAAAATGCTCGTCAATTTTCGCCAAAAACACTTTTTTACCGTTAAATTGCGGGTTATTCGGTAATTGGTCGCCCAATACGATAATCAACTCCGCCGCATCGGCGTTATCCACGATTTGATGTTGGGTCGCCACCGCGCTGAGCATTTGGCGCAATAAAAAGGCTTTTGCATTGCCGAAACCGGCGGATGGAGTGAAATAAATATGCATAAAATTATCCCTCAATGACAGTGATTTTGACATTGTTTAAAATCGGTTCGAGTAAAGTGCGGTCGGCAATGCCCACGTTACTTTGCGACACGGCAAAGGCGGATACCGCGCTGGCGAAGGCGAGCGTTTCCTGCTGCGGCAAGCCGTTAATTACGCCGTAAATCAAGCCCGCCACCATAGAATCGCCGGCACCCACGGTGCTGACCACGTTTTCGCATTTCGGCGGCTGTGCCTGCACGACGGCGCTATCGCTCAACCACAAAGAACCGTTGGCGCCCATGGAAATAATCACATTGGCAATGCCCTGCGCTTTCAGTTTTTTCGCCGCCGCGATAATGTCGTCCAACATCGGCAGCGCATGGCCAATCCAGGCTTCCAATTCACGATGATTCGGTTTAACCAACCAAGGTTGCGCCGTTAAGCCGGCGGTCAATGCGGCGTTGCTGCTGTCCAACACCACTTTTACGCCCGCCTGATGTAACTGTTTTAACCAGTCGGCGAACCGCTCCGACGTCACGCCGCGCGGCAAGCTGCCGCACACGGCGACGATGTCGAAAGCTTTGCAATAGGCGAGAGAATCCGCCACAAACTGTTGCCAGGCGTCGGCACTGATTTCATAACCTAAGAAATTCAAGTCCGTAACGTCCGCTTCCGTTTCGGTGATTTTCACGTTAATGCGGGTTTTACCCGGCACACGCTGGAACTTATCTTGTAACCCTAATTTATCGAACAGGGTGACGAAATCCCCTTGGTTATCTTCCCCAAGGAAGCCGCCCACGGTGACGTCCACGTCTAAATCTTGTAACACTTTCGCCACGTTAATGCCTTTGCCCGCCGGGAACAAACCGAGGGTTTCCACGGTGTTCACTTCGCCTAATTCAATGCGTTTTAAACGCCCGACCAAATCATAAGCGGCGTTTAAGGTGATGGTTGCGACTTTTGCCATAATTATTCTCCCAATCCTGCGTTGATCGCCGCACCGATACCGTCGATGGCTTGTTGTGCCTGCTCGCCGGTCGCCACGAAACGCAGACGATGCCCTTTCACGACACCCAGCGCCACCACTTTCATCAGGCTTTTTGCGCTGACCAGTTGTGAATCGCGTGACAGATTTTGCACCGCGACGTTGGCGTTGTATTTTTTCACTTCGCTCACTAACACCGCCGCCGGACGGGCATGTAAGCCGTGTTCGTTCTTCACTTCAAAAATGCCTTCCACCGATTCACCCGGGTTTTGCACCGCACTTTCATTGCTTGGCGCGGAAGCTGCCGGAGTTGCACCCACGACTTCGATGGTGTCCGGTTCGCTCGGCGGCACGGCGGAAACGCCTTCGCCAAGACCGGCGGCAATCACTTTGCCGATGGCTTCCATGGCGGCTTGCGCATCTTCACCTTCCGCCACAAAACGTAGGCGATGTCCTTGGGTCACGCCCAACGCCACGATTTTCATCAGGCTCTTGGCGCTTACCGGCGTACTGGCGCGTGTGAGGTTTTCCACATTGATTTTTGAGGTAAATTTCTTCACCTCGTTGACTAAAATGGCGCTCGGACGGGCGTGTAAACCGTGTTCGTTACGAATGGTGAAAGTACCGACTACGCTGCCGCCCGCCACCGCAGGTTCACTTGAGGCGGTTGGTGCGGCTGCGGCTTCAGGAATTGCAGCGCTGTTTAGAGCGGCGACGATTTGTGCGCTATCGCCGTTTAACAGGATCTGTTGCACCTTGGCGTCCAATAAACGGGTTAACGCCTCGTTAATTTGATCGTTGGCATAAGCGACCGTCACCACGCCATGCACGGTTTTGTTATTCAGGTTGAAGGCTTGTTTGGCGCGGCTGAACGCCATGGCGTTCTTTTGATTGCCTGCCACCGCGTCGGTCACCCATAACCCTTGTGCCAACGGCAGCGCCGGATTGGCGATGACTTCGGAAACGTATTGATTATTGACCGCACTTTGTTGCTCCAGCTTGCCCGCGTTGATGGCGATTAAAGTCAACAGGCTGGCGGTGTCCACATCCAAACTGATATTTTCGGCAGCCACGTTAAACTCGTCCGCTTCGCCCATTAAAATGGCGCGGAATTTTTTTACATCGGTCAGCGTGGCAAGTTTGGCGGCAGTGTCTTCGTCGCCCAGCACGTGCGTCAGCTGGCGCAGCAACGCCAAATGTTCGTCGGAGCGCGCGGCAATGCCGATCACCACATAAGCGATATTGCCTTCACCCCATTCAATGCCTTGCGGAAATTGGAAAATCTGCACGCCGGTATTTTTCACCATGCCGCGGGTTTCTAACGTACCATGCGGAATAGCAATACCGTTACCTAAAAACGTCGAGGTTTGTTGTTCGCGTCCTAACATTCCTTGCAGGTAGCCGCTTTCCACATGACCCGCCTGTTCAAGCGCATTTGCCGCCATTTCAATGGCTTGCTGCTTATTGTCGGCTTGCACCGCCAAATGAATGTTACTTTCAGGTAAATTAAACATTCTGTCTCCTTGTATCTGCGAGATATAATAAGGTGCTGAATAAGGCAAAAACCTTTCAGCTTTGGATTAAAAATACAAAAAACTGCCGACAAAAACCGACAGTTTTTTTATTATTTTCCGGCGCAAAGTTTGAGCAACTGCTCGGAACCTTGCGCGATATATTCGTCATGTTCTGACCGCACTTTGCCTTTTTGTAAATCTAACATGGCATCATAAATACCTTGTGTAGTGCTCGGCGTATCAATGTGGCTCCAGCAATTCGGATTCAATTTGGCGAAATTGCTTTGCAACGCCTCAGCATGAAGCACGCCGCTGTAATAAGCGTACACATCGGAATCCTGACCTTGCGGGCTATACAATTTTTCTTTGATTTGTTCAACCGGAATGAGGATTATGCCCAAATACCAGTCTTTCGCGCCGCTGGCGAACGAGTTGACGTTATAGTTATCGTTTACGCGATCACGATAGGTTTCCACCGTGGCTTCATAAGCAGTGGCATAGGATTTTTGATCGATTTTATCTTCGTCTAAGTTAATGACGGTTTTTTTGTCGCCCATAAACGGCACATAAGAGGAAATAGAAGAAATGGAAGAAAGGGAACACGCACCCAGTAGGGAGGTAAACACAAGAATGGAAAGTTTTTTTAACATAAAAATCCTTGGATGTCGGTAAAATCGGATAAGTTAACGCAAACGTGGCAGCCATTATACTGCTTATGCCCGGTTTCGCAATAAATAGCGCAGAATAGTTACGCCTGTCCGTTAAGTTGCTGCAGCTCATCGAATGTATTGATATTGGCAAATGCCTGTTGATTTTCCGAAAAATCCACGCTCACCGCGCCGTTTTGGCGCATAAAATGCAGCATGCGGCGTTCGCCCGAGGCTAAATAGGCGGCAAGTTTGTCTTTCAGACTGCGCGCCATTAAACAGAAGGTCGGATGTTCCCGCTCGCCATCATGGACATAGGCAACAGAAACGCCGTAAAAAATGACCGCACTTTTGAGCTTTTCCAGCAGATTTTCCGGGAAAAACGGGCTGTCACAGGGTACAAATAAGACAAAATCCGTGTCGGATCGTTCCAACGCCGTCAAAATCCCGCTTAACGGGCCTTGAAACCCCTCCAGATTATCGGCAAACACCGGCAACCCCGTAGCGGCATAACATTCACGGTGACGATTGGCATTCACCGACACCTGCGCCACCTGCGAACGCAGCCGTTCATAAATCCACTGAAACAGCGGTTTGCCGTGCAATAACTGTAAGCCTTTGTCCGCTCCGCCCATCCGCGTCGCCCGTCCGCCGGCTAAAATCACCGCGCTGATTGAAATTGTCATGTTTTCTTCCGTCGTTATATTTTCTTCCGAGGTTAATTCAAGTATGATCCCGCCGTTTGTTTCTCAATAATAAGGAAAAGCGTATGGAATGTCATCGCCTGAATGAAGTGTTGGAACTTTTGCAACCATACTGGTCTAAAGACTCCGATTTGCATTTAATGCAGATTTTACAAAAAATCGCTGACGAAGCGGGTTTTGATAAGCCGTTAACCGAATTACCGGACGAAGTGATTATTTATCACTTAAAAATGGCAGGAAAAGACAAATTTGAACCGATTCCCGGTATCAAAAAAGATTATGAAGAAGATTTTAAAGCTGCTTTATTAAAAGCACGTGGAATTATTAAGTAGTTATATTAAGGATTGTCAATGAAAAAATGGTTATTTTTAGCCCTTACCGCCGCGTTTTCCGTCTCCGTGCAAGCACAGGATTTAACGGAAGGCAAACAATACACTGTAGTGGAAGGTCAACAACGTACCGCCCAGCCTGAAGTGATTGAATTTTTCTCTTTCTATTGCCCGCATTGTTATTCCTTTGAAGCGCAATATCACATCCCGCAAAAAGTTGCCGAAGCCTTGCCGGAAGGCACCTCTTTTAAACAATACCATGTGGATTTCTTAGGACTTCAGTCGGAAAACCTAACGCGCGCCTGGGCGTTGGCGATGGCGATCAAAGCGGAAGATAAAGTCAGAATACCCTTGTTTAAAGCGGCACAAACCAACACGTTAAAATCTATGGATGACATTCGCCAAATCTTTATTGATAACGGCATTTCTGCCGAGCAATTTGACGGCGGCATCAATAGTTTTGCGGTGAGCGGTTTAGTCGCCAAACAGCAAAATTTGGTGGAAAAATACCAACTGCGCGGTGTGCCGGATTTCTACGTGAATGGCAAATATCGCGTAAATACGGAAGGTTTGGCGCGCGATGAAAAGGGTTTCGTTACCGAATATGTTGAAACCGTGAAAGGTTTATTGCAAAGATAAGCAAAAATTGGTTTAATGCCTGCCGATTTTATTTTCGAACAGTATTTTTAGAGGATTATATGGCTGAGAGTTTTAGCGTCACACGTCGTTTTTTCGATGACAAAAATTACCCGCGCGGCTTCGCCCGCCACGGCGACTACACCATCAAAGAAGCACAGGCTTTAGAGCAATACGGACAAGCATTCCGTGCTTTGGATTCAGGCGAGCGTAAACCTGCAACGGCAGAAGAAAAAGCCTTCGTGGCGTTCTGTCGCGGTAAACGTGAAGCGGAAACCTTCTTTGAGAAAACCTGGAATAAATATCGCAGCCATATTTCTGCCAGCAAACGCCTCTACACCTTATCCGGCGTGGTCGGTGTAGATAATCTGGACGACTACTCGGCAGACTAATCACGCAATAACAATCAGAAGGCTTGGGGTTCCGAGCCTTTTGTTTTACCGCCAACCCAATGAGTTCCTATGCTTAATTTACCCGTTGAACGTTACTCCGTGCTACTTGCAGAAAAGCAGAAAAAACTGACCGCACTTTTCGCCCCATTTAATGCCCCCGAATTACAGGTTTTTGCCTCACCGACACAGCATTTCCGTATGCGTGCGGAATTTCGTATTTGGCATGAACAGGACGATTTCTATCACATCATGTTCGATCAGCAAAGCAAGCAACGTTATCGGGTGGATCGCTTTCCCATTGCCAATGAACTGATTAACCGCATGATGAAGGCGTTATTGCCGTTGCTGAAACAACAAACGGTGTTGCACCACAAGCTGTTCCAAATCGATTATCTCAGCACCCAAAGCGGGCAGATTATCGTCAGTCTGTTGTATCACAAAACCTTAGACGACGCCTGGCAAACCGCCGCACAAACCCTACGCGCCCGACTGCAACAACAAGGCTTCAACCTGCAACTTATCGGGCGCGCCAGTAAGCAAAAAATCTGTCTCAAACAGGATTATGCGGACGAAATCCTCAGCGTACACGGCAAGCAGTACATTTATCGCCAAGTGGAAAACAGCTTCACCCAGCCGAACGCGGCGGTAAACGGTAAAATGCTGGAATGGGCGGTGGATTGTACCCGCAACAGCCACGGGGATTTATTGGAACTGTACTGCGGCAACGGCAATTTTTCCATCGCCTTGGCGCAAAATTTCCGCAGGGTCCTCGCTACGGAAATCGCCAAACCGTCGGTGGTGGCGGCACAATTTAATATCGCCGCCAACAAGGTGGAAAATTTACAGATTATCCGCATGTCCGCCGAAGAATTTACCCAAGCCATGCAAGGCGTGCGCGCGTTTAACCGCCTCAAAGGCATTGATTTGAGCGCCTATCGATGCAACACGATTTTCGTCGATCCGCCACGTGCCGGCTTGGACGAGGAAACTCTTAAATTAGTGCAGCAGTACGAGCGCATTTTGTACATTTCCTGCAACCCGCACACCCTGTGCGACAACCTGCAAACCCTCTGTCAAACCCACCGCATTGAAAAAGCCGCGCTGTTCGATCAGTTTCCTTATACGGAACACATGGAAGCGGGCGTGTGGTTGGTGAGAAAGCCATAACATGAACATCCAACTCCTCTGTGAAACAAAAACACCGCAAAAAACCACCGTACTTTTTGCCGACGCGGGCTTAACGCACGATCCGCATAGCCCCTTGGCGTTGGTGTGGACGGAAGCGGACGGCGTGGAACGGTTGGAATTGCGCAAATTGGACGAACCGAAACTCGGTGCGGTGTTTGTGGATTTCGTTGGCGGCGCGATGGCGCATCGGCGCAAATTCGGCGGCGGACGCGGTGAAGCGGTGGCAAAAGCGGTCGGCGTAAAACAGGATAAACGCCCTACCGTCATTGACGCCACCGCAGGATTAGGACGCGATGCCTTTGTGCTGGCGGCACTCGGTTGCCAAGTAAAATTGGTTGAACGCCACCCGGTGGTACGCCTGTTGTTGCAGGACGGCTTGCAACGCGCTTATGCCGATGAAGAAATCGGCGCCTGGATGCAACGCAATATGCAGCTGTTGCTTTATCGGCACATCAATGAACTCAACCCCGAAACGGATTACGCCGATGTGGTGTATCTCGACCCCATGTATCCGCACAAAACCAAAAGCGCGTTAGTCAAAAAAGAAATGCGCGTCTTCCAACACCTCGTGGGCGCGGATTCAGATGCCGATGAACTGCTCGCCCCCGCGTTACAACTTGCCCGCCAACGGGTCGTCGTCAAACGCCCCGACTACGCCGATTTTCTCGCCCAAAAATCACCGCACTTTTCCCGCGAAACCAAAAACCATTGCTTTGATGTGTATGTGAAACATAGGTAGGTGGATTTTTATTGATATATAGGTGTTTCCCAACTATTCCATTGCTATGTTAAGATAAGCCGACTTAACAAAATCGGAGATTGATTTTCTGATGAATAAAGCTTCTGAAACAATTTGGGTTACACAATACCGTTTTGCCCCAATCAACTCGCCAAACGAACAATTTACCGGTTATGTGCTTGGTTTAATGTCAGACAGAGAAAGTTATCAACAACATGTTGAAGCGTTTCTATCGACACAAAATTTATCCGGGCATTCTCAACTTGCCGCGCTACCTATTCAAACTTGGTTTACCCGACATGGCTTTTCTGCCCCTTTATGGCGATTAGCACAGCAAATATCACCGGAAAACCCGATAATTTTATTCCGGGAAAATGCGTTATCGGTTGAAGCCATCGCCGAAGATACCGAATATCTTGTGCAGGACTCGGTTACATTTTAGCCTTTCCTTGATATTTTTAGTAAGAATGCATTACCTGATATTTTGAAAAAAGGCTTTTTCGCCGAATTAATCGGTTTAGATGAACAATATCTTTCAACGGATAAAGAGGAAACGCCGTCAGATTTACAACAAACAGGTAAACATTATTATGCAGTAATTGACACCTCAAAAGTTGTTGCTTACCCCTCCGCGTTAAAAAGTTCGGGACAAATGGCTAACCTCTATAAGGGAAAAACAGGTGAGGCATTAGAAGATGCAGCACCCTATTTATTTGAATTCGATCCCGGCAATAGCGGGAGCATCATGTTCCTGCAAAAGTTATTCAGGAAAATGGAGAGTCAGGTTTTAAGCCACTGGAAAACCAATCCTGTCATTTTTATCCGTAGTGACAAAGACTTTGATACGGTTTATCACCACCTCAGAAAATTTACACACCTGTATGACCCTGAAGAAGAAATATGGTATTTCTTCCGTTTTTACGACCCAAAGGTGTTAAGCGCCTACTTGCCACCACTCTCTCGTTATCCCGCAAACCTGGCGGCTTTGTTCGGCTTCAAAAACGGCGATGGTATTATTGATGCCTTCGGTCTTCGTCTTGAAGATGAATTTATTGCCTTCACATTAAATCCGTTACCGGAAAATACACGCCCGGCAAAAATTGAATTCGGCAAAGTTGAACATCATGCTATCCGAACGTTAATCACCACTAGATTTAAACATCAGTTAATGACGCTCTATGCCACAAATCATCCACAAAGATTCCGCCCCCTAAAAGACATACACAAATCGGCGTTTGTTGAGCATGTTTATAACGCAGCGCTTTCTTGTCAACTCACTCGCCCGGCTGAAATCGCTTATTTCTGGCATGTTATGCCCTATTTAGGCGCATATTGGTGTGCAGACCCGCTCTATCATTTCATCAATCGGTATCTTGATGATGAACGTCAACCGGCAGACCATCGAATGGAGCATATTACCTCGGTATTTAATAAAGTCGCCGCCATTATGTGTGACACTAGGCGATCTCCAAAAGGTTTTACACATCATTATATAATTTTCATCTTATTAGTTCCCTAACTCCCAGAATAGGATGGTTTTTTTATCTTACTCCCCATACAATAGCTCTTTCCCTTAATAGTCATTTTTTATTAAAGCTGTGGATATGTTATACAATGTATCTTCAGCGTCTACAAAAAATCTATACTAAGATATAGAGATTTAGTAGGACTTACAGAAACCTGTTGACCCTGTTGACATAGATACGATTTATAAAACTATTAAACCAATTAGTTAATTTTAAAGTGTATGATTTTAGAAGATAATTTAACCCAACATACGCCGATGATGAAACAATATCTGCAACTCAAAGCGGAGAATCCGGATATTTTGTTATTTTATCGCATGGGCGATTTTTACGAGCTGTTTTACGACGATGCGAAACGCGCCTCCACCTTGTTGGATATTTCCCTGACCAAACGCGGGCAATCTGCCGGACAGCCGATTCCTATGGCGGGCGTACCTTATCACGCGGTGGAAGGCTATTTGGCGAAATTGGTGCAGATGGGTGAGTCGGTGGCGATTTGCGAGCAGATCGGCGATCCGAATACCGCCAAAGGCCCTGTAGAACGCCAAATCGTGCGTATTGTCACACCTGGCACCGTAAGCGATGAAGCCCTCTTGCCGGAACGGCAGGATAATCTCATTGCCGCTGTGTATCAGGAAAAAGATCATTTCGGCTTGGCAACGCTGGATATGACCTCCGGTCGCTTTCAGGTCTGTGAACCGCAATCCCCAGCAGATTTACAAACGGAATTACAACGCATTGCGCCGGTGGAATTGCTTTATTGTGAAGATTTCGCCGATTTCCAACTGATTGAGCACGCCAAAGGTTTGCGTCGTCGCCCCATCTGGGAATTTGAATTGAAAACTGCTGTTCAACAACTTTGCCACCAATTTAATACTAAGGATTTACGCGGCTTCGGCGTAGAAAAAGCGATTTTGGGTTTATGCGCCGCCGGCTGTTTGTTGCAATACGCGCGCGAAACCCAGCGCACCGCGTTGCCGCATATTCAGAGCATTCATCTGATTCAACACAGCGAAAACATTCAACTGGACGCCGCAACCCGTCGTAATTTGGAACTCACTCAAAATCTGGCGGGAGGCACAGAAAATACGCTGGCAGCGGTGTTGGATAAATGCGTTACCCCCATGGGCAGCCGCTTGCTCAAACGTTGGATTCATCAGCCGATTTGCGATGTGACAAAACTCACGCAACGCCAACAAGCTATCAGTGCGATTTTGGAACAGGATTTAGCGGCGGATTTGCAACCCTATTTGCAACAGGTGGGCGACATGGAACGTATTTTGGCACGTGTGGCGTTGCGCACCGCCCGCCCGCGTGATTTAATCCGTTTACGCACCGCTTTGGAGCAAATTCCTGATATTAAAAATCTGTTGACGGGAAAAACGTCTGAAAAAATGACCGCACTTTACCAGCAACTGGGTGATTTTTCCGCACAATTCGATCTCTTACAACAGGCGATTATTGAAAGCCCACCAGTCTTAATTCGTGATGGGGGCGTTATCGCGCCGGGCTATCATGCGGAGTTAGATGAATGGCGTGAATTAGCCGATGGCGCCACCCGTTACTTAGAAGAATTGGAACAGCGGGAGCGGGAAAACACGGGGATCGATACGCTAAAAATCGGTTTCAACGCAGTACACGGCTATTACATTCAAATCAGTCAAGGACAAGCACACAAAGCGCCGATTCATTATGTGCGTCGCCAAACCCTGAAAAATGCCGAACGCTATATTATCCCCGAACTTAAAACCTATGAAGATAAAGTGTTGAAGGCAAAAGGTGCGTCCTTGGCGTTGGAAAAACAGTTATATGATGAAATCTTTGATCAATTGTTACCGCACTTAAACCGTCTGCAACTCGCCGGCTTGGCATTAGCCGAATTGGATGTACTTACTAACTTGGCGGAGCGGGCGGAAAGTTTTAATTATGTGGCGCCGACGTTCTCAGAACAAACTGGCATTCATATTCAAAACGGACGTCATCCGGTGGTGGAACAAGTGCTGAAAGAACCGTTTATCGCCAACCCGACGGAACTTACCGAACAGCAACATTTCCTCATTATTACCGGGCCGAACATGGGCGGTAAAAGCACCTACATGCGCCAAACCGCATTGATTACGCTGATGGCGTACATGGGCAGTTTTGTACCGGCGGACAGTGCCGTTATCGGACCGATTGATCGTATTTTTACCCGCATCGGTGCCTCCGATGATTTGGCTTCCGGACGCTCAACCTTCATGGTGGAAATGACGGAAATGGCGAATATTTTGCATCAGGCAACGGAGAAAAGTCTGGTGTTAATCGATGAAATCGGGCGCGGAACCTCCACTTATGACGGGTTGTCTCTGGCTTGGGCATGTGCCGAGTGGCTGGCGAAAAAAATCCGTTCGCTGACCCTGTTCGCCACGCACTATTTTGAATTGACTATTCTGCCGGAACACGTCAGCGGTATCGGTAACATTCACTTGGATGCCATGGAACACAACGATACCATTGCATTTATGCACGCCGTGCAACAGGGTGCCGCAAGCAAAAGTTATGGCTTAGCAGTGGCTGCTTTAGCCGGCGTTCCGCAGCAAGTAATCAAGCTGGCGAAGCAAAAACTCGCGCAACTGGAAAAATTGTCAAATCAAAATACCAACCAGCAAATTCAGGACCTGCGTTTATTAAACCAACGCCAGGGCGAATTGGCCTTTGAAAGTGCGGAGGATGAAAACATGGATATGTTGTTACATATGCTGCAAGAATTGGATCCTGACGAATTAAGTCCAAAACAGGCATTGGCTTATTTATACCAGCTGAAGAAAATGGTGAAAAATTAAAACATGCAAAAAATAAACCGCACTTGTCGTCTGCGACCTAAAAGTTGGAAAGCACAACTAACCAATTAAGGTACGCAGCACAAGTGCGGCTTTATTTTACCGCTATTTTTCCGGTATCACTCGGCGAGTAGACAAAAAATCTAACATATCTACGCAATACCAAGCTGCATAGCGGTATTGGCCACATAATTTTCTCGGTGGTTTTTAGCCAAGTATTTCTTCAATAAACCGGGCAATGCCGTCACTATCATTTGAACCGATAACCCGTTTTGCCTGTGCTTTTACGGCGTCTTCTGCGTTTCCCATGGCAACGCCGAGTCCTACGGCGGTGAGCATACTGATGTCGTTATGATTGTCGCCGAAAGCGATAACGTTTTGCGGATCGATATTCCATAGTTTTAATAAATCAAGCAGGCGTGCGCCTTTACTGTTGCCGTTGTTGGCGACATCCACGCGATCAGTCCATGACCATTCACAGCTGAACTGTGATTCAGGCAAGGATTTGACCGCACTTTCCATCGCCTGACGATTAGGCGAGCTAATCACGAATTTCCAGATATTTTCTTTCGGGTTATTAATAATTACCTTGAAATCTGTTACCAGACGTACGTCGGGACGCACGGCGGGCGGGCAGCTCATTGCCCATTGGGTGAATTTTTCCATGTGCGGATTTAAGCAGGTATAGTTCATAGCATCGCGGCTATACATCAGTAAGTGGGTGTCGAATTGTTCTGCAATGTCGAGCACTTTATGGCATTGTACGGCGGAAAGCGGGTTGGCGAATTTCACTTCATCGGTTCGTGGGTAGTAAAGGTAAGTTCCGTTGCAGCAAATAATCGGCGTGTCCAAGTTCACTTCATGATAATAAGGTTTGACGGCGGTGTGATGACGCCCGGTGACAAAAACTACTTTCATGCCTTGTTTCCGTGCCAGTTGAATGGCGTGTTTGCTGGCGGGAAGAATGCTGCCTTGACAGTTTAGCAAAGTGCCGTCAAGGTCAAACGCGATAACCTGGTATGTCATAAGATGTCCTGTGTGCAGTAAGTAATGTAAAACTGAGTGATCGCCGTAGTATAGAGCGAAGCATGAAAGAAACGCAAGGCGGGCAAGGAGGAATATTTATCTCAATTATTCCGTCACAATGAAAAAAACGATAGGAGCCGGAACCAAGTATCGGGATACAGAGGCCCCGGCATAGCCTGCTTAATTTGTCTTTATTTTTAGGCAAGGAAACGCCCTATAACCTGCCCGCCAACAATAATCCATGTCATTAATATTGAAGTTAAAAAAACGCCTAAATACACATAACCTGTTTTTAAATAACACCAATGACTAATTAAAATCAACACAATAAATTGTGGAATAATCACTGATAACATCATCATCCAGCGACCACCGAATTGTGAAAGTCCAATTAAATCAAAGCCCGGTCCCAATTGCATAAAATCCGGTATAAAGTGAAATAACCATAAAAGCACCAATCCGCTTACCGCGAAAAAGCTCGTTTTAATTGTCCAGCCAATCAAGGTTATTGTGAAATTTTTTGCCTGTTTCATACGCATTTGTGCAGTGACAATTAACCCATTAAATGAGTAAAAGAAGAATAAAATAAATAACCAGTAAATCGGAAACAAAGCAAAACGCTCTGGTGTAAGAGGTTTAAACGCCGGCCATAAAAAGCGCAATTCAACTTGCCAGTAAGAATGAACGACATAGGTGATCGCATACAAATAACTAACTAATATGACAGCTAAAATCAAATGACGCCCGATTAATTGAGAGGTCGTTATATTTGGTTTGTCAGCTAAAATACCAAATTCCCGCCAAGAAATAGACTTTTTATAGGACCATATAAAGAATAAGAGATAATTAACAATTGCACTGACGACTAACCATAAAATAATTCCATTTCCCATCTCCAATGGCATGAAAGAAATCATTGATGCAATAGGTTCATTAGCGCCTCCCCATTGCGTGAACAATGGATACAATATCATTGTCGCAATCATATTGCACATAGCGAAATAAGCCCATTTACCTGAAGGCAATTCAACTTTTCTTGAAGGCATTTGTGTCACGGCAGAGAAATAAGGATTCTTCAGTAAGCCTGCCGCTAAACATAAGGTAGAAATAACAGCAAAAGATAGCGCAAATAATCCTGCAATCTCTTTATACCAATATGTCTGTTGCTCAGGTTCAATCCAATCGGCATCTTGTTGTCCTTGCTGTAATGCTTGATTAAACCATAAAATTGCCTCTTTATTGGTACGTGATGAAACCATCACGCCTAAATGAGTCCCCTCGACTAAAGCCGCTCGTCTTGCTGAACCGTCAGTAAAGTTTCCATAAGTATGATCCCATTGTAAATCACCATTTTTTTCCAATGAAAATGCTTTTAGACGGTTGGTATTTTTAGTTAACTCTTTAACCGGAAAAGATTTTTCACGATAACCGGCTATTTCCTCATACAATCCTTGAGTAAGGAGATAATTATGGAGACCGGGATCTCCACCGTTACTACTTTGACCATTTATCGCTTTGTGATCGGGGTTTAACTGAGCGACACGAATAGCATTTAAGGCGCCTGTTGAATGGCCAAAAATACCTAACCGCCGACTATCTACAAAAGGTAAAGATTTCAAATATTGATAACCATTATTTGCACCACTCATATTTTTATTAGACGCAGGTAACTTAGTTGAATAGCCATGACCAAAATGATCAATTGCAAGAACAACGAAACCACGTTTTGCTAATTCTAATGCTCCGAAAGTATTGGCTGCTTCTTTATCGCTTTGATAGCCATGCAATGCCAATAATCCGGGTTTAGGTGTTTTATCTGTTGCCGATTGTGGACGATATAATTTTGCCACCATTAGCTGTTGTTCTTCTGTCATAAAGGATATGGTAGAGATCTCAAGCCGACCAAAATCTCGTTCAACTAAAGCGGCTACATAAGCGCTTATGAACGTGAAAATTAAAAATAAGCCACCCCAAGCAAAACTTTTTCTTACCATCTTATTTACCTTTTTATATTTTCAAATCACATTGATTTTTGATACTTTTATTCGGAAAGTTCAGCAATACAAGTGACTTGACTTGAATCTAACCCAACAATTCTGAGTGGGGCATTAAAGAATTGTTTGATCCGAGCATTCCGAGGCAATTCGGACAAATGCATATCTTCAATTACCGTAGTGAATTTACCTGTGTAATAGCCTAAAATAGCGCGATGGCAATTTCGAGGATTTTCCACATCAGGGACTTTGGCAGAAGGCGATCCTAAAGACAGAAAATCAATTCCTACGCCCTTTAGGTTAGGAAAATTTTCAGATAAATATTTACCCGCACTTGTTGCAATGTAAGGACCTTCATTTTGGTAGCGAACCGGATCCTCTGTTCTGTACTTTTCAAATCCTGTCCTCAAAAAAGCAAAGGATACATTTTTTAACGTATCTGCATAAGGTTCTAAATCTTCCTGTGTAATACCTTCTGCATCACTTTTTGGAATTTCTAACAACGCTGCCTTTTTATGGCAAAAATATTCAATCGGTAATTCATTAATGCTCAATCCGTCTTTGACAAAATGGCGAGGTGCATCCATATGTGTACCGCAGTGATTAGGCAACTCCGTTATGAAGCTGCTAAACGGTGCATTATCACTCACAACATCGGTACAGCGAGTCACTTTTATCGTCGGTTCTCCCGGCCACACTAAATCGTTAGGATCTAAAGGGTGTGATAGATATATAAACATAATGGATTCTCCTTAATTTAGTGACGTTTTTGCTGCAATAGCCAACTTATTACCTCCGGACTATTGAAGACGGCTTCCCAAGTATTATGGGCATTATTTAAAATTCCGTTATTTCCCGCTTTTTCTGTACTGAATTCCGTATATCTAACATTTTTAGCATTTAATTCATTAACCAAAATCTGATAATTGATACGCGAACCTTTCACCGGAGAAATTTGATCTTCCTTGCTATGGAAAAACCACATAGGCACATTTTTAATGGGTGCCAAATTTATGCTATTGGCATTTCCATCCAACCATTCTATTGTGTGCGCTTCTCTTCCGCTGGCTAATAATGCACCGGCGAAAAAATTTGGTCGCATTAATAAAAGATTTAATACTCCCTCTGAACCACGGGATAAACCAATTAAATAGATACGTTTTTCATCAATAGCAGGATTTTGTTGTACTGTTTCATCTATCATTTTTAATACTAAGTTAGCGCGATTTTTAGTTTGCCAATGAATACCGCCTTTTTGCCCATGATTTTTATCATCAAAAGGATCAAAAATAGTGTTATATTGTGGAGCAAGAACAAAACCGGGTTCATATTGAAGCGTTGATATAGCACCTTTATTGGAAATGATATGGGCTATATTGTCACTGCCAACCTGGCCTGAACCATGTAAGAAAATAGTGAGAGGATATTTTTTATGCTCAGTTAAATGAGGACGATAGAAACGATATTTCAAAAGGTTATTTTCATTTAGCGCAACAACCTGTTCAGAAAAATCATCAATAAATAAAGTCCTAACGTTCTTTCTTTCTGCATTTTGAATAACTTCATTTCGATCAATAGTCTTTCCGTTAGAAAGTTTCACATATCCTATTTGTTTAATTTTATAAACTAATTTTTCATCATAATATTGTGGGATTTTTGTTGGCTGAACTTTTTCGATTTCAATGATATGACCTGATTGATCTTTTGCTCTAAACTTCATAGGGTTCTTATTATCAATAATAAGTGAGTATAAATTAGCGTTAGTATCTCTATCATCGAATTCAATAATGACAAACTTCCCTGATTTAGCCTGCGGAGTTTTCTCCGGTAAATTATTGACATATGCACGAATTATGGTACGAGGTTGTTCTTGCTGTTCTAACAACGTAAAAACTTGGTATGTATTTCTTAAATCACTACTTGATAAAACATAATCCTCGTACTCTAAAGCCAAACCGGTAATTTTTTGCCCTGAAGAAGTCACTTCAGCAAGTAATGTTATATTGATTGGTTTTCCTTCTTTAGGAGTATCATCCTGCGCCAAAATACCAAGAGCCGTAATTAATAATAAAAATGCAATTACTATTTTTCTTAACATAAAATGTTTCCTTACTTTTAAATGTTAAATAAAGAACCACACCAAACTGATAATTAAAAATACAATACTTCCGTATATCGTGGTAAGAATAGTCCAGGTTTTTAATCCGTCAGCGACAGAGATCCCAAAGAACTTTGTCCATACCCAGAATAGGCTGTCGTTCACATGGGACAATGTCATAGAACCGGCCCCCATAGCTGCTGTAATTAATGCAATTCGTACTCCGCTATATCCGCCAGTAGTAATAATAGGCGATAGAATTGTTGCAGTAGTAATAATTGACACTGTCGCAGAACCTTGTGCTGCGCGTAATAATGCTGCCAGCACAAAACCTAATGTAAGAACATGTAATCCGGTGCCGGATAGTACCTCAGCTAATGCCTTTCCTACACCACTTGCATCTAAAACTTTACCAAACATCCCGCCGGCACCTGTAATTAAGATAATCCCGGCAATGGGTGACAAAGATGAGTTAAGAATTTCTTCTAACTTTTCTTTATTCCAGCCACGACGTAAGCCTAATACATAAGAAGAAACACAAACAGCCAGTAATAAGGCGAACGGCGAGCTTCCGACCATACTAAAAACTTCACGGATTATATGTTCTTTTGGTAAAGTTACTGCCGTGATCGTGCCTAACATAATTAATACGAGCGGAAACACAATCATGCTCAAAACCGTGCCGAATTTAGGTAGTCCGGAAGCATCATGAGATAGCTGTTTTTGATATTGAATTAAATCTGCTGAAGTTGGTATATGAATAAATGTGCGATTTGTGAAAAAGGGAATAAACAATTGCCCGAGTAAATAAGCAGGTAATGCAGCGCATAAACCAATACCAAGAACAAAACCTATATCGGCATTTAATACTTGAGCACCGGCGACAACCCCCGGATGCGGTGGTAACATCACATGTACCATCAACATGGAAAGACCAATAGGTAAAGCATAAACAAGCATATTTCCGCCAAGTCTTCGTGCCACACTGAAAATGATCGGTAGTAATACGATAAAACCAACATCAACAAACACCGGAATCCCGAAAATGAATCCTGTTGCACCTAAAGCAAAGGCGGCATGTTTTTCACCAAATTTATCCAATAGCCAGGCAGCGAGAACATCGGCCCCATTCGATTTTTCAATAATCTTTCCAAGCATTGCTCCCAACCCAACGATTAAAGCAACATTTCCCAATGTTCCTCCCATGCCGCTTACTAAGGTTGGGATGACTTTATTCATTGGAATACCGGCACTTAATGCAACGGCAATACTAACAAGCCCAAGAGCCATAAAAGGATGTACTTTCCCTTTAATCATAATGGTTAACAGTGCTGCAACGCTCGTTATGCCAATTAGAATAAGTATTTCATTAGACATACAAAACTCCTTAGCTATGGATATAAAAAGGGCGGTCATTTTTCATAACGTTTTAAAACCTCTCAAAAAAACAACCGCACTTCATCACTTATTTATACTGTTCAAACCAACCTAGACCGCTTGAGGTTTCACCTCGTGGTTTGTATTCACAACCCACGAAACCTTGATAACCGATCTCATCTAATTTATTAAAGAGATATTCATAATTGATTTCGCCTTCATCCGGTTCATGACGATCCGGTACGGAAGCAATTTGTACATGGGCAAATTTGCCATTTAATTTGTCGGTCAAACGGGATAAATTGCCGTCTACATTTTGAGCATGGAAGTAATCTAATTGAACAAACACGTTATCACGCCCAACACGCTCTACAATGTCTAAGGTGTCATATTGGCTTTTTAGCAAATAATTTGGTTTCACTTGCGGACTTAATGCTTCAAGTAAAATATTCACACCATGCGGTTTAAATTTTTCTGATGCATAACGAATATTCTGAATAAAGATTTGTTGATATTCTGACTTATCCGCTCCTTCCGGTACCACAGCTGCCATAATATGGACATTCGTGCAACCAAGACCTCGCGCGTATTCCAATGCCATATCAATGTGTTGATGGCTTTGTTCCTCGCGCCCGGGAATAGCAGAAACGCCCCATTCCCCTTTGGAAACATCGCCTGCCGGTGTATTAAATAAAACGACCTTTAAACCATGTTTATCCAGTTCTTGCCTGATGGTTTCAACGCTGTAATCATAAGGCCAGAGAAACTCAACATACTTAAAGCCGGCTTTCGCCGCCGCTTCAAAACGATCAATAAATGGCGCTTCGTTAAACATCATGGTTAAATTAGCAGCAAATTTTGGCATAATTATTTCCCCCTGTTTTTTAATTCATTCACTTCATCATCATTGAGATAACGAATCGGTTGCCCTTGCAATAAGAAGAACAGTTTCGCGGCTTCTTCCAATTCTTCCGTGTTGTCGGCAGCATCAAGTAAATCCTTACCCGTGACCACTACGCCATGATTTGCCAATAAAAAGGCTTTACCTGACAACGCGCGTGCCTCTAATTCTTCCGCTATGCGCGGTGAACCTGGGCGGTAATAGGGAATCACCGGCAAGCTTCCGACTCGCATTACGTAATAAGGCGTAAAGGCTTTTATAGCATTTTGTGGATCAAGGTTTTCTAAACAAGAAAGCGCAGTTAAGTAAGTGGAATGAAGGTGAACAATGGCTTTGCACTCCGGATTTTTGTGATACATGGCCAAATGAAAGACGGATTCTTTTGATGGCTTATCACCTTCTAACAGGTTGCCCTCCATATCTAATATGGAAAGTCGCGCTTCCTCTAAACGCCCAAGTGAAGAACCGGTAGGTGTGACTAAAATTCGATTCTCATCCAGTCGGGTAGAGAGATTTCCTGCGCCACCGACGGTATAGCCACGCTCATAAAAAGAATGTCCAAGCCGCACCATGATTTTTTTTAATTCACGATCACTCATAACATCATTCCTTGTGCATCAGTGAAGAAGGTTTCTTTGCCGAAGTTGCCTGATTTCAGTGCAAGTGCGGTCGATTCTCCCAATACTTTTAACCAAGGCACGCCCGGCGCAATTTGTTTGCCAATTTGAAAACCGGTGAAGCCAAGTTGTTGCACCACAATGCTTGAAGTTTCTCCACCCGCAGTAATAAAGTTTTCCACCTTGGCTTTTTCTTTTAGTAACTGCGCTAAGTTTGCAAAGGTTTTCTCAATAGCATGGCTTGCCCGTTCACCACCAAATCGGCTTTGAATTTGTTTCAGTTGATCCGGTGGCACGGTGGCATAAACCATTGGTGCAAGCGGTTCAGCAAGATGAGATTGCACTTGATCAAACAACGTTTCCGCATAATTAGATTCTGTAATAGCTTTTTCCACATCTAAATAAATTGCGGTGGCTTTTTCTTTGTAGGCATTCACTTGTTTATTCGTCATCACAGAACAAGAACCGGAAAGAATCACGCTTCGTCCTTTTTTCGGTACAAAAGCATCTGTCGCTTTTTTGCCGCCACTTAATCTTGCTGCCATATAAGCCCCTAAACCGGAACCACCTGTGACTAATTTCAATGCACTGACGGCTTCTGCCAAAACAGCAAGTTGACTATTATCCACGGCATCCACAACAGCGTAGCGGAAGCCGGCTTGCTTCAACTGGGTAAAACAAGCTTTCACGTGCTCAGCACCTTGAATCACATCGGCATAACTCACTAAACCGGTTTTGCCTTTTGCTTGCGCATCCATTAAACGCATAAGATTGGCATCTTTCATCGGCGTAATCGGGTGATCGCGCATGCCGGATTCATTCAGCAACACATTACCGACGAATAAATAACCGTTAAAGATCGTTCTACCGTTAACAGGCAACGCCGGCGTGATCACGGTAAAATCATCATCAAGTGCTTCTAACAAGGCATCCGTTACGGGGCCAATATTGCCTTTTTCTGTGCTATCAAAGGTGGAACAATATTTAAAATAGAACTGAGAACAACCGCTCTTTTGTAGCCAATGCAGCGCCTGCAATGATTGTTCAATAGCTTCATTTACCGGGTTGGAGCGAGATTTTAAACTGATGACAATGGCATCCACTTTTTCTGTTAATGGCGTGTTTGGTACGCCATTCATTTGTACTGTATGCAAGCCATTTTCAACTAAGAAACTGGCAATATCGCTTGCGCCGGTGAAATCATCAGCAATTACACCTAACATCATTACGCTCCTTTTTTCGGTAATTCGATACCACTGAAAATTTTAATCACAGCGCTGTCATCTTCTTTGCCATAGCCTGCATTACTCGCTTCAGTAAACATTGAATAGGCGGTACTCGCGAGGTGAAGTGGGAAGTGCAAAGATTTCGCCGTATCGTTTACGAGACCTAAATCTTTCACAAAAATATCCACCATAGAGAGCGGAGAATAATCCCCTTCCACCACGTGTTTCATACGATTTTCAAACATCCATGAATTACCTGCCGCGTTAGTCACCACGTCGTACATCAGATTAAGTGGAATCCCTGCTTTGGCTGCAAGCGCCATCGCTTCTGCACCTGCGGCAATATGCACACCGGCAAGCAGTTGGTGGATGATTTTCACGGTTGCGCCTAAACCGATTTCTTCACCGATGTTATACACTTTACCCGCAACGGCATCTAACACCGGTTGTAATTTTGCAAAAGCTTGTGCAGAACCTGCTGCCATTACCGTCATCTCACCCAATGCTGCTTTTGCCGCACCACCGGAAACCGGCGCATCCAGCATAATTAACCCAAAGCCTGTTAATTTTTGTGAAATTGCTTTCGCATCTTGAGCAGAAATGGTTGAAGAAACCATGACAGCGGCTCCTTTATTTAACTTAGCCGCTAAACCATTTTCACCAAATAGTACCGAATTGACTTGCACAGCATTTACTACAAGCAACAAAACTGCATCTAATTTATCCGCAAAATCGACCGCACTTTGGCTGGTTGCGTGTGCGCCATCAGTTTTTAATTTTTCAAGTGCTGTTGGGTTAAGATCTACACCATAGGTCGTCAATCCGGCTCTTATACAAGACTGAGCCGCCCCCATGCCCATTGCACCCAGTCCAACGATAGCGACAGAATATGATTTGTTTGTCATGGTATTTCTCCAAATAATAAAGTTTGTTGATCTAACGGTATTCATTCTGCTGGATCTTAAAATAAAAAAACGTGAGCAATGTCACAAAATTTAACATTATTATTTATTTTTGTTATTTAATGTGAAAAATGAATGAAATAACAACAAAATAGACAAAAAGAGATATAATGACGAAAATTTTTGGAGGGGTTATGATTCCTGCGGAGCGACAAAAGTTATTACTCAATTTAATTAACCAAAAAGGTATTGTGAGCATTTCAAAATTAATGGAATCGCTCAATGTTTCACACATGACAATTCGTCGTGATATTCAAAAATTAGAAGAGATGGGGAAGGTTGTCTCAGTATCCGGTGGTGTGAAAATACATGAACATTTGTCTTTTGAGCCTACACATCAGGACAAATCGTTATTATTTCACGATCAGAAAGAAAAAATCGGCGAGCAGGCGGCAAAGTTGATTCCATCTAATACTACGATTTATTTGGATGCCGGTACGACGACGTTGGAAATTGCCTATCGCATTATTGAACGCGATGATTTATTAGTCATAACCAACGATTTCTCCATTACACATTTTTTAATGACCAGCGGCAAATGCCAATTAATCCATATCGGCGGTTCGGTGAATAAACTCAATCACTCGTCGGTAGGGGAACTGGCAGGGCAGTTTTTGCGTCAGCTGTCGGTTGACATTGCTTTTATCTCTACCTCTTCTTGGACATTGACGGGCTTAACCACGCCGGATGAAATGAAGCTACCGGTGAAAAAAACGATAATTGAGTCAAGCAATAAGCGGATTTTAGTCTCAGATTCTTCAAAATACGGTAAAGTTGCCACCTTCAAAATTGCAGCATTAAGCGTTTTCAATACGATTATTTGTGATAAAAATTTATTGCCTAATATAAAAGAAGCAATCCATGATATGGATATTGAATTGTTGCCGGTATAACAAAATGTCGGGGCTAAGTTGGTATAACTTACAAGTGCGGTTGTTTTTTGGAGTATTTTTTTAAGGAGCGATCATCATGAAAAAAATCGAAGCGATTATAAAACCGTTTAAATTGGACGATGTGCGTGAAGCCTTGTCGGATATTGGCATTACCGGCATGACGGTGACTGAAGTGCGCGGTTTCGGGCGGCAGAAAGGGCATACGGAATTGTATCGCGGTGCCGAATATATGGTGGATTTTCTACCGAAAGTGAAAATGGAAATTGTGGTGCCCAATGATTTGTTAGACCGATGCCTGGACGCCATTATTGATACGGCACAAACGGGCAAAATCGGTGACGGCAAGATTTTTGTGTATGAGGTGCAACGAGTGATTCGTATCCGCACCGGCGAAGAAAATGAGGATGCCATTTAATCCATGGGAAATAATACCGATAACACCGCGCCTTGTTTCCACAAGGCGCGTTTTCTTTAAAGCACGGTCTTATGCTATAATCTGGTCACTTTTTGGCATAATTTCCATAGAGAATTTCATCATCTTACGATAACGCTTATGAAAAAATTTTGTTTATTTCTTTTGTTTTTACTTATCCTTCTTGCCGGCGCAGGATTTTGGGGATATCGACAGCTACAACAATTTGTGCAGCAACCGGTGAATGTGCAAAAAGACCGGCTATTCACGGTGGAACGCGGCACCACGGGTAACAAACTGGTGACTTTGCTACAAAACGAACATCTGTTAGAAAATGCCGCCCTCCTGCCTTGGGTATTGAAAATTCATCCGGAATTTAGCAAGGTGAAAGCGGGCACTTACGCCTTGGATAACGTCAAAACCGTGGAAGATTTGCTGAAACTTCTCAATTCCGGTAAAGAAGCGCAATTTAACGTGCAATTTATTGAAGGCAACACCTTTAAAACCTGGCGAAAACGTTTGGAAAACGCACCGCACTTAAAGCAAACCTTAAAGGATAAATCCGAGCAGGAAATTTTTCACTTATTGGCGATTCCCGATGTGGCGCAAGAGGTGTACGAATGGCTGAAAATTGAAGGCTGGTTGTATCCCGACACCTATAATTACACGCCGAATTCCACCGATTTAGAGCTTCTGCAACGTTCCGCCGAACGCATGAAAAAAGCCTTGGATAAGGCATGGCGGGAACGTGATAAAGATCTGCCGTTGGCGAATCCTTACGAAATGCTGATCCTCGCGTCCATCGTAGAAAAAGAAACCGGCATCGCGGCGGAACGCCCGCAGGTGGCGTCGGTGTTCATTAATCGGTTAAGAGCCAAAATGAAACTGCAAACCGATCCGACCGTCATTTACGGCATGGGCGACGATTACAACGGCAATATTCGCAAAAAAGATTTGGAAGCGCCAACGCCTTATAATACCTATGTGATTGACGGCTTGCCGCCGACGCCGATTGCGATGCCGAGTGAAGAGGCATTGCAGGCGGTGGCACATCCGGCACAAACGGATTTTTATTATTTCGTGGCGGACGGCACGGGCGGTCATAAATTCAGCCGGAATTTAAATGAACATAACAAAGCGGTGCAGGAGTATTTGCGCTGGTACCGCGAACAAAACGGAAAATAATATGACAGGCAAATTTATTGTCATTGAAGGCTTGGAAGGGGCGGGCAAAAGCACCGCGCACCAATGTGTTGTGGATATGTTACATGAGTTGGGTGTGCAGGACGTAATGTTCACCCGCGAACCGGGCGGTACGCCGCTGGCGGAAAAGTTACGCCACCTCATTAAATATGAAACCGAAGAATCGGTGACCGATAAAGCGGAGCTACTCATGCTTTATGCGGCACGCGTGCAGCTGGTGGAAAATGTGATCAAGCCCGCTTTGGCACAAGGCAAGTGGGTGGTGGGCGACAGACATGATCTGTCCTCACAGGCTTATCAGGGCGGCGGTCGCCAGTTGGGAAAGGATCTTTTAAACACCTTAAAACAAACCGTACTGGGTGATTTTGAACCGGACTTAACCCTTTATTTGGATATTGACCCGGCGGTCGGCTTGGCGCGCGCGCGCGGACGGGGCGAACTGGATCGTATCGAACAGCAAAATTTGGATTTTTTCCATCGCACCCGCACCCGTTATTTGGAATTGGTGAATGACAATCCGAAGGCGGTGATCATCGATGCGGCGCAGCCTGTTGCGCAGGTGCGGGCGGACATTAAAAGTGCGGTCAAAAATTGGTGGGTTTCTCTTTCAAGATGATTGCCTTATACCCTTGGCTTACGCCCGTTTATCAGAAAATCACGCAGGCTTTTGAGGAAGCCCTGGGGCACCATGCGTTGCTGATTCGTGCCGATGAAGGCTTGGGGGCTGAGCAGCTTTGCACCCTTTTGGCGCGGCGTTTGATGTGTTTAACGCCCAAAGGGGCGGAACCTTGCGGCGAATGCCACGCCTGTCATTTGATGCAGGCGAACAGTCACCCGGATTTCCAGCCCATCGCGCCCATTGAAAATAAAGACATCGGTGTGGATCAAATTCGTGCCATGAACGAACAGGCGAATCAGCACGCGCAACAAAACGGCAATAAAGTGATTTATATCGAACAGGCGCACCGCCTCACGGAAGCCGCTGCCAACGCCATTTTGAAAACACTGGAAGAACCCCGCCCGAACACCTATTTCATTTTGCACAGCGATATGCAAAAGGCGTTGTTGCCGACCATTTACAGCCGTTGTCAGGTGTGGAATATTCTGCCGCCGGAGACGAATACCGCCGTGTACTGGTTACAGGCACAGACCTCTGTCGAAACGCCGGAAATTTTGACCGCACTTTTCGTGAATTACGGTCGCCCGCTGTTGGCTCTCGCCATGTTAGAGCAACATCTGCCAGAACAACGGCGCGAATTTTTACGCCAATTCTGGTTGTTTTATCGTCGCCGTTCGCCGTTGGAATTGTTGCCGTTTTTTAATAAAGAGATTCTGTTGCAACAACTGGATTGGCTGTCGGCATTTTTGACCGACAGTCTGAAAAATAAATTGAACATTCGCGAAAATTGGATCTGCCGGGATATTGAGCGCGGCGTGATTCAATTCAGCCAAGGATTGTCCGCACCGGCGCTGTTAAAAGCGACGCAAATCGTCGGTAAAGTGCGGTCGGATTTGGCGACGAATAATGCGTTAAACCAGGAATTAATTTTATTGGACGGGCTGACCCGTTTAATTACCGAAGTGTTTGAAGGATAAAATATGTTTATTGTGGATTCCCATTGCCATTTGGATGCGTTGGATTACGAAAAATTACATGAAAATATTGCCGATGTGGTGGCAAAAGCCAATGCGCGCGATGTGAAACATTTATTGGCAATCGGCGTCACGTTGAGCCGTTTCGAGAAAGCTTATCCCGAACTGGCGCGGTTTGATAATGTTTCTTTGGCGTGCGGCGTGCACCCCTTGGATTTTGAGGAAGAACCTTACGACGCCGCCCGTTTGCTACGTTTGGCGCAGGATCCGAAAGTGGTCGCCATCGGTGAAATCGGTTTGGATTATTACTACAGCGCAGAAAACAAGGCGCAGCAACAGGCGGTGTTCGCCAGTCAGATTGAGGTCGCCAATCAGTTAAATAAACCGGTGATTATTCATACCCGCGAAGCCCGTGAGGACACCATGCGCCTGTTGCGCGACAATCACGCGGAAAAGTGCGGTGGCGTTTTGCATTGTTTTACGGAAAATTACGACATGGCAAAACAAGCCTTGGATTTGGGTTTTTATATTTCTATTTCCGGCATCATTACCTTTAAAAATGCCGAGGAGATTCGCGATGTGGTGCGTAAGCTGCCGTTAGATCGTTTGTTGGTGGAAACCGATTCGCCGTATTTGGCGCCGGTGCCTTATCGCGGCAAACAAAATCAGCCGGCTTACACCCGTGAAGTGTGCGAATATGTGGCGGCACTGAAAGGCGTTTCGGCGCAGGAAATGGCGCAAATCACCACGCAAAACTTCGAGCGTTTATTTAAAATTCAGATACAATGAGGCTCAAACGAGTCGGAAAAAGGACGGAATAATGCGTAAATTTTTTAAATATTTTTTCATTACGGTGATTTTGGTTTTTCATCTGTTTTTGTTCGCCACCGTGCACTACGTGTTCCCGCGCTATGATGTGACGCAGGTCACCGGCGTGGAAGTGAAACGGATGGATAAAGACGGGTTAATCACCAAAACCAACCCGGCGGACGGCCCGACCCGCGACGTGTATTTTATCAACACCCAACATTCGGACGGCAAAGTGCGGGTGTATCGTAACGAAGATACCGGCTGGGGTTTCCCGTTCTATTTTAAATTCGGTTCCGCGAATTTGCAGGCGGAGGCACAGGCATTGGGTAACGAACAGAAAACCGTACAAATGAAATACTACGGCTGGCGTATTACGATATTTAACGAATTCCCGAATGCCTTGTCGGTAAGAGCACTGGAAGAAGGCGAATCGCCAAGCCATCCGATTTTCGCCTATATTTTCTATGTGATTTTGCTGTTCACTTTATTCTTCTCCGTGCAGTTCGTGCGCGGTTGGTTCGACAGCGAAAACTAACGTTCTTTTCTCCTTTCTTCGGTGCGGTTGAAAAACGTTTTAAAAATCGACCGCACTTTATCTTTATTTACATCAATGAATTGAAATCTTATGAGTTTATTTACCGCGATTTTAGTTTTAATTTTATTAATTATCATCAGTGCCGTTGTGTCTTCCGCCGAAATTTCCCTGGCGGGGGCGCGTCGGATTAAATTGCAAAACATGGTCAACGAAGGCAACACGAAAGCCGCCATGGTGCTTAAGTTGCAGGAGCAACCGGGGCGCTTTATTACCGTGGTGCAAATCGGCTTGAACATGGTTGCCGTGTTGGGCGGGGTGATCGGCGAAGCGACCATTCGGGTGCACTTGCAACACTTTATTCATCAATATACCGATGCGGTGTGGGTGGAAAGCGCCGCTTCCTGGATGGCGTTTTTTATCGTGACGGCTTCCTTTATTTTGCTGGCTGACCTCATGCCGAAACGCCTGGCAATGACCAATCCCGAAGTGGTGGCATTGCGCACGGTGCGGATTATGCAAATCTGCATTTTCCTATTGAAACCTATTGTGTGGGTGTTCGATTCCGTCGCCAATTTCATTTTTCGTATTTTTAAAGTATCTACCGTGCGTGAAGAAAGCATGACCTCCGAAGACATCGTGGCGGTGGTGGATGCCGGCGCAGAAGCGGGCGTGTTAAAAGCGCAGGAGCATTATCTCATCGAAAATATTTTTGATATGCAGCAACGCACGGTCACTTCTACCATGACCACCCGTGAAAACGTGATTTTTTTAGACCGCACTTTTACCCGCCAGCAAGTGCTGGATACGCTCACGAAGAATTCCCATTCCAAGCTGCTGATTTGCGATCAGGGTTTGGATCATATTTTAGGTTATGTGGAATCGCACAGTTTGCTGACGCTGTTCCTGAAAGAGGAACAGGTGCAGCTCACCGACAACCGTTTATTGCGCAAACCGCTGTTCGTGCCGGATACGTTATCTTTGTATGAAGTGCTCGAATTGTTTAAATCCACCGGCGAAGATTTTGCCGTTATCGTCAACGAATATGCGCTGGTAGTGGGCATTGTCACCTTAAACGATGTGATGAGTATCGTCATGGGCGAGTTGGTATCCAGCGAAGAAGAACAGATTATTCGTCGCGATGAGGATTCCTGGCTGGTGGATGGCGCCACGCCGCTGGAAGATGTGAAACGCGCCTTGGATATCGAAGCCTTCCCGCACGATGAAAATTACGAAACCATCGCCGGTTTTATGATGTATATGCTACGCAAAATCCCGAAAAAAACCGATTTTGTACTGTACGACCGCTACAAATTTGAAATCATCGACACCGAGAATTTTAAAATCGATCAACTGATGGTGTCCTTTAGGAGGGATTTGGAAGAGAGTAATCATAAGGATTGAGTTTGTCGGGCGGGTGTTGTACCCGCCCGAATTGTTTGGATTTTAAATGACAGTCCGGGGATTCTCCCCGCATTCCTTTGTAAAAACGCCACGAAAATCCACCGCACTTTTACGTCAAAATTATCCCTTCCGTACCAAAATCAAAAAACGGCAATCGTAAGGATTTTGTTCGTCGGCGGGGCGGTATTGTTCGAATTCGATGTGCCAACGGTTCCAATCAATAGGCGGGAAGAAGGTGTCGCCGTCTAGCTCCGTTTGGATTTCGGTGAGATACAGGCGGGTTGCCTGCGGTAAATATTGCTTGAACAGCTGCCCACCACCGATGAGCATGATTTCGTCGGAATCGCTGACAAAATTCACCGCACTTTCCAGACTGTCTTTCCAAATGACACCGTCGTGCACGAAAGGTTGGCGGGAAAGCACGATATTGGTGCGTTTCGGTAATGGGCGACCGATGCTTTCAAAGGTTTTTCGTCCCATGATGACGGGCTTGCCGGTGGTGTTTTGGCGAAACCAGGCGAGATCGGCGGGCAAGTGCCACGGCATTTGGTTATCTTTGCCGATGACATGGTTTTGAGTCATGGCGACAATCAGACTTAAACGCATTGCGTTTCCTAATGTATTTAACGGGTTAAAGTGCGGTTACTATACCACAGGTTTTTCCCGATAGAATAGTAAGCCCGGTAATGCCAAGCCGAAAACCAAGGCACCGAGAATGAATGTGGTGCTGATGAAGGAGGCGATCATTTGCTCAAATAAGGCGTCGGAGAAGCCATAATGGTGAATTTGTACGATGGCGATCATCGCCTCATATGCCTGCACGCCGGGAATCATCGGGATAATTGCCGCGACGGTGAACACTTTCGGGTGCGCCGAATAACGATGGGATAAATGCACGCCGATAAAGCCGATGAGCGCCGCGCCGACCAATGTCGCAAACACAATGGGAATGTTGCAATGCACTAAAATGGTGCGGGTGACGTGCCCTAAAGCGCCGAGCAGCGCACAATATTTCAGCGCTTTCGGCGGCACATTAAAGACCAACGCAAATCCCACTGTCGGAATGGCGGCAAAAAACATATCGTCCAGTAACAAAAATAACCAATCCATCTTAATGCCCCCAAGTGGTGATGTTGAGTACGCTTAACGCGAAGACGATACCGAGGCAAGCGCCGAAGGTGAGAATGGTGGCGATCGCCCAACGTCCGATTCCCATGTTCACATAGCCTTTTAACATATCCGCCAAAGAATTGATTAACGGAAAACCCGGTACCAGCAATAACACGCTGGAAGCTAAGGCGATTTGCGGATCGTTGCCGAGCTGGTATTTCAGGCTGGTGCCGGCGATGAGCGAAGCGACAAAAGCGGTGACGGCAAACACGATGACGGGGTTGTAATGTCGTTTGGACAATTCCTGCCGCACGAACATGGCGACGGAGGCGGCTAAAAAGGTGATAAGCGAAATCAGGGCATTGCCGCCGGATAAATGGGCAAAGGAGGCGCAGGATAAACCGATCATCAAGACCACAAAATAGTGATTATATTTTAACGGTTTGAGCTGCGAGAGTTTTTTCCTGACCAGGTGAATGTCGTAGATTTTATGTTCGGCGGAGATGACAATGCGTTGCACGTCGGTGACCATTTGCATATTAATGCCTTTGTCAGTGCTTTTGCGGGCGGTGGTGATGCAATGGCCGTTAGCCAGGGTGGTGATGACAACGGCGTTGGCGGTGAGGGCGCATTCCACGCTTTCCACTCTCAGCGACAAGCCGAGCCGCTGCGCCATTTGCGACACGACGGTACTTTCCGCGCCGTGTTGTAGCAACAAGAGCGCCGTTTGTACGCATAATCGCGTAACTTCCCGTTGATAATCGGGTGTGATGTTTTCCATTTCCATGATGAATCTACCTAAAATTAATGAGCAATATTATAGACCTTTCGCTATTGAACAAAAAATGCTTAATAGAATAAGCACTAAAGTGCGGTAGGATTTTTGGATAAATTTTAGGATTTATGCTAATTTAAGCGCATTTTTGAGAGGAGTCGGTATGCAACATAATAATAAAACCATTGTAGTGAAATTCGGCACCAGCACGCTCACGCAGGGCACGCCGAAATTGAATTTAGCCTATATGATGGAAATCGTTCGTCAGTTGGCACAATTACATAAGGCGGGTTTTCGTCTGGTGATCGTGACTTCGGGCGCCATTGCCGCTGGTCGGCATTATTTAAATCATCCGCAATTGCCGCCCACCGTGGCGTCAAAACAATTGTTGGCGGCGGTGGGGCAGAGCCAGTTGATTCAAACCTGGGAAAAATTGTTCGCCATTTATGATATTCATATCGGGCAAATGTTGCTGACCCGCGCCGATATTGAAGATCGCGAACGTTTCCTGAATGCGCGCGATACCTTGCACGCGTTATTGGATAACCGCATTATTCCCGTGATCAACGAAAATGACGCGGTGGCGACGGCGGAAATTAAAGTGGGGGATAACGATAATTTATCGGCGTTAGTGGCGATTTTGGTGCAGGCGGAACAGTTATATTTATTGACCGATCAACAGGGATTATTTGATAGCGATCCGCGCAAAAATCCGCAAGCGAAATTGATTTCGGTGGTGGATAAAATTACCGATCACATTCGTTCCATCGCCGGTGGCAGCGGCACGAATTTAGGCACGGGCGGAATGTCCACCAAAATCACGGCGGCGGATGTTGCGACCCGTTCGGGTATCGAAACCATCATCGCGCCGGGTAATCAGCCGAATGTAATCGTAGATTTGGCGTATGAACAACCAATCGGCACTAAATTCATCGTGCAGGCGGATCGTTTGGAAAGTCGCAAACAATGGCTGTTCGCCGCGCCGTCGACAGGCGTGCTGACCATTGATGAAGGCGCGCAAAGTGCGGTGTTAATTCAGCATAAATCTTTACTGCCGGCGGGCATTGTGAGTGTCAGCGGGCGTTTCTCACGCGGTGAAGTGGTGCGCATTCGGAATGCTCAAGGCAAAGACATTGCCCTTGGCATGCCGCGCTATAACAGCGATGCGCTGGAACTGATTAAAGGCAAACAATCGCAGGATATTGAACAATTGCTGGGTTATGAATACGGCGCAGTGGCGATTCATCGGGACGATATGATCGTGTTATAAAAAAGAGAAAAGAAAAACGGCGTTCATCATAACGCCGTTTTTTTGTGGGATGATTTCTTTAATTACAGAATATCCAATAATTCCACTTCAAACACTAACGGGCTGAATGGCGGAATGGCTGCGCCCGCACCACGTTCGCCGTAAGCCAATTCATGCGGGATCGCTAAACGCCATTTGGAACCGACCGGCATCATGGAAAGGGCTTCGACCCAGCCTTTAATTACGCCGTTAACCGGGAACTCCGCCGGTTGACCGCGTGTGACGGAGCTGTCGAATACGGTGCCGTCCAGTAGCGTGCCAGTGTAGTGTACGCGGACTTTGTCCGTGGCGGAAGGCACTTTTCCGTCGCCTTCAACCAGCACTTCATATTGCAAACCGGAATCGGTCATTTTCACACCGTCTTTTTGTTTGTTGGCTTCCAAAAAAGCTTTACCTGCCGCTTCAATTTCGTTGAATTGTGCCTGTTGCGCTTCTGCCGCTTGTTGTTGCAATTGTTGCAACGCTTGGCTGATTTCGTTGAAATCCAATGCCGGCGTGTGTTGATTTAACACATCGTAAATCCCTTTTGCCACGGCTTCCGCTTTTACCGCCAATTGGCTGTCCAATAATTGCTGGCCGATTTGCAAGCCGATACCGTAGCTTCCTTTGGCTTGTGTATCGTCCAATTTCACTTGATTAAAAAACGCTGCCGTCATGTTGTTTTCCTTTGTATGATAAAAATTAATTGATCGTGGCTAACATCTCACCCATTCTGACGGGCTCGTCCACCTGTAAATGTTCCGCGAAGGTTACGCGATTGGCAGGGAAGAGGTTGATGACCGTAGAACCTAACTGAAACGCGCCCATTTCCTGACCTTTGGTTAATTTCACCGCGTTTTCTTCTTGATACGTCCAGACTTTCACTTCACCGGTACGCGGCGGATTAATCACGCCCGCCCAGACGGTGCTCATGCTGGCGGTAATTGTGGCGCCCACCAGAATTTGCACCATAGAGCCGAATTCGGTATCAAACAGGCAAATCACCCGTTCATTACGGGCAAATAGGTTAGGCACGTGTGCCGCCAGGAACGGATTCACCGAGAATAAATCGCCCGGCACATAAATCATTTTGCGCAGAGTGGCGTCGCACGGCATGTGTACGCGGTGATAATCGCGCGGTGATAAATAAATAGTAGCGAATTCACCGTTTTTAAAGGTATTGACCAAATCTTCATCGCCCGCCAATAAATCGGACAGACTGAAAAAATGTCCTTTGGCTTGCAATAGTAATTCGTCGTCAATATGCCCGATTTGGCTCACACGACCATCTGCCGGCAAGCAAAGTGCGGTAGGATTTTTATTTATTTTCCGGGCATCGTCTTTTAATTCACGAATAAAAAATTGGTTGAAACTTTCGTAGTCGCTGAAGTGTTCTTTTTTCGCTTCGCTCATGTCCACGTTGTATTTCTTGGCGAAGAGCTTAATCACGAAATGCGTAACCACACCCCATTTTTGCTTTGCAAACCAGCCCGCCAGTTGGGTTAAATACAGTTGCGGCATAACATATTGAAAGGCAACTTTCAGACGCTGCCAATAAGTGAATTTATTCATAATGGTTATTTTTTCTACAATGTTAAAATGAATGAGGGGTGATTATAACAACTTATTCGGCTTGTGCAATGAGGGGATTTTGCGTGCTTTCGGCGAAATCCGGAGCAGAATTTTTTCGAATTTGCGATGAACCCGACAAAAATGAGAAGGATTCTTAATGCATAGAAGACGTCGTGTCGAGTATAATCAGGCGCGAAAAATAACGTTTTTTTCGACCGCACTTTTACCTGAAAAGGAGCCTATATGGAACAAGAGAAATATTTTCGTAGCGCCGATGATACGGAGCTGTTTTACCGTTATCGTCCGGCAAAAGACGGCAGTTGCGATAAAGCGATTGTGTTGTTTCACCGCGGACACGAACATTCCGGACGTATGATGTTTGTGGCGGATGAACTGGGTTTTGACGATTTTGCTTATTTCGCCTGGGATGCGCGTGGGCATGGCTTGAGCCCGGGCGAACGTGGCGATAGCCCGAGTTTGGGCACTTCCGTTGCCGATATTCAAGCGTTTATGCAACATATTGAGCGGGAATACGGCATCAAAGCGGAAAATATCTGCGTCATCGCGCAAAGTGTCGGGGCGGTGTTGGTTTCCGCATGGTTGCATGATTATGCGCCGAAAATTCGTTGTGCCGTGTTGACGTCGCCTGCCTTTAAAGTCAAACTCTATGTGCCTTTTGCCCGCGCCGGCTTAAAACTGATGTATCGGTTGCGTGGTAATTTCTTTGTGAATAGCTATGTCAAAGCCCATTATCTCACCCATAACAAAGCCCGTCAGGAAAGTTACAATAACGATAAATTGATTGCCCGCGCTATTTCCGTGCGTATTTTGCTCGGTTTATACGATGCGGCGGATCGTGTGGTGGCGGACGCGCAGGCGATTACTACGCCGATTTAATTATTGATTTCCGGTAACGATTGGGTGGTACACCATAAACCGCAACATGATTTTTATAATCATTTGGGCAGTCATATAAAAGAACGCCACGTGCTGCCCGGTTTTTACCACGATACCTTGGGTGAAGAAAACCGTGAATCGGCATTTAAAGAAATACGCCGTTTTATTCGCCAGCGCTTCTCCGAACCGTTGCAAACCGTGGATGTTTCTCAAGCGCATATTCACAGCGCAAGCCGTATTGAAGCCGATGAACTGGCAACACCGTTGTCGCCTTTTAGCCCGCCCGGCGCATTCTGGGCGGCTTATCGTTGGCTGATGAAGCTGGGCGCCAACTGGAGCGAAGGGTTAAAAATCGGTAAAGAAACCGGTTATGATTCAGGCAGTACGCTGGATTATGTGTATCGCAATACGCCACAAGGCACCAATAAATTCGGCGTGTTGGTTGATAAAAATTACTTGAACGCTATCGGCTGGCGCGGTATTCGTCAGCGTAAGGTGAATATCGGTAAAGCGATTAAACTGGCGATGGAAAAATTACGCGCCGCCAATAAGCCGGTGCATGTGTTGGATATCGCGTCTGGGCATGGACGTTATGTTTTGGATGCGCTAACCGCCGAACAAATGCCGGATTCCGTGCGTTTGCGCGATTACAGCCCGATTAATGTCGAAGCAGGTCGCAAACTCATTGAAGAACGTCAATTGCAGGACATTGTCAGCTTTGATCAGGTGAACGCGTACGATCGCAATAACTACCAAAATCTGCAACCGCGCCCGACCTTGGGTATTGTGTCCGGTTTGCATGAATTATTTGCCGATAACGATTTGATTATGAATTCGTTGAACGGTTTTGGTGATGCTATCGAAACGGGCGGTTATTTGATCTATACGGGGCAGCCTTGGCACCCGCAATTGGAGCTCATCGCCCGTTGCTTAACCAGCCATAAAGAAGGCAGTCCGGATTGGGTTATGCGTCGTCGTAGTCAGCAGGAAATGGATCAACTGGTGGAAAACGCCGGCTTTGAAAAAATCCATCAATGGATTGACGAAGATGGCATTTTCACCGTGAGTTTGGCGGTGAAAAAATAGCGTGTTCATGAAAAAAGTGTTTTGGCAACGGCTCGGTTATTTGCTTGCCGTCGGCATTTTGTTTTATGCCAGTTACGGATTCAGTAATTGGTTTAGTACGCAGCGGGAAAGCGTGGCGGAATTTGCCTTTGCGTGGGAAAAAGATATTCCTTTTCTAGCGTGGACGATCGTGCCTTATTGGTCGCTCAATGCTATGTATGCACTGGCATTTTTTCTGGCGCGCAGTAAACCGGAATTACGACTTTATGTTGCACAATTAGTGATGGCGCAGATCATTGCCGTCGCCTGTTTTCTTTTGTTCCCGTTGCAATTTAGTTGGCAAAAACCGCCGACAGAAGGGCTTTCCGGGTTGTTGTTCAATTCACTCGCAGCTTTTGATCAGCCTTATAATCAGGTGCCGTCGCTGCATATTATTTTGACCGTTATTGTCGGCACCTTCTATTGGCGTTATTTGCCGAGAATCTGGCGTGGGCCTTTGTTAATTTGGCTGGGGCTTATTGCGTTATCCGTACTGACCACCTACCAGCACCATTTTATTGATATTCCCACCGGCACGTTGGTGGGCTACCTGATTTTATGGGCGTTACCTTATGAAGGTAGCAGTCCGTTATGCGGACAACAAGCCGATGGGTTTCGTCTCAAGCAAATGAAATATTATCTTGTCGGTGCTTTCGTCGCTTTGTTGCCCGCCTTATATAGTGACGGTTGGCTTTGGTTTATTTGGGTAAGCGTTGCCCTGTTGTTGGTGGCGTATGCTTATGCGTGGGGTGGCGCAAGTGCGTTTCAGAAACAGGATAATGGTCGGCATCGCGTGGCGGCAACGATTTTGTTTTTGCCTTATCAAATCGGTGTGCGGCTGAATATGCTTTATTGGTTAAGGCATCAGGCAAAAGCCTCGGAAGTGCTTCCCGGCATATTTATCGGCAGTATTACTCAAGCGGCAAAATTTGAAGCGGTGGTGGATCTTTGTGCCGAATATCCTTGTTTTTCTTCGCCGAAAGATTATGTGTCTATTCCTATGTTGGACATGGTGCCGCCCGAATCTGCCGAACTTGCACGGGCTGCGCAGGAAATTGAACGTTTACGGAAAGCACGGCAAACGGTGCTGGTGTGTTGCGCCCTTGGCTATGGGCGCAGTGCCTCGGCTATGTTGGTTTGGTTAACGGTTTTCGGCGGTTGTGAAAATCTGCCTAATGCCTTACAACAACTTCGCCTTGCCCGTCCACAGGTTGTATTGTCTGCTGGTGCGGAGAAAAACGTGTTGAGTGCCATTCATTGTTTGCAAAAACCGTCGGAAAGCCTTATTTGTAAATTATAAAAGTAATTTATTCATCCCTTTGGCACCGTTGGCACAGCCGACGTTTAAAAACGTTATTTTTTATGACCGCACTTTAGGAGGTAACTATGTCTGCTCAGGCCCGTTTAACATGCCATCTGCTTGCCACCACCCGTTATATCGGCGTGCTGAATTTAGTCGTTTTTGCCTTGGCTTCCCGCTTTGGCTCCTTCAGTTTTTGTTTACAAATTTTGTTATCGGTCGCCTTACTTTATCTGCATATTCGTATTTATTTTGATCAGCTGCTATTTAAAGATTTGGCGCAACAGCACATTACCACGGAAGAACTTGACGCTGCACTTGAAGCACTGAAACTGAAAATACCGCAAGGCCAACGCAATATTACCGAACGCGTACAAGGCGCCTTAACGTTATGGAAATATGTGTTATATACTACCGGCGTCCAGCTATTATTGCTTTTCCTTACCTGTTGATTTTATTTCTGTCATTGAATGTAACTCTATGTAATCCTGTGTAAATTCCTTGCAAAGCCTAAAAACTGTAGGGATTTTTCATGTAGAATTGCGCTCTGATTTCTCCTATCACTAACCTAAGGAACCAATTTATTAGTGATTGTGTTTCTTTATTAAACGATTAACAATACGCTCTCTGTAAAAACATCATGGTGATTAACAAACAGCGGGTTGCTCAATTTTTTTCCGAAGCGTTGGAAAGTTACGAACAAAATGCCATTGCATAACAGGAAATCGGGCAACATTTACTTCAAATATTACTAAAAAATCAATTAAGCGGATTTCAAAACCTCTTGGAAATCGGCTGCGGTACAGGAATTTTTACCCGTCTTTTAATGCAAAATATTCACCCTAAAAATTGGGATTTGAATGATTTGTGTGATGTTTCCGAACAATTAAAAAAGAACCTTCCTCATCAGAATTATGCTTTTTATCAGGTGGATGGCGAGGATTTGGCGTTCACCGAGAAAAAATACGATTTGATTGTCTCCTGTTCAACCGTGCAATGGTTTGAAAATCAACGACAGTTTATTCAATCTTGTCTGGATCGTTTAAATCCGAACGGCGTGTTGTTATTCAGCACGTTTCCCCCGGAAAATCTTACCGAAGTGAGAAAATTAAGCGGGATCGGATTGGAATATCCGCATTTGTGCCAATGGTATAGTTGGTTGTTGGAGGCGTTTCATTTAACCCATTTAGAGCAAACGCAGATTCAACTTAAATTTGATTCTCCGTTGTTGGTGCTGAGACATTTGAAGGAAAAGGGCGTCACGGCAACCAATAACCAAATTTGGAGTCGCGATAAAATCGTGCAATTTTGCGATCAATATCGCCGTCGTTATGCGGATTATTCGGGCAAAGTGAGTTTAACTTACACCCCGATTTTTGTGTTGGTGAGAAAAAAGTAAAGGTTGAGTGGAAGAGGCGGGATTTGCGTACTGCTTTTTAAGAGGAAAGGCAATAATTTCCTTGACTATTTTGTTCTCAAAGAGTAACATGCGCTCCCTATGCAAAAGGTAAAGCTACCCCTAACTGTTGATCCGGTAAAAGACGCGCAACGAAGATTGGATTATCAGGGTTATTACTCCGTTAATCAATTAAGCCGCCTTGCCGAATCAGTCAGTAAAGTGCTCAGCGATGCACAGGTTACATTATCGTTCTTTATTGATCCGCAAAAATTAGTTGTCATGAAAGGCCATTCCTGCGTTGATGTCGAGTTGACTTGTCAACGTTGTGGTGAGCCGTTTACACAAACTGTTGATTGTGAATTTTGCTACAGCCCGATAGCTAATTTGGATCAAATTGATGTATTGCCGGAAATCTATGAGCCAATTGAATTCAATGAATTCGGTGAAATAGATTTACTCGGTACGATTGAAGACGAACTTATTTTAAGTCTGCCGATTGTACCAATGCATTCATCTGAACACTGTGAAGTGTCCGTGGCGGAACAGGTTTTTGGCGAATTGCCGCAAGAACCGGCGAAAAAACCGAACCCGTTCGCTGTATTAGCTAATTTAAAGCAAAAATAATTTAGGAGTATAGCCAATGGCTGTTCAACAAAATAAAAAATCCCGTTCACGTCGTGATATGCGTCGTTCTCACGATGCCTTAACCACAGCTGCAGTCTCTGTTGATAAAGCAAGTGGTGAAACTCATTTGCGTCACCATGTAACCGCTGACGGTTACTATCGTGGTCGTAAAGTGATTAACAAGTAATTATCCATTACAACAAAGGTAATCACTTGAGTCGTCTAACCCTTGCGTTAGATGCGATGGGCGGGGACATAGGTCCCCGTATTACTATCCCTGCATCCATTTTAGCCTTGGAACGTGATCCAGATCTTTTCCTTGTATTATTTGGCGATCGCCAACAAATTCTTCCGCTTTTATCTGCTGCTTCAAACACTGTTCGCCAACGTTGCGATATCGTTCATTGCGCCCGCGTGATTGATAACCGTCAGGGAATTTCTTATGCGCTACGTCACAGTAAAGATACTTCAATGCGTTTAGCGATTGAAGCGGTACAAAAAGGCACTGCACAGGCTTGTGTCAGCGCCGGCGATACCGCCTCATTAATGGGTCTGTCAAAAATTTTATTACAGCCCCTTGAAGGCATTCATCGCCCCGCGCTCATCTCCACGATTCCGACCATCACCGGCGGACGTACCATCATGCTTGATTTGGGCGCTAATCTGGAATGTGACGCGGAAAACCTATACCAGTTTGCGCTGATGGGGGCTATTTTTGCCGAGAATACGCTGGATTTGGTTTACCCCCGCATTGCGTTGTTGAATATTGGTATTGAAGCGGTGAAAGGGTATAAGTCGCTGCGTGATGCCGCCGATTTACTGCAAAAAGACACCGCACTTAATTATGTGGGGTTCATTGAGGGCAATTTCCTGTTAAACGGTATGGCAGATGTGATTGTCAGTGACGGTTTTGCCGGTAATGTCGCCTTAAAAACCCTGGAGGGAGCGGCGAAGAATGTGATTTCCTTACTGAAAAGTGAGAAGAAAAATAGTATATTAAACACGGTTTTCGGTTGTTTAATTCGGTCTTTATTCAAAGACAGATACCAACGATTAAAAAAAATCAACCCCGATCAATATAATGGCGCGTCCTTGATTGGTTTGACTTCCGTGGTCGTAAAAAGTCACGGCAGCGCAAATCAAGACGCTTTTGCCAATGCCATTGCCGATGCAGCGTTACAAGCCCGTCGTCAAATTCCGCAGAAAATTTTAGCGGGATTAAATAAGAATTAAATATCATAGATTAGTGAGTTCCCTCACTATTTTTAATGAGATGACTATGTTTAGCAAAATTTTATCTACCGGTAGTTATTTACCAAAAAATATCCGCACCAATGCTGATTTAGAAAAAATGGTAGATACTTCAGATGAATGGATTGTGACCCGTTCCGGTATTCGTGAACGTCGCATTGCCGATCCGAATGAAACCGTATCAACCATGGGCTTTGAAGCAGCGAAAAAAGCCATTGAAGCCGCAAATATTGACCCGCAGGAAATCGATCTTGTGTTGGTCGCCACAACCAGCAATTCTCATGCTTATCCGAGCGCCGCTTGTCAGATTCAGGGAATGCTGGAGATTGATGATTCCATTTCCTTCGACATTGCCGCCGCTTGCACCGGATTCGTGTATGCCTTGGGCGTTGCGGATCAATTTATTCGCACCGGTAAAGTAAAAAATGCGTTGGTGGTCGGCTCCGATTTAAACTCCCGTAAATTAGATGAAACGGATCGTAGCACGGTGGTGTTATTCGGTGATGGTGCCGGCGCAGTGATTTTGCAGGCTTCCGAACAAGAAGGCATTATTTCCACCCATTTGCACGCCTCTGCGGACAAGCACGCCGCCTTGGTGCTTCCGCAACCGGAACGCGGCGAAGCCAAATCAGGCTACATTGAAATGCAGGGCAACGAAACCTTTAAACTTGCCGTTCGCGAGCTTTCCAATGTGGTGGAAGAAACCCTCGCCGCCAATAATTTAGATAAAAAAGATATTGATTGGTTAGTGCCTCACCAGGCAAATTTACGCATTATCACGGCGACGGCGAAAAAACTGGAAATGGATATGTCGCAAGTGGTGGTGACGCTGGATCGTTATGCCAATAACAGTGCGGCGACGGTGCCGGTGGCGCTGGATGAAGCGGTACGCGACGGACGTATTCAGCGCGGGCAGCTGCTCCTGCTGGAAGCCTTCGGCGGTGGTTGGACTTGGGGATCCGCCCTGGTTAGGTTTTAATAATGAAGATTTAATGAATTTTATGACCGCACTTTTTAGGCATTGATGCTGATTGCGCTTAAAGTGCGGTCGGTTTTTCTCACATTTTTAAGTAGGAAAAAAGTATGAAAAAATTTGCAATGGTTTTCCCGGGACAAGGCTCACAAGCCGTGGGGATGCTTGCCGAATTGGCGGCGGAATATCCAGTGGTGCAGGATACTTTTAAACAGGCATCCGAGGCATTGGGCTATGATTTATGGCAATTGGTGCAACAAGGTCCGGCAGAAGAGTTGAATAAAACCCGGCAAACCCAGCCTGCGCTTTTAGCCGCGTCCGTGGCGATTTATCGCGTGTGGCAGGAAAAATATCCGCAATTAAAACCGGAAGTCATGGCGGGTCATAGCTTGGGCGAATATTCCGCGTTAGTATGTGCCGGTGTATTGGATTTCCAAGATGCGGTCAAATTGGTGGAATTGCGCGGTAAACTTATGCAACAGGCCGTACCGGAAGGTACCGGCGCCATGTATGCCATTATCGGGTTGGATAACGAAGCGATTATTAATGCCTGCAAACAGGCGGAACAAGGGGAAGTAGTGTCTGCGGTGAACTTTAATTCACCGGGACAAGTGGTTATTGCCGGTGCGAAAGCGGCGGTAGAGCGCGCGGCGGCATTGTGTAAAGAAGCCGGCGCAAAACGCGCGTTACCGTTAGCAGTGAGTGTGCCTTCCCACTGTGCATTAATGAAACCGGCGGCGGATCAATTATCCGTTTCCCTAGAAAGTATTACCTTAAAAGCACCGAGCATTGCTGTATTAAATAATGTGGACGTGAAAGAGGAAAACGAGGCGGAAGCCATTCGTCACGCCTTGGCTCGCCAGCTTTATAGCCCGGTGCGTTGGGCGGAAACCGTAGAAAAAATGGCGCACAACGGCGTGGAAGTTTTAGTGGAAATTGGTCCGGGCAAAGTCTTAAATGGGTTAACCAAACGCATTGTGGATTCACTGCAAGCAGTTTCGGTGAACGATGTGAAATCCCTCGATTCAATTGAAGAATTATTCGCATAATAATGAGTAAAAAGGAGTAAAACTATGCAGGGTAAAATTGCATTAGTGACAGGTGCAACGCGCGGTATCGGTCGTGCGGTGGCAGAAGAGTTGGCATCGAAAGGTGCTTTCGTTATCGGCACGGCAACTTCCGAAAAAGGCGCCGAAAGCATTTCCGCCTATTTGGCTGAAAAAGGCAAAGGATTGGTATTAAACGTTGCCGATCAAGCGTCTATCGAAGGCGTATTGGAGCGCATCAAAAAAGAATTCGGCGACATTGATATTTTAGTCAACAACGCCGGGATTACCCGTGACAATCTGTTAATGCGCATGAAAGATGAAGAATGGTTCGACATTTTACAAACCAATTTAAGCTCCGTTTATCATCTTTCTAAAGCGCTGTTACGCAGCATGATGAAAAAACGTTTCGGACGTATCATCAACATCGGTTCCGTTGTGGGTTCCTCCGGTAATCCGGGGCAAAGTAACTACTGCGCGGCAAAAGCCGGTTTAGTCGGTTTTAGTAAAGCCTTGGCGAAAGAAGTAGCCTCCCGCGGGATTACCGTAAACGTTGTGGCACCAGGCTTTATCGCCACGGACATGACTGAAGTCTTAAGCGAAGAATTAAAAAACAACCTGCTGACCCAAATCCCGGCAGGGTGTTTGGGCGAACCGAAAGACATTGCTAAAGCCGTGGCATTTTTAGCCTCCGACGATGCGGCATACATTAACGGCATAACGTTGCACGTTAATGGCGGCATGTACATGAGCTAGGCGGTATTTGGCGAAAGGTTACGTGCGGTAAATAGGATATAAAGCAATAGCCAAACGTTCGGCTTAGTGTTAAAATCGCCTCCGCAATGTAACTTGGTTAGGTCGTTCAAGGGTTCGTGAAAGACGTAACTATTTTTTTCACTGTATGTCTTTATGAAAATTCAATGTTTCTTGAGGTTTGACCTCTCGTCAAAAATGTTGTAAATTTTCGATAAGTACATACACTACTTAACTTATCGCAATGAGCGAAAACTTAAACATAGGAAGAAACAAATGAGCATTGAAGAACGCGTAAAAAAAATCATCGTTGAACAATTAGGCGTGAAAGAAGAAGATGTAAAACCTGAAGCGTCTTTCGTTGAAGATTTAGGTGCGGATTCTTTAGATACGGTTGAATTGGTAATGGCTTTAGAAGAAGAATTCGATATCGAAATTCCGGATGAAGAAGCTGAAAAAATCACAACAGTTCAATCAGCGATTGATTACGTTCAAAACAATCAATAATTGATTTGCTAATTTAGGCGGTTTTTTATAACCGCCTAAATTTTTTCCGGTGATTCTTGCATTCCCGCCGTAAAAAACACATCTAAAACCGACCGCACTTTCTGTGTTTTGCTTATTGAAATTTTCCCTGAAAGCAGTAGACTAGCGCACAATTTTTTAGCCCTGTATACAGCCTAAAAAATCTCTTCTCTTCTAACTTTAAATGTTACCCGTGAGTAACAGAAGGACAATTCAAAATGACAACAAACGTAAATAGCTATGGCTGGAAAGCCTTGCTGGGTTCCGCCGTGGGCTATGCCATGGACGGTTTCGATCTTCTCATTCTCGGTTTCATGTTAAGTGCCATTTCCGCCGATTTAGGTTTAACCCCGGCACAGGGCGGTTCTTTGGTCACCTGGACCTTAGTCGGCGCGGTATTCGGCGGTATCATATTCGGTGCGTTAAGTGACAAATACGGGCGCGTGCGCGTACTTACGTGGACGATCATCCTGTTCGCCGTGTTCACCGGTTTATGTGCTTTGGCGCAAGGGTATTGGGATTTACTGATTTACCGCGCCATCGCCGCGGCGAATTCGGTATCGGCATGGCATTGGCGGCGGAAGCCTGGCCGGCCCGCCATCGTGCCAAAGCGGCATCTTATGTGGCGCTCGGCTGGCAAGTCGGCGTGCTGGGGGCGGCATTGCTCACACCGGTATTATTACCGCATATCGGCTGGCGCGGAATGTTTGTGGTGGGTATTTTCCCGGCATTTGTCGCCTGGCATTTACGCGCACACTTACATGAATCTGAAATTTTTGTGCAAAAACAGACCGCACTTTCCGAGCGCAAAGCGGAAAAAAGCGGTTGGTTTTCCAAATTGGAATCGTTCAAATTACTGGTGAAAGATAAAGCCACCACCAAAATCAGTTTAGGCGTTGTGGTGCTGACTTCCGTACAAAACTTCGGCTATTACGGCATCATGATTTGGATGCCGAATTTTCTCTCCAAGCAACTGGGTTTCAGCTTAACGAAATCCGGTGTTTGGACGGCGGTCACCGTATGCGGCATGATGGTGGGGATTTGGATTTTCGGCCGATTGGCGGATCATATTGGACGCAAACCGAGTTTTCTGTTATTCCAAGCCGGTGCCGTGGTGAGTATTTTCGCCTATTCCCAATTAACGGACCCGACGGCGATGCTGATTGCCGGCGCGTTTTTAGGGATGTTCGTGAACGGCATGCTGGGCGGTTATGGCGCCTTAATGGCGGAAGCCTACCCAACCCAAGCCCGTGCCACCGCACAAAATGTGTTGTTTAACTTAGGTCGCGCCGTGGGCGGATTCGGACCGATTGTGGTCGGTGCGGTCGTCTCCGCGTATTCTTTCCAAACCGCTATTGCCTTGTTAGCGGTGATTTATGTGATTGATATGCTGGCGACCGTGTTCCTGGTGCCGGAATTAAAGGGCAAGGCGTTAAATTAGCTGATTAAAGTGCGGTGAAAAAATGATGTGTTTTTTAACCGCACTTTAGACGATAACCTTAAACAAAAAGCCGCTTTTGATGATGTCAAAAGCGGCTTTTTCAACCTAAAGTGCGGTGGAAATTACGAACGTTTCATTATCTCAAAAAACTCTTCGTTGGTTTTTGCCACGGCGAGTTTGTCGATAAGGAATTCCATGGCTTCCACTTCGCCCATTGGGTTAAGGATTTTGCGCAGGATCCACATTTTTTGTAACTCGTCAGGCGTGGTAAGCAAGTCTTCTTTACGGGTGCCTGAACGGTTGAAATCGATTGCCGGGAACACGCGTTTTTCCGCGATTTTACGGGAAAGATGCAATTCCATGTTACCGGTGCCTTTAAATTCTTCGAAGATCACTTCGTCCATTTTCGAGCCGGTATCCACCAGCGCGGTGGCGATAATGGTTAAACTGCCGCCCTCTTCCACGTTACGTGCCGCACCAAAGAAGCGTTTCGGGCGATGTAAGGCGTTGGCGTCCACACCACCGGATAAAATCTTGCCGGAAGCCGGGGTGACGGTGTTGTAAGCGCGCGCTAAACGGGTGATGGAGTCGAGTAAAATCACTACGTCTTTTTTGTGTTCGACGGAACGTTTGGCTTTTTCGATAACCATCTCCGCCACTTGAACGTGACGGGTCGCCGGTTCGTCGAAGGTGGATGCGATGACTTCGCCTTTTACGGAACGCTGCATTTCCGTTACCTCTTCAGGGCGTTCGTCAATCAGCAAGACAATAAGTTCTACATCAGGGTAATTGTGCGTAATGCTTTGTGCGATATTTTGTAACAACATGGTTTTACCTGCTTTTGGCGGCGCCACGATCAAACCGCGCTGGCCTTTACCAATCGGGGAGGCCAAATCTAAAATACGGGCGGTTAAATCTTCGGTAGAACCGTTGCCGCGTTCCATTCTTAAACGTGAGTTGGCGTGTAATGGGGTTAAGTTTTCGAAAAGGATTTTGCTGCGGGAGACTTCCGGTTTGTCGTCGTTGACTTGGTCAACTTTAAGGAGGGCAAAGTAGCGTTCGCCTTCTTTCGGCGGTCGAATTTTCCCTTCGATTTTGTCCCCGGTCTGCAAATTGAAACGACGAATCTGGCTCGGGCTGACATAAATATCATCCGGACCGGCTAAATAGGAGCTGTCGTCGGAACGCAGGAAACCGAAACCATCCGGCAAAATTTCCAACACGCCGCCGCCGAAAATATCTTCCCCACCTTTGGCGTGCTGTTTCAAAATCGCAAAAATAATGTCTTGTTTGCGTAAACGGGCTAAATTTTCCAAACCCATTTGGTCTTCGCCCAGTTTCACCAGATCGGAAACCGGCATATTTTTAAGTTCTGTAAGATGCATAGTTTATTTGAAGTTTGTTTAGAGTTGAATGTTTAGAAATAAATGAATGGGGGTCAATTTGAAATTGGTGCGTAACTTAGCATTAAATTTAGGCCCTGTCTAGCTTTTAACGTTTTTTTTCTGTGTTTGTTTGATCCAACCCCGGATTGCGGAAAAGTGCGGTGGTTTTTGCGGGCGTTTTTTGGATTCACCTTTAATGTTCGTTTACAAAATTCCCTGAATTAATTGTGTCTAATTTTTGGGGATTTGCCTTCTTCGTGCTATGCTTAGCGCCAATTTTTTACGATAAATTTGAGACTATGCAACAGAATTATTTAAGTTCGGCGCGCTTCGCCGATTTAGCCTTACACCCTTTGGTTTTACAGGCGTTAAACGACAAAGGATTTGATTTTTGTACGCCGATTCAGGCGCTTTCGCTGCCTATTACCTTACAAGGCAAAGATGTTGCCGGGCAGGCACAAACCGGCACCGGAAAAACAATCGCGTTTTTGACCGCACTTTTCCATCATTTATTAACCTACCCGAAACAAACGGAGTCCAATCAACCGCGCGCTTTGATTCTGGCGCCAACCCGTGAATTGGCGGTGCAAATTGAACATGACGCGCAGATTTTCTTAAAAACAACGAAATTTAACACCGCACTTGCCTACGGCGGTGACGGCTATGACAAGCAGCTCAAAGCCATTGAAAACGGCGTGGACGTGCTTATCGGCACCACGGGGCGCGTAATTGATTATGTGAAACAGGGCGTGATTCGTTTGGATCAGATTCAAACGGTGGTGCTGGACGAAGCGGATCGTATGTTCGATTTGGGCTTTATTCGTGACATTCGCTATTTGTTACGCAAATGCCCGCCGGCGCCGCAACGTCTCACCATGTTGTTCTCCGCCACCTTGTCTTACAAAGTACGCGAACTGGCTTTTGAAGATATGAATGACCCGGAATATGTGGAAATTGAGCCTGAACAAAAAACCGGGCAACAAATTAAAGAAGAATTATTTTACCCGTCCAATCGGGACAAAATGCCGTTGTTGCTGACACTATTGGAAGAAGAATGGCCGGATCGTTGCATTGTGTTTGCCAACACCAAACATAAATGCGAGGAAATTTGGGGCTATTTGGCGGCGGACGGGCATCGCGTGGGCTTATTAACAGGCGATGTGGCGCAGAAAAAACGGCTGTCCTTATTGAAACAATTTACCGACGGCGATTTGGATATTTTAGTGGCGACCGATGTGGCGGCGCGCGGGCTGCATATTGCGGAAGTGACCCATGTGTTCAATTACGATTTGCCGGACGATCGGGAAGATTATGTACACCGCATCGGGCGTACCGGACGTGCCGGCGAAAGCGGCATTTCCATCAGCTTCGCCTGCGAGCAATACGCCATGAATTTGCCGGCGATTGAAGAATATATCGGACACAGTATTCCCGTAAGCCAATACGATCCGAACGCGTTACTACAGGATTTACCGAAGCCTTATCGGTTAAAACGGCAAACCAATTTTAATGCGCAGAATAACAACCGCCGCAAACCGTTTCGCGTAAAACGCTAGCCAAAAGATTGGCGTGTATTTTATTCAATGGTAGAATTTGCGCCTTTTGTCAATTGAGGAAAAATAATGTCATTAGTCGATTTCGTAGTGAATAAACTGGACGATTTAAAAGCCACCGATATTTTACCGTTAAACGTGAAGGGAAAATCCTCCGTCACCGATACCATGATTCTTTGTACCGGCACCTCTTCCCGCCATGTGTCTTCTTTGGCGCAAAAATTAATTACCGAATGCAAACTTGCCGGTATCGACGTGTTTGGCGATGAAGGCAAGGAAACCGCCGATTGGGTGGTAGTGGATTTGGGTGACGCCATCGTACACATTATGCAGGCAGACAGTCGCGAGATGTATCAGCTGGAAAAACTTTGGGCGTAAACGCCGAAAAGTGCGGTTGTTTTTCCCTCTGTTTTTTAGGCGCTGTTGAGGATCGAAAGGTGAAAATTCAGTTAATTGCCGTTGGAACCAAAATGCCGGCGTGGGTCACCACGGGCTTTGAGGAATATCAACGTCGCTTCCCGAAAGAAATGCCTTTTGAACTCGTTGAAATTCCTGCCGGTAAACGGGGCAAAAATGCCGACATCAAACGTATTTTGGAGCAGGAAGGCAAAGCCATGTTGGCGGCTGCCGGAAAAGGCAAAGTGGTGACGCTGGACATTCCGGGTAAACCCTGGACCACGGAACAGCTGGCACAACAATTAGAAGGCTGGAAAAATGACGGGCGCGATGTTTGTTTGCTCATCGGCGGGCCGGAAGGTTTAGCACCGGAATGTAAAGCCGCCGCCGAACAAAGCTGGTCACTTTCACCGCTTACTTTGCCGCATCCGTTGGTGCGCGTGGTGGTGGCGGAAAGCCTGTATCGCGCCTGGTCGCTCATGACCAATCATCCATATCATCGAGAATAAATCAATAATAAGATGAGTTTAAAAATATTATTAAATCAGCCGCAATACGATCCGATTCGTGATAAAAAAGCCGAACGCAATTTATTTGCCCGCCGCGCTTTGGTGTCATTTATCGGCGTGTTGGTATTGTCGGTGGTGTTAATTTTAAACTTGTATGATTTGCAGGTGGTCAATTATGACGGCTATCAAACCCGTTCCAACGGTAATCGCATAAAACTGCTGCCGTTGCCGCCGACACGCGGGCTGATTTATGATCGCAACGGCAAACTGCTGGCGGAAAATCTGACTTTTTTCGGGCTGTATATCGTGCCGGAAAAGGTGGAAAATTTAGACCGCACTTTTGCGGAGCTGAGAGTGTTGGTAGGCTTAACCGATGAGGATATTGCGAATTTTAACAAGGAACGACGCCGCGCTTCCCGTTATATGCCGATTATGCTGAAACGAAATTTAACGGAAGAGCAAATTGCCCGTTTTGCGGTGAATCAATACAATTTCCCGAGTTTGGATGTGAAACCCTATTTTAAGCGCCACTATTTATACGGTGAACCGCTGACCCATGTTTTGGGCTATGTGTCAAAAATTAACGATCGTGATGTGGAACGCTTGAAAAAAGAGGAAAAATACGCCAATTATTCCGGCACGCACGATTGGGGCAAACTCGGCATTGAGCGCTATTATGAAGATGCTTTACACGGCACCACGGGCTTTGAAGAAGTAGAAGTGAACAGTCGCGGTAAAGTGATCCGCAAATTGCGCGCACAACCCGCCATTGCCGGCAAAAGCATTCACTTGACTATTGACTTAAATTTACAGCTTTACGTTACGGATTTATTGGCGGGACACAAAGGCGCCGTGGTGGTGATGGATCCGAAAGACAACAGCATTTTAGCCATGGTTTCCGTACCGAGTTATGACAATAATCTTTTTGTGGATGGCATTTCCGGGGCGGATTACCGTCGCTTGCTCAATGACTCAAATCGCCCGCTTTATAGCCGCGTGACCCAAGGTGCCTATCCGCCGGCATCAACCGTGAAACCGTTCATCGCCGTTTCCGCATTGCAGGAAAATGTGATTACGCCGAACATGACCATTTATGATCCCGGCTATTGGATGTTGCCAAACAGTACCAAGCGTTTTCGTGACTGGCGTAAAGGCGGGCACGGCATGATCAATTTAAACAAGGCCATTACCGAATCCTCCGATACGTATTTTTATCAAACTGCTTATAACCTCGGCATAGATCGCCTGTCCGATTGGATGAAACGCTTTGGTTTCGGTGTGCCGACAGGGATTGATATTCAGGAGGAAACCAGTGCTAATATGCCAACCCGTGAATGGAAGCAAAAACGCTATAAAAAAGCCTGGGTGCAAGGTGATACGATTTCTGTGGGCATCGGGCAAGGTTACTGGACGGCGACACCATTACAGCTGGCAAAAGCCACCAGCATTTTAGTAAATAACGGCAAGGTAAACACACCGCACTTAATGAAGAGCGTGGAAGGTTCGGTAGTGGAATCTTATAAAGATCCACTGTTGTACGAAGATATTACCGAACCGAAACAGTATTTCTGGGATGAGGCGAAACGCGGTATGTACAACGTAGTGAATGGTGCCGGTGGAACAGGGCGTAAAGCCTTTATCGGCACGCCTTATCGTGTTGCCGGTAAATCCGGTACGGCACAGGTGTTCAGTTTGAAAGAAAATCAAACTTATAACGCCGGCAGCTTGAAAAAAGAATTGCACGATCACGCGTGGTTTACCGCTTTCGCACCTTATGATAACCCGCAAATCGTAGTGTCGATGATTTTGGAAAATGCCGGCGGCGGTTCCAGTAATGCAGCGCCGATCGTCAGAAAAATTATGGATTATTATTTTAAACAAAATACCCCGCAAGCCGTGATGTCGCCATTCGACGAGCCCGAATCGCCGGAAGCGGAACCTGCAACAGGAGACGAGCCGAATGAAAATGAATGATCGTAATATTTGGCTCGAACTGTGGCGACGTTTGCATATCGATTTGTGGCTGTTTATTGGTCTGGTGGTGGTTACCGGCTATGGCATGTTGGTTTTATATAGCGCTTCCGGTGCTAATGAAGCCATGTTTCGCAGTCGTATTGTTCAGGTAGCGCTCGGGTTTGCCGTAATGTTGGTCATGGCGCAGTTTCCGCCAAAATTTTATCAGCGCATTGCGCCGTATTTATTTGGATTTGGCATCGTATTGCTTATTTTGGTGGATCTTATCGGCGCAACCAGTAAAGGGGCACAGCGTTGGCTGGATTTGGGCGTGGTGCGTTTTCAGCCGTCCGAGATCGTAAAACTGGCAGTGCCGCTGATGGTGGCGGTGTATTTGGGCAATCGCCCGCAACCCATTAAGTTAAAAGAAACGTTTATCGCGCTGATCATCATTATCGTGCCGACTTTACTCGTGGCGATTCAGCCCGATTTGGGCACCTCAATTTTGGTTAGCGGTTCCGGCTTGTTTGTGGTATTTTTAGCCGGCATGAGCTGGTGGCTCATTTTAATTGCCGTGGTTGCGCTTGCGGGATTTATTCCGATTATGTGGTTCTATTTAATGCACGACTATCAACGTGCCCGTGTGTTGACTTTATTTGATCCGGAAAAAGATTTATTGGGCGCAGGCTACCATATTTGGCAATCCAAAATTGCTATCGGTTCTGGTGGGTTATGGGGGAAAGGCTGGTTGCAGGGAACGCAATCCCAGCTGGAGTTTTTACCCGAGCCGCACACGGATTTCATTTTCGCCGTGTTGAGTGAAGAATATGGCATGATTGGCTTTTTGATTTTATTAGCCATTTATTTATTTATTGTTGCGCGCGGTTTAATGATTGGCGTTAATGCGCAAAGCGCTTTCGGGCGTATTTTAGTGGGGGCATTAACGTTAATTTTCTTCGTTTATGTCTTTGTTAACATCGGCATGGTGAGCGGTATTTTGCCTGTTGTGGGCGTGCCTTTACCATTGGTGAGTTATGGCGGCACATCCTATGTGGCGATTATGGCGGGCTTCGGTTTGATCATGTCAATTCATACTCACAAAGAACACTTTCTGAAAGGAACTAATTAATTTTTCAGTTTTCTTAATTGTGAGCTTTACAGAGAGGGAGAAAACTCAATGAATCTAAAGCAAACTGTAAAATATATGATGATTTTGTTTTCATTTTGCACCGCACTTTCCGTGCAAGCCGAAACAAAAAAATTATATGGCATTCAAGGACCATCGTTGACATACCGTCCGATGTCCGATAAAGCGCAGACTTATAATGTAAAAGGGGAAACTTACACCACAAAGCCTCACCAAACGGCAAAAAATTATTCCAAACAGGGGATTGCCAGCTATTACCATCATAAATTTAACGGTCGGAAAACCTCTAACGGCGATATTTACGATTCCACTTTATATACGGCGGCACATAAAACCTTGCCTTTGAATTCCTACGCAGTGGTCACCAATATGTATAATCAACGCAAAGTCATTGTACATATCAACGACCGCGGGCCCTTTGCTAAAGATCGTATTATTGATTTGTCCCACGCGGCGGCAAAAGAAATCGGTATTGTAAATTACGGTATGGGATTGGTTAAGGTAGAAGCGTTGCATGTGGACGCCAAAGGTGAGCTTTCCGGCGCAGGCATCTCCACATTGGCGAAAGCGAGTAGAACGGAAGAAGGGCTAAAACGCCTGGCGGATAATGAAACCGTCTCCACGCCGGTACCGCGAAAAAGTCGTAAAGCGGCAAGTGCGGAACGCTATGAAATTAAAATGGTCAATGTCGCCAGCAAGAAAAACGCCGAGCAGATCATTCAGGATTTAGCGTTAAATAATGTGAAAACGGAAATTGCCGCACATGGTAAAAAATACCATATCCATTTGGGACCATTTAATTCAAAACAGGAAATCAACGAATTGAAAACACAATTAAGACGGTTAAATCATTCCGAACCGTTGATTGTGTATTCTTATAATCAATAACAAGTACATAATTTTAGGATATTTAACATTATGTTTAATAAAGCAGTAAAAAACAGCAAGATTGCCATCGTTGCAGGTGCATTGGCGATGTCGCTCGGCGCCATGGCGGCGGAAGACATACAATTTAACATCGCCATGCCGGAAATTAATGCTCAAACCTACGTCTTAATGGATTACAACTCCGGTGCTGTGTTGGCGTCCCTTAACCTGGATCAGCGCCAATATCCGGCATCATTGACCAAAATGATGACCAGCTATGTGGTCGGGCAGGCAATTAAGCAGAGCAAAATCCATAATACAGATATGGTCACCATCGGCGAAAGCTCCTGGGGGCATAAATTCCCCGGTTCTTCCAAAATGTTCTTAAACTTAAATCAACAGGTTTCCGTTGCGGATTTACATCGCGGCATCATTATTGTTTCGGGTAATGACGCCTGTGTGGCAATGGCGGAACACGTTTCCGGCACGGTGATGAACTTCGTTGATACTATGAATAAATATGTGGAACAATTCGGTTTAAAAAACACCCATTTCACCACGGTTCACGGTTTAGATGAAGATAACCAATATTCTTCCGCCCGCGATATGGCGATTATCGGCGCGCGCATTATTCGTGATTTACCGGAAGAATATAAAATTTACGCCGAAAAAGATTTTACTTTTAACAAAATCAAACAACCTAATCGCAACGGCTTGTTATGGGACAAAACCATTAACGTTGACGGCATGAAAACCGGTCACACGGATAAAGCGGGCTACAACCTAGTGGCTTCCGCCGTCAGCCCGAACAATATGCGTTTGATTTCCGTCGTCATGGGCGTGCCGACTTATAAAGGTCGCGAGGTGGAAAGCAAAAAATTATTGCAATGGGGTTTTGCTAATTTTGAAACCTTCAAAACCTTTGATTCAGGCAAATCCATTTCCGAACAACGGGTGTATTACGGCGATGAAAGCAACATCCAATTAGGCGTGTTGCAAGATGCTTTCATCACCATTCCGAAAGGCAAAAGCGCCGAGCTCAAAGCCCGCTACGAGTTAGAGAAAAAATACCTCGAAGCTCCCCTTGCCAAAGGGCAAGTTGTAGGCAAAGTAGTGTATCAATTAGACGGCAAAGACATCGCCGGTGTGAACTTACAAGTGATGCAAGAAGTGAAAGAAGGCGGTATCTTCGGCAAAATCTGGGACTGGCTGGTGCTTACCATCAAAAGTTTATTTGACTAGCCTTTAAAAAAACACACTCAACACTGACCGCACTTTTTCATGAAAGTGCGGTTCACTTTTTTAGGAAAATGCAATGACAGATAAAAAAACCGTAAATTTAGCTGATATTCCACAACAAAAATTAAAGGATCTGTTGGAATTCCCGTGCGATTTCACCTTTAAAGTGGTGGGCGCCGCCCGTCCCGATTTAGTAGATGACGTGGTTCAGGTGGTGCATAAAACCATCAAAGGCGATTACAACCCGAGCATGAAAGAAAGCGGCAAAGGCACTTATCATTCCGTATCCATTACAGTGCGCGCCGAGAATATCGAACAAATCGAAACGCTGTATAAAGAATTGGCGGAGATCGATGGTGTGCGGATGGTACTCTAACCATCAAAGTGCGGTCAGAAAAAACAACGTTTTTAGGAAATCATCATGCAACCCGAATTAATTGTACGACAGCTCGGCATTCGTGATTATGAGGACGTTTGGCACGAGATGCAGGCGTTTACCGATAATCGTACGGAACATACCCCCGATGAAATCTGGTTGGTGCAGCATACGTCGGTGTTCACCCAAGGTCAGGCGGGCAAGCCGGAACATTTGTTACAACAAAGCGCGATTCCGGTGGTGCAGTCCGATCGTGGCGGGCAGATTACCTATCACGGTTTGGGGCAGCAAATTATGTATGTGCTGATTGATGTGAAGCGCCATGAGAATCTAAATGTGCGCCAATTAGTGACCGCACTTGAGCAATCGGTGGTGAAGACTTTGGCGGATTACGACATTGAAGGCTATGCGAAACCTGATGCACCGGGCGTTTATATTGACGGCAAAAAAATCTGCTCCCTCGGTTTGCGTATTCGCCACGGTCGTTCGTTCCATGGCTTGGCGTTTAATATCAACATGGATTTAACTCCGTTTCATCAAATCAATCCTTGCGGTTATGCAGGCTTGGAAATGTGTCAGCTGGCAGATTTTATTCCCACGCAGGATGCCGATTGTGACAAGGTTTCCCCACAATTAGTTAAACATTTCGCCGCGCAATTGGGGTATAATGTAACAACTTGTTAACATCAACAACCGTTTTTACGCACATTACCTCTACAAATCTGCACATAAAATTAAGGAATATCAATGGGAACACCTTTTAAAATGGAGCGCGGCGTTAAATATCGCGACGCCGCCAAAACCTCCATTATTCCGGTGAAAAATATCGATCCTGAGCAAGAACTGCTCAAAAAACCGGAATGGATGAAAATTAAAATTCCGGCAAACGGCGCGCGCATTCAAAGCATCAAATCCGGTATGCGTCGCCATGGCTTGCATTCCGTCTGCGAAGAAGCCTCCTGCCCGAACCTGCACGAATGTTTCAACCACGGTACGGCAACCTTTATGATTCTCGGCGCCATTTGTACGCGCCGTTGCCCGTTCTGCGACGTGGCGCACGGCAAACCGTTGGCACCAGATCCGGAAGAGCCGCGTAAATTAGCGGAAACCATTCAGGATATGAAATTGCGTTATGTGGTGATTACCTCCGTTGACCGCGATGATTTACCGGATCGCGGCGCCGGGCATTTTGCCGACTGCGTTCGGGAAATCCGCGCCCTGAATCCGAATATTAAAATTGAAATTTTAGTGCCGGATTTCCGTGGCCGCATTGAATTGGCGCTGGAGAAATTAAAAGACAATCCGCCGGATGTGTTCAATCATAATCTGGAAAATGTGCCGCGCTTATACCGCGAAATCCGTCCGGGTGCCGATTATCAATGGTCGCTGCGCCTATTGAAGGAATTTAAAGCTATGTTCCCGCATATTCCGACCAAATCCGGACTTATGGTGGGATTAGGCGAAACCAATGACGAAATCTTGGAAGTGATGCAGGATCTGCGGGATCATGGTGTGACGATGCTGACGCTGGGACAATATTTACAACCGAGTCGCCACCACCTTCCGGTTGCCCGTTACGTTCCGCCGACAGAATTCGATATGTTCCGCGATAAAGCTCAAAACATGGGCTTTGAACACGCCGCCTGCGGTCCATTCGTCCGTTCTTCTTATCACGCCGATTTACAGGCAAGCGGCGGCTTGGTGAAATAATCGCAAAAAGTGCGGTGATTTTCACGAACGTTTTTTCTCTTGAAAAACGCTTGGAAAAACCACCGCACTTTATGATGAACCCCGTGTAGTGATAACAAAAAAGGAAAGTTATGATTAACTTTCCTTTTGTTTTTTTGAATGGCTTGAATTATTGTTTCCGCCAGGTGGTGCCGTTCGGACCGTCTTCCAATACGATGCCCATTTCCGTTAAGGCGTTGCGCGCGGCGTCGGCGACTGCCCAGTCTTTGGCGGCGCGGGCTTCGTTGCGTTGTTTGATAAGCGCTTCAATTTTCGCCACTTCATCTTCATTGGAACCGGCTTGTAGGAATTGCTCCGGATCCAGTTGAAGCAGACCGAGAATGGCGGCGAGTTCGCGTAAGCGTGCAGCCAAGCCGTTGGCTTTTGCCATGTCTTCGGTTTTCAGCTTGTTCAGTTCGCGCGCCATTTCAAATAGTACGGAAAGGGCGTTCGGCGTGTTGAAATCATCGTCCATGGCTTCACGGAAGGTGTCTACAAAATTTTCACCGCCAAAAGCCACCGCACTTTTATCTGTGCCGCGTAATGCGGTGTAGAGCCGTTCCAATGCGCCGTGCGCGAGGTTAAGGTTTTCTTCGCTGTAATTTAATTGGCTGCGGTAGTGGGCGGTCAGTAAGAAATAGCGCACGCTTTCCGCGTCGTAGTGGCTTAATACATCGCGAATGGTGAAGAAATTGCCGAGGGATTTTGACATTTTTTCTTTATCCACCATGATCATGCCGGAATGTAGCCAGTAGTTCACATATTGATTGCCGTGGGCGCAGCAGGATTGGGCGATTTCGTTTTCGTGGTGCGGGAACATGAGGTCGGAGCCGCCGCCGTGAATGTCAAAATGCTCGCCTAATTGTTTACCATTCATGGCGGAGCATTCGATGTGCCAGCCCGGGCGACCTTTGCCCCAAGGCGAATCCCAGCTCGGTTCGTTCGGTTTGGACATTTTCCATAACACGAAATCCATCGGATTTTTCTTGATTTCGTTAATTTCAATGCGCGCGCCTGCTTGTAATTGTTCCAAGTCCTGACGGGACAATTTGCCGTAACCTTTGAAGCTTTCCACATCAAACATCACATCGCCGTTATCCGCCACATAGGCGTGTCTGCGTTGGATTAATTTCTGTACAATGTCAATGATTTCAGGAATATGGTGGGTGGCGCGCGGTTCAAAATCCGGACGCAAAATGTTCAGGGCGTCAAAATCTTTGTACATTTCCACCACTATGCGATCTACCAACTGATCACAGGTTTCTTTGTTTTCCAGCGCGCGTTTAATGATTTTGTCGTCCACATCGGTAATGTTTCGCACATAGGTTAAATCGTAGCCTAAATAACGCAAATAACGGGCGATTACATCGAAGCAAACGAACGTACGCCCGTGTCCGATGTGACACAGATCGTACACGGTCACGCCGCACACATACATTCCGATTTTGCCGGCGTGAATCGGTTTAAAAATTTCTTTTTCGCGGGTTAGGGTATTGAAAAGTTTTAACATATTAGGATCCAAATCTTTTTGAAAACGCACCGCACTTTATGGCGATTTGGGGCGGATTATGAAATAATGACGCTCTTTAATTCGTAGAGGAAAAGCACAATGATTACACTCCATACAAATTTCGGCGATATTAAAATTGCCTTAAATCACGAGAAAGCACCGGTAACGGCGGAAAACTTCTTAACTTATTGTAAAAACGGTTTTTATGATAACACAATTTTCCACCGCGTGATTGACGGTTTTATGATTCAGGGCGGCGGCATGGAAAGTGGTATGCGCGAAAAAGCCACCAACGCGCCGATTAAAAACGAAGCCAATAACCGTTTAAGTAACAAACGCGGCACCATCGCCATGGCGCGCACCTCTGACCCGCATTCCGCAACGGCGCAATTCTTCATTAATGTTGCCGATAACAACTTCCTGGATTACCGCGCAAAAGAATTACACGGGCGCGAAGTGGTGCAAGAATGGGGCTATGCGGTATTCGGCGAAGTGGTTGAAGGCATGGATGTGGTGGATAAAATTAAAGGCGTTAAAACCGGTAATAAAGGTTTCCATCAAGATGTGCCGAATGAGGATGTGGTGATTACTTCGGTTACTGTGGACAAGTAATCTTTCACAATAACCGCCTAAATAATTGGGCGGTTATTGGTTCCTTAATGGATCGGTTTGTACTAAAATTAATTAAAATCGCGGGAGGTTATGATGACACAGGAATATAAACAGTTTTTGCAACAAAAAGTGACAAAATCGGATGAAGATTTTAAAAATAATCGTGTATGTGAGTCTGAACAAGTTTATCAGCGCGTGATTCAGGCAGCGGTAAAAGCTAAAGAAGGAATGAAGGACGTTGCATAAAATTATTTATTCAGAAAACGCCGTTCAGGATTTTGAGCATATTGTATTTGATTTAACCGAATATGCCGGATTTAGCAGTGCCATAACTATTTTTGAAGATATTAAACAAGCGATTGAAGTGCTTGCCTATATGCCACTGATGGGGGTTGCCGGTAGTGTTGAAGGAACCCGTGAAATTTATGTCAGAGGCTATCGAATTGTTTATCGTGTTTCTTCTACAGAAATCCAAATCAGCACCATCATTCATTGTAAAAGACTTTACCCGAATTTCTTTTCTAATCATGCCTTTTTTTGATACCCACACCCACCTTGATTACCTGCAACAATTTAGCGGCGAGCCGTTGGCGCAGTTGGTGCATAACGCGCAGGCGGTGGGCGTGCAAAAAATCTTGATTGTTGCCGTGTTGCAGCGGGATTTCAAAACGATTGAAAAAATGACCGCACTTTATCCCGGGCAGCTGTACTACGGCTTGGGGTTGCATCCCTTGTATATCAAAGAACATCAAATCGGCGATTTGGATTTGCTGGATCAGGCATTGGCAGCGCGTACGACAAGTTGCACGGCGGTGGCGGAAATCGGTTTGGAGCGCGCCGTGCCGGAGCTCTTAACGGATGAATTATGGCGCAAACAATGTGATTTTTTGGAAGCGCAGTTGCATTTGGCGAAAACGCACGATTTGCCGGTGAATCTGCATTCCCGTAAATCTCACGAGCAGCTGTATTCCTTTTTAAGGCGTATCGCCGTGCCGAAATGCGGCGTGGTGCATGGTTTTGCGGGCAGTTACGATCAGGCGAAACGCTTTGTGGATTTAGGCTATAAAATCGGCGTGGGCGGCACCATTACTTATCAACGCGCCAATAAAACCCGTCAGACTATCGCTAAATTGCCTTTGGAGGCGTTGTTATTGGAGACGGACTCACCGGACATGCCGGTGTTTGGTTTTCAAGGGCAGCCTAATCGTCCGGAACGCGTGGTGCAGGTGTTCAATGCCTTGTGTGAATTAAGAAGCGAAACGCCGGCGCAAATCGCCGAGACCATTTGGCACAATAGCGTGGCGAAATTCGCCTGAAAAAAGCACCGTACTTTTGTGCGAAATCAGATCTTAAACCGATGAATCACCTGATTCGCCGAGCCGCGCCAAATCAGGCTCGGATCCGCCTGCGCCTGAATGAATTTGCCATCAATTAATACGTCGATATAAGGCAGCATTTGCCGTTGATACTCATCCAATTCATCTAATTTGTAACCCGTCCACACCCAAATGTCTTTATCTGGGCATTCCCGTTTGACCCGTTGCACTAACGGCAACAGCGTTTCCACATTGCGCGGATGAAGCGGATCGCCACCGGAGAGGGTTAAGCCTTGGCGTTTAATGCGTGTGTCTTTGAGATCTTTGAGAATCTGTTCTTCCATTTCAATACCAAACGGTACACCCGCACTAAACGACCAGCTTTTTTGATTGTAGCAGCCTTTACAGGCGTGCGTGCAACCGCTGACGAAAAGGGTGCAGCGTGTACCTTCGCCGTTGACGATGTCGACGGGGTAGTATTGGAGGTAGTTCATTAGTTACTTATTTTTTAGATTATTTAACCCGTTATGGTTTTTGTTGATATATCGGATTTCGCCGATAGCGAGTTGCTTTTCTTTGCGTCGCCAAAGAAAAGTAACCAAAAGAAAGGCGCCCCTGCTTTGCCTTGTTTATTCGCAACTCAGCACAGCTGACTTGCTCACCCCTTCGGGGTCGTTGGCATAGCCAACGCTTAAAATGCGTTGCATTTTGTCCTTTGTTCCATTGAATTTGCTTTACGGGAATTTTGTAAACTCGCTACGCTCAAACAGTACAAAATTCCCTACAAATTCAATTTCACAAAGGCGGCAAAGAAGGGAACCCAACGTTGACTTTTAAAGTGCGGTAAAATTTTGTGGTATTTTTAGAAATTATGTAGCAAATGCACAAAACGGTTGCTGAGCTTGTCGAAGCATGAGTTTTGTGTTTGAAAAGGCTGAATTACTAATCCTTCGACAAGCTCGGGAATCGGAATTTCAGCTTTGTGCAACTGATACATAACCTTTTTATTTTTCTATAAAAAACGCTTAAAAGAATAACCGCACTTTTCCAGAATAATGCTCAAATAAATGGGGTCCCCGTATAAGACGCCTGAGCGACTTGCAATTTTTAGGAAATTTTCGCCTGTTTGAGCGCAGCGAGTTCGAAAATTTCCGTGAAAAAAATTGCAACCAAGCGAAGAACAGCGGCTTATCCGGGGTGTGTTCTTTGCTACTTTCTTGCACAAGCAAGAAAGTAGGAGTAACTACATGTGTTTAACTCTGCGCTTCACTTCTTCTTGTTTGCCCGCATTAAACGGTCTGGCGTCGGGGCTGCCTAAGTAGCCGCAAACCCGTCGGGTGACGGAGACTTTTTCGCTGTCGTGGTTGCCGCATTTCGGGCAGGTGAAGCCTTTGCTGGTGCATTCAAATTCGCCGGTGAAACCGCATTCGTAGCATTCGTCGATAGGCGTGTTGGTGCCGTAGTAAGGTACGCGGTCGTAGCTGTAATTCCACACGTCTTCCAGCGCTTTGAGGTTGTGCTGGATGTTCGGGTATTCGCCGTAGCAAATGAAACCACCGCTGGCGAGTGGCGGGTACACCATTTCAAAGTCCAGTTTGTCGTATGGATTGACTTTTTTCTCCACGTCCAGATGGTAGCTGTTGGTGTAGTAGCCTTTGTCGGTCACGCCGTCGATGACGCCGAATTGTTTGGTGTCTAAACGGCAGAAGCGGTCGCACAGGTTTTCGCTCGGGGTGGAATATAAACTGAAGGCATAGCCCGTTTCGGCGTGCCATTGTTTGGTGGCGTTGCTGAGGTATTCCACGATGGCGCGACCTTTTTCGCGCAGCATTTCGTCATCGTAAATATGACCTCGGTGATAGAGCGCATTGACGGTTTCGTAAATGCCGATGTAACCGAGGGAGATGGATGCGCGTCCATTTTTGAAGATTTGCGCCACGTTGTCGTCCGCTTTCAAACGCACACCGCAGGCACCTTCCATGTATAAAATCGGTGCCACGCGGGCTTTTGTATGTTCTAAGCGGGCAATACGGGTCATGAGCGCTCTTTTCGCCAAGGCTAAACGTTGGTCCAGGATTTCATAGAAACGTTTTTCATCACCTTTGGCTTCGATGGCGATACGCGGCAGGTTAAGGCTCACCACACCGAGATTATTGCGTCCGTCGTGGATTTGTTCACCGTGTTCTTCGTAGGCACCCAGGAAGCTACGACAGCCCATCGGCGCTTTGAAGGAACCGGTGACTTTGACCACCTGATCGTAATTGAGAATATCCGGATACATACGCTTGCTGGCACATTCCAAAGCAAGCTGTTTGATGTCGTAATTCGGATCATTCGGTTCCAGATTCACGCCCTTGCGTTGGGTGAAAACCAGTTTCGGGAACACCGGTGTTTTGTGATTTTTGCCTAAGCCGCGAATGCGGTTTTGTAAAATCGCTTTTTGAATTAAACGTGCCTGCCAACTTGTGCCTAAACCGAAACCGAACGTCACGAACGGGGTTTGGCCGTTGGCGGTGTGCAAGGTGTTCACTTCATATTCAAGGGATTGGAAGGCGTCGAAACAGTCTTTTTCGATAAGTGCCTGCGCGTACCCTTGCGCATCGGGCACATTCCACTGCGCGGCATTTTTCAGATGTTTGTCGTAACTGAGTTGAACATAAGGCGCCAACACTTCATCAATGCGGTTGATGGTGGTTCCACCGTAAATATGGCTTGCCACCTGCGCGATAATTTGCGCAGTCACGGCGGTGGCGGTGCCGATGGACTTCGGCGGTTCGATTTCCGCGTTGCCCATTTTAAAGCCTTGGGTCAGCATGCCTTTTAAATCCACCAGCATGCAGTTGAACATCGGGAAGAAGGGTGAATAGTCCAAATCGTGATAATGAATTTCGCCTTTTTCATGGGCTTTCACCACATCGCGCGGCAGAATGTAACGTTTGGCATAATGTTTCGCCACGATACCCGCCAGCAAATCCCGTTGGGTTGGGATCACTTTGGCGTCTTTATTGGCGTTTTCGTTCAGTAATTCCACGTTGCTTTGTTCAATTAACCCTTCAATTTCTTGGGTTAATTGACTGCGTTTTTCACGCGCCAAATCGCGATCGTGACGATATTCAATATAAGCGCGCGCCACTTGCGGGTATTGGCTCCCCATTAAGTGATTTTCCACGATTTTTTGAATGTGGCTAATGTCGATTTCCTGTTGGTAATGGCTGAAAATGTCATCACTGACTTTTTGCGCCACGGCATAGCAATAACGATCATCCGTAATGCCGACCGCTTGCGCCGCCTTTTTAATGGCGTTTACGATACGTTGAAGCTCAAAGCTAATGCGTGAACCGTCACGCTTAATGACAAAAAATGTACCCATGAGAGATGTCCATATTTAGTGTTATAAAAAATTGGATAATACTATATATAGATATTTTATGGATTTCAAGACACAAGATGTAGTGTTTTTGTGGCTTGTTTGTTAACGTTCTGTTATGAGAAAAGTTTAGTGATTGGTTTCGTTAGGAATTTCATTCGGGGAGAAATGAGCGGGCGAAAATAAAAAAGTGCGGTGAGAAAACACATTATTTTTCCACCGCACTTTTTTTCAGGTTAGTTCAACGAGCGTATTTTACCAGAAGTAGCCCGCGCCTGCCGTACCGCCAACTTCGCCTTGGGAGTTGGTGCTGAAAGAGACTTTCACGCCATATTTTCCGTTATCGGAAATACGTGAGTAACCCACTGCCACAGCGGTTTCGCTTTGATATTGACCGACGGCGGCGACTAATGCGGATTGTCCGTCTCTATGCGGCTGCATCAAACCTGCGGTAGCGAGGGCGGAAGCAGTGCCGGCTTTGCGACGTTTGTCCATTTTTTTCACGCGGTTATCAATGTTATCAATGCGATTGTTAATGGCACTGCCGACCTCTTGAAGCTGACTCATATTTACCGCATCCGTCGGCGCTTTCCCTTTCGCAACGTTAGCAATTCGTTTGCCGCCGGCGTTGATGCCTTGGCTTGTCATGCCGGGACCGTCTTTAATCGTAACGCCGTCGTTATTGACCGTGGTATTACCTACGGTGAGGCTGCTATCCGCGCCGAGATTAACTTCCTTCGCCAGCTGAACGGTCATGGTGCCGTTTTTATCCGCAGCCACGCCGATATTATTTTGCGTTAATTTCTTCAGATCCGCACCGCCGCGAATGTTAAGTTGATCGCCTAATTTACGATTAACCGTGACTTCTTGGTTGTCCCCTTGGAAATTTAACCCTTTATCCACATTGTTGGCTAAATTCGTCACATTTTGGTTGGTTTGATGTAATTGGCTGCCGTTCACCGCCTCTTTACTATGGGCTGAAATTTCACCGTCTTTGACACCGGTGATTTTCTTATCATTGGCGTGAATGCCGTCCTTGGTGACACTTGGTCCGCCATTGATGTTGATACCGTTGCTATCCAGGGTGGTATCTCTGGTTTTCACTGTGGTGAATTCAACATCGTCTTGGGTTTCAACGGTGTACGTGGTGCTTCCGTCGGCGTTCTTTTGAGGCGTCACAGTGATGTTTTTGCCGGAGCTGACATTGGATTTGGCTTGGGCAATACTTTTATCCAATTGGGATTTGTTCACCGCATCTTTGTCATTTACTCCATCGGCAACCTGAGTAATACGACCATCTTCTTGGAACGAAATGCCGTCTTTACCGTCTTTGCCTTTGAGGGTCAACGCGTCTTTACCATCGGCACTACGTGTAGCGGCAATAGACATACCTGGTTGCCCGTCTTTCGCAAACGTGACGGAAGCCTCTTTACCATTGATGGATACGCCATCCTTACCGTTTTCCCCTTTTGACGCTAATGGTGCCTGCTTGCGTATCGTCTCCTACGGTGATGTGATTGCTTAAACCCACTTGTAAGGTCGGTTTGCCATTATCGGTAACCACTTTTGTAATAACACTGCCATCGCCTTTTACGTGCACGGTTTCCCCTAAATTGGCTTTAGCGGTTACGCCATTGTCATCACTTAAACCGAATCCACCATTTTTACCTGCGTCGGTAATGTTGTTAATGGATTTTTGTAAATCGCCGATATTCGCCGCATTTTTTAAGGTATTACCTGAGGCATCTTTTAAGGCAACCGTTGAACCGTCAGCTTGTTTTAGCCCGCTGTCTATGTTCACAATTTGATTACCGCCGTTATTTAGCCCTTTATCCGTTAAGCTGACTGCCTTTGTCGGATCTTTCGGGGTAATCGTCATACCATTGCCATGGATAACCGTTGTATTGTCGCCATTCTTGAATTGCGCACTGGTTAACTCTTTAAGCTCCTTGGCTAATTTCACTTCCAGTTTGCCGTTATTGGCATTCACGCCGATGTTGTTGTCGGATAATTTGTTTTTATCCGCACCGCCCACAATTTCCAGTTTTTGATTTAAGGTTTTGCTGATGACTTCAGTGCCGTTATCTCTGGCGAATTTTAAGCCGTCTTCAAGGGTCGCCACTGCTTCATTATTCACCATTAAACGATTTTTCGGATTGGTTCCATTCACACCGGCAGGACCTTGTGCTGTGTTGATGGTGACAGGATTCGCCCCGTCTTTGCCATTTAACGCAATGGAACCGTCTTTACCGTTAATCGCCACACTGGAACCATCTTTGCCGTTCACTTTAATGGAAGAATCTTTACCATTCACACCGTTAGCGTCTTTTTGACCTAACGCTAAATCATCTTTCAGATTCACTTTAAACGGATTGGCGGCTGAGCCATCGCCTTCAATGGTTGTATTGTTGCCGGAAGCCATTGCTGTTTTTTCCGGTGTTGGAATATTGGCTTTGATTTTGTAGGTTTTTTGTCCTGTCGTATTATCGGTTTCGTCAGTTACCGTAATCGTAGAATCAGCCGCTTTCACAACAGCGCCTAAAGCGGTAATGACTTTCTTGCCGTTATCGGTAATGTTGGCGAGATTTTTATCTGCCGCATTGTCGATCTTATCTTTCGTTGTTTGGGCAAGATCCACCGTGACATCATCGCCGGATGCCAATGTTGTCACATATTTCTGGTTATCTCCGCCTTTGATATTAAATTTGATCCCGCCGTTGTGAGATAAGGTTTTCTCTGTAGTGCTACCGTTGTTACCGCCTAAAGAAACCTTATTATCGAATTTTTTATCGACTATAGATAATTGATCTTCCGTTGCTGTACGACCGGTTATTGGCGCGCCTGTCCAACTTGTATTGGTTAAACCGCTAATATGGCCGTTATTACCATCAATGGTGATTGGGTGGCCATTGGTTTTCGGCCCAACGGTCAAGCTCGGATTTAACGCCACTTTATAGTTAATGTGCCCATCCGCCGCGTTTTCAGGTGTGATTTGAATATTATCATCGCCTTTCTCAACCGTGCTTTTGGCTTTTGCGGTTTCAGCCAATAATTGCCCGCCATTCACGGCATCTTGGCTGTTAGCTGCAATAGTGCCATCTGCTACATTGGTAATTTTCTTATTGCCTGCATCTACACCTGATTGAGTAAGTTTAGGGCCGTTGGTGATTTCTACACCGTTACCGGTTAATTTGGTATTGCCCGTGGTCACAGAAGTAAATTCAACATCATCTTTGGTGGCAAAAGAGAATTTTTTATCGCTTTGAGTAATTTTGATGTTTTTTCCTGCATCGTAAGTCACCGTATCGCCATTTTTAACGGAATTAGACGCATTGCCGACAACTTCGCCATCGGATTTAGAGGCAGTGATTGTCCATGCGGCATTATTTAGCGCATCTATCACATTTTTAACTGTGGCTACGCCATCTTTACCATCAGTGCCGTTGGCGCCATTTGCTCCCGGCGTTCCTGCTACCGCAGCTTTGCCATTTTCCACTTTAATGGTGGATAAATTGACGTCATATTTCACTACGCCATTGTCTGCAACGGAAGCGGTTGTCATCATGCCATTGGTAAAGTTTAACCCTTTGTCCAACATAACAGTTTTATCACCGCTACCGTTAGCTTTATAAGTTAACAGGATAGATTTCGCCGCTTCTGTGCCATTAAAGGTTACGGCATAAGTATCAACGCCATTTACATCTGTTTTGTTTACATTAATCGGTGCCGAACCTGTCACTTTAACCGCTTCTTTTGCGGCACTTTGTACAGCTTTTTTGGATACGGATACTTCGTATTTCGCACCCATATCGCCGGCGTTTTTACCATTTGCTACGCTAATATCCGCCAGATTTTCATCTCCGGCTTGAGCTGCTTTTTTCTCAACAACTTCCGTTGATGCGGCACCACCAAGAAGATTTTTTAATTGTTTAAAGTTAACCGCGTCGTTATCCTGAGTGCCTTCAGCCACGCCGGTAATGCGATTATTTCCCATATTGATGGTTCCGCCATTTTGAACGCTGAAGTTCTTAACAGTGGTGTTGCCTGTTGCAGTTAGATCTTGGGTCGTAACATTAGTGAACGTGACATTTTCTTGGGTTGAGAAGGTGAAGTTAGTGCCGTTTTGTTTGACTGCTAAATTCTTTCCTGCCAGTAGCTTCACTTGGTTACTCGGTTTGATTGCTGCTGTCGAGGCTGCGCCATTTTGAGTACCACCATTTTCCACGCTGGAAGTGATTTGCCAACCTTGTTCTACACGGCTGGCGACAGCAAATAATTGAGAGCCATTAACGGCATCGGTTGAGTTTGCCGCAACATTACCCGCTGCCACATTTTTAATTTGACGCTCATTGCCTTTTGAGCCAATGCTTACAAAATACCCTGAGTCTTTTACCGTGCCGGTAAAACCTGAATAGGTATATCCGTTAACAGCCGCACTGCTAACACTTGAAACAGAATGTGAACCTTCCGTGGTGGAGGAATTTCCTAAAATGACGGAACCGTTGGTTGTCGCAGTGATATTGGCACCCAATGCAACGGTATTTTTGCCGCTAACATTGCTGTTTAAACCAATAGCAATGGAATTCGTTGCTGTGGTTCCTGTTGCGGCTTTTTCGCCTAACGCAATAGAACCTGCCGCTTTAGCCCCTTTATTGTCGTAATTGCTACCGGTTGCGGTATTGGTACTATTTACACTTACATAATTGGTTTGTGCCGCTTCAACGGCGGCTTTGACATTGGAGTATGGGGTATTTTTGATATTAAATACAGGCGCTTGATAAGTGTGCCCATCTGTTGCATAGCCTGTATAGCTATTGCCGGCAATGGACTTGGCTAAATTATCATTCACGAATTTTAGCTGCGCAACATTCACTGCATCAGTATCATTACGACCACCGGCAACATTAATAATTCGACGCTCTTTACCGGCGTTTGCAACAGCTACAACACCATTATTAACATTGTAGTTTTGTGATGTATATTTTGATGTTCCCCCATCAATACTAGTTACGATAGTGCCTGTGCCTAAAGCTAAAGAATTGGCTACGTTAGCTTGAGCTCCTTGACCAATTGCCATTGCACCTTCCTTAGTTGCACTAGAACTTTCACCGATTGCTACAACGTTTTTATAGGTTGCATTTGCTTTAGAACCGATAGCAATCGTGTTTTCACCAGCTGCATTTGCCTCATAGCCAAAAGCAACTGAGGACTGTTTTAAAGCTTTTGCATTTGTGCCCACTGCAATGGCTTTTTCCGCTTTTTGAGAGGTATTGGCTGAAGTAACATTTTCGTTAAGATAGGAATCATGTACTACGTCAAATCCGCCAGTTTGTGAACCATAACCTAATGCAAAAGAATCGTCACCATTAGTCTTAGCTGCAGTGCCTAATGCCATAGAGCGATGGCCATTAGTTTGAGTATTGTCTAAGCCATCATATTTTGTCTTTTTAGTATTACCAGTAGATGTTGAGAGAACTTTAGGTTTTACGCTACCAATGGCAATAGACTGATCTCCTTTTGCTGTTGCTGAAGCACCTAACGCAAAGCTAGATTCGCCTGCAGCCCAAGCAACAGAACCAATAGCAGTGGAATAATCCCCGGTTGCCGCAGATTGGCGCATCATCGCAAGGGAATTAATTCCTGATGATCTGGATGCTGTACCGATCGCAATACCGCCATTTTTTTCTGCTCTGGAAAACGAACCTAGGGCCATAGCTAATCCCCCAGTTGCTTTGGCATAATCACCTAAAGCGATCCCATTTTAATCTTGGTCTGCATCTCGTGCGTCTGAATTTTTACCTATGGCAATACCATATGCATATCGACTGTCATACAGTCGATTTGGGGTACCGAGTTGATCTTTATTTTCGTAGGATTTGCTACCGGGGTTGAAATAGTTGAAGGGGCTATTCCCTGTTCTTGGGGAAGAATTTGCCCCCTCGGATTTCACAGAATTGTTTTCAACAGAACCTATAGCAATGTAAGCGTTGATACTAAAGGAGAGAAATAATAACGGGGCTGCAGCAATGAATATTTTAGTTTTTTTAGGTATATCTGTAGTGGTAGAAAGGGAGAAAGCTTTAGATAGTTCAGATACGGCAACCCATGTCTGAGATGCTTTACACCAGATTACTTTAAAGACTTTATTCATCTTATGTTTTCCTTTTTGTTAGGGTAAATTACATTGATAATTAATATGTTAATAGGTTGTGCAGCTTAAAAATGTAGATTAAGGTGTTATAAATTAGATTTGGTACTTGATTATATTAATGGAATTTTATTGGCTAATATTTGCGCAAGACTGAATTAAGGGGGTACATCGTAACCATATAATTTTTAAATGCAAGTAAATTTTCATTGTTTTACAAAAAATAAGGTCTTTTTTGAAATTTTTTATTAAAATTCACTTGAAAGACGAATAATAAAGAGAAATTAATATAAAAAGTGCGGTGAAAAAACACATTATTTTTCCACCGCACTTTTATGTTGAATCATTTAGTTATACATCGCCTCAATCAGCTCTTTATAACGCTGTAAAATCACTTTTCGTCGTAATTTCAAGGTTGGTGTGATTTCTTCCAATTGCGTGCTGAATGCTTGGGGCAAAAGGGTGAAACGTTTAATTTGTTCCCAGCCTGCCAATTCTTTTTGTAACTCGTTAATTCGGCGTTCTAACATTTGAATAATCTCCGAATTTCTTAACAATTCCAAACGATCCTGATATTTGATGTTGACCTGTTTGGCGTAGTCTTCCAGTGCTGCATAGCAAGGCACGATGAGGGCAGAGACGTATTTTTTCGCATCGGCGATGACGGCAATTTGTTCGATGAATTTATCTTTGCCGATTTTACTTTCCAGCACCTGCGGCGCGATGTATTTGCCGTTGGCGGTTTTCATCAGTTCTTTAATGCGATCGGTGATGTATAAATTGCCGTCGGCATCGAATTCGCCGGCGTCGCCGGTTTTCAGGAAACCGTCTGTGGTGAAGGTATCGGCGGTTTCCTGTGGTTTTTTATAATAACCTTTCATCACCATGCCGCCACGCACCAAAATTTCGTTATTTTCGCCGATTTTTACTTCCGCGCCCGGCATGAGGGTGCCGATAGAATTGGCGTTAAAGTTGAAATCATTCCAGCAGGAAACGGTGGCAGTGGTTTCCGTCATGCCGTAACCCAGTTTGATGTTTAAGCCGATACTGTGGAAAAACAAACCGATGGTCGGTTCCAATTTGGCACCACCACACGGCATCATACGAATGCGCCCGCCGAGTAAGGCGCGTAATTTACCGAGCACCAATTTATCGGCGAGGGCATGTTGTTGTTTTAACAGGAAGCCGATTTTCTGTTGCTTGGCAAGGGCATCGAAATGTTTGCGCCCGACGGCAATGGCCCAATTGAAAATCCATTGGCGCAGCTTCGGTGCATTATGCACTTTGTCCAAAATCGCCGCATAAATCTTCTCATAAAAACGAGGCACGGCACACATCAACGTCGGACGAATCTCCATCAACGCCGCCCGCACTTGATTGGTGTCTTCAATGTAACAGTTGGTGGCACCGCGATGGAGCACATACGCCACCCAAGCCCGCTCAAAAATGTGGGACAGCGGCAGAAAAGAAAGGGATACATCGGTATCATCCACCTGCAACGCCTGGTCGTGCGCCTTCAGCTGGTGCGCCAGATTGGCATAATCCAACATCACGCCTTTCGGTTCGCCGGTGGTGCCGGAGGTGTAAATCAGGGTGAATAAATCTTCCAGGCATTTGTCGTCCAGCCGTTGTTGCAATTGTGGTCGAGATTGCTCGTCCGCCATTTCAATAAAATCCTGCCAATGACAGGCTTTGGCGTGTTCCTGCAAATGAATGGTGCTTTTCATCGCCACGATTTTTATAAGCTTAGGGCATTCATCGGCGATGTCGAGCACTTGGTCATATTGTTCCTGATCGCCGACGAAAATGATCTTCATATCGGCATTATTAATAATGAACTGCGCCTGTTTTGCGGTGTTGGTGGCATAAATCGGCACGGTCACTGCGCGCACCTGTAATATACCGATGTCGGTGATTGTCCAGCGCGGCATATTGTGTGCGAAAATACCGATTTTATCCTGAATATCAATATGATTGGCTAAAAGTGCCAGAGAGATGTGATCCACCTGCTGTTGCAGCTCCGCCCAGGAAATATCCAGCCGGTTATTGTCTTTGAAATAGCGAAGTGCGGTGCGATTTGCCAGTGTTTTTGCCTGATGGCGAATACGGTTGATAAAATGAAAATTGAGATCCATGGTTAAAAATCCAAAATCAGCTAACAATTGTGCGCTAATATAGCCGATTGACGATCAAAACTCTAGTAATAAAACCGCGTTTTGTGGGGATTTATTGTGTCGGTACGGCAAGACATCAAGACAATTATCCCTACAATTCCCCGCAAAATACCGCTAAAATACACCGCACTTTTGTCTGATTTTTCCCAAGGATTTTTATGTCGCAGCCACGTTTCGTTCATTTGCAGGTTCACAGTGATTTTTCCATGATTGACGGTATCGCCAAGGTGAAGCCGTTGGTGAAAGCCTGTGTGGGAAGTGGTATGGTGGCGATGGGCCTGACGGATTTCACCAATTTTTGCGGTTTGGTGCGTTTTTACGGCGAGGCGTTGTCTTCCGGTGTGAAGCCGATTATCGGGACGGATGTGTTGGTGCAAAGTGAACTGTGCGGCGATGAAAAATTCCGTTTAACCCTGCTGGCGAAGAATAACGAAGGTTATAAAAACATTACGTTACTGCTTTCGAAAGCCTATGAACGCGGCTATGCCGATTTACCTTATATCGATCAGCAATGGCTGGTGGAACATCGCGCCGGGGTGATTGTGCTGTCCGGCGGGGTGAGCGGTGATGTGGGCAAGAAATTACTCAGAAGCAACACCGATGAACTAAAAAGTGCGGTGGATTTTTACCGTGAATTTTTCCCCGATCATTTCTATTTAACCCTCACCCGCACAGGTCGCCCTGACGAAGAACGTTATATTAAAGCAGCGCTGGAACTGGCGGAAAAACAACAATTGCCGGTGGTGGCGACCAACGATGTTTGTTTCTTGCAGACGGAGGATTTTGAAGCCCATGAAATTCGCGTGGCGATTCATGACGGTTTTACCTTGGACGACCCGAAGCGCCCGAAACTTTATACGTCGCAACAATATTTTCGCTCCGAACAGGAAATGTGCGATTTGTTCGCCGATGTGCCGAGCGCGTTGGAAAATACGGTGTTAATTGCACAGCGTTGTAATGTCACCATTCGTTTGGGCGAATATTTTCTGCCACAATTCCCGACCGGTGATTTAACTACGGAAGATTATCTGGTGAAGCGCGCCAAAGACGGCTTGGAAAAACGCTTAAAGGTGTTGTTCCCCGATGAAAAGGTGCGTGCCGAACGCCGCCCGGAATATGATGAACGGCTACAGGTTGAACTGGATGTGATTAACCAAATGGGTTTCCCGGGCTATTTTTTGATCGTGATGGAGTTTATCCAATGGTCGAAAGATAATGACATTCCGGTGGGACCCGGGCGTGGTTCCGGGGCGGGATCTTTGGTGGCATATGCACTAAAAATTACCGATTTGGATCCGTTGGAATTCGATTTGCTCTTTGAGCGTTTCCTCAATCCGGAACGGGTTTCCATGCCTGACTTCGACGTGGATTTCTGCATGGACGGACGCGACCGCGTGATTGACCATGTGGCGGAAATGTACGGGCATGGTGCGGTGTCGCAAATCATTACCTTCGGTACTATGGCGGCAAAAGCGGTAATTCGCGATGTGGGGCGGGTGCTGGGGCAACCTTACGGCTTTGTGGATCGCATTTCCAAACTGGTGCCGCCGGATCCGGGTATGACCTTGGCTAAGGCCTTTGAAGCAGAATCGAAATTACAGGAAATTTATGACGCGGATGAAGAAGTACGTGCCATTATCGACATGGCGCGTAAACTGGAAGGTGTCACGCGGAACGCCGGTAAACACGCCGGCGGGGTGGTGATTTCACCGACCCTGATCACGGATTTCTCGCCACTGTATTGCGATTCGGAAGGCAGACACCCGGTCACCCACTTCGATAAAAATGATGTGGAATATGCCGGTTTGGTGAAGTTTGACTTCCTCGGTTTGCGCACCTTGACCATTATTAAATGGGCGCTGGATATGATTAACGCCCGCATGGAAAAAGAAGGCAAGCCGTTGGTGGACATCAGCGCCATTCCGTTAGACGACCAACAATCCTTCGATGTGCTACTGAATGCGGAAACCACGGCGGTGTTCCAGCTGGAATCGCGCGGTATGAAAGATTTGATCAAACGCCTGAAACCTGACTGTTTTGAAGACATTATCGCGTTGGTGGCGTTGTTCCGTCCAGGTCCGTTGCAATCAGGCATGGTGGATAATTTTATCGACCGCAAACACGGACGGGAGGAAGTATCTTACCCCGACGCTAATTATCAGCACGAATCCCTCAAACCGATTTTGGAACCGACCTACGGCATTATTTTGTATCAGGAACAGGTGATGCAAATCGCCCAAGTGTTGGCGGGCTATACGTTGGGCGGCGCGGACTTGCTGCGCCGTGCCATGGGGAAGAAAAAACCGGAGGAAATGGCGAAGCAACGTTCCGTGTTTGAAGAAGGCGCGGTGAAAAACGGCGTGGACGGCGGACTTGCTATGAAGATCTTCGACCTGGTGGAAAAATTCGCCGGTTACGGTTTTAACAAATCCCACTCCGCCGCCTATGCGTTGGTGTCTTATCAAACTCTGTGGCTGAAAGCCCATTATCCGGCGGAATTTATGGCAGCAGTGATGACCTCGGAAATGGATAACACGGACAAAATTGTAGGCCTATACGACGAATGTATGCGCATGGGGTTAAAAGTAGTGCCACCCGACATTAACACCGGTAAACACCATTTCAGCGTGAATGAAAACGGCGAAATCGTGTACGGAATCGGTGCCATCAAAGGCGTGGGTGAAGGCCCTATTGCCGCATTGGTGGAAGCGCGTGAAAAGAACGGGATCTTTAAAAACCTGTTTGATTTATGCGCCCGTGTGGATTTAAAGAAAATCAACCGACGCACCTTTGAAAGCCTGATTAAATCCGGTGCTTTCGATAAACTCGGACCGCACCGCGCCGCGCTACAGCAAAATCTGGAAGATGCGCTGCGTGCTTCCGATCAACACGCGAAAGACGAAGCCTTAGGGCAGGTGGACATGTTTGGTGTGCTGACGGAAACTAACGAGGAAGTAGAAAATTCCTACGCCAACATCGCACCTTGGAAGGAAAAGACCATTTTGGACGGCGAACGGGAAACCTTAGGTTTGTATCTAAGCAGCCACCCGGTAACCCGTTATTTGAAAGAATTGGCGCATTATAGCCCCGTTCGTTTGAAAGAGTTGGTGCCGAATTATCGCGGGCAAATGAGCACCGCCAGCGGTTTGGTGATTAACACCCGCGTTGCGGTGACGAAAAAAGGCAACCATATCGGTATCGCCACCATTGATGACCGTTCCGGTCGATTGGATTTAACCTTATTCGGTGAAGCCTTGGAAAAATTCGGCGAGAAACTGCAAAAAGACACGGTGATCGTGGTTTCCGGGCAAGTGAGTTTTGATGATTTCTCGCAGGGGTTGCGTATGTCCGTGCGTGATCTGATGACCATCGACGAAGCCCGTGCCCGTTATGCCAAAAGCCTGGCGATTTGCTTGTCGCAAGAGCAAATCACATCGCAATTCATTAAACAATTTAAAGGCATTTTACAGCCTTACAGCGGCAATTCGCTGCTGGTGCATATTTACTACCAAAGCCCGCAGGGCAGGGCGCTGGTTAAAATGGGCGTGCAATGGTCAGTCAACCCGACGGACGAACTGCTCACCGAACTGGCGGCATTGTTGGGTGAAAGTGCGGTGGAATTGGAGTTTGAATAGATAAGGAAAAGTGCGGTTAAAAAAATGATTGTTTTTTCAACCGCACTTTGATCTACACCCCAAAAAAACCGGCATCTAATTTGAGGTGTAGATTATGTCCTATTCTTATCAATTTCGTTTAAAAATTATCAAGCCGGTCACCGAGCAGGATTTTGGTATCCGTGAGGTGGTTAAACTTCATCAGATTCCTCATTTTCAAGTCATTTATTGGTTAAAAGCCTCTCGTGAAAGAGGGCTTGATCGCGTAAAATTGCCTTATGCTAAACCCAAAACCCAAAACCCAAAACCCAAAACCAAAAATCCAAAATCCAAAATCCAAAATCCAAAATCCAAAACCTAAAACCTCCAAAATTCTGAAACCCCAAATGAAAAGAACGCAGATTGAAATGGCTGAAACAAGCGACTTTTCACCACAAGCTTTTAAAAAGCTGAAACGGGAACCCGCCCTTGCAAAAGCAGATATTGATTATCTAAAAAAGTTAGGGCAATTGGACGATCAAAAACGACGGCAGAAAAAAGAAAAGCCATCAAAAAGTTAAAGGAAAAGCAAGGTTATAGCCGGGAGAATTTCGACCTTGATGGACTTAGCGAACCGGGAAATTATTGCTTATAGTTTTTCTACGAGCCCCAAGTTTTCGCCGGTGAAAAAGATGTTAGAGGAGGGGCTTAGTCGTCTAAAACCGACAGACTGCCCGATTATTCACAGCGACCGGGATATATTATATGGCACGGCAGAATGGGTTGAACATGTTAGAGGGGAAAGCCATGCAAAGCATGAACCGCCGAGGAAATTGCGACGACAATGCAGTGATTGAAAGTTTTTTTGCTATCTTGAAATCAGAATGTTTTTACTCATGCACTTACACCTCTATTGCTGAATTATAGACGGAGATTGAAGAATATTTGGTGTATTACAACGAAAAACGAATTAAACTCAATTTAAAAGGATTGAGCACGATACAATACCGTGATCAATACTTAAGTTAGCTAACCTGTCCAACTTTTGGGGACAGATTACTTTCTATTTGTATTATTTGCTTTACATCGCTTTCTCAGTTCCCAACGTGCTTAGTGGCACAGCGACATTCCCCGTTAGATAAAATAAAATTAAAGGTGCTGTGCTCTGTCAATACATTACTAATTTATTAAATTGCTTAGAAAATTTGTTCTTCACTTGCCTTTTTATGGAAGTGTTTTTTTATTCTTCCGCCATGTAACAAAATGCCGTTTTAGAATCGATGCTTCCGATGAGGTAGTAGAAGGATTTGTTTATGTCAGGTAGCTACACAAATCTGTTTCTAACCTTTACTTAGCATAACCACACAATGAGTTCAGATTTAACACTATAATTTGATGAATTTCAATATTTGCACACCGTGCATTGTTAGATCAAGCTTGTTGGTTTTATAGCGGATTCGGCTAAAAAAATGACCGCACTTTTGAAGCAAAAGTGCGGTCGGCTCTTGAGTTAGATTTGAATTAAGCAAGTTTTGCGCGAATGGCGTTTGCCAATTCCGTATTAACGCGTTCAAAGTGTACCAACTGGTGTTCCACGACGACTTCGTCGGTGACTTCTGCGAGGCTGGCGGCGAAGTTACCGGCGAGGCGGTCGCGTTGGGCGGCGTCCATAATGGCGTAAAGCGCAGCAGGTTGCGAGTAATAATCTTCGTCGTAATCACGGAAATTAAAGTGCGCGCCTTCACGTTCCAGTTGCAATGACGGGCCTTGATCGTGGGTTGGCACATAGGTGTCAAAGCGGTTTGGAGCATAGTTCGGGTGTGTGCCGCCGTTGTTATCTACGCGCATTGCACCGTCACGGTGGGTGGTGTGATACGGGCATTTTGGCGCATTCACCGGAATTTGGTGGTGGTTTACGCCCAAGCGGTAGCGTTGTGCATCTTGATAAGAGAATAAACGACCCTGCAACATACGATCCGGCGAGAAGCCGATGCCGGGCACGTTGTTGTTCGGCGCGAAAGCGGCTTGCTCCACTTCAGCAAAATAGTTTTGCGGATTGCGATTCAGTTCCAACACGCCTACATCAATCAACGGATAATCTTTGTGCGGCCATACTTTGGTTAAGTCAAAGCTGTAATTGTGTTTTTCTGCATCGGCTTCCGGCATGATTTGAATTTTCACGTTCCAACGGGGGAAATTGCCGTTGGCAATGGCATCATATAAATCACGTTGGCTGGATTCGCGATCTTCACCCACCACCTTCGCCGCTTCTGCGTTGGTTAAGAATTTATGACCTTGTTGGGTTTTGAAGTGGAATTTCACCCAAAAGCGTTCGTTGTCGGCATTGATAAAGCTGTAAGTGTGGCTGCCGTAGCCGTTCATGTTGCGCAGACTTGCGGGAATGCCACGATCGCTGAACAGAATCATAATTTGGTGCATGGATTCCGGGTGGCGCGACCAGAAATCCCACGCGGCGGTGGCATCACGTAAGTTAGTTTGCGGGTTGCGTTTTTGAGTGTGGATGAAATCCGGGAATTTAAGCGGGTCGCGAATGAAGAACACCGGCGTGTTATTGCCCACTAAGTCCCAGTTGCCTTGTTCGGTGTAGAATTTCAACGAAAAACCGCGTACATCGCGTTCTGCGTCGGCGGCACCGCGTTCGCCGGCAACGGTGGAAAAGCGCAACAGCACATCCGTTTGTTTGCCCACTTCGCTAAACAGCGCGGCTTTGGTGTATTGGGTGATGTCGTGGGTGACGGTGAATGTACCGAATGCGGCGGAACCTTTGGCGTGCACCACGCGCTCAGGAATGCGCTCGCGGGCAAAGTGGGCCAGTTTTTCTTGATACCACACATCTTGTAACAACAACGGACCGCGTGGGCCGGCACTCATGGTGTTGTCATTATCCACCACCGGCGCGCCGGCAGCAGTAGTCAATGTGGCAGAGTTATGATCGAAAGGGCATTTTGCTGACATAATCATTTCCTTAATTTTTGAGTAGTAGAGTAAAAAATATCCATTTTCATGGATGATCGATTGACAAAAATTATAAATACCGCCAAAAAGTTCTCAATCTATTAAATTAATAATATTTGACGATTAAAAAATAACTATTAATAGTTAGAATTGATTTAATCAAGAAAAAGAAATGAGAAAAGAAGATGATCGCACGTTGATCTGCACCCTAAAACAGGGCGGATCAAAGTGCGGTCATTTTCAACGGTGTTTTTTCTGGCTGATTAATACACGCCTTGTGCCAACATAGCATCGGCGACTTTCACGAAGCCGGCGACGTTGGCGCCCACCACATAGTTGATGTTGTCTTGGGCATCGGAACCGTATTTTTTACAGTTGGCGTGAATATCCAGCATGATGCTGTGTAATTTCGAGTCCACTTCTTCGCGGGTCCAGCTTAAACGTTGTGCATTTTGCGACATTTCTAAGCCGGAAGTTACCACGCCGCCAGCATTTGCCGCTTTGCCCGGTCCGAATAAAACGCCGGCACCAATGAAGGCATTGGTGGCGTCGATGGTGGTCGGCATATTGGCGCCTTCCGCCACTACCTGTACGCCGTTAGCGATAAGGGTTTGTGCGTCGCTCAATTCCAATTCGTTTTGGGTGGCGCAAGGCAGGGCAACGTCCACTTTTAAGTTCCATGGGCGCACATCTGCCACATATTTCAAACCGAACTTATCGGCGTAATCTTTTACACGACCGCGTTTCACATTTTTGATTTCCATCAGAGCGGCTAATTTTTCGGTGGTGAAGCCTTCTTCATCTACCACAGTGCCCGAGGAGTCGGAACAGCTGATGACTTTTGCACCTAATTCCAAAGCTTTTTCGATGGCATATTGCGCTACGTTGCCGGAGCCTGAAACCGCCACGGTTTTGCCTTTCAACGCCTGCCCTTTTTCCGCTAACATGGCTTGCACGAAATAGACCAAGCCGTAACCGGTGGCTTCCGGACGGATTAAGCTGCCGCCGAACGTCAACCCTTTACCGGTGAATACGCAGCCGGTTTGGTTGGAGAGTTTTTTCATCATGCCGGTTAAATAACCTACTTCACGACCGCCCACGCCGATGTCGCCCGCCGGAACGTCGGTATCCGGGCCGATGTGGCGATAAAGTTCCGCCATCAGCGCTTGACAGAAACGCATGACTTCCGCATCACTTTTGCCCTTCGGATCGAAGTCGGAACCGCCTTTGGCGCCGCCCATCGGTAAGGTGGTTAAGGCGTTTTTGAAGATTTGTTCAAACCCTAAGAATTTTAAGATGGATTGGTTTACGGACGAGTGAAAACGCATACCGCCTTTGAACGGACCGATAGCGCTGTTAAATTGAATACGGAATGCGCGGTTGACTTGTACTTGTCCTTTATCGTCCGTCCATGCCACGCGGAACTGAATGGCGCGTTCAGGCTCAACCAGACGTTCTAACAAGGCTTCGGAGCGATATTTCGGGTTTTGTTCAAGAAATGGCCAGATGGAGGTAAATACTTCACGTACGGCTTGTAAAAATTCAGGTTGGTTGCCATCGCGTTGTTCGACTTTGGCTAAAAATGTTTCTAAGGAAGGAACCGAGCTAGACATAAGAAATCTCCTGTAAGATGAACGTTGTTGTTTGCATTTGTGTGAGTAGTGTGTTGCTCAACTATTATGTTGTTAAGTCGGTTTTCAATATTGTAACAGTCGGGTAGATAGTTTCAAATTTTTTTCTAAAAAAATATTGAAATATTTTGTCTTGATGGAAATACGTTAGATTATATTCAATAAAAATTTTCTTTTATTGAATAGAGTTTAATTTTTGACTCAGTAAGTAAAATCAGTGCTAAAAACAAACAAAAGTGCGGTCAGAAAAAATAATATTTTTTCTGACCGCACTTTACGACGTATTTCCTACGCAAATCGGGCTTTTGCATCTGCGATGGCTTCGGCAATGCGCAACGGTGAAACCCCGCCTTTGGCGGCACGTTTGTCTAAGCAGGATTGCAGAGACAGAATATTGTATACATCGTCCGACACTTTTTCACAGAATTGACGGAATTCCGGAATGGTCAATTCTTCCAACGCCTTGTGTTGCTTGATGGCATACACTACGGTTTCGCCCACGATATGGTGGGAATCGCGGAACGGCACGCCTTTAGCCACCAAATAATCCGCCAATTCGGTGGCGTTGGAGTAGCCTTTGAGGGCGGATTCGCGGGTACGTTCCACGTTCACTTTAATATCATCCAACACCAAAGACGCCATATCTAAGCAATCCTGCCAGGTATCCAACGCATCGAAAATGCCTTTTTTGTCTTCCTGCATATCTTTGTTATAGGCCAATGGTAAGCCTTTTAGCGTCATCAGCATAGCGTTTAAGGCGCCGATAACCCGTCCCGCTTTTCCGCGAATCAATTCGCAGGCATCAGGATTTTTCTTTTGCGGCATAAGGGAAGAACCGGAGGTCACGCGATCGGAGAGTTCCACGAAATTGGATTCGCCGCTGTTGAAAATAATCATGTCTTCGGCGAAACGGGATAAATGCACCATGCTAAGGGACGCGGAGGAAAGCAGTTCGACGATGTGATCGCGGTCGGACACGCTGTCCAAACTATTGCGGGTGGCGAAGGCAAAATCCAGATCCTTGGCGAGCTGTTCGCGATCGATAGGGTATGCCGTGCCGGCAAGGGCGCCGCTACCCAGCGGGCAGCTGTTCATGCGACGGTAAGCGTCGGCTAAACGGGAATAATCACGATCCAGCATTTCTACATACGCCATGCACCAATGTGCAAAGGTAATCGGCTGGGCGCGTTGCAGGTGGGTGTAGCCCGGCATTACGGCATCCTGATTGTTCTCTGCGGTGAGCATCAATTTACGTTGTAAGTCACGAATGGAATGCTGCAATTCGGCAACCCGCTGTTTACACCACATTTTGATGTCGAGCGCCACTTGGTCGTTGCGGCTACGCCCGGTGTGCAGTTTTTTGCCCAAATTACCCACTTTATCAATGAGTTTACTTTCCACCCAGCTGTGAATGTCTTCCGCATCATCTTGTAAAATCGCGTGCGGATTTGACCGCACTTCAATTAATAATTCGTTCAGCGCCTGTTCTAGTTGTTGCTGTTCCTGCGCATCTAAAATGCCCACGGAGACCAGCGCTTTCGACCAGCCGATTGAGCCTTCAATGTCTTGTTCCGCCAAGCGGTAGTCAAAGCGTAATGAATCGTTAAAGTTTTTAAAACGCTTATCCGCAGCTTGCGTGAAGCGCCCACCCCAAAGTGCCATAGAACCCTCTGATTGTTATTTGTGAAATCGGTTAAAAAATATATCACAGAAACAAAAAAGGCGATCAACAAAAATCTGCTTTTTGTGACCGCACTTTTTGCTTAATTGACGGTTATTTTAATAAATCTTCGTTTTTCGCGTGAATCCATTTGCCGCGTTTTTTATCCATGTATTGAAAATATTCGTTGGCAAAGGTGCCTTGCGCACAGGTCAGTTTGTCGCGGCGGGTATTGACATCTTTGTTTTCCAATGCCTTATTTAAGGTGTCCGGACCGGTGAGGACAAACACGCCGCCGTCAATACGACGGTTTTCGATATTATCAATAATAATGTCCAGGGTTTCTTTCAAAAACGGATTGCCTTTGCGGCTGGCTAAAAAGAAATTGGTGTAACGACCACGGCGCGTAATGAGCACTTCGTCATCTTCGGGATCAATCATCTTATCCAAATTGCCGACCAAATGGCCGTCGATGTCCATGTAAATACCACCGTCGTGGTAGAGCGTGAATAAACGCCAGAAATCCGCCTGCGCTGCGCCGTCGGTGAGTCTGCTATACGCGGCGAACGTACGCGTATCGGCGTTTTTTTCAATATAATCGCTGCGCGCTTCGGTGCTCACATAACGGTAATCATAACCAGGCGAAAACAGGCGATTGACCAAATAGTTACAATAAATCGGTAAGGTAACTTGGTTGCTGTAGTTGGTTTGCCAGATGACTTTATTGATTTTGCCGGGCTTATTGGTTGGGCATCTTGCCGGGCTGAATTCCGGAATGGTAAAGCGCTTTTTCGGAAAAATCGCGTGGAACGGGTAACTTAGGATTTTGACAATATTGCCGGCTAAACGTAACAAGCCGTTAGAAATAAGAAGTGCGGTCTGATTTTTAATTGGTTTATTCATTCAATGAATCCGTTGATGCAACTGAAAAATTGGGCGTACTTTATCACTTTACGCCAAAAGAATAAATGTTCTGAACCTGTTGAAATAAAATAATTAAAGGGAAGTGAGTGGTGGGCGATACCGGTCTCGAACCAGTGCCCCCCTCCTTGTAAGGGAGGTGCTCTCCCAACTGAGCTAATCGCCCGACGAATCGGCACTTTAAGATTTTAAGTGGTGGGCGATACCGGTCTCGAACCAGTGACCCCCTCCTTGTAAGGGAGGTGCTCTCCCAACTGAGCTAATCGCCCGACGAATCGGCACTTTAAGATTTTAAGTGGTGGGCGATACCGGTCTCGAACCAGTGACCCCCTCCTTGTAAGGGAGGTGCTCTCCCAACTGAGCTAATCGCCCC